>JAZNZY010000018.1:0-61516 GCA_045595165.1 Eubacteriales bacterium
AAAACGTATAGTTTTGTACAACCAAACAGAGAAAAGGACGAGAATATTTCTCGTCCTTTTGTTATCGGAGTGATTTTTTTCGGGGTCCCCAAAAATGCGTAAGCATTTTAGGGGTGAAATTATACAATACGGCTTCTGTCCTTGATCTCGGTAGTAACTCTGTCGTAAAATTCCTGTGCGGTCATTACGCCGCCGGTTTCGCCGGTACGGGTACGGAGAGAAACCGTGCCCTCTTCAACCTCGCGGTCGCCTACAACCAGCATATAAGGAACCTTCTGGAGCTGATGCTCGCGGATCTTGTAGTTAACCTTTTCGTTGCGGTGGTCTGCTTTTACTCTTACGCCTGCGGCGGTAAGGTCTGCCACCAGTTTATCCGCATATTCAGCGGCTCTGTCGGTAATGGGAAGCACTGCTACCTGCAGAGGAGCCAGCCACAAGGGGAATGCACCTGCAAAATGCTCGGTAATAACGCCGATAAATCTTTCGATACTTCCAAATACGACTCTGTGTATCATAACGGGACGGTGCTTTTCGCCGTCTGCGCCGGTGTACTCAAGCTCAAATCTTTCGGGAAGCTGGAAGTCAAGCTGAATAGTACCGCACTGCCAGGTTCTTCCGATACTGTCGCGGAGGTGGAAGTCCAGCTTGGGGCCGTAGAAAGCGCCGTCGCCTTCGTTAAGGATATAATCCTTGCCCATATCGGTAATAGCCGCTTTAAGAGTTTCTTCTGCGTGTTCCCACACAGCCTCATCACCCATATGATCCTCGGGCATAGTGGAAAGCTCTATTTGATATGTAAGACCGAAGAGGGAATATACCTCATCAAAAAGGCTTACAACGTTCTTTATCTCATCACGCATCTGCTCTTTTGTCATAAAGATATGAGCATCGTCCTGAGTAAAGCATCTTACGCGGAACAATCCGTGAAGCGCACCGGAAAGCTCGTGTCTGTGTACCAGACCCAATTCGCCTGCACGCAGGGGCAGATCGCGGTAAGAGTGAGGCTCATTCATATAAACCAACATACCGCCGGGGCAGTTCATGGGCTTAATTGCGTAATCCTCTTCGTCAATCTTGGTGGTGTACATATTCTGCTTGTAGTGTCCCCAATGTCCGCTTCTTTCCCACAGACGGCGGTTAAGAATAACGGGAGTGGATATTTCTACGTAGCCGTATCTCTTATGTACCTCTCTCCAGTAATCAATGAGGGTGTTCTTGAGTACCATACCGTTGGGAAGGAAGAAGGGGAAGCCGGGACCGTCATCCGTCATCATAAACAGACCAAGCTCTTTGCCCAGCTTTCTGTGGTCGCGCTTTTTTGCTTCCTCAAGCATATTCAGGTATTCGTCAAGCTCGTCCTTGGTTGCAAAAGCGGTGCCGTAGATACGCTGAAGCATCTTGTTGTTGGAATCGCCTCTCCAATATGCGCCGGTAACGGAAAGGAGCTTGAACGCCTTTACCTTTTTTGTATAGGCAACGTGGGGGCCCGCGCAAAGGTCGGTAAATTCGCCCTGCTTGTAGAAGGATATTTCTTCGCCCTCGTCAAGACCGTCGATCAGCTCAAGCTTGTAAGGCTCGTCTGCCATAAGCTTTTTAGCTTCGTCGCGGGGGAGAGTAAAGCGTTCTATACGAAGATTTTCTTTAATTATCTTCTTCATTTCAGCTTCGATACTGTCAAGATCCTCCGTGGTAAAGGTAGTGGCTGTATCGAAATCATAATAAAATCCTGTGTCGATAGCAGGTCCGATCGCCAGACGGGCATCGGGATAAAGTCTTTTTACTGCCTGCGCCAGAATATGAGACGCCGAGTGTCTCAGCGTTCTGAGTTCGTTGAGTTCTGTTTGATCCATAGCATTTGCCTCCATAGATTATTACTGTAAATGATACACTATTTTTATTCTGCTGTCAATATCTCTTTTGCTTTTGCCACGGCTCCGTATACGGGTTCTGCCGTAATGGGGGAGATGGAAATATCATAGGCGAGATATTTTTTTATTATATCAATAGCGGTTTTCTGTGTTCCGATTCCGCCTGCCATACATACGGGTATATTACCTCCGTACACGTCGCATGCGCGGTTTATCAGACCGCCGATATATTCAAGTTGATTTTCAAGTATCCAGGCGGCGTAAATGTCGCCTTTTTCGTATGCTTCGAACACAAGGGGAGTAAACGAAGCGATATACTTTTTGTCAGCGGCGATAAGCGTTGTCAGCTTTTCCAAGGGATCGCCGCATATTTTTTCGGTAACCAAAGCGTATAATTCGCCCTTTTCATCTCTTCCGTCAACACACTTCAGAGCGTGGGCAATGGCGGCTTTGCCGATCTCGTATCCGTTTCCGGCGCAGTCGAACTTGCCGTATCCGCCGATACGGATAATCTCTTTTCCCGTTTTCATAAAGCAGGAGCTTCCCGTTCCGCATATGACGATCGCACCGTCGCTGTGGGGAAACGCGGAATATATCACATTTATACCGTCGTGCAGAGCTTCCGACTTTGCCTTTGGAAATGTTTCCTTTAACCAGGCGTTTGCCTTTTGGCTGTAGTCGGCGGCGGTTATGCCTGCAACGCCGCAAAAAATGGCGGCGATGTCATCAATATTCGCATTTAGAGCCTGAACGGCGGAAAATATGTTTTCTATTGAATTTTCAAAGCCGATATCATTGGGATTAGAGCCCTTCCCGTATTCAACACGAAGGACGTTACCGTTGATATCGGCGAGGGCGGCGGCGGTTTTAGTTCCTCCGCCGTCCACACCGATAATGTATTTCATAATTCTTTAGCCTTTAATGCCTTTTACGAAATCACGGATATCCTCAAGAGCCTTAAGTGTCTTTTCTTCAACAGTAGGTTCGGGAGGAATAGCAGCCTTTGCTGCTTCTTCTGCAGCCTTTGCAGCTGCTTCTTCAGCCTTCTTCTTTGCTTCCATCTTGTTACGAACGGACATAGCCACCTTAACAACGATAAACATAGCGAAAGCAATAATAAGGAAATCGATTATGTACTGAATAAACTGACCGTACTTAACCGCTACCTCTGCAACTGCGGGGGTAACAACAACGCCTTCCTCGTTAACGACCTCTGCGACTGCCTCTACCAGTACCCATTTAAGATCGGTAAAGTTAACGTCGCCGAGAAGGAAGCCGATGCAAGGCATAATAATGTCTGCAACCAAAGAAGAAACGATAGCCTTGAAGGCAGTACCGACGACTACGCCGACTGCCATATCAAGAATATTGCCCTGTGAAATAAACTTTTTAAAATCGTTTGCGAAATCTTTTACTTTTCCCATTTTTAGTCTTCTCCGTTCAATTTCTTAAGAAGTGCTTCCAGATCTGCACCGTGAACTGCGCAAGCCTGCTCGATGGTTTCGCCTCTGGAATGAGGGCATCCCAGACAATGCATACCGATCTCAAAGAAATACTTTGCCTTTTCGGGAGCCTTATCAAGAACGTCACCGATAATGGAATCCTTTGTAATCATTTCAATTTACCTCCTCATCTTTCGCCAATTTGAATTTTGGTTTATTTTTATTTTTTGTTATTATTCCGTATAAAAGTTTTGCAATTTGGGATAAAGCATAATACCCCAAGGTTATTGCCGCAGTAATTCCGTACTGAACGGCATCGGGCGGTGCGTATCCGAACATATTCGCAAGGAAGGGAACGTACACCAGGCAGGCGAACATACCTGCGATCACCAAAGCGGATATTATAAGCTTGCCGATCCCCAAAGGTGTCCTTGCAAAGATAGGCTTTCTGGATATGTTGGTTATAGCGTATGTTATAAGAAGCAAAGCAAAGCTCATAAATGCGCAGGTGTTACCGCACAGAGTGTATACCGCAGGGATAACCGCGCCTGCACCCAGAGCATATAAGACGGGGTATATAAAATCCTTGAAAGCGGGCTTCGTTTTATATTTTTTCATTTTCTCGGACAAAATATTCTTGTCCGTAGGAGCGAATGCCAAAGAAACCGCAATTATAAAGTTAAATATTATACCGCCGAACAGCAAATCCTGAAGTCTTAATGGGAGATCCATACCAAAGCCAATAGCGGCAAGGGTAGCGACCAGCGTAAGAATAAATCCTACAAAAAGATATTCCGTTACTGCGTGTATTCGTGCAACAATAGCTTTTGCCGCGCTTATAGCATAGGTTATGATATGGAATCCGCCCTCCAGCATCACAATATCGCTTTCCTGCTTCAGCGTGTCGGGGGATTCGGTGTCGCTTACGAAGGTTACGTCCGCTTCCTGTATCAAAGGAAGATCGTCCATATTGCTTGCCGTTACAGCAACGTAACGCTTGTTATCGTGGCGGTAGCGAAGGACCTCCCGCCATTGTTCATCGTCAATACCCACGTACAGCTTGTATAAGGGTTGGTTTGCAATATACAGACCGGGATCGGTATTGCTTATATCCTCTGCGGAAATAGCTTGTCCCTCGTCGGTGATAATACCCGCCTCTTTTGCAAGAGAGAGGAAAGGGTAATACGCTTCGTTACTGCGCAATACCGTTTCAATGCCCGCCTTGCGGCATTTATATACTGCGGCGGCAGGATCGACTCGGAATGCAGATCCCAAGCCTATAAAGCCTGAGAGTATAAGACGGCTCTCTACGGAGTAATCCTGCAAAGAATCCGCATCGGTACGTCCCGTGGCAACGGCGATAACCGTTTCTGCTTTTTTACGCATGTTTTCCAATGCTTCGTTCATACGGCTTACCGCACCGTCGTTCATACGGTAGACCGCGCCGTTTTTACGGTATCCCACACAGCGGCTTATTATAGATTCGGGGTTTCCTCTTACTATTACAAACGTCTTTCCTTCGGAAAGCACCAACGTTCGTGTAACAACGTTATCGGAAGAAACCTCGGTGTCTATGCGGAAAAACTCGCCTTCAAGGTTGGAAATGTTGGCAAGCAGAAAATCACAGGCATCTGCAATCGCTATATCGGGCTTGCGGCCCGTATATCTGTGCTGACTGCGCTGACGTCCTTTTTCATCGGTATTTTTCTTAATATCCGAGCATACCAACGCATATTTAAGCAATCTTTTGTTGCTGTCACTTTCTTCCGCGTTTTGTATATCCGTTAACTTTCCGTCTGTATACAACTGAGTAACGAACATTTTTTTGGGAGGGAACGCTTGTCCGCGGGAGCACATAACCGTGTCTACGTTGCCCAGCTTGCCTATACTGTTTAAATTTCCCACAGCGGCGTTGTTTTCAAGCATTTTACGCACACCGTATCCAAGGGAAATAAACGTAAGAGCTTTACAGCTGTCATACATGGAAATATATCCCAAGGTCAAGGATAAAATAAACATATCCGTAACGCTTCTGCCCGTGGCAACGCCGAGGACAAGCATTACAAAGCAAATTATTACGCAGGCAAAAGACATTGCCTTTCCCACGTGGGAGGCGTATTTCAGCAATCCGGGAGTATAATCCTGGGATTGCTTTGTGTTTACCTTGCGGGTAAGAACGTTTTTGCCCGTTTCGCAAACGATAGCGGTTCCGCTTCCTCCCGTAATCACCGTGCCCGCATATACCATGTTCGTGTGGCAAAGCATATCGGGACGGTTATACTCTATGGCGGAGGATTTGTACACGGATTCGTTCTTGCCGTTTATCGCTCCTTCCAGAACCGAAAGATGGGCGCAGGATATAATACGCGCATCGGCAGGGACTATGTTTCCCGTTTCCAGCGTAATAATATCTCCCGGTACAAGACCGCGGCTATCAATAACAAATCTTCTGCCGTTTCGTGTAACCGTGGTGCGTATAGCGGAGTAGTTTCGTATTTTATCCAATGAATGAGAAGCGGAAGCCTCCAGCACGGCGTTGATAAACATTATTATTATCACCGTTACGCCCAAAACTAAAAGCTCGTGGCGGTCAGGCCGAAAGATGTATGTCAAAAACGCGACTGCGGCGAGAAAAATGCCCATCAGCCCCTGAAGCTGATTTTTAAAGCTGGTGGTAAATCCCGTCTTTATCTCATCGTAAAGGGTGTTGGTTCCTTTTTCACGTCTTATCTTTTTTACTTCTTCATCGCTCAATCCGTCGCCGAGATTACTGCCCAGCTTTATGGCAAGCTCTTCTATATCCATGGATTCCGGCTCGAACCTGTCCTCCGCCTGCTTGCGGCTGTTGGAGGTTATTGTTCTTATCTTCTCGGAATAATCCGGCATTTTTGCTGTTTTCTCCTTTCGGATAAACTTTTTATCGGTTAAAATGTGGCTATGGTTACACCGTTTTCATCAGCAGACAAAGCCACCGAGGTTATCTTCATCGAGGTATCCTCGATAATAGCGGTGGCAACCGCATCCTCGATATCCGTCTGTATAAGACGGCGCAAGTTGCGGGCACCGTATTTTTCCGAATATCCCTTGTCCACCAATGCGTTTACAGCCGCATCGTCATAGGTGAGGGCGATATTCTTTTCCGCCAGAACCTTTTCCAGATCGGAAAGCATTATGCGGCAAATAGATCCAAAGTTTTCCTTTGAAAGTCTGTTGAATACCACGATCTCATCAACGCGGTTAATAAACTCGGGTCGAAGGAACTGCTCAAGCGCCTTCTTGACCTTTGCCTCATCGGATGCCTTTGCAGTGGTTGTAAAGCCTGCGGAAGAGGAGATATCCGTGCTTCCCGCATTGGTGGTCATAACTATGACCGTGTTTTCAAAATTAACCGTTTTTCCGTGAGAATCGGTAATTCTGCCGTCATCAAGTATCTGCAAAAGTATATTCAATACGTCGGGATGCGCCTTTTCAATTTCGTCAAAGAGAATTACGGAATAAGGTTTGCGGCGTATTTTTTCGGTAAGCTGTCCCGCATCGTCATAGCCCACGTAGCCGGGAGGAGAACCGATAATTCTGGAAACGGAATACTTTTCCATATATTCCGACATATCCAAACGTATAAGGGATTCGGGTGAATCGAACAAATAGCTTGCCAGCACCTTTACCAGCTCGGTCTTTCCTATTCCGGTAGGACCGGCGAATATAAAGGAAACGGGCTTCTTTTTATAGGAAATTCCCGCACGGGAGCGGCGAACTGCCTTGGCAACCTTTTCCACCGCCTCGTCCTGACCTACAATACGTTCCTTGATGGAAGGTACAAGCTTTTGTATTTTTTCAAATTCGTTTTCACTTATGCTGGAAGCGGGGATTCCCGTCCATATCTCAATAACCTTTGCAAGATCCTGTTCGGTTATGGTAAGAGTATCTCTTTGTGCGGAAAGACGGTCAAACAGCTCATTTTTTTGCAAAAGAACGGTGCGGTTTTCTGCGATTGCGGCAAAATCCTCGTCTGTCTTTTCGCTCTTTGCTTCCAATGCCGTCTGCTTTTCGTTAAGCGCCTTTATTTCGTCTGCCAACGCATTTATGCTGTTGACTACGTCGGAATTCATAGAAAGATTTGCGCAGGCCTCGTCCATAAGGTCGATCGCTTTATCGGGCAGGTATCTGTCGGTAATATATCTTTCGGAAAGTACTACCATTCTGCGGCACATATCGTCGGATATGTGTATACCGTGATATTTTTCGTAATTATCCTTTATGCCCTGAAGTATCTTTATGCTGTCCTCAATAGAGGGTTCGTTTATCATAACGGGCTGGAATCTGCGCTCCAACGCCGCATCCTTTTCAATGTACTTTCTGTACTCGGTAAGCGTGGTTGCGCCGATGAGCTGTATCTCGCCTCTGGAAAGGGCGGGCTTGAGAATATTTGCGGCGTTCATACCGCCCTCCGCATCGCCGGCGCCCACAATAGAGTGGACCTCGTCGATAACCAGAATAATATTTCCGTTTTGCTTTACTTCGTCAATAAGCCCCTTCATACGGCTCTCGAACTGGCCCCTGAACTGCGTGCCCGCTACCATAGCCGTCATATCCACCAGCATTACTTCCTTGTCCTTGAGCTTGTAAGGAACGTTTCCGGCAACTATTCTGGAGGCAAGCGCTTCCGCAACCGCGGTCTTACCTACACCGGGCTCACCAATCAGACAGGGATTGTTCTTTTGACGGCGGCAAAGTATCTGCATTACACGCTCCAATTCTTCACCTCTGCCGATCACCTTGTCAAGCTTTCCTTCTCTTGCTCTGCCCGTAAGGTCGATACAGTATTGGTCAAGAAACTTTCTGTTTTTTGCCTTTTTTCCGTCGCCTTTATTTTCTTTGCTTTGCTGTTTGTCTTTTCTCAGGTTGTCGGGAAGATTAAGACCGTCCTGAGAGGGGAATAGGGGGCCGAGATTAAGGGAAGGTGCTCTGCCTTCGTTTTCTTCGCCGTTATCGCCTTCGGTGGGAACCAGACCGGATATCTCGTCGGACATAGCGTCGAATTCCTCAGGGGTTATTCCCATACGCTCAAGTATATCGTCAACGGGCTTTAATCCCATTTCTCTTGCACATTTAAGACACAGTCCCTCGTTGACCGTGTTTCCGTTTTCGATACGCTGCATATATATAACAGCCACACGCTTTTTACAGCGTGAACATAATTTTAAAACCATGGTTTACTCCTTGTTTGTTTTTCCGACTTTTCGGAATATGGTAAAATAATACATTAACAGCGCAAAAATAAGCACGCTTGCCAACAAAACGGTAAGAAGGATACTCAGCACCGGATTGTCGGGATATAAAATAAATATTATCGTAATTGCGGCAAAGACCACCGTTGCCATTTTTCCGAACCAGCTTGAAGGTGTAACCTTGCTTATCTTTTTTGCAAGCACAAGGGCGCCCGTAACCATAGTAAGCTCTTTTGCGAAAAAGATCACGGCTATCCAGATATATATGTCGTTCTCTATTGCCAGACAAACCATAGCGGCGGCTTGCATAAGCTTATCCGCCATAGGATCGAGTATTTTACCCGTTTCGGTTATCCAACCGTATTTTCTGGCAAGAAAACCGTCTATTACGTCTGTTATCTCCGCAGAGAGAAAAACGGCGACACACCACCATTTCGGGGCTTTTTCCGTAAAGAATACCCATACAAACAGCGGTATCATCAATAATCTTAAAACAGAAAGAATATTAGGAATATTCTTTTTTTCAAAACGCATTTTTTCACTTCCTTAACGTACGTTAAAATAACATACGAAAAATGTTGAAACTACCAAAGAATTTAAAAAGCAGAGTGCTTTCGGGGGAAAAGTTTGCAAATATGCCGCTCAGTGCGTTTATGGGAAGAAGCAATTGTATTGAGGATACGAATACGCTTGCTTCGGCGACTGCCAAAACTAAACCCACTATAATTCCCAGCAACGTATTTGCTTGCTTCAACACGGGCAGCGCGGTGAATTTATCAAGTAAAAATACTGCAATCAACGCGAGAACGTAAACGGCGAAAAACACACCGATAAAGGAAACGAAAGTCACCGATGCTTTAAGCAAAGGATAAGCGGTTTTTTCCGCTATGGAGTGCTTTATCTCATCCGTTTTGTTGTCTTTCCATTGTTCGATATCGTTTTTAAGCCCGTCGGTATCAACTCCAAGAGAGGACAGCAGACTTTCCAGTTTGGGAAGCGCATCGTTTTCCTCTTTGGATTCTTCTTCCGTATCGGTTTCCACACCGTCCAGAACGGTTACAACCGATTCGTATATCTTGTTTTCCCATTCATTAGCAACGTTGGTGCTCAAGACGTAATCTCTTACGGGATTAACCAAAGAAAATGCCGCCACGAGAGCTACCACCAGTGTAAGGGATTTGAGAGCCATTTTCACAAAGCCCTGCTTCCAACCCAGAATAACGTTGGTAGCAATTATCGCCACAATAATAAAATCGAAAATAATATTCATTTGCTTACCTCCGCAAGAGAAGCGTCATCGGGCTGAATTTCGGTTTCATCCATAGTTTCGGCATTGTATACCGTAACGTCGGAATAGGTAAATACCAGTAATTTGTCATCGGATATTATCAGATCCACTGCGTTGGCATCGGTTTGTGCTTCAAACGTTTTTATATCATTCACAAGATCGTGTACGGCAAGCTTGCCCATAGTTAACATATACAGTCTGCTTCCGTACAGCAACACGTCATCGGGACGTGCAGAGGTTTCCGTGCGGTATACGTCGTTTCCCGTTGAATCGTATACCGTCATCTCCTTGTTTTCGGAAAGTCCGGTATTATCAAAGGTGAGCATAACGTAATTTCCGCCGAAATTACAGTTAAGCAGATTGCCGGAAACCGCAATTTCGCTTTTTAAGGTGTTGTCTGCGCCGTAAAAACGCAGATATTTGTCGGTCAGTATTATATACCCGCCGTCATCGGTGAAATGACAGTTCAGAGGCAGTTCACCCACGAACTTGAAGTTGGCAATAGGCTCCTCCGCCGTAGTGCTGAACAACGCCGCAGAACCGAGATAATCGCCGTTTTCGCTTATATGGGATAGTACGAGCACGTTCTTGCCCGATTTATCCAGTTGCATTGCAGTGGAATATTCGGTGGGGAAGTAATGGGAAAAGGTAAGACGGTAATTGGAATCGTACACGTAGACCGCGCTTCTGTAATTCTTCGCCCCGGAAAGCACGGCATAGCTTCCGTCTTCGGCGGCAGAAACTCCCAATATGGGGTATCCGAAGTTTTCGGAATAAACGTGAGAAAATGAGTTGTATACGTTAAGCTGGCTTCCGCCCAGATCGTATATGATCATGTTTTTCCCCACTGTAAGGAGCATAGGGTTATCATTTTTTATTCCGGTCCTCTGGAGCAGCTGTCCCGCAGTGTCGTAAACCGTAAGCTGGGTTTTGCTCAATACCGCAATATCGCCTCTTACTATGGCGTAACGGTTGGTAGGATCGGTATCGAATATTATGGCAGATCCCACTTCCACGTTTTCCGTTTGTTCAAAGGAAATAAACTTAAGCAGATATTTGAAATTTTCGGCAGTCAATTCATCGGGATAAAAAGAATATGCAAGCAGACAAAACAGTATCAGAGCTATTATTACCGAAAACATACCGATTTTTGCACGGTTTGCCAAACGGGTGTAATAGGCCTGGGCCGTTGGTGTCTGTTCTTTATTTTGTTTTCTTTTATCCTTGAAAATAGAAAAAGCGCTCATCTTTACCTCGTGTAAACAAGCTTGTTCAAAAATAATCCTTTGGCGGGTGCGGTTATACCGGCGTTGCTTCTGTCAAGGGATGCGGTAATGGCGGAAATATCCGTGCATTTTTTGCCGTAAGCCGCTTCAACCAGCGTGCCCGTCATTATTCTTACCATATTGTATAAGAACCCGTCAGCCGCAACGTTTATCCTTATATAATCTCCGTCGCGTGTAACGTTCATATATTTTACCGTACGCACGGTATCCGTTATTTTACTTCCTGCGGACATATAGGCTCTGAAATCCTGCTTGCCAACAAAGCTTTGGGCAAGGGAAGCCATTTTTTCGGCATCCAACGGACGGGGACAATGCCACACTCTGTTATCGAATACGTTTTTTATTCTCGAATTCCATATAACGTATTCGTATTCTTTTTCAATACAACTGTATCTGGGGTGAAAATCCTCGGGCACAGCCCATGCCTTCAGCGCGGCGATATCTGAGGGGAGAATAGAATTAAGCGCAAGAGGAAGTCCTGTTTCACTTATCTCCGCAACGTCGGAAATTACGCACACGTATTCACGGGCATGAACTCCCGAATCCGTGCGGGAGCATCCGGTTACGTTGGGACGAATGCCGAAAACCTTTTCAGCGGCATCCTGAACCGTCTGTTGTATACTTTTTGCATTGTTCTGAACCTGCCAACCGCAGTACGCAGTACCGTCGAAAGCAAGTGTTACAGCATAGTTCACAGAGGGATCACCACCTGATTAAGAAAGAATATACCTACACAGGCAAGAACGGATATTCCAAGAAAAATATAGTCTGCAGGGCGGGTTTTTATAACCTTCATTCTGGTTTTTCCCACACCGCTTCTGTAACAGCGGCATTCCATGGCTTCCGCCAGTTCAAAAGCGCGTCTGTATGCGGAAACGAACAGAGGAACCAGCACGGGAATAAGCGCTTTTGCTCTTGCAAAAACGTTTCCGGATTCAAAGTCCGCACCTCTTGCCTTTTGGGCGGAGATGATCTTATCCGTTTCTTCAATAAGCGTGGGGATAAAACGAAGGGCTATAGACATCATCATCGCAAAATCGTGTACAGGTACGCCGATCTTCTTTAAAGGAGCGAGAAGACGCTCAATTCCGTCGGTAAGATCGAGAGGGGAAGTGGTGTAGGTAAGAAGCACGCTTGTGCCCGTAACCAAGCTTGTAAGACGTATTACCATCTTCACCGCGTTTTCAATACCCTCACGGTACAGCTTTATAAATTTCCATTGCCAGAGTATATCTTCTCCGTTGGCAAAAAACAGATTTATCACCGCGGTGAACAGCAACACGAACAAAAGCGGCTTTAAGGATTTAAGCACCGTTTTCAATGGTATTTTTGATATAAGCACAAGTATTCCGGTTGCAATCACCACGGCGGCGAATGCGGCGGCGCTCTTCGCACAAAGCACAAACACCAGATACACTACAAGCAATATTATTTTTATACGGGCATCCGTGCGGTGCAGCAGCGAGTTTCCGGGGAAAAACTGCCCCAGAGTTATATCTTTAAGCATTAGCTATTCCTTTTTCTCTTAATAATTTTTCTCCGAACTTTACGGTATACACGTCCTCCCTTTGGGAAACGCCCCGCTTTTTAAGCTCGTGAAACAGTCTTGTTATCTGGGGAAGGTCCAAAGAAGAATCCGCCAGTGCACCGATATCCGAGAAGATCTCTTCCACCGTGCCGTGAGCAAATACTTTTCCTTCCTTCAGAACAAGTATCATATCCGAATATTTGGCAACGTCCTCCATACTGTGGGAGATAAGCAAAACCGTGCCGTCCGTTTCGTTTTTATAGTTTATTATTCCGCCCAGAATATCGTTTTTTCCCACGGGGTCAAGTCCCGCCGCAGGCTCGTCAAGCACCAGATATTTGGGGCGCATAGCCATTACGCCCGCAATAGCTACTCTCCGTTTTTGTCCGCCGGAAAGCTCAAAAGGGGAACGCTCCAGAGAATCCTCGGGTATTCCGCACATTCTCGCCGCTTCGGCAACGCGGATGGAAATCTCGTTTTCGTTAAGCCCCATATTTTTCGGACCGAAGGCTATATCCTTGCCAACGGTTTCCTCAAAAAGCTGGTATTCGGGATATTGAAAAGCAAGCCCAACCTTAAATCGGACTTTGGATATCTCCTTGGGCTTTGCCCAGATATCCTGACCGTCAAGGTATATCTTTCCCTGAGTAGGCTTGTTAAGTCCGTTAAGAAGCTGTGCCAGCGTGGATTTTCCGCTTCCCGTATGACCGATAATTCCCGTGATCTTTCCTTTGGGAAACTCGATATTTATATTGTCCAGCGCGACCTTACGGAAGGGCGTGCCCTCACCGTAGACCACGGATACGTTTTCAAGCTTTAAAGACATTTCTTTTTAAATTCCTCTTCGATAATGTCTGCGGCTTCCATTGCGTGCAACGCTTCGGGAAGTCCCAGATCATACAAAAGCTCGGTAACCTGAGGTACTGCAAGAGAAAGCCTGCGCAAATCATCGACTCTTGCAAAAACCTCTCTCGGCGTTCCGTCCATCGCTACCTCGCCCTTGTTCATAACTATTATTCTGTCCGCCATTGCGGCTTCGTTCATATGATGGGTAACGGTAATGACTGTAATCCCCCGCTCGTTCAATGAACGCATAGCGTTGGATATTTCTTTCCGTCCCGCAGGATCCAGCATTGCGGTGGCTTCATCAAAAACTATACATTCGGGATTCATTGCGAGAATACCCGCAATAGCAATTCTTTGCTTCTGACCTCCCGAAAGCTTGTATGTGGAGTGTTGCGAGTATTCCGTCATACCCACGGCGGCAAGAGCATCATCTACCGCCTTTCTTATATCCGCAGGTGCGACACCGAGGTTTTCGGGGGCAAACGCCACGTCCTCCTCCACTACCGAGGAAACTATCTGGTTATCGGGATTTTGAAACACCATTCCGCATTTTTCCCGTATGGGGGATTGATTATTTTCGTCGGCTGTGTCCATTCCGTCAATAACGACTTTTCCTCCCGTGGGAGTGAAAATACCGCACAAAAGCTTTGCCAACGTGGATTTTCCGCTTCCGTTGTGTCCGATAACAGCCGTATAACTGCCTTTTTCGAAGGAAAGCGAAACCTCCTTAACTGCAGGTATCAGATTTCCCTCGTAGGTGTATGTCAGCTTATCCGTTTGTATAAACGCCATTTTTACCTCGCCGTCCATCTGCTTGCCGCGCCGCAGGGAAGATACATTCCGCTTGCTTCCACGGGCAGACCGATCTCATCACTTTCCACCTTGCCGCCAAACTTTTCGCACAAATGTCTTCCCAGAATATATCCGCAGGTGGAGGCGGACAATCCGGTGGTATAGGAATTAAGCAAAACGAACAGAGGATCATCGGATATAACTCCCGTGATCAGTCCGATAAGGTTATCCAAAGATTGCTCCAGCATCCATCTTTCGCCCTTGGGACCTCTTCCGAATGAGGGGGGATCGAGAATTACCGCATCGTATCTGTTGCCTCTTTTTATCTCTCTTTCAACGAACTTTACGCAATCGTCCACAATATAACGTATTCCGTCCGAAGGCACGTCGGAAAGAGCGGCGTTTTGCTTTGCTTTAAGTACCATTCCCTTGGAAGCATCCACGTGGCAAACAAACGCGCCCGCTTTTGCGGCGACAACACTTGCGCCTCCCGTGTATGCAAACAGGTTAAGCAGCTTTATCTTTCTGCCGGAATTTTTTATCAGGGGCGCAAACCAATCCCAGTTTGCCGCCTGCTCGGGGAAAAGTCCGGTGTGCTTGAAGCCCATAGGGGACAGCACGAAGGTCATATCTCCGTAAGAAATATTCCATTCCTCGGGAATATCCTTTTTTATCCAGCTTCCGCCGCCGCCTTCACGGCGGTAGATACCGTCCGCCTTTTTCCAAAGAGGGCTTTTTTTATTTCCATTCCAGATAACCTGAGGGTCGGGACGTATCAACAGATGACCGCTCCAGCTCTCCAGTCTTTCTCCGTCCGAAGCGTCTATAAGTCTGTATTCCTTCCATCCGTCTGCTGTAAACATAGTATTACTCCATTAAAAGTTGTTGTGTGTCCTTTACGCCGTTTCCGGGTAAGGGAAGTCCCAGATGCTCGTAAGCTGCAGGGGTTACGCATCTTCCGCGGGGAGTTCTGTTAATAAAGCCGAGCTGCATGAGATAAGGCTCGTATACGTCCTCAAGGGTTATGGATTCCTCTCCGATAACTGCGGATAAGGTTTCCAATCCCACGGGACCTCCGCCGAAATTCTTAATTATTGCATTGAGCATACGTCTGTCCACCGAATCCAACCCCAAAGCGTCAACATCCAGTGATGACAGTGCTATATCAGCAATGTTTTTGTCAATAGTTCCGTCGCCCTTTACCTCGGCAAAGTCGCGGACACGCTTTAAAAATCTGTTTGCAAGTCTGGGTGTGCCTCTGGATCTTCTGGCGATCTCATAAGCACCTTCCTCAGTTATGGGTGTTCCCAATATGCCTGCGGAACGCATAACAATACTTGCAAGCTCGTCGGGTGTATACAGCTCCAAACGAAACAGCATACCGAATCTGTCACGCAAAGGACCTGTAAGCTGACCTGCTCTCGTAGTCGCGCCGATGAGCGTGAAGGGCTGCAGGGGGATACGTATAGATCTTGCAGAGGGACCTTTTCCCATCATCAGGTCAAGCACGTAATCCTCCATTGCGGGGTACAGCACTTCTTCTATTGAACGGGAAAGACGGTGTATTTCGTCGATAAACAAAATATCCTTTCTTCCCAAAGTGGTTAGTATCGCCGCCAGATCGCCGGGTTTTTCTATAGCGGGACCTGAGGTCACCTTAATGTTTACACCAAGCTCTGCGGCGATGATTGTCGCAAGTGTTGTCTTTCCCAAACCGGGAGGTCCGTGAAGAAGCACGTGGTCGAGATTATCGTCACGGGCTTTTGCGGCTTTCATAAATATGGACAGATTTTCCTTGACCGTTTCCTGTCCCACATATTCCTCAAGTGTCTTGGGACGGAGAGAGTTTTCGTTTTCTCTGTCCTCGGGCACCTCGCTTGTGGCGGTAAGACGGTTTTCTATATCCAGTTCGGCACCGGTATGGAAATTGTCAGATTGATTTATAGGCATATCGCACCTCTTACATAGAAGCTAACTTTTTAAGCGCTTCTCCGATAATCGTTTCAAGGGGGAGAGTAGGGTCTATACCCTTGAGGGCGGCAACGGCCTCCGCTCTGGTATAACCCAATACGGCGAGCGTATCCACCGCATCGCTTCCGCCGCCGGACGCTGCGGAAACGAAAGAACTTTCTGTGGGAGAAGAGTAAACTATCTCTCCGCTTATTTTGTCTTTCAGCTCAAGTATTATCTTCTGCGCCGTTTTCAGTCCCACACCGGGAGTTCTGGAAAGCGTCTTCGCATCGCCGCTTGCAATGACCGAAGCCAGTCCGTCTGCGGTAAACGTGGAGAGTACGCTTATAGCCGCCTTGGGACCCACACCGGAAACGGTGATAAGATGCTTGAACGCGGAAAGCTCATCTTCCGTTCCGAATCCGTAAAGCTCCACAGCATCCTCACGGACAGCCATATGCGTAAAAAGCGTAGCCGTCTTTCCGTAGAGAGGGGAAAGATACGCAAAGGTGTTCCTGGAAACGGTAAGCTTATATCCCGCACCGCCTACGTCTATAACTGCGGAATCGGGGAACAAAAACTGCAAATTGCCTTTAAGATAATAAAACATTTTTTAAACTCCCATCTTGTGCATATTACAGGTGCCGTGGCATATTGCCGCCGCCAATGCGTCCGCCGCATCGTCGGGCTTGGGTGTTCTGTCCAGCTTCAGCAAAAGCTTGACCATATACTGTACCTGCTGTTTTTCGGCTCTGCCGTATCCCACCACGGATTGCTTTATCTGCAGAGGGGTATATTCAAAAGTATTTATTCCTTTGTTTTCTGCGGCGAGAAGCATAACTCCTCTTGCCTGGCAGACGTCCACCGCCGTTCTCTGGTTGGTGTTGAAGAACAACTCTTCTATTGCCATACAGTCGGGCTTGTAGGTATCGATAAGCTGACACATACAATCGTATATTTCTTTTAACCTTTTTTCGATCAGCGTGTGCGGGGGAGTGGTTATAGCGCCGTAAGATATTGGTGTAAAAACTCCGTTTTCACATTTTACGATACCATATCCTACCGTGGCAAAACCGGGGTCAATACCCAATACGATCATAACCGTCCTCCAACCAAAAATATAATCAGTATATTATATCATTAAATACCTGTTTCGTCAACGAATCGGGGCAAAATAAATTATTTTTTTCCTTTTATTAATAAAGCTATTGCTTTTTTTCTCGTTTTGTTTTATTATAGCACTGCGGTATGCTTTCACCGCACTAAAATTCAGGAGGATATGAAATGGATTTACTCTTAAAAGTGAAGACCATAGTTGCAAACCAGCTTCGTATGGAGGTGGAGGATATTGCTGATGATGCATCTCTCGTAGAGGATCTCGGCGCCGATTCCTTGGACCTTGTAGATATAATAATGGCATTTGAAAGCGAATTTGATACAACCGTGCCCGAGGAGGATATCGGCGATTTCCGTACTATAAGAGATCTTGCCGAGTACATAAGCACCCGCATTTAAATTAAGAACACCGTTGGCAGACTTTTTATAAAAAGAGTCTGCCTTGTTTGTGTATCGATGGTTTTTTAAAGAGGAGATTTTATGAGATACGACGCCGTTTTCTTTGATCTTGACGGCACGCTTTTGGACACGCTGGGCGATCTTTCGTCGGCAGTTAATTATGTTCTTTCTAAAAGAGGATATCCCGCTCGCACAACGGAAGAAATACGTTCGTTTATCGGGGACGGATTTGCTATGCTCATCCGCCGCGCCTGCCCTGCGGATGCCGATATGTCTTGTCTGGAAACCGCTTATGCGGATTTTACCGAATACTATTCAAAGCATCTTGCGGATACAACCGTACCTTACGGAGGAATACCGGAATTGGTTCGGTACCTTTTTGAAAACGGATATAAAATGGCTGTTGTTTCCAATAAAGGAGATTCTGCCGTAAAATATCTCGTTGACAAGTTTTTCGGCGAACATATCGGTGTCGCTTTGGGCGAAAGGGGTGGGGACACCCGCAAGCCCTCGCCGAAACTGTGTTTTGAGGCGGCGGAAATGATAGGTGCCGATTGCAGCCGCACGCTGTATATTGGGGATTCCCCGTCGGATATTCTTACCGCCCGTAACGCGGGAATGATCCCCGTGGCGGTTACCTGGGGCTTCCGTACTGAGGCGGAGCTTTCGGTACACGGTGAGGTTCTCGTTGCTCATACCGCCAAAGAACTTGAGCAAATAATTTTTGGCTCTTAAATTTTGTAAAATCGTTGCATTTTTTTAATCTATGTGTTATTATTAAGTCAAATGACAAAAAATGGAGGATATGTGCTTTATGAAGGCTATCATCAACGGCAAAATAATTCTTAAAGACCGTATCGTAGAGGGCAAGGTTCTCGTTTACGACAGCGTTATCCGCGGCGTATGCGACAATGCTCCCGAAGGTGCGGAGATAATCGACGCAAAGGGCGGCTACGTAGCTCCCGGTCTTATCGACCTTCACATCCACGGCTATCTTGGAAAGGACGTTTGCGACGGCGAACCCGAAAGCATACGTACCATCGCAGAGGGTATCGTGGCAAACGGTGTTACCGGCTTCCTTCCCACTACTATGACAGTAGATATGCAGGTGATCCGTAAGGCGCTTGAGTGTCTTCGTTCTCTCAAGGAAGAGAGCAAGACCTGGAACGGTTCTGCCATTCTCGGATGCCACGCAGAAGGTCCTTTTATCAACGCAAAGAAAAAGGGCGCGCAGGACGAAAAATACATACTCAAGCCCGATGCAGCTTTCGTTAAGGAATATGCAGATATAATCAAGATAATCTCTCTCGCTCCCGAAATGGACGAGGATTTCGCCGCTATCCGCGAGATAGTTGCTGATACCGACGTTGTTGTTTCTATGGGTCATACCGACGCGGATTACGATACCGCTTACAAGTCTACCGTAAACGGCGTTTCCCACGCAACCCACCTTTTCAATGCAATGACAGCCCTCGCACACCGTAACCCCGGTGTTGTAGGCGCGGCTCTCAATTCCGACGTTACTACCGAGCTTATCGTGGATACCTTCCACGTAAATCCCGCTTTGTATCCCATCGTTGCAAAGCTCAAGGGTGACAAGCTCTGCTTTATTACCGACTGCCTACCCGCAGGCGGACTTCCCGAAGGTCAGTACACCCTCGGCGGCACCGCATTCGTTTCCAAGGGTATCGAATGCAGATTGCTTGACGGCACCATCGCAGGCAGTATCCTTAAACTTAACAAGGGTGTTTGGAACGTATACACCAATACCGATCTTCCTCTTTGGTATTGCGTAAACTGCGCATCTCTCAACCCCGCAAACGCTATCGGTATGGGCGCTACCAAGGGCTCTCTCGATATCGGCAAGGATGCGGATATTATTATTACCGACAGTGAATTTAACGTAGAAAAAACAATTATCGGAGGTACAGTAAGATATGAAGCTTAAAGTTAATGCTGTTCTTGATCCCCAGTTCCAGCCCCTTTCTCTCCTTTGCCGCGAAATGCGCGAAGCTACTAAGGAAAACGGTCAGGATCTCGTTATCGGTATCCAGAGAAACAAGGGTTACATCACCACTTATAAGACCAGAATTTATCCCGACGGAATCGGCAAAGATGAAGAAAACATCAATTTTGTTGACCGTCTTGTAAAGAGCCTTCTCTGGGTTGCCGGCGGTTATAAGATAATCATCGCAGGCTCCAAGATCGTTGGCGAAAATATCAAGGCTGCTTACGCAAAGGGCGGCTCCCGTGATTTTGACAACGGCTTTATGGCTCGCGTATACGAAACCGAATTCGAAGTAGAGCTCCGCGACATCGCAGACGCTCCCGTAGACTATAACTCTCCCGCACCCGTTGGCAGACATCTTGACGGTTGCCGTTTCGGCTTTGACGCAGGCGGAAGCGACCGTAAGGTTTCCGCTGTTATCGACGGCGAAGCTGTATATTCCGAAGAAGTTGTTTGGTTCCCCAAGATCAACTCCGATCCCAACTATCACTACGAAGGCATTCTCAATGCTATGAAGACCGCCGCTTCCCATATGCCCAGAGTTGACGCTATCGGCGTTTCCTCCGCAGGCGTATATATCGATAACAAGATAATGGTTGCTTCTCTCTTTCTTAAGGTTCCCGACGATCAGTTCGATAAGTGCGTTAAGAATATGTACATCGACGTTGCAAAGGAACTGGGCGAGAACATTCCCATCGAAGTTGCTAACGACGGCGACGTTACCGCTCTCGCAGGCGCAATGGATCTTGACGATACCAACGTTCTCGGCGTAGCTATGGGTACTTCCGAAGCAGGCGGCTACGTTGACGGTCAGGGCAATATCACCGGCTGGCTCAACGAGCTTGCATTCGTTCCCGTTGACAACTGCAAGAACGCTATGGTAGACGAATGGTCCGGCGATTACGGCTGCGGCGTTAAGTACTTCTCTCAGGACGGCGTTATCAAGCTTGCTCCCTTCGCAGGTATTGAACTTGACGAAAGCCTTTCTCCCGCAGAAAAGCTTAAGGTAGTTCAGGGTCTTATGAAGGAAGGCGACGAAAGAGCCGCAAAGATCTATGAAACCATCGGTGTTTACTTCGGCTATGCTATCGCATACTACACCGAATTCTATGATATCAAGCACGTTCTCATTATGGGCCGTGTTACCAGCGGCGAAGGCGGAACCATCCTCCTTGCAAAGGCACAGGAAGTTCTCGATGTTGAATTCCCCGAGCTCGCAAAGAAGATCACCCTCCACATTCCCGATGAATCTTCCCGCCGTGTAGGTCAGTCTGTTGCAGCAGCAAGCCTTCCCGACCTCGGCAAATAAAAAATAAATACCATTAAGGCAGAAGTGCAAAACTTCTGCCTTTTTGTTGATAAAATCGTATTTTTCTCTTTGAAGTGTTGACATTGTTTACTTGGCGTGGTATAATAAGTTAAAATAAGCGGGGTCTTCAACAAAACGACCTCTTCGCTGTAAAAAACGTAGCGTTGGCACAGACTCCCATGTTTTACGGGTAGGTTTGTGCTTTTTATTATATTAACGTTTAAGGAGGTACATAGGGTGAATAGTAAAACGCATTGTAAAAGATTGCTTAATATGCTTTTGTTTATTGTTTCAATCGCTGCCGTGTCTTTGCTTTTGTTTGGTTGTAAGAGCGAAGAGAAAAAAACGAGCGGAAGATTTGTTGAAGGCAATTTGATTTTCAGCGTTAATCCCGACGGAGTTACTTGCTCGGTTGTAGGTGTCGATAATATTGAATTAGCCGTGCTGAATATTCCTTCTACGGCGGGCGGATACCAGGTTACCCACATTGGTAACCGTGCGTTTGAGAATAATACTAATATTAAAAAAGTTTCTCTGACAGATAGCGTTACCAGCATTTTGGATGAAGCTTTTGTCGGTTGCACTCAATTGACCGAAATAGATTTCGGGAATGAAGTGCGCCACATAGGATTCGCGGCTTTTTGGAATTGCTCTTCGCTTACAACACTTGTTCTCCCCAACACGGTATCTGTTATATGGAATGGCGCTTTTTCAGATTGCAGTTCGCTTACCTCTGTTAAACTTCCGGATGAAATGAGAGAAGTGCCGAAAAATCTGTTTTCCGGTTGCAGTTCACTTATATCTGTTAAGCTTCCAAACGGAATTAAGACATTGCCGGAATCGATTTTTTTCGGCTGTGCTTCACTTACCGATGTGATCATTCCCGAAAGCGTTACGCGAATTGAAAGACTGGCTTTTATGAATTGCGAGAGCCTTGTGAATTTGGACATTCCCAAAAACGTTACATATATCGGAGAGAAAGCGTTTTTTGGGTGCAGCAGTCTTGCTCAAATAAATATACCTGACGGCGTGAAGCATATCGATTCATATACATTTAGTAATTGCAGAAATCTTATTTCAGTATCGCTGCCCGAAGGCTTAGAGAAAATAGGAAAATTCGCTTTTTCTCGGTGTCTGAATCTTGAAACGATAGACATTCCCGATAGCGTATGTGAAATAGGAGAAAGTGCATTTGCGAATTGTGAAAAATTACAGAGATTTAATGTTCCGGATAATGTAACTGCGATAAAAGAAATGACGTTTTATGAGTGTTTTTCTTTGAATGAGGTTACTATTGGTAATGGGGTAACATCTATTGGAAAAGAAGCGTTTTACAGTTGTCGTAATCTGAACAATATTATCCTTCCCGAAGACCTTGTAACAATTGAAGATGGAGCTTTCTGGTATTGCCGTGATTTTACAAAAATAATTATTCCGGATAAGGTAGCATTCATCGGTAATTATGCTTTCAGAGAATGCTATTCTCTCGAAAATATAATCCTTGGCGAAAGTGTCACGAACATCGGACATGGTGTTTTTTGGGAGTGTTGTGAAATAGAAGAAATTGTTTTTCCTGCCAGCGTTAAGGGAATAGGCAGTTATTCGTTGTATGGTTGCGACAGACTTCAAAGTGTTGTTTTCGAAGATACCGAGGTGTGGCATCTCAACAACGGTGAAATCATTGATGTTGAAAATCCTTATATTACTGCAAGATATTTTTGGGATACAAAATATCAATACAAACTATATGAATCATCTTGGTATAAAACATAATGGCCAAAACAGCGTCTTCCTCAGGGACGCTGTTTCTTTTTGAAACGGTTTCTGTTGACATTCTTTCTGCCGTGTGCTATTCTTTTTTTATCAAACATATGGAGGTATTACCGTGAAAAAGAAACTTGCGCTTCTTCTCGCTTCCGTTTTGCTGGGTACGTCTCTTTGCGCCGTTGGCGCTTCTGCGGAAAATAAAAAATACGATGTTGACGAAACCTATACAATAACCGGATACGATGTTAAAACCTCTTCCGGCGGAGTGTTCGTGTATCCCAATAATACTGATAAAATCCGTGTTATCGGATCGAGCGAGTATAACTTCCGTTATTCAAAAGTACTAATTTTCGATAAGGACGGAGTTCTTATCGAAGCGGGCGGAGATCTGCTTGCCAACGAAAACGGTGTGAACGGTTCTCCCCAGCTTACCGTAAAAGTGCCTGCAGGCGGATTTCTGGTAGCCTACAATTCCGGCGCTCCCGCGGGACTCGCCAAATGCTTTGACACCGCTATGGAAGGCGCAATGCTGTATAACGCCACCATGTCGGTAATCTATCCCGTCCATGGCGAATACAATAAAACAACCAATAAACTGCGTATTGCATATAATAATCCCGTTGCTCCGTCAAAGGACGCTATAAAATTCCTTTTCGTGGGAAACAGTACCACCTATTTCAACGGCATTCCCATTAAATTTAAAGGTCTTTGCCAAGCCGCAGGCGTGGATGTGGTGGTTGACTACTGCACCAACGGAAGCGCATTCCTTCACGAGTTTGCGGATGAAACCCACGAGAGAGGCAAAAAATTCCGCAATATGCTTAACGCAAAAGAGTACGATTACGTTGTCTTGCAGGATGCGGCAGGGGCGGCGTACAACGATATGGAAGAATCCTTGGAAATAATGCTCCCCCTTATAAAAGCAAACGGCGCAACTCCTCTTTTGTATATGCGCTATTCCAACGATCTCGATCCGGATACGAGAGTGACTTCCTTCTACAAACACTACCGTAACTACAGCCGCCTTTCCGATAAATACGGTATCGAATATTCTCCCGTTTCAAGTGCGTTCCTTAAATGTATCGAAACCAACCCCGGAATCAATCTTTTTGCGGATGACGGCGGACATCACTCCCTTGAGGGCAGCTATCTTGCCGCCTGCACCTGGCTGTATTCCTATCTGGGCATAGACCCGCGTGGAAACGCCTATACCGCAAATCTTACCGCGGATACCGTGGCGGCTTTGCAAAACATCGCCTACGATATTGCCAAAAACGGATATCCTTATCCCGAAGAGGACTCCGCCTACAAGGTGATTGACGGCGTTAAATACGAAAATCTTTCTCTAAAAAAGCCTTATGTTTCCGATGGCGCAACTTATAGCGGAGATTGGACCGATACCGATGCAAACGGCAACCCTATCGGCAAATATACCGATGGATTTAAAGCACTTAACGCGTTGGGCAGTGCCGGTGAATGCGGATGCTACAAGGGCGGCACGGTGAACGTTACAATAGATCTCGGAAAAATATCTTCCATCAAGCAGATCACTACCGATCTGTTCGGAAACAGTAGCTGGGGTGTTCCTTCTCCCAAGGATGCGGGGGTAAAGGTTGCTTTTTCAAATGACGGCATAAACTTTACCGAATTCCGGAAACTCAACGGAGGGGATATATCTACCTCCGAAAACTGGGAAGCTTGTGATTTTACGATCACGTTGTCCGAATTGACGGATGCAAGATACGTGCGCGTGCAGTATAACATTGCCGGCAATTTCCTTTGGGTAAGTGAAATAAGCGTTTACGGAAAGGGCGAATCCGAACAGATGCCCGATGTATCCGAAGAGGCTTCACAAGCGCCCGATGTGTCCGATACCTCCGATGAAGGTTCTGCAAACGACGAATCCTCTGCAGAACCTGTAAAGGGTAATAAAGGAATTATAGTTTCCTGCTGTCTGGCCGGCGTTGCGGCAATAGCGGCGGTTTGCGTCCTTGTGTTTAACAAAAAGAAAAAGTAAATAACAGCTTTTAACATTATTTCCGCCTTGCCAAAGCAGGGCGGATTTTTGTTTTTGCGTTTTTTTAACATAAAACACAATTAAAATATAATATTATTATGAAAAAAATAAAATACCTGTTGGCAAAACCGAAATTATGTGCTATAATTATTTGGAATAGGTATATTTGCCGAAGAGAGGTATCGTATATGCGTGAAGAGTCTGTTCGTAACAGTGGAAGCGACAATATCTTCTGGGGCAGAAATTCCGTTTTGGAATTGCTTGCATCGGGACGAGATATAGATAAAATATATGTGCAAAAAGGAGCTGTAGAGGGTAGCATTAAGGTTATCGTCGGCAAAGCCAATGCCAGAAGGATACCGATAGTTGAAACCGACCGTTCCCGTTTGGATGCTATATCGGGCGGCGCAGTACATCAAGGCGTGGCTGCTTCCGTACCGGAAACCGTGTACGCTACGTTGGACGATCTTTTTGAGGCGGCAAACGCTAAAGGAGAAAAGCCTTTCTTTGTTATTTGCGATTGCATTAACGATCCTCATAATCTGGGAGCTATTATACGTACCGCAGAGTGTGCCGGTGCTCACGGCGTTATAATACCCAAGCACCGCTCCGTATCTCTTACTTCTACGGTAGCGAAATCCTCTGCGGGCGCAATTTTCCGCGTTCCGGTAGCGAGGGTAGGAAATATTGCTTCCGCAATTTCCGAACTTCAGAAAAACGGTGTGTGGGTATATGCCCTTGAGGCAAACGGTACGCCTTACTTCGGCGAGAAATTTGATGACAGCGGTATCGCCTTCGTCCTCGGAAGCGAAGGGGAAGGGGTATCGAGAATAGTAAAAGAAAAAGGCGATTTTGTGCTTTCCATACCTATGTACGGCGAGCTTAATTCGCTTAACGTATCCGCCGCGGCGGCAGTAATGCTGTTTGAAGCGGCACGGCAAAGACACGGAAAGGGGGAATAAGTGGATATGAACGAAAGAAACGAATCCAGCGTTGAGGATATACTCAAACGTTTGCAACACGCTGCTGCGGAAAACGATTCCGCCCGCCATATTCCTATGCCTTCCGGCAGCTATAAAAATATTCCGAGTGAAACTACCCTGCTTGAGAAGACCAAGTCTGTGGACGGAAACATACCTACGAGAACCGAAACCGAGGATATTATAGATAAATATTCCTCCCGCGTTAAGATTTCCGATCCGAAATCCTCCACCCAGGGCCTGCGTGAAGCGTTGGCTGCCCGTATGGAGGACGATGCGGAGCTTAAGAATTATTATTACGGCAACAAAGACAAGCCTATGAAGAGCCGCAGGGCGGACGAGCTGTTCGCTCTTATCGAACGTGCAACCGTTGATACGATCGGACAAGCCGAGAAAAAGCCTGCGGAAATAGACACTTCCCGTTTTATGGATCCTGAAACGGTGGAAAAGCCTGTGGAATACAAGCAGGAAGAACTGTTCCCTATGGGCGACACTATGCCTCCTCAGGAGGATCCTCACGAAACCGCGGTGTTTGACGATGAATATGCGGGACTTTCCGAAAAAGTAGTCAGCGGCAAGATCGGACTCGAGGAAGAGGAGGATAGCACTCAGCTTAGCCTCGTTTCTGATGATACCGACAATATTTCTGCTCCCGGAAGCGAGCGTTTTTCCGATGAGGACGATATCGAGCTTCGGCTCGCCTTGGGTCAGATAGATCTGGAGAGCGACGAAATTCCCGATTATATTCGTGAAAAGTATAAAAAAGTAGAACGGGACGCAGACAAAGAGGACGGTCAGTACGAGTATACCGACAGAGCCCAGAACAACGAAGTCAATCGTTTGATGCGGCGGGGTATACGCCATGCTTTCAGACGTCTTATCGCGGCAATACTTATTACACTCGGTATAGTTTATCTTGAACTTGCCACCAAAGGCGGTGCGGGATATTCAATTTATCTCAGCCAGGGAAGGTACGGCGTGTTATACATCCTTGCAGACCTGCAGTTGCTTTTCTTCCTGGGCATAATCCTTATGCCTTCTCTCGCAAAGGGCGCAAAGGGATTGTTTACCTTTAACCTTACGGCGGACAGTATATTCTTTTTCTCCTTTGCGGCGGCATCCGCTTACAGTATCGTAAGACTGTTCGTATCTCCCGCAGATCCCGATCTGCAGTTGTTCAACCTTACTCCTGCGGTGTGCGGTATCTGTTCTGCACTTATAAATTATCTTACTGCCAAAAAGGATTACGCCTGCTTTAAGGTGATCGCATCCGCCCGCAGTAAATACGCCGCCTCCCGCATAAGCGGCACTTCAAAGGAATCCGATGAGTTTTATTCCTATCTTTTGGAGGACAGCGATATTTATACTGTCAAAAAGACCAAGTTTATCAGCGGTTTTTTTGCCAGACTGAATAAGCGTCCCAAGAGTGAGGATCTGTTTAACTTCCTTCTTCCCTTGGTGATTATAGCGGCTATCGCCGTTTTCGCGGCAAAGGCTATTATGGGCGCGACGGGTCTTGAAGCTTTGGGCAGTGCAATGTTTACTCTTTCTGTAAGCTTGCCTTTGTCGGCATTTTTCATCATCGCAATGCCCTTGTGCACCGCAAACCGCCGTGCAAACCGCTCTTCTTCTTGCTTTATCGGTCCTGCCGTGGCAGAGGAATATGCGGATGCATCCGTAGTATCCTTTGCGGATACAGAGGTTTATCCTCCCCACCTCGTTAAGATAACCAGCTTCAGAACCTACGGTGATTTCCGTATAGACAGGGTGCTTATCGAGCTTTCGAAAATATTCAACTATGTGGGCGGACCTTTGGAAAAGGTGCTTTCTTCCACCATTACCGAGCCGGTGGAGCCTGCTCAGTACATCCGTGTGTTGGAATCCGCTTCCGACGGTCTTCGTGTAGTGCTGGACGGTAAGGAATACTTTATAGGTAAGCGCGCCTATATGCGCCGTTACCGCTTTGAAGCTCCCAAGGACGAGATCGACGATATGTACGAAAACAGTGTCGGCTCCGTAATGTTCGTTTCCGTTGGCGACCGTCTGGCGGTCAAGCTTTACGTTAAATATTCCATAAATCCTCTCTTTGATGAATTGCTGAGGGATATGAACAAATCCGGTCTTTGTGTAGGAATCAAAACACTGGACCCTAATATCAACAACGAGCTGTTGGCAAACGGAATAAAATACAAAAAATGTCCTATCGCTATCCTTAAAGCAGGCAATCCCGAGGATATGACAAAGACTGCAAAGGAGATAGATTCCGGTATCGTTACCAATTCGGGACTTCACAATTTCCTTAAGGTTTTCGCCCTTTGCGATAAGACCCGCCATATAATAAAAAGTAACGGAATGATATGCGTTATCGGTACTCTGCTTTCTCTTGCGGCGGCGTGTCTGATGATCTTCACCGGCGATACAAGCGCAATACCTTCCTTGTATACGGTGCTGTTCCAGTTCGCTTGGGTGCTCCCTGTATGGCTTTTATCAATGATTTTGTGAAAAGTGCACAAAAAACACCTCTCCGAATTTACATTCTCGACGGCTGTATGCTCAAAAAAGCCTCTTGAATAATTCGAAAGATTATTATATAATAAGTTGTTAGAATTTAAACTCAACTTTATGGAGGAACTTTTAAATGGCAAAATATACTTCTGACAAAATACGTAATATCTGCTTGCTGGGTCACGGCGGCGACGGTAAGACTTCTCTTGCCGAATCCATGCTTTATCTTGCAAAGGCAACCGACCGTCTCGGCAAAACCGTTGACGGAAACACCGTAATGGACTTTGACCCCGAAGAGATAAGACGTACCATGTCTGTTTCCGCCTCTCTCGCTAACTTCGAGTGGCAGGGCGTGAAGATAAATTTAGTTGACACCCCGGGTACCTTCGATTTCGCAGGTGAAGTAAGACAGGCTCTCCGCGTTGTCGGAACCGCAGTTCTCGTTGTAGACGGTAAGTCCGGTCCCAAGGTTGGTACCGAGCTTTGCTGGGATATGGCAGGTAAGCTTCCCAAGGCTTTCTTCGTAAACAAGATGGACGATGAAAATGCAAGCTTTGAAAGAGTATTCGGTCAGCTGCGCGAACTGTTCGGCAACACCGTATGTCCCGTTTTCGTTCCTTACCACGAAGGCAAGGCTGATATGGGCTTCTACAACCTCCTCACCGAAGAAGCTTTCACCTTTGATAAGACCGGCAAACCCAACCCCGCTTCTCTTCCCGCAGATATGCAGGATACCATGGAGCAGTACAAAAAGATGCTGGACGAGTCCCTTGCTGAAACCTCCGATGAACTTATCGAAAAGGTTCTCTTCAATGAAGAGGCTCTTACCATAGACGAAAAGGTTGAAGCTATGAACGCCGGCCTCATCACCGGTACCATCGCTCCCGTATTCTCCGGTTCTGCATTCACTCTCGCAGGCGTAAGAACTCTTATGAATAATATCGCCGCTTCCTTCTCTTCTCCTCATGACCGTCACGACGAAACCGTTATTGACAGCGAAGGCAACAAGAAGACAGTTTCTTCTTCTGATGAAGGCGATACCTCTATATTCGTATTCAAGACCGTAGCAGACCAGTTCGGTAAGAAGAGCTACTTCAAGGTACTTAACGGTATTCTCAAGAAGGATATGATGCTCACCAACCTTTCCACCGGTCAGGTAGAAAAGATCGCTCGTATCGTAACTATGGTTGGTAAGAAGGAAGTTGACGTTGACGAACTTTCCTTCGGTGATATCGGTGTAACCGTTAAGTTGGCTAACACCTGCACCAACAATACTCTTTCCTCCAACGCACAGTTGGGCGTAACCTACGCTCCCATTGAATTCCCCACACCTTACCTCAGCATGGCTCTCGTTCCCAAGGCAAAGGGTGATGAAGACAAGATCTCTTCCGGTATTTCCAAGCTTCTTGAAGAAGACCTTACCGTAAAATACGTAAACAACGCAGAAACCAAGCAGATGTGTCTGTTCGGTCTGGGCGATATGCACCTTGACGTTATCGTAAGCAAGCTTAAGAACCGCTTCGGTACTTCCGTTGATCTTGATACTCCCAAGGTTGCATACAGAGAAACCATCAAGCGTCCCAAGTCCGTTCAGGGTAAACATAAGAAGCAGTCCGGCGGACACGGTCAGTACGGCGACGTTAAGATCGAATTCTCCCGTCATGATGAAGACGGACTCCTCTTCACCGAAACCGTTGTCGGCGGCGCAGTTCCCAAGAACTTCTTCCCCGCAATCGAAAAGGGACTTCAGGAATCCATGCAGAAGGGTGTTCTCGCAGGATATCCCGTTATCGGCCTTAAGGCAAACCTGTTCGACGGTTCTTACCACGACGTTGACTCTTCCGAAATGTCCTTCAAACTTGCCGCAAACCTTGCGTTCAAGGAAGGTCTTAAGGATAACTCCGTTCTGCTCGAGCCTGTAGGCGTACTCAAGGTTCTCATTCCCGATAGTATGATGGGTGATATCATAGGCGACCTTAACAAGCGCCGCGGCAGAATTTCCGGTACCGATCAATCTCCCGATCGTAAGGGATACACTGTTGTAGAAGCAGAGGTTCCCGCTGCTGAAATGAGCAGCTACGCTATTCAGCTCCGTGCAATGACTCAGGGCAGAGGTACTTATACCTTTGAATTCGCAAGATACGAAGAAGCTCCTTCCAACGTTGTACAGAAAGTAGTTGAAGAAGCAAAGAAAAACGCTTCCGACGAATAATTTTAATGCGCTACTACCAAGAAATGAGGTTATTTTAAATGTCAAGCTTTAAGAGATTTTCATTGGCAACCCTGCTTGCAGCACTTTTGCTGACTGCAGTTGTGTTGACTTCCTGCGTGAGCTTTGATAGTTCTTCTATAAACGATCTTCCTCCTCTTAACTTTTCTCAGGATCAGGATGTAGAAGACGTAGAGTCCGAGCCCCCCACGGAAGAAGGCTATACTGCACGTCCTACCGTAACAGCAATCGTTAACACTTCTCCCGAGATCGTTGTTATCAGCGGTTCTTGCGAAGAGGGTGCCGTTATCACTGCTACCAGCCCCGTTGATTCCGTATCCGTTAATTCTCTTAACGGTTACTACATACTCGAGTACGATCTTAACGGCAGAGAATCCCGTTCTCTTTCCGTTACCGCAAAGGTAGACGGCAAGGAAGAAAGTACTTCTCGTGATATCGTCGTTAAGCGCGACGCTATGGCTGAAACACGTACCGATGAATTTGAGGTTGTCCTCGGTAAGGATGGTTATCTCTTCTTCCGCGAGACTATCGAAAATTATTGCGGCGATAACCTTGTTACCGTTTCCGCTATAAACAACTTCCTCAACAACACTCTCAATGCACAGATCACCGCTCTTGAGAACCGTGCAGGCGGCAATGAAGTAGAGCTTATCTACGTTCTCATTCCCAACGCATCTCTTGCATACGGCGAATATCTTCCCGAGGATGCTGTAAAGGAAACCTATAACACTCTCTATGATCAGGTTTCCGAAGCACTTGAAAAGTCCAATGCAACCTTTATAGATATGAAGACCGTTTTCGAGCAGCATAAGGACGATGGATATCTTCTTTATAATAAGACCGATAGCCATATCACCGATTATGCAGGTTATCTCGTATACGCAGAGCTTATGAACCATATCGCAGAGAAGTTCCCCGAAGCTGCTCCTTACGGACTTGACCGGTTCACTGTTTCCGAAGAAACTACCGTTCTCGGCGGTAACCTTGCTTCCTACGGTCAGCTTGATCCTTCTTCTCTCCTGGAGAATTACGTATCCATCACCCCCAATTTCTCTTTGGATATGGGTGATTCCGCTCACCGCCTTAAGCTCACTACCACTAACTTGAGCAAGCTTCAGAAATATGCAGGCGACGGAAGCTGTCAGATCGTTTCCGACACTGTTGAAGAAGGCAAAACCAACATTCTCAACCGTTTGTATTTCTGCACCGAGCGTAATGAGCTTCCTTCTGCTATGATCTACCGTGATGATAGCTCCGCTATGTTTGTTGATTACCTCGCAGAGCGTTTCAATAACTGTATGTTGGGTGTTTCCGGCGACTACGTTGTAAACTTTACCGATGCAGGCAGACACGCATCTTCCGGTAAGTCCGTTGTTGATTACGTTATCATCATCATCGACGAAAATAACCTCGATCAGCTTGTAAAATAACTTTTTAAAGCACAAATCCCGTTTCGATCGATTTCGAAACGGGATTTTTTGTCGGGGTCCCCAAGAAGGCGCAGACTTCTTGGGGTGATTGTCGGGGTCCCTAAGAAGTCGCAGACTTCTTGGGGTGATTTTTTTCTTGTATTTATATTTCTAAACTCATTTGCATATAGATTACGGAAAGGAGTATTATTTATGAAACGAATTATTATTTTTTTACTTGTTTTGACTCTTTTGTTTCCCGTTTCTGTATGTGCCACGGAGGAACAGTCTGTATTTGAACCCACCGAAGCTGAGGATTTCTGGTTTAAAGAGGCTGTCGCTTTTACAGGGGATTTCAAGGTAAAGAGCGCGTATCTTGCGGATTACCTTACGGGCACGGTTCTGTATGCCAAAAACGAGCTGGAAAAACTTCCTATCGCTTCCGTAACAAAGATAATGACATCGCTTTTGGTTTTTGAAGCGTTAAAATCGGGAAAAATAACCTATGAAGAATCTGTAACCGTAAGCGATTACGCCGCTTCAATGGGTGGAAGTCAGGTATACCTCGAACCGGGTGAGCAAATGTCTGTTCACGATCTTATGAAGGCGATGATGATATCCTCTGCCAACGATGCCACCGTAGCACTTGCGGAGCACATAGCGGGCTCGGTAGAAACGTTCGTGGGTATGATGAACAACCGCGCCGCCGCATTGGGAATGACAAATACGTACTTCAAAAACCCTCACGGGCTGGACGAAGAAGGGCATTACAGTTGTGCCAGAGATGTTGCTTTTATGACGCGGGAACTGCTCTCTCACGAAGGTGTAACGGATTTCACCACCGTCTGGATGGACACTATCCGCGACGGTTCCTTCGGTTTATCCAATACAAACAAGCTTATTCGCTATTACAACGGCGCAACGGGAATGAAAACCGGCTTTACCAACGCCGCCGGCTTTTGCCTTTCGGGCACCGCGATGCGGGACGGCCTGCACCTAATTGCGGTAGTGCTTGGCGGCGAATCCAGTAACGAACGCTTCGGCACAGTAAAGAAAATGCTGGATTACGGGTTTGCAAATTATTCGGTTTTCACGCCGGAGCATCTCAAGGTAGAGGATATTTTTGTTCCCGGCGGTGTGGATAACTATTTAAGCGCAGATTACACACCTCCTTCAATGCTTACCGAAAAAAGCGCTTCAGGTGAAATAACCCAGCGCATATCTGTCTTTGAGGATATTTCCGCCCCTGTTGCCAAGGGCGACAAGGTTGGCAGGGTAGATGTGTATCGGGACGGCGAGCTTATCGCCACCGCAGATCTGCTGGCAACCGAGGATATACAGCGTATCGGTTTCGGTGAACTGTTTTTAAGAATTTTACGCACTGCGGTTGGATTTATTTAATTGACAAAAGGCATAATATAGTATATAATGTTTAGAAATTCGGTAAAAAGGAAGTTAATAAAATTATGATACGTCTTGAAGATAAATATGCTTTATCCTTCTTAACGGAAGAAGAACTGGGTTCAATCACTCCCGCGCTCAAAACGGCGGACGGTTATATCCGCAACCGTAACGGCGCAGGTAATGATTTCACCGGTTGGATAGATCTTCCCGTAAACTACGATAAAGATGAATTTTCCCGCATTAAAGCGGCTGCAAAGCGCATTTGCGAAACCAGCGATGCTCTTATCGTTATTGGTATCGGCGGCAGCTATCTGGGCGCCAAGGCAGCTATAGATTTCTTGCGCTCTCCCAATTACAATACTATGAAAAAGAATACTCCCGAAATTTATTTTACCGGCAATTCTTTTTCCGGCGATGATCTTAAAGAAGTTCTCGATGCCTGCGAGGGAAAGCGTGTTTCCGTTAACGTTATAAGCAAATCCGGTACTACCACCGAAAGTGCGTTGGCATTCAGATTTGTAAGAAGCGAGCTTGAAAAACGCTATACCCGCGAAGAGCTTAAGGACAGAATTTACTGCACTACCGATAAGGCCAGAGGCGCGCTCAAGAACTTTGCGGATGCAGAGGGATATGAAACCTTCGTTATTCCCGATGATATCGGCGGAAGATTTTCCGTTCTCACCGCTGTGGGACTTCTTCCCATCGCTGTTGCGGGCTGTGATATAGACAGCCTTATGCAGGGTGCAGCATCTATGCGTGATACCTGCTTTGCAGAGGGACTTGATAATATCGCATACAGATATGCCGTTCTCCGCAACGCATTTTATAATCAGGGCAAGCGTATAGAGATACTCGCTTCCTACGAAGGAGCTTTCCGTTCTATGGCAGAATGGTGGAAGCAGCTTTACGGCGAAAGCGAAGGCAAAGACGGCAAGGGAATTTTCCCTGCATCCGTTGCATTCTCTACTGACCTTCACTCTTTGGGACAGTTTATTCAGGACGGCTCCCGCACTATGTTCGAAACAGTAGTCAGACAGGAAAAGCCCGTAAACACACTCACCGTTCCTTATGATGAGCTTAATACCGATACTCTCAACTATCTTGCGGGTATGACAATGAACGAGATAAATGATAACGCTATGACAGGCACTCTTCTCGCTCATCTGGACGGCAACGTTCCCAACCTTATGCTCACTTATGACAGCAGAAGCGAATACACTCTCGGAGAAATGATATATTTCTTTGAGCTCGCCTGCGCCGCAAGCGGATATATTCTCGGTGTAAATCCCTTTGATCAGCCCGGTGTAGAGGACTATAAACGCAATATGTTCGCACTTTTGGGCAAACCCGGCTACGAAAGTCAAAAAGAAGAGCTGGAAAAGAAGATGAAATTATAAAAAAACTCTTGCTTTTTCCGCTTACATCAAGTAAAATAGATATAGACACAAAAGTCATAGACAGGAGGCAAATCAATATGATAAAAATGTTGGTCGGACTTAAAGGTGCCGGCAAAACCAAAACTCTCATTGACGAGGTAAAAAAAGCTTCTGAGGCTTCTACCGGTTCGGTAGTATGCGTTGAATACGGCAGAAACCTTTCTTATAATATCGGTTATGACGTACGTCTTGTAGACGCAAAGGAATATGCAATTAAGGATGCGGCTACCCTTTACGGCTTCGTTTGCGGTCTTCTCGCAAGCAATCACGACGTTACTGATCTTTTTATAGACAGCGCGCTTAAGATCTGCGGTGAGGACGTTCCCGCTTTTGCAGAATTTCTTGATAAATTCAATGTGGTCCTCGGCGACAGCGTTAACTGTATGATCACCGCTTCCATCGAAGAAGCTAACCTTCCCGAGAGTGCTAAGAAATACATAGGCTAATGAAAAAAAGTATTAAAGATATCGCTCTTATCGGTTTGGGCGCCTATGCGGTATTGTCCGTAGGATATATGCTCTTGGTTCTTTCCGGTATAAGCGATGAAGCGGTTAAAAGCATAGCTCTTCTTTTCGGCAAACAGCTTTTGTTTTTGCTGATATACAGCATCGTTTTGGGTGCATCCTTTGCGGTGTTCAGCTTTAAGCTTTCTCCCATCGGAGCAAGACTTATCCACATAGCCGTTACATATGCGGCGACGGTAGGTGTGGTTTTATTGCTTGTTTCTTCTGCCGCAAACGCCGCGCAAAAGCTTATTTACGTTGTAATAACCACAGTTTTGTTTGCGCTGGTGTACGGCGTAACCGCTTTGTTTGTCTATTTATTTAAAAAATATAAAAATTAAAGCTTTAAGCACCTTCATTTTTGAAGGTGCTTAAATTGCATTGGGGTATTTATGAAGGCTTTAAACATTATTGCTGTTTTTAATAAGGATCACACTCACGTTCTTATGTGCTACAGACGTAAAGATCCATACAAGGGCAAATATAATTTCGTGGGCGGCAAGTTAAAAGAGGGGGAGGACAGCCTGTCTGCGGCATACCGGGAACTGCAGGAAGAAACGGGAATAACCCCTGCAGATATAACTCTTAAGCATTTTATAGATTTTTCTTATCATCACTATGATTTAAAGTTGGAATTTTTCGTGGGCAAGCTTAGTAAGGATACGTCCGTCTACGGCGATGAAAACGAGCTTTTCTGGATACCGCTCACAGAAAACTTTTTCGATCTCTACCGCTTCGCAGGGGAAGGAAATATCGGACATATGATGATGCTCATAGATATGGAAAAGGAAAAAATATTCGGATAATAAAAAGACTGTCTTCGGACAGTCTTTTCACATTTTATTCACTTAATGCCATTTTTTCGTATCTTTGCAGAATATCCTCAAGGCTGTAGCTTTCGGGGCCGTTGAAGTATGAGCCTATCTTATCTCCAAAGCACTCGTACCACTTTTTGTCCAGAGCCTCCATTCCGTAGCAGGCACCTGCAATAGAGCCTGCGGTGGCGGCGGTGCAATCGCAATCGTACGCCATGGAAACAGCGTTCGAGAATACCTTGCCGATGTCTTTTCCGCCCAGATACAGAGCAAATACTGTAAGACAGGCATTGTTTATGGTGTGTACGTTGTGCATTCCGGGGTAACGCTTTGTTACCAGCTCGTTTGCGTGTTCGGCATCCTTTACGGTGGGAGCAATACTCATTGCCCAACGTATGCCTTCTGCAAGAGAGCAGTCGGCGGGAATATATTCAAGTCCTTTTTCCAATGCTTCCCATACGGTTTCACATTCAAAGGCAAGGGCTATAACGGCGGCAAAATACATAGAACCGTATACACCGTTTGCTCTGTGGGAAATAAGCGCGTCTGTTTTCGCCATTTCAGCCGCCTTTTGGGGATCACCGGGAGCCATATAACCGTATCCGTCGCAGCGTATATCCGCGCCTATCCACTCTTGGTAGGGATTGTCTGTAATAGCCGCCTCTTCGGGTGAAACACCCTTTTGCAGGTTTTTAAGGGCAATATCCTCCGCCGTCCAGGCAAGAGTGATATATTTTAACCACGCATCCGCCACGTCCTGCAGAGTAAAGTTTTTGCCATTTCCTTCCTCGGCAATAAGCAGGGAAAGAATGGTGTATGCAATATCGTCATCTCCCGGGAAACCGTCAAAATAAGGCTTTGTGTAATCTTTGAAGGTGAATTTTATGTATCTCGGCAGATCGGGCTCGGGTACCTTGGGCCAGAAATCCTCGGGCGGGAAGCCGATACCGCTTTCCAGAGCGTATTTTTTTATACTTTCAATGTTCCAGCCTTCTACGGGGCAGCCGAGTACACAGCCGGCAAATCTTCCCAGCACAGCCGCGCGGAGCTTATCTCTGTAGGTTTCAACGGAAATGTTCATAATTTGTCCTTCCTTATATTAATAGCGCATATAAATGCAGGAATTTTTAACCTTTTTTACCGCAGCTTCGGTTTCTTTATCGTAGACCCATAAAGAAAAGTGCTTTCCCGAAGGATGGGTATCCAGATGCTCGAAGATCTTGTTCATTATTCGGTCAACGATCTCGAAGTCCGTATCTGGAATGAATTTTATAACGAACGCGCTTACGGTATAATCGTTGGTTATAACCTTTTTTACCAAAAATACCTTGGCGACAACGTCCTCGCTTACACCTTTAATATAATCGAGTATGCTTTGTTTCATTCCCTCCGGCATATCATCTTTAACAAGATTATCCGAAGACGAAAGAAAAGCGGATTGCTGACTGTTTTTCATTTCAGCATCGCTAAGCTCGTTTGCTTTTTGCCGGTATTCATCAAGCTCCTTTTGCAAACCCATACGGCAACAAAATTCGCCGACCAAAGATAAACCGCCGGGTATATAGTTGCTGTTAAGCTCAATCGCCTTATAAATAAGTTCAATACCGTCGATTTCATAACGCTTTAACAACATATTGCCTTTTACAAAATACGCATATGCCTTTGCGAATGGGTTTTCCTCTTCACTGATTATTCGGTCGCACAGCTTTTCCGCATCATCGTATTGCATTAACATATGCATTGCGTTAATTACTTCTCTTGTGATTTCCGCAGTAATGGGTTCGCCGTCTTCTTTCCATTTTTTGATTATGCGCATGGGCTCAAGAAAATGCCGGTTTCGGTCCTGTGCATATCCTTCGAGATTGTCGTTATATACTTTTTCGTCAGCCTCTTTTCGTGCTTTAAGACACTCTTGCCGGAATTCACCTTCGTAATCGGGAATAACAATTTCATAGTTGCTTGCACCTATGCTTTGAAGACGGTTTCGCAATATAGGATGAGAGGCGTTTCTTGGCTGAATTTCGTTTGCCAATATGGTTTTCCAGAATTCTTCTCTTTGCGAAAAAGCTTTGCGAAATGCGTTTACTGCGATTTCACCTGAATTTTTCCTTTTTTCTTCGGGGGCAAAGTAAGGTTCGGGATAAAACTTCTCGCTTTCACCTGCAAACAGGTTGAGCAATGCCGATTTTGCCAAAGCGTTTGCCGCAATATCGGGACGTCCGTGATCGATTACTGCTCGGTCTGCAATATTTTCAATGGTTACCGAAGCAGCGTGAAGATACATGTTGTATTCGTAGGCAAACAATCCGTCAAGATACGCATAGAACATTTCGGACTTGGGTTTGCTCATGATTCTGTAAAACAACTTTGCCGCACTGCTCATGCGGACATCATCAATAGTAAAGTGGGCAAATTCGTGTATGAGCACCTGCTCGAATTCTTCTTCGGTCAGTATATCCAAAAGAAACGTTCCGATCTGCAGGGAATAGGTTTTTCCTATTCTTGCGATTCCCGCATTATCTCCGGCAAAGAAAACTATCCTTATCTTTCCGTCAACGCCCAGCTTTTTTGCGGCTTTATGGGCAATTTGGTGTATTACAGGATAATCGAAAGGAAGGCTGTAATTTGAAAAATCATAGTTTTCTTTCTCCGGTACCAAGCGGAAAAAAGCGAAATAAACGGTAAGCAGGGGGATAAGCGCAAAAATATAATATTTCGTTATCGCTGTGATAACGATCAACGCTACTCCCAACGCTATAAGAGTAATGGAATATAACAACATTATGGCACGAATGCGTTTTATATTGTTGATCACCGCATGGATATCATCTGCGGCTTGCTGGCGGCGAAGCGCAAACTCCTCCTGATGCTCACTCGAACTTTGATTATTCTTTTTCTTTGAAAAGGATTTTGCAAGGGTAATATTTAAAAACAAAGCAAGGCAGGGGATAAAGGTTAGTATAGCCCCAATTATTTTTAAAAGACTGTTGTCGGCATTGGGGATCCATTGCTTGACACCGAGTCCCACAGCAATAGAAAAAAAGACTGTTAAACACGTAAAAGCTAAGCTTAACAAAACACGTGTGGTATTAGTCTTGTTATTGTTTTCCTGCATTGTATATCACCTCCGTAAATTATAAACATATTCTAACATTATTTTTTACAAAATACTACCCTTTTTTATAAAAATGTGGTAGAATACCACATACGGAGGTGGAAAGCGTGAAAGACGTATTTGATTTACCCGATGGAATTGAATATCTGCGCACCTCCGGGAAGAAGGTTTTGCTCTACGGAATGGGCAACGGGGCGGAAAAAGCCCACGCTTTGCTTAATTCTCAAGGAATAGAGGTATCCGGTGTTTTCGCTTCTGACGGATTTGTGCGCGGCCATTCCTTTATGGGATATCCCGTTTTGTCTATGTCTGCGGCAGAGGAAATTTACGGCGATTTCATCGCTGTTTTAAGCTTTGGTTTGGAGGGCAGAAAGGCGGATATACTTCAGAATGTTGCCGCCCGCCATCACCTTTACGTTCCCTATATGGCTGTGTGCGGCGAGGGCGTTACCGATAAAGAGCTCATAACCAAACATCGCGAGGAAATTGAAAAGGTCTATTCCTGGCTTGCGGACGAACGTTCGAAGCGGCTTTATAAAAATGCAATTTCATATTGTATCACGGGTGATATTTCCTATCTCACTCATATTGAGGGGGATGATATCCCGCCGGAGGGATATTTTAATTCAAAGGGCGCGTATATAGACGTGGGCGCATATAACGGCGACACGGCGGAGGAATACTACCGCGCCGTGCCGGATATAAAAAATATTATCTGCTTTGAGCCGGATAAACGCTCACATAAAAAAATGCTTGAAAGAAATATACCATGCCTTACCGCATTCAATGCCGCGGCTGGCAGGTGCGACGGAGAAACTCTCTTTTCCGGCGGGGGAGGCAGAAACTCCTCCACAGGCAAGGGAAACACGGTAATACCCGTAAAAAGTATCGATTCCGCGGTAGGGAATATGCAGGTAGGCTGTATTAAGATAGACGCGGAGGGGGACGAGAGGGAAGTCCTTGCAGGCGCAAAGGAAACCTTGTGGAAAAACCGCCCCTCCCTTAACGTTTCTCTTTATCACCGCGCAGGGGATCTATGGGAGATCCCCTTGCTTTTGCACCGTATTGACGGAAAATATAAACTATACATTCGAAAAAAAGAATACGTTCCCATGTGGGATATTTCTGTATTTTGTATGCCTTGATCGGAGGTCTTTTAATATGACAGTTACACAGACAATCAGCAACATTTTATCCGGCGGATGCGATAAAGCTTTCGCATCTCTTTACGGCAAGGAGAGAGTGGGCGCCCAGCGTGAGCGTTGGGTAAAGCTTTCAAACAACTTCCTTTCTCTTTATGGGGATAGCGACGTTTATATGCTTTCCGTTCCCGGCAGAACAGAGCTTTTGGGAAATCATACCGACCACAACAACGGCAGAGTTTTGGCTGCAGCTGTGGATATCGATATTATCGCAATAGCATCCAAGGCTGATGACGGATATATCCGTATCAAATCCGAGGGTTACCGTGAGGACGTGGTTTCGGTAAACGATATTTCTCCCGAAAAGGCGAAAAAAGGCAGCTCATCCTCGGTTATTTCCGGCGTGTGTGATTATTTCATTTCCAACGGAGGAAAGATAGGCGGTATCCGCGCCTGCACCACCAGCGATGTACTTACCGGAAGCGGTATCTCCTCTTCCGCCGCATTCGAGGTAATGTGCGGAAATATGCTTAACGTTATGTATAACGATAATAAATTTGCTCCTCTGTTTCTGGCAATGGCAGGAAAATATGCCGAGAATGTGTACTTCGGCAAGCCCTGCGGACTTATGGACCAGACAGCCTGCGCTTCCGGCGGATGCTCATATATAGATTTCGGCGGCGAGATCGCAACGCTGCGCAAGATCACACCCGATCTCGGAGATATGATCCTGTGTATCGTAAACACCGGCGGCAACCACGCAGATCTTACCGATGATTACGCTTCCGTTCCCTCCGAGATGCTTTCCTGCGCCGCGCTTATGGGCAAGAAAACACTTCGTGATGTGGATGAGGACGAGTTTATCTCCCGTATTTCCGTGCTCCGCGCCAACGTTGGGGACAGAGCAATAATGCGTGCTATGCACTACTTTGCGGAAAACCGCCGTGTTGACGAAGCTGTAAAATGCCTTGATAACGGCGATACCGACGGATATTTCCGCTGTGTTACCGCTTCCGGTAATTCTTCCTTCCGTTTCCTTCAAAACGTATATACCAATAAAAACGTATCCGAGCAGGGACTTTCCCTCGCTCTCGCCCTTACCGAGCGTATGGGACTGACCTGCCGTGTTCACGGCGGCGGCTTTGCGGGCACTATACAGACCTATCTCCCCGTTTCCGCCAAGGAAGAATACCGCGCCAAGATGGAGCGCGTGTTCGGAGAGGGAAGCTGTATGTTCCTTAACATCCGTCCTTACGGCGCCGCCCGCATAGACGGAGAAAATATTATCGAGGCGAACTGACCTATGGTTTTTGCTTGTACACTTTTTTCCTCCTCCAAGGGGAACTGCGCCTATTTTCGCTCGGGTAGTGATGAGTTTTTAATAGATGCAGGCGTTTCCGCCAAGCGGATATGCGATGCTTTGCGGGGAATAGGAACGGATATAAAGAATATATCCGCAATATTCATCACCCACGAGCACAGCGACCATATAAAAGGTCTTTCCGTCATTTGCAAAAAGTACGGCGTTCCGGTTTACGCACCCTATCTTTGTAAAAACTACATAAATTCGTATTATCCCGAGGTCTCTCCCTTTATTGTGGAAAACAACCCCGGAAACACTGTAACTCTTGTGGATACCTCCGTTACCGCATACGCCACCCCTCACGATAGCCAGGGCTCGGTTTGTTACCGTATTACCACTCCCAAGGGTGTTATAGGTTACGCTACCGATATTGGCCATATAAGCGATCAGGTGTGGGAAGCTCTCTGCGGAGCGGACAGCGTGGTGGTGGAATCCAACCACGATCTTGAACTGTTGGAAAACGGTCCCTATCCCCGTTCACTTAAAAACCGTATTCTTTCGGATTACGGCCATCTTTCAAATTGCGATTGCGGTGAGGTGCTGTGCCGCCTTGCCTATAGCGGAACCAAGCATATCGTTCTCGCCCACTTAAGCGAAGAAAACAACCGTCCTCCTCTTGCTCTTGCCGCCGCCCGCGGCACCTTGATGGGAAGCGGTGTCCGTGTAGGTGAGCAGGTCACTCTCCGTGTCGCTCCCCCCGACGGTATCTGTGAAATAATGAATATAAAGGAATAACTGTATCACCCCAAGCGCTAACGGCTACTTGGGGTGATTGCAATTAGAATTATTTTAAAAATTTCCAACCTTTTTCCTTTTTCGGTTACTCAATATACGAAACAACATGTTGTAAACGCCAAAAAAAAGCGAGGTGAAGCGCCTTGACAGAAAAAGAATATCTTTTGCACGCATTTGAAAAAGAAATGCTGCCCAAAATATACGGCTTTTGCAGGCTGAAAACGAATGACGTATCCGAAGCGGAGGATCTTGCTCAGGATATTTGTCTTGAGGTGTTGAAATCCATTAACTCGGGTAAGCGTATTGAAAACCTCAATGCCTTTGTGTGGAGCGTTTCCAACCATATGTTTTTTAATCTTCTTCGTAAAAAGAAGCACGGGGATACTCTTTACCTTCCCGAAAATGCGGTTGCGCCGGACGATCCCGAGGCGGAGTACATTCTGGAAGAGCAAAAGCGCCTTTTGCGGCGTGAGCTTTCTCTTATGTCCGGCAACTACCGAAGGGCTGTTGTAATGCATTATTTTGATGAAATGTCCTGTGAAGAGATAGCAAACAAACTGGGCAAAAGCGTCGGTACTGTCAAATGGTGGCTTCACGATGCGAGAACAGCTATTGAGAAAGGAATAAATACAATGAGAGATTACGGTGAAAAAAGCTACCGCCCCGGTTCGCTTTTTATGTCATGCACCGGTCAATACGGAGCTGACCGTGAGCCTATGTCCTGCGCTAAAAGAAGATCAGCACAGAACATTCTTCTTGCCGCATACAAACAGCCTCTTACCATAACCGAGCTATGCGAGGAATTGGGAATATCCGCCCCGTATATCGAGGACGAGGTTGAGTACCTTGTAGAAAATCAGCTTATGAAAGAGGTATCAAAAGGAAAATATCAAACGGATTTTGTCATTCTCCCCGGCAACAATTCAGCTCTTGCAAACAGAATATACGAGGAATGCTTTCCCGAATTTTTCGAGAATCTTATAGCTTTTCTTGAATCCAAAAAGGATCTGCTTACCGAAAAACGCTTCAACACCGCGAGCTTTGATTGGAGCCGTCTGCTTTGGGTATATCTCCACATCTTTCCCGAAATCCAGATCGGATTTTATACCTATGCCAATAAAATAACCGTAAAGTACGACGATATCCCTCTGCGCCCCAACGGCGGAAAATGGATAGCCTTGGGGTACGATAACGGAATGTGTATGGCTGAAAAAATGCGCAGAGAAAAATACCACGCATTCGACGGCCCCGTACACAAAAGCGTAACGGCAAACGTTCAGGGCTTTTACCATTGGTGGAATAATGCCGATAGCTCTGTGTTTTTCGCCACACCCGAATCGGTGTTCGAGCTTTGCAGAGAGATAATAAAAGGAAACGTGAGCATTTCCGATCTGAACGATGAGCAAAAATATCTGTTCAGTATCGCTCTTGAGAAAAAGCTATTTATTAAAACCGAGGACGGTTACGTGCAAAACTATTATTATATAAACCGCGCCGAATACCGTGAGATGATTTCTATGAGCGAGGAAATTTGCAGAGAATTGCTTCCTCTCGTTCATAAAGCCTACAGTATTATCCGTGCCGAATACGAAAAAACCGTTCCCGCGCATCTCCATTGGCAGATGGGCAATTTTATGACCAACGGCTTGAATTTTTTGGTAACCTGCAGTCTGTTTGAGGCAGAAAAACGGGGTATGCTTTCTGTCCCCGATGAGAGCAATGAAACCTGGATCAGTCTTTTTGCGACCGAATAACTACTTTGATCAACAACAAAACCGCCGATATTCTCGGCGGTTTCGGTTTTATTTTACGTTTTCCTTTATATCCTTTATCAGCATATCCACGTGCTCTTCCTTGGTGGACCAGCCGGGGCATATACGCACAGCCTTTTTGTCGCCCAGATCTGCAATAAATTCAAAAGAATAGGTCTTTTGGAGTTTTTCCAGCACTTCGTTTTCAAATACGGGGAATATCTGGTTGGTAGGGGAATAATAATACAATTCAACCCCTGCATCCTTTAAGCTTTGTTTTATCTTTTCTGCCAATGCCATCGCTCTCTTGCCCAGCTGGGTATACAGATCGTCGGTAAACAGCGTATCGAACTGCACGCCCAAAAGTCTGCCCTTTGCAAGCAGTGCGCCGTGACGCTTTATCATATGGCGTATGTTATATGCGTACTCGGGGTTGGCAAACACCATCGCCTCGCCGAAAAGCGCACCGCATTTGGTACCGCCGATATAGAAAATATCGCAGTTTTGTCCAAGAAATGGAAGCGTTATATCGTTTGCTTCCGCACCGAGAGCATACGCCAGACGTGCGCCGTCCACAAACAAGGGAACGGAATTCTTTTTGCAGACCGCATATATTTCTTCAAGCTCCTTTGCGCTGTAAAGCGTTCCCGTTTCTGTGGGCTGGGAGATATAAACCATTCCCGGCTTAACCTCGTGCTCGTTGGTGGGCACGGAAAGGTATTTTTCAAGTCCCTTTGCGGTCAATTTTCCGTCGGTTGCGGGTAGGGAAAGTACCTTGTGTCCCGTAGCTTCGATCGCGCCTGTTTCGTGCACGTTTATATGACCGCTTTCACAGCATACAACGCCCTCGTAAGGACGAAGAACGGATGAAATAATAATAGTGTTCGCCTGTGTTCCGCCCACGGCAAAGTGTACTTCCGCGTGGGGAAGCTTGCAGGCGGATTTTATTTTTTCTCTCGCTCTTTCGCAAAATTCATCCTTGCCGTAGCCTGCCGTGTTAAGTCCGTTGGTATCGTTAAGCGATTTCAATACTTGAGGAGCGCATCCGTCTGTGTAATCGCATTCAAATCTTATCATATTAATCCATTTCCTCTATGTGATAAACGTATTCCAGGGTGCTGAGCGCCTGAATTATCTCTTTGTGCTTCTTGTATTTCTTTAATTCCTTGCCCGTTATACGCACGGAAACCGTGTATACGCTCAAGCCGGAATTAATGTACGCAGGGTTGGATTCTATATCGTCAATAACCATTCCAAGCTTGCGCACTGTGGTAACAAAATCCTGCAGATTGTTTTTGTTTCTAAGCTCAAGATGCATTTCAAAGTGGTTGAATCTGTCCTTCAATCCGTGCTCGATAGTGGGGAAGAGGGACAGCCCGCAAATAATGGCGGCAAAGGCAATTACCGTAACCGTATACATTCCCGCACCTGCGGTTATACCGATAATTCCGCAAGCCCACAGCGCCGCAGAGGTGGTAAGCCCTTTTAGCTGGCTTTTTGAGCTGTATAAAACCGAATTTCCGCTTATCATAGCCCCGCCTATAACCACGGCGGCAGACAGCAAGGGAATATTGATCTCCGTCTGAGCCACCAAAAAAGTATCCGTAAGCATAGCTACAGTACCTGCAAGTGCCACCATTATAAAGGTGCGCAGTCCCGCAGAGTGCCGCTTTGAGGAACGCTCGATCCCCAGAAAAGCGGAAAACAGAATGGAAATACCGATACGCAGTAGAATGGTGTAAATATTAAGCTGTGAGGACCATTCGCCCATTAAAACAGCCAACGGATCGTTTATTGTCATATTTCGTGTCCTCCTTATCTGTTTCTTTTAAAAGGTCTTCTTCGGGCGGCAAGCATAGCCGCATATTGCTCTTCCGCCGCTTCGAGAAACGCTTGCTCGTCTTCCGAGGGGGTATCCCCCTTTTCGGGAAGCTCCTCTTGTATCTTTTGTATACGCTCTACCAAAAGCGTTGCATCGCTTTTTTCTTTACCGTCTGCGGTTATGACTTCAACTGAAACCAGATCCTCTATCTTTTCGGAATACGCCCCCGCAAGATGCAAAGAAAGCTTTGCCAGCGCGGGACCTACAAGCTCGTATAATACGCCCGATGCCAGAATTACCGTCTGCAACGCGCTTCCGTATTCACCGCCGATCGCTCTTGCGCCCAAAGCCGCAAGACCAATACTCACTCCCGCTTGAGGTATGAGGGCAAATCCCAGGTTGTTTTTTATCTTTTTATCTTTTTTTGCAAGAACGCATCCCAAAAACGCACCTGCATATTTACCTATAATTCTTACTATAAAGTAAACAATTCCGATAACCAGCAGGGAAACGGTGCCAACCGTTGATGAAAACTCAAACAATGCGCCCAGATCGAAGCTTAGTCCCGATCTCACGAAGAACAACAACAGCAGGGGAGGGCTGAAGTAATTAAGCTGTTTGAATAGCTTTTCATCGCCCGAAACGTTAATGTATACCGTCGCCATCGACATACAGCCCAGCAAGGGAGAAACGTTCATAACGGTGCAAACACCGCAAAAGGCAAACAAAACCGCCACAGAAACTATCAATCGGTTATCGTCCGATCTTTTTTTTAGCAGGTAAGTAAGGAAAAATCCAAATACACCGCCCAAAAGAAATACACCGATATTTATTATAAGAGGAATCAAAACGTCCCCTGCATCTGCGGTGCGTTCTCCGCCGATAAGCGCAACCGCAACCGAAATAGACACCGAATACGCCACAAGACTTATAACGTTATCCAGCGCTACGACCTGAAGCAGAGTGTTCACGAAATCTCCTTTTGCGCCGGTCTGTCGTATAGTCATCATCGTGGATGCGGAAGCTGTGGCAGCGGCAAGGGCGGAAAGAACTATAGAAAATGCGATATCCACCTTCAAAACCGCGTACAAAACGGTAAAGACCAGTAAAGATGCCGTCAGCGCCTCCGCCAAAGTTATAATAACTACCTTTGCACCGTTTTTCTTCAGTATTTTCAGCTTGAAAAATTCACCTGTGCTGAATGCAATAAATGCCAAAGCAATATCGGAAAGAAATTCTGTTCCTTCGATCACGGATTGGGGAACTGCGTCAAGACAAAACGGTCCCAACAAAATACCGGTGATGATATACGCGGTAACGTTGGGAAGCTTTATAAGCTTGGTAATGCGCGTCATTGCAAAGCCGCAAAAAAGCATAAGCGCAATTGTTATAATAGCAATCGCCGCAGGCGATTGTATCCCTAACGTGTTTTGTATAATATCAGCCATGGCGCACCACCTTTCAACGCACAATACTTATAAAAACTTTGTCTTTTTCAATATTTTAACATATAAGCATAGTATAGTCAATTATTAATTGATTGTTTGTCGATGAGAGAAAGGGAAAATTTATTTGCTGTTCAAAAAAGAAACCCCGCGCAAGGCGGGGTGAGAAATTACGGCTTTTTAGCAGCGGATTTCAAGCGGTTGACAAGCACTTCATACCGTGGGTCGGTTCGCAAAATAGCAACTTTATCATCATTTAACAACCATTCAAGTATAGATTGCGAGCGATTGCCTTCCGCCTCCATAATCCATCCGCCGCTTGAGTAGCCGCGAAGAATAGGTGAGGTGTGTGGCGCATCAAAATCATATGTGTCCATATGAACAGCAAAATCCGCACCTTTTTCCAGCCAGTTCCAAGCTTCTTCATAGTTCTGTTTTCTCAGATATGCGGTACACAGAAAACTACAAGCAACTTCACCAAGCTGGGCTTTGATTTGATAGTCACCGTCTGGGAAAAGCAGCTGAAGAAAGCCGATTTCTGTTTTCCACAAGTGAATTCTGTCTTCAAGAGAATAAATAAACTCCCCATTATCGTGCCTTTGACCGGCTGCAAGTTCAATCATTTCAGCTGTGTGGTAAATTAGAAAAGATAAATAGCCTTGAAATTCTTCAAAATCCGCATCGCCTTTCCAACGATACATCATAAAGTTTTCATACGAAAAATGAGTGCGCGGCATTTCCTCGGCAAGTTTTAACATTTCATCTTTTTTGTCTGCATATCCGTAAGCGATTCCAAGCGTGTCGATTGCTTCATATCGAATCGCGCTATCAGTACATTCTGCAAGGATTCGATTGCAAAGTGCAAACACCGCGTCGTATTCCTTGATGCATTTTCGAGAATATTCGTTAACAATTGCATCTGCAAGGGTCTGCATGATTTTATAATCACGTGGGAATTTTTTGTTTGCTTCACGAAGAATAGCGGTGTATTCCTCCCACTTTCCTTGGTGACACAAATTTCGTGCCGCATCCAAGTATTTTTTGATTTCCTCGTTATTTTTTTCAATATCAATTCCAAGCAAAACATCCGATGAAACATCAAAAATATGACATAGTGCGGGGAGCTGAGAGATATCGGGAGCGGTGCGATCGCATTCCCATTGTGAAACAGCACGCGAGGTGATTCCAAGATATTCGGCAAGTTGTTCTTGAGTGATATTCTTCTCGCGGCGCAAATGTTTAATGGTTGTTCCAATAGACATATTATAGCCCTCCAAAGAGTATTCAAAAAAGTATACAAAAGCACTTTTGTGGTTCTATTATATCAAATCTAAAAATCATTTCCATGAAGTGTTTATTGAGCGAAAGCATAGCAGTGCTTTGATTTTCAAAGACATTATATCATAAATAATCAAATTTATCAAACGACATTTTCCGCTTTCCCGACGCGTGTGGCTGAGGCAAGCATAGCGCGTGTCGTTTCTATCACAATCAAGCAGAAATTTGAATCCACTAAAAAAGCAAGGCTTTTCAACCTTGCTTTAATTTATTTTCAATTGTAATACAAGAGGATGGAATCATCCCGAGGGGATGTATGGAATCAAGCCGACGGAGATGCACGCTTGCGCGTGATGCCATCCACGTTTTCGACGTGATTCCATACCGTCGCGGTGCGACGGATGCCATACCAAGCCTCCTTCGTCGGCTTGGATAAAAAATAACGGCTTCCATAGAAGCCGTTATTTTTTGGTGACCCGTAGGAGAATCGAACTCCTGTTACCGCCGTGAAAGGGCGGTGTCTTAACCGCTTGACCAACGGGCCATGGAATGGTAGCGGAAGTGGGACTTGAACCTACGACCTGCCGGGTATGAACCGGATGCTCTGGCCAACTGAGCTATTCCGCCATTTTATTCCGCTTTTCTCGCCGTCGCGCTGACAGCTTGCTTATTATAGCAGGCTTTTAACTGTTTGTCAAGTGTTTTTTTCATTAAATTAAAAATAAAGTTTCTTGAAATGTGTATAAGTATATGTTATAATTTTTACGAGGTGATAATTGTTGAACCAAGAGTTCATTTTACATAAATGCGGAGTACTGTATTATACCTCTCCACTCTTTGATCTTCACGGGGTTCCCCACGCATTTTTTACTCGCCACGGCGGGGTAAGCACGCCTCCCTTCGATACCTTGAATTTTGCCGTGGGTACGGGGGAAGTTAAAGATTCTGCCGAAAACGTACAAGCAAACCACCGTATCGCCGCATCGGTCTTCGGACTAAATGAAAATTACGTTTGCCGAACTTATCAGACCCACAGCACTACCGTGGTTTTTGCAACCGAGGAAGACAGAGGCAGAGGCACCGTTAAGCCCCCTTATGATTTCGACGTGGATGGGCTGGTAACATCCTGCGGCGAAACTATACTTTCCGTAAGAAGCGCAGATTGCGTTCCCATACTTCTTTACGATACAAAAAACGATATATGCGCCGCCGTCCATTCGGGCTGGCGGGGAACGCTGGGAAAAATTTCCGCCGTGGCGATAAATAAAATGTGCGGTCTGGGAAGCGGTAAAGAGGATATTATTGCCGCTATCGGACCCTGCGCAGGCGTTTGCTGCTACGAGGTGGGAAGCGAACTATACGATACTTTTATTCGGTCGGACGCAAACTATACCGAATTTTTCACGCCGAAGGATAACGGCAAATACCATCTTGATCTTACGGGATTGAATACCGCCGTCCTGTTAAAAGAGGGCTTGCTTCCCGAAAACGTTTCCGCTTGCAATATTTGCACTTGCTGTAATACGGATACCTTCTTTTCCCATCGTATGCAGGGAAAGGAACGGGGTACTATGGCATCGTTTATTATGAAAAGGAGAAAAGCTGATGAGCGTTAAAATTTTACATACTGCGGATATCCATCTGGATTCTCCCTTTACCGCCTTCACCCCCTCGGGTGCAGAAAAGCGGAGAGAGAATATTCGCAAGAGCTTTTTGGCTCTTATCGAGAAGGCACGGGAAGAAAACGTACAGCTTTTCTTTATATCCGGCGACCTGTTCGATACTGAATTTGCCACCCGTGATACAGCCCTTATGCTTAAAAACGCATTTTTATCGTTGCCGGATTGCAGATTTTTCATTTCACCCGGCAATCACGATCCGTTTACGCCCGCTTCGGTTTATTCCACCGTGGAATTCCCCGAAAATGTTCACGTTTTCCGTGAAAGAGAGTGTATCACGCTGGATGAATTGGGAGTGCGTGTGTACGGTTACGGCTTTACGTCCTCGGTATGCTCGGAAAGCACCGTTTTGGGCTATGATATTCCCGACGATGATCTTGTAAATATTCTCGTTTGCCACGGCGATATGTCGGGCGCGCTGTCCACCAACGGACCCGTTACCAAGCGGGACGTGGGCGAAAGCGGATTTGATTATATCGCTCTCGGTCATATACATAAAGGCACGGGAGTTTGTGCGGAAAACGGTGTTCATTATGCGTACCCCGGCTGTCTTTGCGGCAGAAGCTTTGATGAAACGGGAGTAAAATCCGCCCTTATCGGCGAGATCGATAAAACAAATATAAATCTTTATCCCGTGTCGGTTGCTCATATGCAGTACGAAACTGTCACCTGCGATATCTCTGATTCGGTAAGCAGAAGACAGGCGCTTGAGCTTATCCGCAACGAGGTATGCGCTTTCCCCGCAGGCACTGTAGTGCGTATCATCGCCGAGGGAAGCACCCGCGAGGAATATCTGTTTTCTCCCAACGAACTTGACGGTCAGACGGAATGTGAGGTTTATATAGTCGATAACACCAAGCCGGAGATCAGCTTTACGGATATTGAAAGCGAAAACACCCTCCGCGGAGTATTTTACCGCATTATGGAAAAGCGTATTTCCTCCGCCAAAAGCGGAAGCGAAGAATACAATACCCTTGTTAAAGCTCTCAAATACGGGCTTACAGTGCTGGACGAAAAGAATATAGCAGATTTCGGGGAGGAAGAGAAATGAACGCAGTAGTCATTGAAAAATGTGAAATAGTTTCCTTCGGATGTATTTCAAATACCATCATAACCCCCGCTTCAGGCATAAATCTTATTACCGCACCCAACGAAAGCGGCAAAACAACTCTTGCACATTTTATAAAGTTTGTCTTTTACGGCTTTTCGGGACAGCGTAATTCCACCGTATCGGATAACGAAAAGAAGCATTATGTCCCTTGGGACAATCCCCGCGCCGCAGGAGCGGTGGAGTTCTCTTTGGGAAGCAGTAAATACCGTGTGGAACGCGAGTTTCTCGCAGGTAAGGATATTTGTACCGTTACGGAAAAGCTATCCGGAAAAGAAATTTTAAAGGGTCTTGTTCCCGGTGAATGCTTTTTCGGCGTAAAGGAAGAAATATTTACAAAAACCGCATTTTTCCGTCAGCTTTCTTCGCCCGGTAAAAAGGACGATGAGCTCGCCGAGCAACTGAGAAACCTCGTTGCTTCCGCAGACGAAACCGTAAGCGCATCGGATGCGTTAAAGCGTCTGACAGAAGCAAAGAACCGTCTTCGCAGCCGTGTAAAGGGCGGAGGTATCATTCCCGCGCTGGAGGAAAAGCGCGGCGAATTGGATAAAACTCTGGGAGCCGCATTTTCTATGTCCGGCGAATTGGGCAGAGTAGAGGCGGAGCTCAAGGAGATCGAGAGCAAGTTAAACGCCAATAAAGAATACCGCGTTCAAATAAACGAGGAATTAACGGGAATCGAAAAATACGAAGCGTTCGTTAAATACGGCGAGCTTAAAGAGCACGCACGCAAAGTAACCGATTCCGAAACTGCGTATAACACCGCGTTGGAAAGCTTTGGCGGCAGCGAACCGGATAAAGAGGCTGTTGCAAAGGCGCTAAAGCTTATTTCCAAAAGAAGCGCCCACGTTGTAAAGCGTGAAGAACGCAAGACAGCCTACGATAACGCTGAAAAGGACGTGGAGAATGCCCGCAAGGAAAGCTTGTTTGACGGAAGAAACGTTATTAAGCTCCGCAAAAAGATAAATGCTATCAACTCCTCAAAGGGACTTATGGTGTTTTTAATCACCCTCATGCTTTTGGCGGCGGGTGTTACCGCATTGTTTAATTTCACAACTGTTTTCGGTACGGTTGAGTTTTTACCTTGGCAGTATATTATCGTTTTTGCCGCGGCGGCACTTGTTATCGGAATAATTCTTATAATTCTTAAATCCGCATCTTCTCATTTTGCTGCCAAAAACGGATTTTCGTCTATTATCGAAATGAGATATATGTTGAGCCAATATCCCGCTGCACAGCAGGAAATCGCAGATCTTGAGCTTAAAGCCTTTGGTGCAAAAACGCTTTATGAGCGTGCGGACGAGGAGCTTAAGGCTTTGGACGCCGAGATATTCTCTATCACCGAGGGTATGCCCGGAGATAATGAGGACGTGGAAAAGCGTGTTGCGGATATCGTAACCGCTACAGAAGCTGTTCTCAACGCACGCACTCAGCTTGATACGGTTAAAGCCGTTCAGGAGGCGGCGTTTGCGGGCTGCGATCTTAAAAAGATAAGCGACCTTGCGGAAAATGCTGTCGAGCCCGTGCATAGCCGCGAGGAGCTGGAAAAGGCTTTGGATTTTTTAAAGAGTGAAGACGAAAAGCTGCTTAGCCTTCTTCGTGAAAGAGAGGGAGAAAGAGGCAGACTTATCGGCGCGGGAGGAGATCCTGCTCTCATTCAGGCTCAGCGTGATTCTGTTGCCGCCCGTATACGTTATCTGGAGCAGTCCTACAATGCGGTGAATATCGCCGCAGAAGCCCTGAACGAAGCGGACAAGCATATGAGAAATATCGTTTCTCCCGCACTTTCCCGTCTGGCAGGGAAGTATATGTCCTCTGTTACGAAGGGCAAGTACGATAGCGTTTCCTTTGATACATCCTTGATAATGTCTTATGAAACCGCATCGGGAACAAAGCATTCGGATTATATGTCTGCAGGTACGCGGGACAGCGCGTATATGTGTCTGCGCCTTGCCCTCATAGACCTTGTGTTTTCCGAAACACGTCCACCTCTGGTGCTGGACGATGCTTTTGTCCGTCTTGACGGGGACAGACTTGAGAATATGCTTTCCCTTGTTATCAACGCAAGCGGAAGCGGACAGGTATTCGTATTCACCTGCCATGACCGCGAACAGCGAATATTGGATTCTATGGGAGCAGAATATAACAGGATCGTGATCTGATGGATTTTAACACACCGTTACAGTACATAAAAGGCATAGGCGAAGCACGAAGTAAGTGCTTCGCCAAACTTGGTCTATCCCGTGCAGGGGACCTTTTGTCTTTTTATCCCCGTACGTATCAGTACAGAGGCGAAACCAAAAAGGTTGCCGAGGTGTCCGACGGCGAATTGTGTTCGTTAATCCTCACCGTGGATTCTCCCGTTAAAAGCGGCGGGGGAAAAGTGCAGTATATTAAATTCACTGCAGGTGACGATACGGGAACGGTAAATATTACCTTCTTTAACCAAAAATGGCTGTTAAAAGTGTTTTCCCAAGGCAGAGCCTTCAGGTTTTACGGAAAGGTTACCTTCGGATTTTACGGAAAAGAAATGGTTTCTCCCGAGGTAGAGCCCATTCTCCACGGCAAAAAGCTTCAGAACGTAATACCCGTTTACCCCCTTACGAAAGGTCTTACACAAAAAACAGTGTATTCAGCAGTAAAGAACGTGCTACCGTTATCCGATGTTCTTGAGGATGCGCTTCCCGATGATGTCCGTAAAGAATATTCCTTGCTTTCCGTCAAAGAGGCGGTAAAGCTTATACACGCCCCATCCTGCAGAGAAGACGTCGCCAAGGCACGCCGTTCCCTTGCTTTTGAGGAATTGGCGGTGTTCCAGACTGCTTTAAGAATTTCCCGCCGCGGTACCACGCAGGCAAAGGGAATAAAAATGACATTCAAAAACAGCGGAATAAAAATGTTTTTCGATGCTTTACCATATTCTCTCACCTCTGCGCAGGAAAAGAGCGTTAAGGAAATTCTGGGAGATATGTGCAAGGACACTCCCATGACCCGTCTTTTGCAGGGGGATGTGGGAAGCGGAAAAACCGTGGTCGCCGCGGCGGCAGTGTATTTCGCCGCAAAAAACGGCTATCAATCCGCGTTTATGGCACCTACAGAAATACTCGCCGCACAGCACGCAAAAACTCTGGATAAAATGCTTTCTTCCTTCGGAATAAGAGTTGGCTTGCTTACGGGCAGTATGACCAAAAAACAAAAAACGGTTCTGCAGGAAAACATTAAAAACGGCGCCGTTGACGTTATTGTCGGTACAAACGCTCTTATTCAGGATGCTGTGGAATATCAGGCATTAGGTCTGGTTATAACCGATGAACAGCACCGTTTCGGCGTTATGCAAAGAGCGCGTCTTACCGAAAAGGGCGGGGTAGGAAACATCAAACCCCATATGCTGGTAATGTCTGCCACACCAATTCCCAGAACCTTGTCATTGATACTTTACGGGGATCTTGATATAAGCGTGCTTAATGAGCTTCCTCCCGGCAGACAAAAGGTGGATACCTATCTTGTGGGAAGTGATAAGCGTGAGCGTGTGTTCAAAATGATACGCTCCCGTATCGACGAGGGCAATCAGGCGTACATAATCTGCCCGCTGGTGGAGGAAAACGAAGAAAGCGATAAACAAAGTGCGGAGGGATACGCCGAAGCTTTAAGACGAGGCAACTTTTCGGATATAAATATCGGTATGCTTCACGGCAGAATGTCCCCCGGGGAAAAAGACGAGGTTATGCGTGCTTTTTCGGCGGGAGATATAAAGATCCTCGTTTCCACCACCGTGGTGGAGGTAGGGGTGGACGTACCCAATGCAACGGTTATTCTTATTGAAAACGCCGAATGCTTCGGACTTTCCCAGCTTCATCAATTACGAGGCAGAGTCGGCAGAGGTAAGGATAAAAGTATGTGTGTGCTTTTATCGGACCACGCCCACGGCAAAACAGAAAACCGCTTAAAGATAATGTGCGAAACCAACGATGGCTTTGCTATCGCATCCGCAGATCTTGACCAAAGAGGTCCCGGCGATTTCTTCGGAGAAAAGCAATCGGGCGAGCTTGTGTTCCGCGTAGCTTCTGCGGCGGATATGGAAATGTTGGAGGAAGCGAAAAAACTTTCTGAAGAAATGTTTGCGGCAGGTGAAGGGAAGTATCCCGTTTTGTTTAAAAAAGCCGCTGCTTTCGCTTCGGGAAACGAAAGAGGTAATAAGATAAGCTGATGAACGTAAAGGAATATAATTTCAAATACGGGCTTTTCCTTGCTCCTATGGCAGGCGTTACGGACCGAGCCTACCGTTCTCTGTGCGTCCGTTACGGAGCAGAGCTTGTTACCACTGAGCTGGTTTCCGCAAAAGCCGTCACAATGGGTGACGAGCGTACCTTCCGTCTTGCTTCGCTTACCGAAGAGGAGCTTCCCGGCGCAATACAGATATTCGGTTCCGATCCCGATGTAATGGGAGAAGCGGCGTATAAATTAATGAGCCTTTCGCCTGATATGATAGATATAAATATGGGATGTCCCGTCCATAAAATTGTCCGCAACGGAGAGGGCTGTGCCTTGATGCAGGATGTGGAAAAGGCGGGAAAGATCGTTGAAAGCGTGGTAAAAAGCGTTTCCGTGCCCGTTACCGTGAAAATGCGTATCGGAATGGATGAAAACAGCCTTAATGCGCCCGAGCTGGCTCTTGCTTGCCAGCAGGCAGGGGCGGCAATGGTCACCGTTCACGGCAGAACGAGAAATAAAATGTATTCAGGCTCTTCCGATTGCGGTGAGATACGCCGTGTTAAGAATACCGTCAGTATTCCTGTCGTTGCTTCGGGAGATGTGGGACTGACTCTTAAAGCAAATGATGCTTATTCGCTTACGGGCGCAGACGGTCTTGCCGTAGGCAGAGCCGCAATGGGTGCGCCTTGGATATTTGCGTATCTTAAGGACGATATAGACGGCGTATCCCGAAGGAGTATTCCTGATGAAGAAAAGCTTTCCGTAATAAAGGAGCATATAGACCGCCTTTTATTTTTTGAAGGTGAGCGCGCTCTTTGTCAGATGCGCACACACCTCGCTTGGTATACCAAAGGGCTTAAAGGAAGCGCCGCTTTGCGCAGAGAGATAAATACCGCAGTAACAAAAGAGGACTTTTATACTCTTGCCGAAAGCATTTTTACCCCGTGTTGACATAACATTCGGCATATTACACTACACATCTTTTTAACCTTTGTGCAGAGTGCTAAAATCCGTTTACGGATGCTGAAAAATGTTGACAAATAGTGAATAAACCATTAAAATACCGTTATGGGTGATCTTACACTCGGGCGGTATTTTTATTCCGCCTTAATTTAATTTAGGAGGTCTTTTATGGACAAGTTCTTCAAAATCTCTGAACGCGGCTCAAACGTCAAGACAGAGATAATGGCAGGTCTTACCACCTTCTTCGCTATGGCTTACATTGTTGTAACCAACCCCAACCAGGTTGTCGGCTTCAATTTCGGCGGCGAAATGGATACCATCTGGAATGCAGTATACGTTGCATCCATCTTGGTAGCATTTGTAGGTACCCTGCTTTATGCGCTTTACGCAAAGCTTCCCTATGCACAGGCGTGCGGAATGGGTCTTAACTCATTTTTCTTCGTTTCCTTTATTCTTCCTGCTCTTCTCACCGAAGGCGGCGACGTTATAAAGGGTTATCATGAAGGTCTTTTCGTTATTCTTCTTTCCGGTGTGGTATTCCTTATTCTTTCTATTACCGGCGCAAGAGAATATATCGCAAAAGCACTGCCCGATTGTCTTAAAAAGGCTATTCCCGCAGGTATCGGTCTGTTTATCGCCTTCATCGGCTTCAAAAACGTTGGCATTATCCAGGCAAACCAATATACCTACGTACAGCTGTTTGATTTCCACGGCGCTATGTACAACGAAGCCGGCGAATTTCTCGGCGCTTTCGAAGCTTGGAAGGTTATGGCGCCCGTTGTTCTCGCTCTTCTCGGTCTGTTCCTTATCGCTATTCTTGATAAGAAAAAGGTTAAGGGCTCCGTAATCATCACCATCGGTGTTGTTACCGTTCTTTACTATCTCTCCACCTGGACTCTTCCTACCTTTGACCTTGGTAAGATCGGCCAGTCCTTCAAGGATTTCGGCGAGATCGGTATTATCGGCGCGTTCAAGGGCTACACCATCTTCTCCGGCGGTGCAAGTGCTATTATAAACGCTGTCGTTCTTGTTATCACCTTTACTTTGGTCGATATGTTCGATACTATCGGAACCCTTTACGGTACCGCTTCCCAGGCAAATATGCTTGATGAAAACGGCGACCCTATCGACGTAAACAAGGCTATGGCTTGCGACTCTGTCGCAACCTGCGCAGGCGCAGTATTCGGAACCTCCACCTGTACCACCTTTGTTGAATCCGCAGCAGGCGTAGCAGCAGGCGGCAGATCCGGTCTTACTTCTCTCGTAACCTCTATCTGCTTCTTCGTATGCTTGTTCCTCACTCCTCTTGCAGCTATCGTTCCCCCATGTGCAACCGCACCCGCACTTATCTACGTTGGCGTTCTTATGCTCAAGAACTTCTCCAAGGTTGATATGGACGATATCGCATCCGCAGTTCCCGCATTCCTTGCACTCATTATGATGCCCCTTACTTACTCTATCTCCAACGGTATCGCAGTAGGCGCTATCTCTTACGTTCTTATCCGTCTCTTCACCGGTAAGTTCACAAAGAAGGATATCGTTGTTACCATCATCGGCATCCTCTTCCTTGCAAGATTCTTCCTTGTAACAATGTAATAATGGTTTTTCATATCCCGTTTGGTGAAAAAATCCCAAACGGGATATTTTTTTGTTTACTTTTAGCTTGTTTTTTGGTATAATATACCTATCAATTCCAAAGGGGAAAAACAAATGGATATTATTGCAAAAATAGCCGAAGAGCTTCGTATAAAAGCAACTCAGGTAGAAGCGGCTGTAAAGCTTATTGACGAAGGAAATACCATTCCTTTTATCGCCCGTTACCGTAAGGAGGTTACAGGCTCTCTTGACGATACCGTGCTTCGTGATCTTGACGAAAAGCTTCACGCATACCGCGCAGTTGAACAGCGCAGGGAAGAGGTACGCCGTCTTATAACCGAGCAGGAGAAAATGACGGACGAGATCAATCTCGCTCTTGATAAAGCCGCTACCGTAGCGGAAATAGATGATATTTACCGTCCTTACCGTCCAAAGCGTAAAACACGCGCTTCCGTTGCGGCGGATGCGGGACTCACTCCGCTTTCCGAGCTTATGCTGGCGCAGGAAAAGGATACGGATATTGTTGCCGAAGCGGAAAAATATCTTAATCCCGAAAAGAAGATAAACACTGTAGATGATGCCCTTCACGGCGCAATGGATATTATTGCCGAGGGTGTTTCCGATAACGCTTCTTTCCGTAAATGGATACGCGAATATACCATGAAGAACGGCTCGCTTACCACCAAGGCAAAGACCGAAGAAGACAGCGTTTACCGTATGTATTACGATAGAAGCGAGCCTCTCAAAAAGCTTGTTTCCCACCGTATTCTTGCTATCGACCGCGGCGAAAAAGAAGGCTTCCTTTCCGTCAAGGTAGATGTGGATAAGGATTATATCGAAGGTTATCTTATCGGACAAACCGTTTCCAAGCAGATATGCTCCAGCACACAGTATGTGAAGGACGCCGTTATCGACGGTTACGAAAGACTTATCGCGCCCTCTATACAAAACGAGGTGCGCAGCGATATCACCGCTTCCGCACAGGAGCAGGCAATAAAGGTCTTTGGCGAAAACCTGCGCAATCTGCTGATGCAGGCGCCCGTTAAGGGAAAGGTAATTATGGGGTTCGACCCTGCTTACCGTACAGGATGTAAAATTGCCGTAGTCGGTGAAAACGGCGAGGTTCTGGATACTACAGTTGTATATCCTACTCCGCCCCAAAACCGTACCGAGGACGCGGAGCGTGTGCTTTCCGCATTGGTAAAAAAATACGGAATAGATATTATTTCCATAGGCAACGGCACCGCAAGTAAGGAGAGCGAGATTTTTGTTTCCTCACTCCTTCCCAAGCTTAACCGTCCTGTAAGCTATATAATGACAAACGAAGCAGGCGCTTCCGTTTACTCCGCTTCCAAGTTGGGCGCAGAGGAATTTCCTCAGTTTGACGTTTCCTTAAGAAGCGCAGTATCTATCGCCCGCCGTGTTCAGGATCCCCTTGCAGAGCTTGTAAAAATAGACCCCAAGGCTATCGGAGTAGGACAGTATCAGCACGATATGAACCCCAAAGCTCTTTCCGCTTCTCTTGACGGTGTTGTAGAGGATGCAGTTTCTTCCGTGGGCGTTGACCTTAACTCCGCTTCGGTATCTCTTCTTTCCCGTGTTGCGGGCATTTCCTCCAAGACGGCAAAGGCTATTTATGATTACAGAAACGAAAACCGTCTTTTCACCTCCCGTGAAGAACTGAAAAAGGTTAAAGGTATCGGTGATAAGGCCTTTACCCAGTGCGCAGGCTTTTTGCGCGTTTCCGAGAGTGAAGAGGTGCTGGATAACACCGCAGTCCACCCCGAAAGCTACGAATCTGCCCGCCTGCTTCTTAAAAAGCTGGGCTATACCGAGCAGGACGTCCGTGAGCGCAAGCTTGACGATATCAAGGCAAAAGCCGCCCTTGTGGGTATAGACGCTCTTTCGGAATCTATCGGTGTCGGCGTTCAGACTCTTAACGATATGCTGGGTGAGCTCACCAAGCCGGGACGCGACCCCCGTGATGAGCTTCCCAAGCCCATCCTTCGTACCGATGCGATGGATATTTCCTCTCTTAAAGTAGGTATGGAATTTGTGGGCACGGTTCGTAACGTAGCAGATTTCGGCGCGTTTGTGGATATCGGCGTTCATCAGGACGGTCTGGTTCACATCTCCAAGCTTGCCAAGGGCTTTGTGCGCAGAGCGCAGGACGTTACCAAGGTAGGGGAGATAATCAAGGTCCGCGTTATAGATGTTGACGTTGCAAAAAAGCGTATCTCTCTGGAGCGTGTTTTTGAAAAATAATTGACATACCTCAGGTTTTGTTGTATAATGATCTTACCTGAAAGAAAGATTTTATCTGACTCAAAGGTGTGGTCATAAAATATAAAAATTTATGTTTTGCCGCGCCTTTTTATGGCGCGGTATTTTTTGTTTTTGGAGTATATATGGAAACAAGAATCGCAGTTATAAGCATAATAGTTGAAAAAAGTGAATCCGCAGAAAGCATTAATTCCATTCTTCACGAATACGGCGAATATATTATCGGCAGAATGGGCATTCCTTACCGCCGCAGAGGCGTTAATATTATAAGTATTGCTTTGGAAGCGCCTCAGAATACCGTTGCCGCACTTTCCGGCAAGATCGGAAAGATAGACGGTGTCAGCGTAAAGACCGCATATTCGGGAGCTGTTTTCAATGACTGAACTTGTAAGTAAGCTGTTAACCGATAGACGGCTTTCAAAATCGGAATATGCCCGTCTTATCACCGAACATACCGAAGAGGACGCCCGCATACTTGCCGAGGAAGCCTGCCGTATCCGTAACGGGCTATACGGTCCTACGGTATACGTCCGCGGGCTTATCGAAATAAGCAATTTCTGCCGTAACGATTGTTATTACTGCGGTATCCGTAAAAGTAACAAAAATTGCGTTCGTTACCGCCTTACTCCGGAGGAAATACTGGAGTGCTGTGAGGAAGGCTATTCTCTCGGCTTCCGCACCTTTGTGCTTCAGGGCGGTGAAGATCCCTGCTACACTGACGATCTTTTCTGCTCAATTATATCTGAAATCCGGAGCACATATCCCGATTGCGCAATAACCCTTTCTATTGGCGAAAAATCAAAAGAAAGCTATCAGGCATATTTCGATGCCGGAGCAAACAGGTTTCTACTCCGTCACGAAACTGCCGACAACGGTCACTATGGAAAGCTACACCCTG
>JAZNZY010000019.1:0-162619 GCA_045595165.1 Eubacteriales bacterium
GGTCATGGATGATGGACTCCACCGGGAGCCATGCAAACATCGGTTTCCATTGGGTCAGCAACAAGGTATGCCACAAGCGGCCAATTCGTCCGTTGCCGTCAGCAAAGGGGTGGATCACTTCCAGTTCGTAGTGGAACACGCAGCTTTTGATCAGCATATGGATGTTACTATCCTTGATCCAATCCAACAGTTCCATAGTGAGTCCCGGTGCATAATCCGGCAGAGTACCAAAGTGCAGAATGTTTCCTTGCTTGTCCACTACACCCACCGGGCCGGAACGGAAGCAGCCGGATTCTTCGGTTAGTCCCCTGGTCATAACCGCATGGGCATTCAGCAGATCTTCCACAGAATAGGGATTCAGAGAATCCATCATTTCGTAGATTTCATATGCATTCTTGACTTCAGCAATATCCTTGGGCGGAGCAATCACCTGCTTGCCGTTCAGAACGGCAGTGACCTGCTCCAGGCTCAAAGTATTCTGCTCAATAGCCAGAGAGGAGTAGATGGTGCGGATACGGTTAGTCCGGCGCAGCATGGGGTTCGCAGTCAAACCCGCCACAGCATTGGCCTGTCCGACCAGTTCCGCAATCTCCGCAATTTTATCAAGAATGGAAGTTGTGATCTCAAAGGGTGGTTTTTTGTTGTACATGACACATCACCTCACTCATATTATAACACTTCATCGCTCATTTATCAACCACAGTTGATTGATGAAATGAGCGATGAGCAGAAAATATGAGATATATGAGATACCTGATCCGCCTGAGGTACACGGAAAGTACACAAAAAACTTTTTTAGAGCAAAAATCAGACTTTTCAGTGAAAAAATTATAGGAATTTTGGGATTTCTGATATTTGTGAGACCATATAATACCAGCGAGAAAAAACTCAAAACGGAGTGGGAATAACCCTACGACTCGAAAATCCTTTGATATCAAGCACTTTTTGAGTTCTCATTTTGCGATTGACAGCACAATGACAGCAAAAAATCAAGATGCTCTGCTTTTTACGGCAGAGCATCTTTTTTTGTCGGGGCCCCCAAGAAGCCGCAGACTTCTTGGGGTGATTGTTAAGCAATGTCTTCTTCAGTAATTACACTTCCGAGATATTCTTCAATATGTTCTTCAATGTTAGAAGCAATTAAGTTTCTTGCTTCACATTCGTCTTTTGTAGGTGCAATACCAAACATTAATACTTTAACGTCAGGTGTCATATTATGATAAAGATAAAAACGAGTTGCATCTTCGTCATAATGTACTTCTATTAAAAGTTTAGGTCAGTACACTACTTTTTGCTCGGTATGCCAAGTATAAAAGCATATAACGGGCAATGTTGTTTGTCTGCACCGTAAGTCTTATATCCTTCTCATGCTTCTGATCTCCCTTGGCTTTTTATTGAATACGTCGTGGCATACCTGATTGAACGATCGAATGCTTTTGAAGCCGCATTCGAAAGCAATGCGCGAAATGGGAAGGTCGGTATCCTGAAGCATCGCAAACGCCTGATGTATGCGGTAAAAGTTAAGCATTTTTTTGAAGTTCATGTTCATATATCGGTTGAAGGTGCGAGAGAGATACTGATAATTATATCCCTTTTCCTTCGCGATATCTTTAAGCGAAATGTTGTTTTTGAAGTTTTCCGCAATGTAAAGAGCGATATCCATTGCCGCAATATCGGTTTTTGGGGCTGTGATGAGCGTTGTCGAGGCAAGAAAGTCGCCTGCAAGCATATATAAAAGCCCTTTTATCCTCATTCTGTTTTCGAACGGCGTTATTCTGGATATGGGGCCGCTGTCTTCGCCGAAGGTATCGAAGATCATTTTAAGCCCGAAATCGAGAACGCTTTCGTTCGGACGGAAAACAGGTTTTTTTGGTAACATACCCTCGATCGATTGCGTAACTGTGAGAATAAGGTGGTCGTTAAATATTATTCGCTGCACAGAAGCGTTTGGCTCAAGCTCAAGCTCGAGCACCTGAAAGGGAAACAAAATTATGCATTCGCCGACGGAAAGCTCGTAACGGTGCTCGTTTACCGTGCATACGCATTTTCCCTCGAGAGGTGTGATGCATTCGTAATTTTTGTGGAATTGCCTAAGCACTCCGCTTTGACGTTGTATGAAGCTGTGGAACTCAAGTGAGAGATTGCCGGAGGTAAAACCGCCTTCTTTTTTTGTCATGGCATTACGCTTTCTCAAAAACCAAAAAGTCAACTTTTTGCTATAATATATACACTATTTGACTTGCTTTGTCAACATTGGCATGTTAAACTTTCTAAAAATACGGTATTATCGATATTGCGGAGGCTTTCTTATGAAGAAAATTCTTGCAGTGCTTTTTTGCCTGCTCATTTGCGTTCAGTCCTTAGGGCTTGGCTCGATGTCTGCAATCGCGAATGAAGCGCAGGTGCTTTTTACCGATTCCTTCGATTACGTTGATTTCGGCTCGTCCGAGCTTTACGACAAGTCCGGCGTTTGGGAAAAAGAATATGCAACGCCAAAGGACAATAACGATTACGGCTCGGTTGAAAGCAGCGCTCCTATAGCCAAAAACGGCGTTTTGAACTTTGCCGAGGGCGACGGAATTCGTTTTAATTGGCAAAAGCTTAACGGATTTTCGGGTTTTGATAAGTCTAAAACCTATACCGTTACCTTTGATTTCAAGGTGCTTGATTTCGGCGACGACGTGCCGCGCGGACAATACAGCACTTGGAACAGAGAGCTGTATTTTGCGGTTGCGGGTTATTATAACCAGATCGAATGCAGAAGCGGAAACTATTCGGGACAGATAGGCATTCGCGCAGGTGACAAAACCGCCGCGCTTCCGTTGGGCGGATGGACGAACGATAAATCGACCTATGTATTAAATAAGGTTTATAACTGTACCTTCGAATGGAAGCCCTCCGAAAAAACCGTGATTTCCACGGTAGCCTGCGACGGCAAGGTGATCGCAAAGGGCTCGCGCACCGATGAGCTGTACGCGACTGTCAACAAGCACACCCGTTTTCTCGTTTGGCGCTGTGAGGATGGCGCGATCGAGATCGACAACGTGACCTTCGGTGACGGAACTAACAAATACGTTCAGAATTTTGACTTCGGCACCGAAGCGGATACCATGACCGCCGGCGGTGTTTGGGGACTCGAGGAAGTTCGCAAAACCGACGCAAAGGCGCCCGAGCTTAAAAACGGTGCGGTGATTCTGAAGGAGCAAAGCTCGATCAGATTCAATTGGCAAAAGGTTAAAGACGTTGGTGCTTACGATCAGACCAAAACCTATATTTTCGATTTCGATCTCAAGCTTACCGACAAGGGCGACGGAAGTAATTGGGGCGGAGCGAATTATACGCGCGGAATTTATATTGCCTTCGGCGGCTGGTATAATCTTATTGAAATGCCGACGAAGGAAAATATCATAAAGGTCGGCTCGACCACCAAGAATTTTGCCGACAGTGAGCATTTGAACAAGCAAATGCACGTAACGGTTTCGTGGGAGGGTGCAAACATTTTGGTAAATATTACCGATTCGAACGGCAACGAGGTTATCCAAGGCTCGAGAAGCGGAAACGCCTTTACCGATATGGCTGCCGAAATGGCGGCGATGACGAATCTTGTGTTCCGTTGCGAGGACGGCGCTTTTGAGCTGGATAATTTCAAATTCAGCGTATTGACTGTCGAAGCGGACAGCACGACCGAGATAAATATCGCGAAGGGTCAACAGGCGGTATATACCTCCGAGATCGATTACAGCGGAAACGGCAAGGTTATGCTTAAATACGGTGGAGCCGAGATGTTCTGTATCGGAAACGGCAACCTCAGGGTTGCAGGAAAGACCGTTTTGGGCTCGTACGGCAAGGGCTCCTATAAGATCGAATCGGTCATCAGCCCCGATCAGGAAATGCAAACCGTTAGGGTCGTAGGTCCCAACGGCGAAATAATCCGCAGAGGCCTTTACACTCTGCTGGGCGGCGACGCGATGAATTACTTCATCACGGGTGAAAGCAAGGTCGTTGCCGCTGACGTAAAATACGAAGCATGCACGGTCAACGAATATACCCTTACCACGAAGGAACCGATCTATACCGGCTCGGACGCGAAGATATACAACGTTGTAACCTCGTTTAACGAGGCACAGACAACGCGCAATTTCGCCTGGACGGCAAAAAGCGAGTTTGCCGGTAAGAATACGATGGCGCTCAAATACCGCAAGGTCGGCGATGCCGAATGGATGACCGTTGACGCCGTCAAGGAGATCGAGTCGGTCAACACAGCGGACGAGGATTATTACAAGTGCGATATTTCGTCGCTTTCTCCCGACACCGAATATGAATACAAGATCGGCAAGAAGGAAAGCGACAAGGACAGCGATTGGACGAAGATATTTAAATTCAGAACCGCAAAGGAGAGCATCGACGAGTTTACGTTTATTGCCGTCGGCGATACACAAGGCATCACCTGGAACGGAATGACCTCGGGCGATAAGGGCTTTATGTTCGCTATGGCTGCATACCAAGAGGCGTTCGAGGAGGTCAAGGACCCCGCGTTTATTCTTCATACCGGCGACGTTGTCGAAACAGGCAACAATAAGAATATGTGGAATATGTATTTCAAGTCGCTGAACGGATACGGAACATCGACTCCGATGTTTGCCGCTATCGGCAACCACGATTCGTGGGGAACGCCGCTTTATTTCGATTATCACTTCAACCACCCCAACAACGGCGGCAATGCGGCACTTGATCAAAGCTTCAAGAATGCGGCAACCAACGGTAACATCTTACAGCTTTTCCAAAACGCGGACGAAACGATATATTCCTTTGATTACGGCGATGCGCATTTTATCGTGCTGAACACCGGAAGCTACAGCGATCAGGATAAGCATATTATCGACGCTCAACGCGATTGGCTTACGCGCGATCTCGAAGCCAACAAGGACGCAAAATGGAAGATAATGCTCTTCCACGAGCCTGTATATCACCGTGCGGGCGCAGGCGAAAGCAGACCTTGGTTACACGACGTTATCGAGGGATACGGAGTTGATCTTGTTATTCAGGGACATTCCCACTTAGTAACCAGAACCTATCCGATGAAGGACGGAAAGATCGTTACCAAAGCAGTTGACGAAACGGTCGAAAAGGGAATAGGTACGGTTTATACGACGATCGGATCGACCGCATTGAATCACGACGGCGCAAACGATGCGAAATACGAGGAGGAGATCGGAATCCTTGCAACGCCGACCCCTACTCAATCGGCATATACGACGGTTACGGTTAAAAACGATAAGATCGTCGTTACGACCAAGCAAATCAACGGATTTGTTCTTGACAGCTTTACTATCGAGGATAAAAACGCGTCAAGCGACACCTCCGAAGACCAAATCGGTGAAATTACCGATACTTCGACCGAAGCATCGGACGGCTCGGTAAGCGCCGATCCCGAAGACGAAAATTCGGGAAGCTTTACGATAATCGTAATTTGCGTTATCGCGTTTATCGTCTTGGCTGTCGGAGCGGTATTGTTTATCAAACGCAAAGAATAAATAAAAAACGAGCTTCTCATTTACGAGAAGCTCGAATTTTTTTACGTCATTTACGCTGCGGGAGCGAAAACCTCAACCTCGTTCATTTCGATTTACTCCTTGATTTTTAAATGGTTTACGTTATTATACACCTGTTGTTTTTGTAGGAAAGCCGGATGCAATCATTCCTCTTAAGGTTGTTGCAACGATTGTTGCAACAAAAAATCGAATAACCCGTGGAATATATGTAAAACCCCTTGAAAAAAGGTGTTTTTTAGATATAATATAAAGAAAATAAGCAGAACTGGATTCCCAAAAAAGAGTGGGAATAAACCGGCGAGCGCTGCAGCGAACCCGTCAGACCAATACACAACAAGAAACGCCCCGAGCTTCTTTTGCTCGGGGCATACTGTTTAATATGTTATTTTGAAAATTCGTGCAGGGCTTTTCCGCCTGTTTCTATTACGTTTTTATACCAATGGAAGGAATCCTTGGGGGTGCGTTTTTGGGTGACGTAATCTATATGAATAAGCCCGAAGCGGACGGAATAGCCCTTTGACCACTCGAAATTATCCATCAGCGACCAATACATATATCCGTCGATCTCGATACCCTCGTCAACGGCTTTTTCAAGCTCAAGCAGATATTTGTGGATAAAATCAATCCTGTCCGCATCGTGAACCGCACCGTCAAGAGAGATCGCATCGTAACCCGCCATACCGTTTTCGGAAATTATAATGGGCTTTCCGTAACGCTCGTAAAGGAACTTGGGTCCCCAGTAAAGAGATTCGGGAACAACGGGCCAGTTGCAGTTGGTAAGGGGCATATTTATGGAATTGGGCACCCATTCGGGACCGTTTTTGCCCTGCTTAAATCGGGCGCCGTTGTATATATTCTGGCAGTAAAAATCAATGGGCTCGCTTATAATTTTAAGATCTTCCTTGTAGCTTTCGGGCAGGTATTTACCCAGCTTTTTAAACGCCTTTGTTTCCTCGGGATATCTTCCCAGCATAATGGGATCGCTCCACCAGGACACGTTCCACGTCCAGTTGTTCATATCGATATCGAAAAAGCTTGACCGTGCCGCTTCAATATCTTCTTTGCTGTCCGATGCGGGTATTGCCGCGGAAGCGGTGGGAGCGTATCCGATCTTGCAATCGGGGGCGATCTCTCTCAGCTTCATAACCGCCTTGCCGTGGGCAAGCATAACGTTGTGCGCCATTGTAACGATATCACGGTTGGAGCATATAAGTCCGGGTGCGTGTATTCCCTGGGCATAGCCCTGACCGATAAAGCACTGGGGCTCGTTAAGGGTAACGAAATATTTTACTCTGTCGGAAAAGTTTTTGAACACCACTTCGGCATATTCCGCAAACCATTCGGAGCTTTCGCGGTTTCTCCAGCCTCCTTTTTTCTCAAGCTCATAGGGGTAGTCCCAATGAAAAAGAGTGATTATGGGAGTTATATCGTTTTTAATAAGCTCGTCAATAAGCGCGTTATAAAAGTCTATTCCTTTTTGGTTAACTTCACCCACTCCGCCCGGTATGATTCTGGGCCAGGAAAGGGAAAAACGGTAGGAATTTATACCCAACTCCTTCATAAGCGCCACATCTTCGGAAAATCGATGATAATGGTCGCAGGCGGTATCTCCCGTGTGCCCCGCATATACCTTTCCGTCTTCGCAGAAAACGTCCCACACGGAAAGCCCTCTGCCGTCCTCATGGGCTGCTCCCTCTATCTGATAAGCGGCGGTAGCGGTGCCCCACATAAAATCTTTTTTAAACATAGTTTTAAAAATCTCCTTTCCCTCAAAGAAAGTGAATTATTATCAATATTCATTATAATACGTTTTTTTGAATTTTCAACCTGCGTTTTTATATAAACTTGAAAATCCTTAAGTTTTGTGGTATAACAAGTATGAGAAAACCTTTAAGGAGAAGCACGGTAATGAAAAAAGACAAAAAGCAATTATGGCAGGCGGTAAAGTTTACGCTGTTTTCCGCTTCGGCGGGAATAATTCAGGTGGGCTCCTTTGCGTTAATGGAGTTGTTCATTAAATCTTATTGGATACCCTATCTCACGTCTTTGGTGCTTTCCATACTTTGGAACTTCACTCTTAACCGCCGTTATACCTTCAAATCTGCCGCCAACGTACCCGTGGCTATGGCAAAGGTGTTTGGATTTTATCTTGTATTCACACCGCTGTCCACCTGGCTGGGCCATCTGGCAGAGGGTAAGGGAGTAAACGATTTTATAGTACTGGCAGTAACGATGATTGCAAATTTCGTGCTTGAATTCCTTTTCTGCAAATTCGTGGTATACCGCGGAAAAGAGGATACGCTGGAAACAAAAAAATGAAAACCTGTTGAGGATATACTTATGAATACCGTAATTTACGAACAAACCTTTGCCGCAGTAGGGGAGCTTTGCGAAAAAGCGGGGCTCGTTTCGGGCAATATATTGGTTGTGGGCTGCTCCACCAGCGAGGTAATGGGTGCAAAGATAGGCACAAACTCCGACCCCGACACGGCGGGAGAAATATTCAGGGCCCTTTACGATTATACAAGAAGCAAGGGAATATTCCTTGCGGTACAGTGCTGTGAGCATCTGAACAGAGCAATCGTTACTGAGCGGGTGGCGGCGCCCTTTGCCGAGGCGGTAAACGTCATTCCTCAACCCAAAGCAGGCGGTTCTCTTGCAACCAAGGCGTACCTTGGCTTTGAAGATCCCGTAGTGCTGGAGGAAATAAAAGCGGATGCGGGTATGGATATAGGCTTTACCCTCATTGGAATGCATCTCAAAAAGGTGGCTGTTCCTCTGCGGCTTGAAAACGACCGTATCGGAAACGCAACCGTGCTTGCCGCCCGCACACGCCCCAAATTTATCGGCGGCGCAAGAGCGGTGTACGATCAGAATATGCTGTAAATACAAAAACCAAAACGCTCGGTGTTAAAACCGAGCGTTAATTTTTGGTTTAGCCAATAAATAACTTGATTTTTCGTCTTTAACAGCGTATACTGTAAAGAGGCGGCGGCGTTTTGAAAAAACGGATATAAAGACGAATTTTGGCAAAAAAAAACAGAGGTAAACGATGCACGAAAAAGAAGCTTTGCTTGAAACTGAGAAAAAGAATAATATAGATGAGCAGGGTAACGTGCTTTATCTTGATCAAGAACGGCTTGACCGAAAGGAAGTCGGCTTCCCGCCTTATAAAAACAAATCCAACGGGCTGGGCATATACAACTGGCTGCTTGAGCACGTTTTGTATATGAGCGACAAACGCTGGCCTCTGGCACTCAAGCTTTACAAGATGTTTGTAAAGTTTTCCGTATGGATGAAGGAGGGCGGCTGGAAAGCCCGTGTATACAAAACAGGAATAAAGCTTTATCCGGATATGGAGCGCCCCACCGGCACGGTAGTGCTTCCCCTTAACGTGGACGTAACCGATAAGAGCGAAAAGGTAGTTGTGCCTCTGGATCTCATAAAAGAATCCCTTAAAAAGATGTCATATATCGCGGGAATGGACGGATGCTTGTGCCGTCAGGCAAACGATTGCAAGGATTTCGACCATAATTTGGGCTGTCTGTTTCTGGGCGAAGCGGCAAAAGCTGTGGTAAAGCACGGCCTGGGCAGGCAGTTTACATACGAGGAAGCATGCGAGCGAGTTGATCAAGCCGCCGAGGCAGGTCTTATGGGGCAGGCTGTATGGATAGAAGTGGAGCAAATGCTGTGGGGCGTGCGAAACGACCTTATGGATCATTTTCTTGAAATTTGCTTTTGCTGTCCCTGCTGCTGTATCGCTATGCGTCTTGCCCGCAACGCCACCTCTGCGGAAAGACACCGCTTCCATCCTTCGGGCTGGACCGCAGTTCCCGATCTTACAAAATGCGTAGGCTGTAAAAAATGCGCCGAGGAGCGCAACGGATGCCCCGTTGAGGCGATCTCCTTTAATGCCGACGGAAAGATAGTTATAAACCAGGAAAGCTGTGTGGGATGCGGAATATGCAAAGCCCGTTGCAAGGTGGGCGCCATAAATATAAAGCAGACCATGCCTATGCGGGCAGATCTTCAGGAATACTTCAAAAAGGATTTTAATCTGGATCTTAAACTGTAAAAACGGAGGATAAGTAAATGCAGGATATTCGTATAATCGAAGTAAAGCAAAGCGTTTTTGCGGATAACAACGCAGACGCCTGCCTTCTGCGGGAGCAATTAAAAAGGGAAAAGACCTTTTTGCTCAACCTTATGTCCTCTCCCGGCGCGGGAAAGACCACCCTGCTTAAAAAAATAACCGCTTCTCTCAAGGATAAACTGCGTATTGCGGTAATGGAGGCGGATATAGATTCGGATGTCGATGCCCGCGCTATCAAGGAAACGGGTATAGATTCAATACAGATACACACCGGCGGAATGTGTCATCTCGATGCGGATATGACACGTCAGGGATTAAAGGAGCTGGGAAGCGAGAAATACGATCTTGTCATACTGGAAAACGTGGGAAACCTTGTGTGCCCCGCGGAATTCGATACGGGCGCAGTAAAAAATATGACAATTCTTTCCGTGCCCGAGGGACACGATAAGCCTCTTAAATACCCCCTGATGTACGAAACCTGCCAGCTGCTGGTGGTCAACAAGACCGACGTTATGGAGTATTTCGATTTTGATACGGAAAAAGTGGTTGAATACGCAAAAATGCGTAATCCCCATATAGAAATACTTTTCGTTTCCGCAAAGACGGGGGACGGGGTGGACACTGTTTCCGATTGGATACTCAAAAACACCCTCCTCTGGAACGGAGAAGACTGCTGTGAATAAGGCGGGTATTAAGCACAAAAACCTCGCTACCTTTTACGCCGTTCTGGCGGCGGCGCTTTACGCGATCAACGTTCCCGTATCAAAAATACTGCTTAAAAGCGTTTCGCCTACAATGATGGCTTCCTTTTTGTATCTGGGAGCGGGAGCAGGCTTGTTTTTGTACGGCGTTTTTGAAAAAGCGGCAGGAAAGAAAGCGCATACGGAGCATCTTACCAAAAAAGAATTGCCCTTTACGGTGGCAATGGTGGTGCTGGATATTGCCGCCCCCATACTGCTTATGCTGGGTATAAAAGCAAGCAACGCCGCATCGGTTTCTCTGCTCAATAACTTTGAGATAGTGGCAACCTCCGTAATTGCGTTGGTGGTTTTTAAAGAGGTTATTTCAAAAAGACTTTGGATAGCTCTGGCACTCGTCACCGCCGCAAGCGTAATTCTCGGCTTTGAAGGCGCGGGCTCATTTGATTTTAACTACGGCTCCCTGTTCGTGCTGGGTGCTTGTATTTGCTGGGGATTTGAAAACAACTGCACCCGAAAGATAAGCAACAAAAGCTCGGTGGAGATAGTGGTAATAAAGGGCACGTTTTCCGGCTTGGGAAGCCTTATCGTTGCGTTCGTGCTGGGTGAAGAGCTTCCCGCGGTTTATTGGATCGCCTGCGTAATGCTTTTGGGCTTTGTCGCCTACGGATTAAGCATACATTTTTATATTATGGCGCAAAAAAGTCTTGGCGCGGCGAAAACAAGCGGTTATTATTCCATCGCGCCGTTCCTCGGTGTTATTTTCGGAATGCTCATTCTCGGAGAAAGACCGTCGGCGCAGTTTTATGTTGCGCTGGTTATTATGATAATCAGCACCTGGTTTATGGTAAAGGATACCGTAACCCTCCAGCACACCCACGAGCATACCCATACACATACCCACGAGCATCGCCACGGGGACAAGGTGCACACCCACGAGCACACCCACGTTCATTCTCATACCCATACCCACGGGGAGAACAGCGAGGATCATACCCACACCCATTCCCGTGAACCGAGGGAGCACGAACACACTCACGCGGTTTAATACAAACACCCCAACAAGCTTTTCGGCTTATTGGGGTGACTTTTTTATCTTTTCAGTTCTGTGTAAGGCAAAACGGTAAAACCGTGCTTTTTGTAAAGGTTTATAGCCGCCGTGTTTTCTGTTTCCGCTTCCAGGCGGAAGATGCAATCGGTATATGCAGAGGTAATAAATTCCATAATACTGTTTCCCAAGCCCATCCCTCTGTGCCGGGGCTTTATATAAATATCCTCTATCCAGATGCACTTTTTTCCAAACTCGGTGGAATAGCTTTTTGCCACCATTGCGTATCCCGCAATACCGTTTTTCGTTTCAATAACGTATCCGTCCAGATAAGGATTATCGTTTATACAGTTGTTTATATCGTTTAAAAATATTTCCTCCGAACCGTTGCTGAACACCGCCTCCGATGCATAAAACACCCGCATCATTTCAAGCACTTCCTGCTTGTCTTTTTCGGCTATTGGCCTAATATTGTTCACAGCGTACCTCCGTAGTTTATTTTATATCTTTTTTCGTGTATACCGCGTAGGCGGTTATAATTCCCGCGGCGGTAAGCAGGAGTCCTGCCCACATATATTTAAAATCCAAAGCGCCGTTATTGATAATATATCCGCTGTCGGTATAGCCGTAAGGGGTTATATATTTTAGGAACTTTATCTCGTCGGTAATGTTGGCAAGTATGTTCATAAAATAAAACGCCATGGTAATTCCCAAAGAAACGGCAAACCCGCCTCTGCGCAAAAACGCAGACAGACCGAAGCATATAAACGCCACCTCAAGATCAAGCAAAAAGTATGCCAGAAAGATAAGCGCAATCTTTCCCCATTCGGGATTTTCTCCTATAACCGCCGCGGCGATGCAGGAAACCGCCATAACCGATACGTTCAGCACAATTATCTGTGCAATTACGGCAAACAGCTTTTCCGTAACAATCCTCCCACGGGAAATGGGGTGGGTAAGCAAAAATTCCGCAGTTTTGTTTTTTTCTTCCTTTGCCAAGGCGGCAACCGCGGTTATGGCGGCAAAGATAGGTCCTCCCAATCCCAGCACGTTTCCGCACTCCACGCCGAAATATCCCATAAATTCGCCGAAGTTCAACCGGTCCATTCCGAACGCATCGGAAAACGCGCCCATATTCGCAAACATATCCGATATATCTCCCATCTGTGAGGACATCTCGGGATATATAAGTATACTTACTCCCAGCATAAAGGCGATGACAGCCGACCATACGATAAGTGATATTCTGTTTTGCTTTAACTCGTGTAAAAAGACGGTCATTTGCTTTCCTCCTTTACGTAGTAGTGCATAAACACCTCGTCCAGATCCGGATCGGTTATGCTTATATCCTCAAAGCTTGCCGAGGCGAGGGCTTTTATAAGCGCTTCCGCTTTTCCGCCGTACAAAAAGCTTATGTTATCGTTTTCTTTTTTCATGTCCTTTACGTCTGCAAGCACCGGCATATTCTTTACGCCCCGCAGGGATATGCGCTTAACTCCCGTGTTGCCAAGGTTTGCAACGGAATCGGTTACCAACAGCCTTCCCTCGCGGATAATGGCGGCGTGCTTGCAATAACGGCTTACCTCGGACAGCACGTGGGAGGATAAAAATACCGTAGCGCCCTCGGCGTTTCTTTCCTGCATTATGGTGTAAAACTCTCTTTGCATCAAGGGGTCAAGACCGCTTGTGGGTTCGTCAAGTATATAAAGCTCGGGCTTGTGCTGTAAAGCGCAGATTATACCTACCTTTTTTCTGTTTCCCAAGGAAAGCTCGCCTATACGCTTTTCCATATCCAGATCAAGTCTTTCGCAAAGGTTTTTTGCTTCCGCTTCGCAGTTTTTCTTTCTTAATCTTGCGCTTAAAGCAAGCATTTCTTTAACCCGCATATTTCCGTAAAAGCCGGATTCGGAGGGCAGATAGCCAACGGATGCAAGTATTTCGGTTTTATTCTTTTGAATATCCTTTCCCAAGATCTCCGCCTTGCCGGAGGTAGGGGATATAAGTCCCAGAAGAGCCCGAATGGTGGTGCTTTTTCCTGCGCCGTTGGGACCGATAAACCCGTAAAAATCACCTTTTTCCACGGAAAGGTCAACTTCGATAATTCCTCGGGATGCGCCGTAATATTTTGTTAATGCTGTCGTTTTAATGGCTTTCATATTTAATCTCCGCAAAAAAGATTCAGTTTTTCATATATCTTTTCGGTTTCCGCCTTGTCTTTTCCCGTAATGATAAGCGTTTTTTCGCCGGAGCGCACCACCACGCCGTAATCGCATTTTGTGTAAGCGTACAGGGTGTATTTTCCGTAAGTGTCGCTTTCAAAGGTGCCCATAAGCAGCTTTGAGCCGCCAAATCCGTATACTCTTGCGCCTCTGTCGTAATCCTCTACCAGCTCCACGCTGTCAACCTCGTTATAGCCTACGGTAAGATCTTCGAAATAATCGGCCACTATTTTAAATCCTGCGTTTCCGTATTCCACGGTAATATTTCCCGTAAACATAAGCGGAATAAGCGCGGCAAAAAGGATCGCCAAAACAAGCGTTACGATAATTCCGATCATTCTGTATTTCTTTTTATCGTATATTGGCTTGGGCTCAAAGCCGCCCTCCTTCTTTTGCTTTTTATAAAAGCAGTAGGAGTATATGGTGGGAACCAAAACGGCAACCAATATCAGTACAAACATTGCCGCCATGGAAAGCTTTTCGGGAAGCAGGATGGTAAGTACCAGAGCCGCACCGCAGAAAAACCATACTATTCCTCCGAAACGGTGGGTGGCTTGCCAGTTTTCCTCACTTTCAAGGGTCCACTTTATCTTTATACCCATGGTTTTGTTTTGCTTGCATTTGGGCAGATAGTTACCCATTATTATAAACATTCCGCCGATGATAAGGTTTATAAAATAAACGGGGAAAGTGCTTTCATAAAGTACTGCGCCGTACGTCAATCCGCTCAAACAGCAGGAAAGCAGAGGGATTATCAACAGCATCGCGGAAACCGCCTTGGGATTTTGCTTTTTGCTTTCTTTATCCAAAGCAGTTAAAAGAATGCACACCCACAAAAGGGCAAGCATTATAAGGGGCAAACCGAACACGAAGAAAGCTTTGCTCCCGTAGGAATCGGCATTTCCCGCCAAGTTCCAATGTATAGGCATGGACGGGGGTAGTTTATCCCAAAGGATGACTCCCGAAATTATCGGTAAAAGGGTTAAAATATTTGCAAAAATTATGGTTATTTTATTCTTTTTTATCATTACCGCGTTTCTCCTTTCAGGTCTGTTATCCACAGCATAATTTCTTCCAGCACGGATGCGTTCAGCTCGTAATATATATACTTTCCCTCGCGGGTATCTCTTATAAGATCCGCTTCCTTCAGCACCGAAAGATGTCTTGAAACCGCCGCTCCTGTAACAGAAAACCGCTCGCATATTTCTCCCGCGGATTTCCGCCCTTCCTTAAGCATATTCAGTATTTCCCGTCTGATCGGGTCGGAAAGAGCTTTTAACGTGTTTTGAAGTCCCACGCGTTCACCTCATTTAACATTTAACTTAATTGTTAAATGTATTGTATCACAGTATTTTTGTGCTGTCAAGAGGAGAAAAGGTGCCATTTTTTGCATATTATATTGAATTTTGTCTTATTCAGGGGTATAATGGGGCAAGGACGGAGGGATTTTTATGAACCGTATACTGTGTTCCACGGGCGCCGTTATCGGCAGACCCAACGGAAGAAATATATATTTGCTTGAAGAGTGTGTCCGCAGCCTTAATTGCGACGGATTTGAATTTATGATGTACAGCACCTGGTACGATAAGATAGACGAAGTTAAAAAGGTCGTTTTGGGCACGGGAGCATCCTTTCCCGTTTTCCATATAGAAAAGCAGGTGGGGGATCGTATCAGCCGCAACGGAGAAGGAGATACCGAAAAAGCGGTAGAATTGTTTGAGATAAACTGCGCTCTTGCAAAAGATATCGGCTCCCAAAAATTGGTGCTTCATTTGTGGAGCGGGCTGGATTCGGATAAGGATATGCCCCACAATATGGAAGTATACGAGCGTTTTTACGAAATATCTCAATCCCACGGTCTGCTTTTAACGGTGGAAAACGTGGTGTGCAACCATCAGGATCCTTTTACACATCTTGTTTCGCTTTCACGTGAGTTCCCCGATATTTCCTTTACCTTCGATACGAAAATGTCCCAATTCCACGCACAAACGGAAAAGCTTTATGAAAATACAGAGGTTTTTAACCGTATAAAGCATTTTCATATAAACGATTACGGCGGAGGATATATGGATTGGTCAAACTTAAGGACCTTGCATATCGGCGAGGGCAACGTTAATTTTGACAGGCTGTTTGCATATCTGAAGGAGCAAAACTATGGGGGCGATTTTACCGTGGAAGCCACTTCGTTTGACGAAAACGGTGTAATTGATTTTGAATCTCTCAACCGAACCTTTGAAAAAATAAGAAAGTATTTGGCGTAATATGGAAAATACAAACAAAAAACGCAAAATACTTGCGCTTCTTTCCTTGGCTGTGGTAATAATTCTTGCTCTCCTTGCCACCCTTTTCGTGTGGAAATGGCTGGATTCTTTTTCGGAAGAGGGGTTCAGAGATTACATACGCTCCTTCGGGCATTGGGGATGGCTGGTGCTTTTGGGAATACAGTTTTTGCAGGTGTTTATTGCCCTCATTCCCGGTGAGGTGGTGGAAACCGCCGCGGGATACGCATTCGGGCCTCTTTGGGGAACGGTTATCTGCTATGCGGGCGTTGCCGCCGCATCGGCTTTAATCTTTTTGCTCACCCGCCGTTTTGGAATACGGTTGGTGGAGGTGTTCGTTTCAAGAGAAAAGATTAACGAGCTTAAATTTTTAAATACCTCCAAAAAGCGGAATTTTTTAATATTCATCTTGTTTTTTATTCCGGGTACGCCCAAAGACCTTATCACATATTTCGCAGGGCTAACGGATATTAAAATCACCGAATTTCTGTGCATTTCCCTGGTTGCACGTTTTCCGTCGGTAATATCTTCCACCGTCGGAGGACATTTGCTGGGAGAGGGAAGCTATTTGTCCGCTTTGCTTTTATACGGAATAACCGGCGCGGTAAGTATAGCCGGCTTGCTTATATACAATAAAATAATAAAAAGCAGGCAGGAAAAGAAAAAATAACTAAAAAATTTTTTATTCGGCGGTTAAATTTTTTATTCCACGTACTTGTCAAATTTTCAGTGCTGTGATATAATTAATCGTTCTATTGGGATAATAAACAAAATCTATGATAAAAAGAAGGTTTTACGAAGTATGAAGACACTTTACACCGGCAAAACAAAGGACGTTTTACTTGATGAGGAAAAGAATATAGTTCATCTTCTGTTCAAGGACAGTATGACAGGCGAAAACGGCGTGTTCGACCCCGGCTCCAACACAGTCGGCGGAAGCGTAGAAGGCAAGGGCAAGATCGGTCTTGCAATCTCCAAGTTCTTCTTTGAGCTTATGGAGAAAAACGGTGTTCCCACCCACTATATCGCTGCAGACGTAGATAAGGGCCTTATGCAGGTTCGCAAGCTCACCGTTCCCAAGCTGGAGTTCGTGCTTCGTTATTACACCGCAGGCAGTATGTGCCGCCGCTTCTCTCTGGAGGAGGGTATCGTGTTCGATCCTCCTTATGCAGAGGTTACTCTTAAGGACGATATCCAGGGCGATCCCCTTATCAGCGAGCGTCTTTGCATTATGAAGGGTCTTCTTAAGGAGGGTCAGTACGACGAAGCGCAGAACATCGTTCTCCGCGTAGGCGAAGTACTTAAGGAATACCTTGCAACTCTCAACCTCACCCTTATCGATTTCAAGATCGAAGTAGGCTACGATGAAAACGGCAAGATGTACGTTGCAGACGAGATCACTCCCGATATCTGGCGCGTGCGCGATGAAAACGGTAATATCCCCAACCAGCTCGATTGCTCCAAGATGCTCATAGCTAAAATGGGACTGTAATTAAAAGCAATATTAAACGGCGAGAGGAATTCCTCTCGCCGTATTTTTGTGGTGTTTTTTGGTGGCTTATAAATTATTCAACAAAAAGTTGTAAAAATCCTCGGCGTAAATGGATTTCGGGTTTCGTTCGTGGAGCTCGATTATCAGATCTCTTCTGCAAACGGGGGCAGAAACGGGCAAAAGCTTTAAGTTGTCGTTTTGCAGCTTTCCCCAGGAATATTCGGGCCAGAAGGCTATTCCCGTACCCATACTTATAATATTCTGTACTGCCGTGGGGGAATCGGATTCAAAAAGTATTTTGGGGTAAAACCCTGCCTCCGAGCAGAATTTGTTGCATATGATACCGAACAGTCTGGCATTTGAAAGCATAATAAACCCTTCGTTTTTAACGGCGCTCAGCTCGATACTGTCCTTTTGTGCGTATTTTGAATTCTTGGGAACCGCAAGGTAGATGTTCTCTTTTTTTACACCGCGGCGGGAACACGGTCTTTCCTCATAGGTTTGTAAACCGTTGGTGGTTATAAGAATATCGCAATCGTGCTTTAGCTCGCTTTGCTCGAAATCAAAGATAACATCGGGATTTTTTCGTTTATACTCCATAAGGGTGTTTATTACGAACAAGGATGCCGCCAGAATGTTAAGCTTTACCGTTTTTGTTTCCCTGATTTTCAGATTTTCTATTTCCGTGGATAAATTATCAAATTCCGGCAGTAAAACATCCAACCGCTTTTGCAGATATTTTCCGTATTCGGTAAGTGCTACCTTTCTTCCCGTGCGCATAAACAGGGGGACTCCCAGCTCGTCTTCAAGAGAATGTATTGCCTGAGTAAGGGAGGGTTGCGAAATGTGCAAGATCTCTGCGGAACGGGTAATATGCTCAAGACGGGCGGTGGTGTGAAAATATTTTAATTTCTGTATATCCATAAGACCTCATATATAGTTTAAACCTATTAATTTTATAGTAATTATATATTTTACATTATCGTTTGTCAAGCGTATAATGTGTATAAAGAACGGAGGAATATATTATGCAGATCTTTGAAGTTATAATGTTAATATGTTTTGGATTATCGTGGCCCATATCCGTATATAAGAGTATACGCTCCAAGTCCACCAAGGGAAAAAGTATCGTATTTATCTTGGCTATTATTCTGGGATATATATCGGGCATTATCGGCAAGATCGTAAATGACCAGATGTCCTACGTTCTGGTACTTTACTGTATAAATCTGGTAGTAGTATCAATAGACCTCGCTTTGTACTTCGTAAACTCTCGCCGCGAAAAAACGCTTGTGAACGCGTAATAGAATCACCCCAAGAAACCGTGCGGTTTCTCGGGGACCCCGACAAAAAACCACCCCAAAAATCCTGCGGATTTTCAGGGACCCCGGCAAAAAGTTACCCCAAGAAGTTTTCGGCTTCTTGGGGCTGTTTTTTATGGTATGATTTATATTTCTGTTTTTCTGTCTTTAAAATAATATTCCTTGTCCCGCTCGCCTATAGGACGCAATACTCTGCAAGGGTTTCCCACCGCGACCACGCCTGCGGGCAGGTCTTTGGTAACCACGCTTCCTGCGCCTACCACCGTGTTATCTCCGATAGTTACTCCGGGAAGTATTATTGCCCCTGCGCCGATCCAGCAGTTTCTGCCGATGCGCACGGGCATATTGTATTGGTATCCCTTTTCCCGCAGTTCGGGCAGTATGGGATGTCCTCCCGTGGCGATTATTACGTTGGGTCCGAACATAGTGCAATCCCCCACGTAAACGTGGGTATCGTCCACCACGGTCAGATTGAAATTTGCGTACACGTTGTTGCCGAAATGAATATGCTTTCCGCCCCAGTTTGCGTGAAGCGGAGGTTCAATATAGCATCCCTCGCCCAGCTCTGCCAGCATTTCCTTTAAAAGTGCCAGCCGCTTTTCCGTTTCGTGAGGACGGGTGGCGTTGTATTCGTATTGCTTTTCCAGACAGTCAAGCTGTTCTTTCATTATGCTTTCATCCAAGGGCAGGTATAATTCCCCTGTGTGAAGACGGTCCTTTTGTTCCATTATTCGTCCCTCCCGTGAATTATGCCTTATTATACACCGTTTGCCCCCGTAAATCAACGGTTTATCGCTTGACTTTACAAATATAAAGTTGTAGAATGTAAACGTAAACTACAAAAAGAGAGTTGATCGCTTTGAAAAAAATAACAGTTGCGTTAATTTGCGTTGCAATTTTGGTTCAGCTTTGCGCCTGCGCGGTTTCGGAGGGCGGCAATAATTCTTCTCCCGTTGTGTCCGATTTCAGCGATTTCGTGGATATGATGGAGCAAAGCGGGTTTGAGCCGCAGGTTTCCTTTATAGAGGTAAGCGGAGATGAGGATTCCTCTTCTGAAGACGAGAGCAAGCCCGAGGAGAGCAAGCCCGAGGAGAGCAAGCCCGAGGAGAGCAAACTCGAAGAAAGCAAACCCGAAGAAAGTAAACCCGAAGAAAGCGTTCCCGAGGAAAGCAAGCCGGAAGAGAGCACTCCCGAGGTAAGCGTACCCGAAGAGAGCACTCCCGAGGTAAGCGTACCCGAAGAAAGCGTACCCGAAGTGAGCGTACCTGAAGTAAGTACCCCCGAGGTAAGCGTTCCTGAGGTAAGCATTCCCGAGGTAAGTAACCCCGAAGAAAAGCCCGAATACGGCTACACCACGGGGCAAAAGCATACTGCCCTTAAATATACCGACAGATACCTGTATTCCATTCTTAACGATCAGCAAAAGGAATGGTACCGCAAAATAGATGCGGCGGTAAGAAATCTTGAGGACAAGGTTTGTCTGGATGCGGATCTTCTTGCAGATGACAATTATTATATTTTTTATCTTTATGCGGCAGACAACCCCGAATTGTTCTATCTGGGCGTAGAGCTGGGCTTGGAATACGGCACGGGCAAGGACAGCCTGCTTCTGTCTTATTCCGACGGTGTTAACCACAGCGGATCTGATCGGGGCGGTATGACAGAAGAGTTAAAGCAAAGCATTCTTGCAAAGAAAGCCCGTTTTGATGCGGAGGTACAGCGTATAATAAGCACCATCCCCGCTGATGCACCCGACGTTGTTAAGGAAAAGCTTATATACGATCGCATCCTTATGGATTCAAGCTATAAGCAGGGCGCAGTGTGGGACGGTCCCGCTCCCGACTGTTGGACTGCCTACGGTGTTATTATAAATCATACCGGCGTATGTGAATCTTATGCGGAAGCGTTCCATACCCTTTGCCTTATGGTGGGCATTAAATGCGTAGAGGTAGTGGGCACCGCAGACGGCGAAAACCATAAATGGAGCGCAGTCTGCCTTGAGGGCGAATGGTATATGTGCGATATCACCTTTGATGATCCTATCAACGGCAGGCCCGGTGAAACCCGCCACGAGTTTTTTAACCTCACCACCAAGCAGATGCAGGAAAAGGACCACAGCATAATGAATATGTATTGGACTACACCTTCCTGCAACGGCACCAAATACGGCTACAAAAACCACTTCGGCAAATAACCATATATTTTTTGTGAAAGGCTTTGATTATATCAAAGCTTTTCTTGACATTACCGTACATATATGTTAATATGAAGACAGTGATACATCAGAAAGGAAAACGCTTTATGAGAAATGACGATTGGATAAACCACGCAGACGACGTTCCCGAAGAGCTTTTGAAACAGGCAGCGGAAAAAGAGTTTGAAAATCAATATCATAATCCGGATTGGAATTATCAGGCTCAAACATGGCACAAGGTCTATAAAAGACCAAGTGTTGCTTACCTTGGCGTTATTGTGCTGGGCGGAATTGCGCTTACCGTCTTTTTCTGGCCATATATAAAAGAATGGGCGACAGAGCTGTTTGAAAAGATTTCCACAATGTTTTCTTCCGAAGCCAGCGTTTTTGATTTGTTTTATTAAATATCGGGCGGTGTAATATGAAGAAAAGATCTGCAGGCGGAATACAAAAGCCCATAAAGCGCAGTGCCTTGCGGGCAAAGCTGGGTATGTGGTACTACGGCGGTATGCGCCGTTTGTACTGGGTGACCCACCGCAGAACATTTGCCCGTGAGAGAAAGGAATATTTCGGCGAAATACAGTTTTCCCATAAAACGCCCTTGCTCCGCAAGCTGCGGGACGTGGATATGCAGTACCAATACAACAAAATAGTAAACCTTAAGATCGCCGTAAAACAGCTTGACGGAATCGTTTTGCGCCCCGGTGAGGTGTTCAGTTATTGGTATCTTATCGGCAACACCACCCGCAAAAAGGGATATATAGAGGGAATGGTGCTCAAAAACGGCACCTTCGGCTATGGAGTCGGCGGAGGTCTTTGTCAGATGTCCAACCTTATTTATTGGATGACTATACATACACCTCTCACGGTTATCGAGCGGCACCGCCACGGGTATGATGTTTTTCCCGATTCCAAGCGGACACAGCCCTTCGGAAGCGGTGCTACCTGCTATTATCCCCACGGCGACCTTATGATCCGCAACGATACCGACCGTCCTTTCCAGCTTTGCGTCCGCGTGGGCAAGGAGTATCTGGAGGGAGAATGGCGCGCTGTCGGCGAGCCCGAGTTTTCTTACGAGGTGGTGGAAAAGGACCACGAGGTAAGAAGCGAGTATTGGGGCGGTTATTCCCGCCATAACAAGCTGTTCAGGCGCGTGTACGATAAAGACGGCGCTTTCCTGCGGGAAGAATTTATCGTACAAAACGATGCAATTATGATGTACCCGCCCTTTTTGAGCGATACTTATACCAAGACCTAATAATCACGAAAAACCGACACCCGCGTCGTTTTTTTGTTGTCGGGGTCCCCAAGAAGTCGCAGACTTCTTGGGGTGATTTCGCATAGCTATTGATTATTTACTCACATCTGTGGTATAATAATTTATTATTCACGGCAAGGAAGTGCTTTTTATGAAAATATCCGATGCGTTAAAGAAAGATACTCTTTCCATATCCTTTGAGGTGTTCCCGCCCAAGACGGAAAGCTCCTTTGATACGGTAAAGACCGCCACGGAGGAGATCGCAAAGCTGCGCCCTCTGTTTATGAGCGTAACCTACGGCGCAGGCGGAGGAACAAGCAGATATACTCTGGATATTGCAAAAAACATAAAATCTCTTTACGGTGTGCCTACCTTGGCGCATCTTACCTGCGTTTCCTCCACCAAGGAAACGGTAAAAGAAAAAATAGCCCAAATTAAAGAAGCGGGCATACAGAACGTAATGGCGCTCCGCGGTGATATTCCCTCCCATCTGGAAAACGCGGACAGATGCTTGTGGGCGTACAAGCACGCCACCCAGCTTATATACGATCTTAAATGCGTGGACGAGGATTTTTGTATCGGCGCCGCTTGCTATCCCGAAATACATCCCGAAAGCGAAAATCAAAAGGAAGATATAAAATACTTAAAGGAAAAGGTAAAAGCAGGTGCGGATTTCCTCACCACCCAGATGTTTTTCGATAACAACCTGCTTTATAACTTTTTATACAAGATACGGGAAGCAGGCATCACCGTGCCCGTTATTCCCGGTGTAATGCCCATTACCAACGCTAATCAGGTAGAGAGGGCAGTAAAGCTTTCGGGCTCATTTATGCCTCAGCGGTTCAAAAGTCTTGTAGATAAGTTCGGGTATGACCCTGCTGCAATGAAGCAGGCGGGAATTGCCTATGCCACAGATCAGATAATAGATCTTTACGCAAACGGAATAACCAACGTACACGTTTATTCTATGAACAAGCCCGACGTGGCGGAGAAAATACAAAGCAATTTATCGGATATTTTAGGTAAGTAATATGAGCTTCAGAGAGTTTTTGAAAAACAATTTGGTTTACCTTGACGGCGGTATGGGCACCATGCTCCAAAGAAAGGGAGTTTTGGGCACGGGACATCCCGAATTGCTCAATATCACCCACCCCGAAACGGTAACCGAAATACACAAGGCATATTTTGATGCGGGCAGTAACGTGGTCTGCACCAACACCTTCGGCGCAAATATACTTAAATTTGATCTTTCTACTCTTGAAAATATAATTAAACACGCTTTTCAAAACGCAAACAACGCCCGTAATACCACGGTAAACGGGGGAGAGAAGTTTGTGGCTCTTGATATCGGTCCTACGGGAAAGCTTCTTGAGCCTATGGGGGACTTATCCTTTGAAAAAGCGGTAGAGGTCTTTGCCCAAACCGTGCGTCTGGGCGTGAAATACGGGGCAGATCTTATCGTTATCGAAACGATGACGGATAGCTACGAAACAAAAGCCGCCATTCTTGCCGCCAAGGAAAACAGCACTCTTCCCGTTATAGTTACCAACGCATACGATAAAAACGGAAAGCTTCTTACGGGGGCAACTCCTGCCGCAATGGTTTCATTATTGGAGGGAATGGGGGCAGACGCTATCGGCGCAAACTGTTCTTTAGGTCCCAAACAGCTGGCTTCCGTAGCGGAGGAATATATAAAATACGCTTCCGTCCCCGTGGTGTTAAAGCCCAATGCGGGGCTTCCCGAGGTGGAAAACGGAAAAACCGTATACGATGTGGATGCAGAGGAATTTGCCTCTGACCTTGCAGAACTTATCAAAAAAGGCGTTCGCGTTGCAGGCGGCTGCTGCGGAACCACACCCGAATATATAAAGGCTTTAACCGAAAAGACCTCGTCCTTTACTCCCGTACCTTTAATGGAAAAGAATTACACCGCGGTTTCTTCATATTCACACGCTGTGTTTTTCGGAGCATCGCCGTTGCTTATCGGTGAGCGTATAAATCCCACAGGCAAAAAGCGGTTTAAGCAGGCGCTTGCGGAAAACGATATGGAATATATCCTTTCCGAAGGCGTTTCCCAGGCAGAAAGGGGAGTACAACTGCTTGACGTTAACGTGGGACTTCCCGAAATTGACGAAAAGCAGGTGCTTTGCAATGCGGTTCGCGCTTTGCAGGGCGTAACCGACCTTCCCTTGCAGATAGATACCGCTTCTTCTTCCGCAATGGAAAACGCTTTGCGCATCTACAACGGCAAAGCTCTTGTTAATTCGGTAAACGGCAAGGCGGAAAGTATGGATGCCATCTTCCCCCTTGTGAAAAAATACGGCGGCACGGTTATCGCTCTTACTCTGGATGAAAACGGTATTCCGGAAACGGCATCGGGCAGGGTGGAGATCGCCAAAAAGATACTTAAAAAAGCTGCCGAATACGGAATAAATAAAAAGGATATAGTTTTCGATCCCCTTGCCCTTACCGTAAGCGCAGACGGAAACGCCGCGGCGGTTACGCTGGAATCGGTAAGACGTATAAACACCGAGCTGGGCTGCCACACCTCTTTAGGTGTATCCAACGTATCCTTCGGACTTCCCGCAAGGGACGGAATAAACAGCGTTTTCTTTGCTCTTGCTTTGGAAAACGGACTTTCCGCCGCCATTATGAACCCTTATTCTGAGGATATGATGCGCACCTATTACGCATACAAAGCCTTAAAGGGTATGGACGAAAACTGCGCCGAATACATTTCCCGTTCGGGTGAATTTGTTTCCTCCTTCCAACCCGCCCAAAATAATACGGTTCTTTCGGGAACGAGTCCCCTTATGGATGCGGTAATAAAAGGATTAAAGGAAAAGGCTGTGGAAGCAACCAAGGAGCTTCTTTCCGAAAAAGCGCCCCTTGATATAGTAAACGAGGATATTATTCCCGCTCTCAACAAGGTAGGGGAAGGGTTTGAAAAGAATATTATCTTTTTACCCCAGCTTCTCACCTCCGCAGAAGCGGCAAAGTGCGCTTTCGAGCAGATAAAAGCCGTGTCCGCAAAGTGCGCTTTCGAGCAGATAAAAGCCGTGTCCGCAAAGGGCGGGGAAGCAGTAAAGGGAAAATTTGTTCTCGCCACCGTCCACGGCGATATACACGATATCGGCAAGAATATAGTGAAATTACTGTTGCAAAACTACGGCTTTGACGTTATCGACTTGGGCAAGGACGTTCCTCCCGAGGTTATCGTAAAAACCGCCGTTGAAACGGGCGCGCCTCTGGTAGGACTTTCCGCCCTTATGACCACCACCGTTCCCGCTATGGAGGAAACCATAAAACAGCTTCGTAAATATGCTCCTCTTTGCAAAATAGTTGTAGGCGGCGCGGTGCTTACCGAGGAATACGCCAAATCTATCGGTGCTGATAAATATGCACGGGACGCAATGGAAACCGTGCGGTATGCAGAAAGCGTCGTAAACGGAAAGACAGTATGAAAAAAATATTTTCTCCCCGTTTAATGCTTGTTTTTTCAATGGTATGCTTTGGCACTATCGGGTATTTTGTAAGAAATATAGACCTCCCCTCGGGTGAGATCGCCCTTTACCGCGCGTTTTTCGCCATACTGCTTATCGGCGGCTATATGCTTTTAACAAAGCAAAAAATAGACTTCGGCAAAGCAAAAAAAGAGCTGCTTTTACTTGCCCTTTCGGGTGCGGCGATGGGCGTAAACTGGATATTTCTTTTTGAAGCATATAAATATACCACCGTTTCCGTGGCTACCCTTTGTTATTACTTTGCCCCCGTTCTGGTAACCCTTGCTTGCCCCGTTCTTTTTAAGGAGAAAATGGGAGTAAAACAATGGGTGTGCTTTGTAATGGCGACTCTGGGCTTGGGACTTATTACGGGTATCGGCAGTATGGGCGAGGGGAACCACCTCGCAGGAATACTGTTTGGTATTTCCGCCGCCGTGTTTTACGCAACGGTGGTCATACTTAATAAATACATAAAGCAGATCTCGGGCATACACCGCACCTTTTTGCAGTTTGTTTCCGCCTTTGCGGTACTCCTTCCTTACGTTTTGTTAACGGAGGGAATAAACCTTTCTTCCTTAAACGGCGTGGGCTGGGCAAGTCTTGTAACCGTGGGGCTTTTGCATACGGGCGTTACCTATTGCCTGTATTTTTCCGCACTCAAAGACCTGCCCGGTCAGACCGCGGCGGTACTCAGCTATATAGACCCGTTGGTGGCGGTAATCGTGTCCGTAACCCTGCTGGGAGAAACCATTACCCCCGTGCAGATAATCGGCGGTGCGCTGATACTTGGCTTTACCTTGCTTAACGAAATAAAATTCACCCCAAGAAGCCGTTAAGGCTTCTCGGGGACCCCGAAATAAAAAAAGAGCCTTGATAGGCTCATTTTTTATACAAAAAATTCTGCTAAAAAGACCACGGCGCAGCTTATTACAGCCACGGGGAAAAGTCCTGCGCCCAGCCATGCGGCAATAATTCCCACGGCCAGCGCAATAGCGCCCGAAACAGGAGAATTTGTTGCGTGAATAATGGCGGGGAATGTCATCACCGCAATGGTGACGTAAGGGACATAATACAAAAAAGACTGAATAAATCTGTTTTTTATAGGCTTTTTGAAAATCGTCATGGGCAGTACGCGTATGCCGAACGTAACCGCCGTCATTATGAGAATATATATCCAGTTTCTCATTTTTTGCCCTCGCTTTCCGTTTTACGGGGAAAAACAAGAGCCGCCAGCGCGGATATTGCCACCGTCAAAATAATGGTGCGGGTGCCCTCGGATATGTCGGATACCACGGGAAGTATGCCCGCAAGCCAGCTTGCCGCAAAGCTTACCAACACCGCGATAAGTACCCTTTTGTCCTTCTTGGAAGGAGGTATGATTATGGCTATAAACATACCGAATATAGCTACGCTCAGAGCACTTACCGCTCTGTCGGGCAAAACGCTTCCCGCAATTATGCCGATGGCCGTGCCTGCCGCCCAGCAGGGGGATGCCATTAATGCGGCGCCGTAGGTATACAGCGGGTTTATGTATCCGTTTTGGGCGATGGATATACCGAAAATCTCATCGGTAATATAAAAGGACACTCCCAGTCTGTGCAAAAATCCCATCTTCGGGTCTGTCCTCTGGCTTAATGCAAAGGACATGAGCAGGTATCTGGCATTGGCGATAAGGGTTATAAGTGCCACCTCCGCAAAGGCGGCGGAAATCCCCATAAGAGTAAATACCGCGTGCTCACCCGTGGAGGTGTTGCAAAGCAGACTTGCAAAAAATCCCTGCAGGGGAGTTATACCCGCGCTCTTTGCCGCCACGCCGAGAGAAAAGGAAACGGCTAAATATCCAAGCCCTATAGGGATGCCGTCTATAATACCCCGCCTGAAAACAGCGCGGTTTTCTTTGTTTTTAAGAGAATATTTCATTTTTTGCCTGTGCTTTTTTATATTTCAAAATCCATACAGCGTCTTTCGGCGGTGAAGGGAACGACCAGATTTTTTGCCACCCAAACGTGGTCGGGGTGAACGGCATAGCCCTTAAGTGCATCAAAATCCACAAAGGTGCTGTCAAGGCAAAGGTCAACGTTGGATGTTTCCAAAGCGCGAGTATAAACCTTTATATCCGTAAGCCCTTCTATTTTACCGTAAAGTGCTTCCAGTCCGTTTTTTATATCTGCTTTTATTTTTCCTTTTTGCGTATCGGTGTACTCGCTTTTAAGAGTCCAAAGTATAATGTGCTTTACCATAATAAACGTCCTTTTTATTAAAACGATTTAAAAAATAATACCACAAACCCGTAATTTTGTAAAGGAAAATATGGAAAAACCCGGTTTTTTGTGTTATACTTTTTGCAAAGTATGAAAAGGAGCGGTTTGTTTATGTGGATAGCGATAATATGTATCGGCGTTTTGGCGCTGTGCGTTCTCGCCGGCTGTTATTGGATATATACGGTGGCGTTTATGTCCCACCCGAAACACCGTAACGATCCCTATTATCTCCCCTCGGGTTTCGACCCGGGCACGGATAAGGAAACCTTCAACAAATGGGTAAAAGCGGTGGACGATATTCCCTATGAGCCCGTATACATCACCTCTCGGGACGGACTTAAATTAAAGGGAAGATATTACCACACCGCAGATAACGCACCTGTGGCAGTATGTATGCACGGCTACCGTTCCCATCCTATGAAGGATTTTTGCGGCGGCGGAAAGCTGCTTCCCGCTTTGGGATATAACCTCATTATCGCAGAACAGCGGGGCCACGCGGAAAGCGGCGGAAACGTAATAACCTTCGGCGTGCGCGAGAGGTTCGATTGCATAGATTGGGTAAATTATGCGGTTGACCGTTTCGGTAAAGATACAAAGGTGTTCCTTTACGGCTTGTCTATGGGTGCTGCAACTGTGCTTCTCGCCTGCGGGGAAAATGAACTGCCCCAAAACGTTACCTGCTGTATCGCGGATTGTCCTTATTCATCTCCCAAAGCCATAATCCAAAAGGTAAGCGGAGATATGGGCTTTCCCCAAAAAGCGGTTTATCCTTTCGTGGCGTTAAGCGCCGTTGTTTTCGGAAAATTCCGTATCGGCAACGTTTCCTGCGTGGAAGCGGCGAAGAATTCTCCCGTTCCCATACTTCTTATCCACGGCGAAGCGGATACCTTTGTCCCCGAATATATGAGCAGGGAAATAGCCGCCGAATCTCCTATGGTGGATTACCATTCCTTCCCCAACGCCACCCACGCCATAAGCTATATGGCGGATAAGGAAAGATACATAAAACTTGTAACAGAATTTCTGCAAAAAAATGCGGGCATCGATTGATGCCCGTGTTGTTATCGGGGTCCCCGAGAAGCCGTTAGGCTTCTTGGGGTGATTATTATTTATTCTTTCTCTTTTTTATAATATACGCGGCTGCGGCGGTGGCTGCGGTGGCACCGTCGGAAGCGGCGGTAACTATCTGGCGCAGGGGTTTGGTGCGTGTATCGCCTGCCGCCCAGACGCCTCTCGTATCCGTGGAGCAATCCTCGGAAGCGATGATATATCCGCTGTCGTCAACCACTACTACCTTTGCGAAAATAGCGTTATCTCTGGTCTGTCCCAAAGCGGTAAAGACTGCCGCCGCGGGGAGATCGATCGTTTGCTCTTTATCGGAAATTTTGAGTCCCGTAACGCGGGTTTCTCCGTATATCTCCGTGGGATAAAATCCCTCATAAATTCTTATGTTTTCTTTTGATTTCACAGTATTTACCGTTTCCTCGGAAGCGGTAATTTTCTTTGCGCACAAATGTACTTCGGTGCAAAGCGCAGAGAGGTACAGAGCGTCCTCAAAGGCATTGTCGCCACCGCCCACAACCGCTACGGGCTGACCCTTGTAAAGCTGACCGTCGCAGGTGGCGCAATAAGACACACCCAGTCCCTCGTAACGGTCGCTTCCTTTGCATCCGATTCTAAGACGCTTTGAGCCGTTGGCGATTATCACCGCCGCACATTCGGTCTGACCGTTATCTGTTTTAACAACAAAATGACCGTCCTCTTCGTAAACGTCCAGTACGCCTTCGTATAAAAATTCCGCACCGCACGCTTCGGCTTGAAGGTACATATTACGGGCAAGCTCCCAACCCTCCACCGATTTATAGGACGGATAATTCTTTATCACTTCCGTGTTTACAAGCTGACCGCCGTACATACCGCCTTCGCACACCAGCACGTCTATTCCCGCGCGGCGGGCATATAAAGCGGCGGTAAGACCTGCAGGTCCTGCGCCTATAATTACAAGCTCTCTCATAGTTTCACCTTGATCTTTGCAATATACTTTTAATCTTTCTTCCGCACAAAACTCCTGCGGCTATCTTGATTATATCAGGTATTATAAACGGAAAAACACATACTGTCAACCCCTGCATAAAATCGGCGCCGGTGGTTATAAAATACCACGCACAGCCGCATATGTAGCAGGACACAAGACCAAGTAAGGAGAACAGGAAATCATAGCGCGCCTTATTGCGTTTCCTTGCGCCTATTCCGGTTATCAACGCAAAGGGGATGTATCCGAAAATAAACCCTCCCGTCGCTCCCGCAAGGACACCGATACCGCCTGCAAAGCCTGCAAAAACGGGAAGCCCCGCCGCACCGATAAGGATATACAACACGGTGGAGAGGGGCGCTTTTTCTTCTGTTATTATGCTTATGCAACAGACCGCAAAAACGGACAACGTAAAGGGAACTGCCCCGAGGGGCAGGGTTATGGGCGATATAACGCACAGTAAAGCGGCAAATACCGCCGTCAGGACCACACCCGTAAGACGCTTTTTCTTTGCGCTCATTCTATATCAAACTCTCTGTCAATACAAAGACGGACCATATCTATATTTTCCTCGGTATAATGCAGGGAATCCGCTGTCATCATTTCGGCGGCGCCGAGGATAAGTGCGCGTACGATAAAGGTTTTGCGCTTCTTTGCGTTTTCGCTCATTTCCACTTCGTCGCAGTAGCGGTCGATAACCGTCTTTACCTCCTTGGAGATGAGAGATTTCTCTCTTACCTGCTGAGGACTAAGAAACTTTTCGTTCATTACCGCAACGGAAAAATATCCCGGGTTTTCGCACAAAAAGCGTATGTACTCCACGGAAATATCCACGATCTTTTCTCTTGTGGTACCCGTGTGTCCGTCAAGCAACGCCAGTACGCGGTTTCTCCATCTCTCCGCCACCGCCCGTATCACTTCTTCGATCAGCTCGTTTTTGCTTTTGAAGTGGCGATAAGGTGCGGCGCAGGACAGCCCGCAGGATTTTGCTACGTTGCGTATGGAAAAGCCCGCCGTTCCGTAAAGATACAGTTCTTCCAGAGCCGCGTCTATAAATTTTTCTTTTGTTTCCGGCAGTGCTTTTCTCATACTCGCTCCTTAATTTTCGCTTCTGTTTTCGGGTTCGTTTCTCTTTATTTTACTTGTAGTGGTTTTTACAAATTCGTTTTCTCTTATAATTACTTTGCCGATATATTTGTAAGAAGGGAACAGCTTGTTGACTTCGGATACCAGCTCGGTTATGATCTCCTTTGCGGTCAAGCCCCGCTTTTCCATTTCTGCGTTGAGCAGCTCCGTATCGGGGTATACCGATACCGCCAGAACGGGCTTTCCGTCCTTTTCGGTAAGGAATACCATGCTGTCCTTTACGAAGGGGGAACGGTCAATAAACATTTCCTGCTCTTCGGGGAACACTTTTTTACCGTTGGGAAGCACGATCATGCTCTTTATTCTGCCGGTAATGGAATAAGAGCCGTTGGCATTCTTTTTAACAAGGTCGCCGGTGGAGAACCAGCCGTCGTTAAGGACCTTCGCTGTTTCCTCGGGATTTTTGTAATATCCCAGCATCACGTTGGCGCCTTTTACCTGCAATTCGCCGATACCTTCTTCGTTTGCATCGCAAATGCGGCACTGTACGCCGATAACGGGCATGCCGGTATCGCCCACAGCACGGTAATTATCGTTTTGCATGATACAAACGGGCGCGGTTTCTGTAAGACCGTAGCCTATATACACTTTACAGCCGAACAGCTCGTAATCCTCGTGAATATTGGGAAGCATAGCTGCGGCGCCTACTACAAGACGTTCAACTCTTCCGCCCAAAGCTTCGTGTATGGAGGAGAACAGCTTTCTTCTTGCGGACATGGAAAGTCCTTTTGCCATAACCTTCTGGGCGCTGAGCAGGGTTTTTCCGCCCTTCATCTTGTTGTAATTCGCCATAATGCTTCTGTGGAGAGTTTCAAGCACCAAAGGCACGCAGGCGATCACGGTGGGAGAGAACAGCTTAAGCTCTGCTTTCAGCTTGGAGATAGCGCTGTTGAACGCAATGCTTGCACCGGAATAGAAGAGTGCCTGGTCAACGGTACATTCAAAGGTGTGGTGGAGAGGAAGCATAGAGAGCGCTCTGTCTTCGGGAGAAACAGAGAAACGCTTGCGTATCTGCACGATGTTGGAGCAGATGTTTCGCTGGGAAAGCATAACTCCTTTGGAAACTCCGGTGGTACCGGATGTATACAGCAAAATGCCCATTTCATAGGGATTTATATAGTGGTCGCGGTAAGATGTATCGCCGTTAAGCAAAAGCTTGTTGCCTTCGTTGATATATTCGGGAATATTGTCCATAGATATAATAATTCCCTCGTATCCGCTGGCTTTAACCTTGTTCAAGGTTTCGGGAGAGCAGATTATCGCCTTGGATTCGGAATGCTCCAGAAGATACGCAACCTCGTCGCCGCGCAGGTCCTTGTCTATAGGAACGATAATTCCCGTACCGCAGCAGACCGAAAGGTAGGTGAGTATCCAAAAATATGAGTTCTTGCCGGTTACTGCGATCTTCTGATTTTCAAGCCCCAGGGAATTCAGATATGTGGAAAATGCTTTTATATCTTTTCCCGTCTGCTCGTAAGTAACCTCGGTTACGTTAGCCCCGCTTTTATATAAAAAAGCCACGTTTTTTGCGTATAATTCGCAGCTTGTTTCCACAAGCTCTCTTGTGCTTGCTACATCTCTTACGTTATATACGTACTTTTCAGCATCAAATTTTTTAGCCAATTTAATTTGCCTCCGTTAGTGTAATATGTGGTCTTTAAGTTAACATTGTTCACTTTTACCGCAATACTATACCACGGATTTGTTGCTTTGTCAACATCTTCTTGCGAAAGGCAAAAAATAATTATGTGTTAACTTAAACATATTACCATATTCGTCATGTTTTGTCTATAGTATTTCCCGTTGTGGTAAAAATAAAGCCCCCAAAAAAGGGGGACGTTATTTTACTGCGATACTTCGTCGGTGTTTAATTCCACAACCAAGGTATCCAATATTTCAAAAATTTCTTCTTCGTATTCGGCGGACCACTGAATTGCGTTGCATTCCATATAAAACTTTCTACTATAACCATTCAGGGTTATATAGTCCCAGGCGGCATGGCTTTCATAATAAGTGCTCACTATGGCATCATATCCTGCTACAGTGCATTCTTCTGAAAATAAGCCCGTACCGCAAAGTCCCGGCATAGCATGTAATTGGATGATTACTCCTCCCTTTTCCCCTTCGGGATTAAAGGAGATGCTGCCGTGTTGCCCATCATCTCCCGCTTCCGTTACGGTATATTCCCAGCCGTCAAACCGTTTTATCGTAACCGTTATTTCGGAATTGGAGCAGGATACCGTATCACTTTCAGCGGGTGCACTTTCCTCGGGGACGCTTTCCTCCGTTTGTACGGATACTTCTTTGGATTCCTCGGCGGGAGCGGAGCTTTGGCTTTCAGGTGCTTTTTCACAACCCCACACAAGGCAGATACAAAACATAAGCATTAAACATAAGTGTTTTTTCATATTCTCAACCATCCTTTCGTATATAATACTTTTCAAAACCGGAAAATGTTACATCGCTTTTAAAAAATCAATAAGGCTGTGTGTTATAGTCCAGCAGAGCAGGGTAGGAATCTTCTATAAAATCGAATTCCACGGTTTTTCCGTCAATATTCCATACCGACGGAGTGTTGTTATAGGTCCAATCCAAAGGCTCGGCGCTGTTTTGCTGAACCGAATTCACCTTGAATGCCTGCACAAGGTCTTTTTTCATTTCTTCTGTTAAGGCGCTCGGCTGTATGGAAACGAACAGAGGCGTTCCGCTGTATGCCAGCAGGTAAAGCCACTTTTTGTTTAATGACCAAGGGATGTTTTCTTCCAGTATTCCCACACAGTCCGCATCGGCGGAATAAAAGGTGTTGTTCTGGCACATTCTGAACGCCAGCGAGTTTATGCCCAGCGTTCTCGTTCTTGACCAATGTCTGCCGCTGGTATCGTCGCCTATACGGTTGAGCGCGTGTATTCCCGCGCAAAGATGGGATACGGTATTGCATCCGATCACCACGGCATCCCCCGCCTCTCTTTGTATAAGCAGGTAAAGGTCTTTTACTATCTCTGCGTTGGTTTTTGTATCGTCGTAAAAGCTCCAATCCCCATCGGAGGTAATCATTCCGTTAAGAGAAAATCCGTATCTGCCGAACAGATCGAAGGTGGAATAATCGTGCTTTATAAGGGTGTATCCCCAGCTTCGTATTCGGCGAACCGTATCTGCCAGATATTTTTTTACTTCGGGATGGGTGGGATCGAGAAAGCGGTTTTCCCATCTGTCTATACATCTTTCGGGATGGTCGGCTTCTTCCTTTATGTCGTGAAGCGGTCTGAACCATATTCCCGCTTTTACGTCCATTTTCTTGAAGGCATCGGCAATTTCGCCCATATCCCCGTATTTTTCATTGGGGTACCATGGGCCTGCGCAGGAGTTTTGGGACCAGCCGTCGTCAATTACCATGTATGGGCGGTTTTGTAACCCCTGTGTAAGGGACGCGATAACTTCGCAGTCCTTTATAATATCTTCTTTGCTGCTTACCCCGTAAGCGTAATACCAGTTGTTGCTTCCGTATACCGGTTCTGCAGGCAGAACGGGATTTTCGCACATAAGCGCGCAAAAGCTTTTCGCTGCCTCAAAGGGGGAAACACCTGCGTATTCGCGGCATACAATTTCGCAAGCTTTAAGCCTTCTTCCGTTTAAGCGCACGCCTTTTCCGCCGTTGCGCAGGTCGATATGGCAGGTAACGCCTTGGGCATCGTATTGAAAGCATACGAAAGAGTTCGCTCCCGTTTTTACACCGCAACCCGCGGTGCGTTCTCCGCTGTTGGCAATAAAATACCAAGGCATAAAGACTTCGCCGTTAAGGGATGCCCAGCACATATCTCCGTAAGCGCGTTCCCATTTATCGCCCATTACACGGGTGTTTTCTCGTGTGGGATAGTTCCAGCGGAGCAGGACGCGTTTTATCTTTGCAGTGTCCGCGGCAATATATACTGCAAGAGCACCGTTTTCCAAAACGGTTTCCAAAACAGCATCGGTATTTTCTCCTTCGCAGTATATTTTTATATCATCGGGTATACGAAGTATATTTATCATATTTCAAAACCTTTCTGTCAGTAGAAATAAACTATAAAAAAGGTGTTTTTGTTGGTATGGAATGCCCAAATGTAATAATTGCCTTCGGAGTCGGTTTTCAGCAGGTCTTCGTAAAGTATATCGCTCAGAGCGCTCCAATCCACCGCTTGGTTCAAAAGCATAGTGTGAAATTCGGTTTCACCCGAAAGCATGCCGTTTATAATATCCGCCGACATTTCTTCCAGAGATTCATAGGCTTCTCCCTCGGTATAGTAATAATTCTTGTTGCTGTTCTCGGAAATGGGATTATATTCCCACAGTTCAAGCCAATCGTATTCATCACACATATCCGCCCCTGCGTTGAAAAGGCGGTAATTGGTCTTGTACTCGCTTCCGTAAGAGGCATCGTCAAAGGTAACGTCAACAACATACCATTCGTTATCAAGACAAATGGTGTTGATCATATGCCCTTCTCCGTTAAAGTCGGTAACACACATTCTGCCAACCTTAAACCCTGCAATAGTCGCCAGCAGGTAAAAAGAATCGGTATATCCCTGGCAGTTGGCGTATTTATCCAACAGCCCGCCCACGGCTGTAAGGTGTCTTGGCGGATCGGAAGGATCGGGCACATCAACGGAGGGGTTGTAATAGGTTATGGTTTCGGCAAGATAATCGTGAAGATATATTTCCAGCTCGTAATCCCCGTTGGTCTCCGCTTTCGCGGCTTCCACAATTTTTACAGCCTCGTTTAACACCTGTTTTTCATCGTCGTTTAGGGATGACGTGTCTTCGCAGAAATATGCATCCGCTATCCGATCTCCGGGAAATTCGGTTATCTCAAGGGTATAATGATTTTCCGTGTATTCGTATTTTATGTATAATGCGGCAAGCATACGGGCGATAAGCTGCGCGTCGAATTCCTCGTCGCCCAGATATTCAAAGCGTATCTCCAGCTCATCCCGTTCTTTTTTTTCGTTAAGATAATCTCTTAATTCAACAAGACTGTATATTGTTCTCTCTTCCTTCGGTGCCTCGTCTTCCTCGGACATCTCTTCTGCGGATATTTCGTCTTTTTCGGGAACGGATATATCATCTTCGTTTATTGTGGGAAAGCTTTCTTCAATGCCCAAATCATCGCTGTTTTCCGATGTAATGCCCGCATCTGAAGAAGACGCTTCGGGAAGGGGGAACGGAAAAAAACAAGATGAAGTAAGCAAAGCGGTTATAACGATAAAAGCGGTGATGATTACTATGCGTTTTTTCATAATTTTCTCCCTCCGTTTTTTATTGGCGCCGTACTCTTATCAGAACATTATACAGCAATTATTTGCCCGTGTCAATAAAGCAAATATTCTCTGTGCATCAGCTTTTGCTGAAGCTCACAACGCATTGACAGCATGGGAAAAATAAAGTATAATTCAAAAAACGGAGAAGCTTTTTGCAACTGTGAAATCGTTGCGTTGATTTTTTTACTGTATCTTTTTTGGAGGAAGCGTTATGGCAGATATCAAGAGATGCTCGTGGTGCAATTTGAAAAATCCTTTGTACGTGGAATACCACGATACCGAGTGGTGCGTGCCGAATTTTGATGAAAAGCATTTATACGAAATGCTCATTCTGGAATCCTTTCAGGCGGGTCTTTCCTGGGAGTGTGTTTTGAACAAACGGGAAGCGTTCAGAAATGCCTACGATAATTTCGATATCGCTTCCGTCGCTTCTTATGATGACGACAAGATAAACGAGCTGATGCAAAACAAGGGTATCATAAGAAACAGACTTAAAATATCCGCCAGCATTCAGAACAGTAAGGTTTTTGAGAAAATATCAGATGAATACGGCTCTTTTTACGCATATTTGTTAACCTTTACAAAGGGTGCTACCCTTTACGAAACGGATAAAACCACAAACCTTTTATCGGATGCCATCTCAAAGGATCTGCAAAAAAGGGGAATGAAATTCGTAGGCTCGGTCATCATCTATTCCTACCTGCAAGCCATAGGAATTATACATTCCCACGATACGGATTGTTACCTGCACAAAAACAGCGAATAAGAAAAATCCATCCCAAGAAACAAAGCGTTTTCTCGGGGACACCGATAAGTAAAGCAGATGAACGAAAAAATCCATCTGCTTTTGTTTTTTTTGGATATTAAATTTCCTTGACAAATTTCCGTGTATTTGTTAGAATTGCCTTGCGACGCAACCGAATATACACCGCTATGAATTACGTAAGTGTGAGTTTTTATTTTTTGATAAAAACGCATGCTCTTTTCGGCATACTTACGTAAGGTAGCGGATTTGCGTCGCGGCAAATTGGGCAGTGCGGTTTTTTGTGCGTTGCTGTTTGCAACGCATTTTTTTATGAAAGCGGAAGATGTTGTTTTTTCAACCGTCAATTTGCAATGAAAAAGTGTAAAAAACAAGCGGAATTTTGTTGTATTTTTTCCGTCGCATTATATAATGTAATTTTTTCCAAGGTTTTTTGTTCCAATTTTGTCGAAACTATTGACTTGGCGTTGCTTTTTTGCTATATTAGGTATGCGTATATTTGTGCCATCGTATTGCCCCTGTTTTGTGTCTATCCTGTAATACAAAACAGGCAAGCAGAACTGCGATGTTCGGATAACGAAATAGAAAATAAAAAATATAAAATTTTTCAGGAGGCGAAAAAATGGGTAAACATTCCAATTTTTTCAAACGTGCCCAAACGTGGGTTCTTACCGTTGCGATACTGTTGACGGTATTCCAACCTATTTTGGGCTTCGTGGTTGTTGCGGAAGATAAAACTCCCGTAGACATCACTGTCGGTGAGCTTGTTGTTAAAAATTATGACCAGCTTACCGATTCCGAAAAGGCCCTTATCGAGTCGGGCGTATTGGTGGGAGATGAAACTCTTACATATACGAAGCCTGATGCGCTTAATGGCGATGAAGTTATATCTGTAAACACAGATAACAAGACTGTGACCGTAAAGGCTTACAAAGACGGCGGCTACACCTGGCAGCCCGTTTCCGTTAAGCTTGTAAATAACGGCGCAGTACTCGAAGAGCTTACGCTTGTAGCCGGCAAAGCCACCTACGAATACGACGGAAACGCTTTCGCCGTTGTAGTTGACTATAAGCTTGAAGTGGAAGTTGATGAAGCTGTTCAGAACAACCTTCTCACCGCTCCCGCAAAGCTTTCTGACGCAGTTGCAAAGCTCGACGCTATTGCAGGCGTTGACTTGAGCGCAATTGTTATGGCGCTTCCCGAGCTCAGAGAATTTGCAACCGAAGACGGTATGGAAGTTTATAAGATCAAAGATTCGCCTGCATATCTCGATTTCGACGATGCTGCTAAACCTGCTACAAATGCACTGATTAGTCAGCTCGATGCAAACGGCGGCAAACTTGATCTTCAGCTTATGGTAGAAGCCTACGAAGCTGCTGACCACAAGGTTGCATACGCTATTGCAAACGGCGAAGCCATAGTTGAAAAAGCGATTGAAACCTATGAATATCTTGCAATCGTCCTTGATGGTTTCGATTACGATGGAGAGATCGAAAACAAAGATTCTCTCTTGGGTAAGATAGACGCTATCAATTCGGTTCTTGATATCTTGATTTCCAATCATCTCGTTTCTGCGGATGTTCGCACTAAAGTTGAACTGGCTCAAAAGTCTGTAAACACTGCAATTTCCGTATTTGAAACTGCTGTTAACGCACTTGAGGCTCCTTGCGCTTCCGGTTGGAAGAGCATTGATGGTATCGTTAAGGCCGGTCTTACCGATGTTCAGCTTGAGGCTCTTGACGGATACGTTGCTTCTATTGCAATTCCCACCACCGGTATTGCTGTAAAGAATCCTCTTTACGTTGAAACTGTTTCCGTACAGCACAATATGAGCATGTACAACGTTACCGTTAACGTAGAGCTTGAGCTTACCGGCGACAATAACGTTGTCGGCAAGGTTGATACCGTTACAACCACCGTTACTCTCGCAGAGGGTGCAACTACCGCTGAAATCCTTGCTGCAGTTGAAGCAAGCGGCGTTGTTGACAGCGCTCTCACTAAGTGGAACGATAAATACGTAGACGGCAAGTTTGACGTGGTCAAGTCTGCGCTTCCCGCAGTTCTTGAAGCGGATACCGTTTACACTATCACTTATACTCCCAAAACCTTTAACGTAGATTACGCCGGCAACAATGTTGCATATCCTTACGGTGCTACCGTAGTGCTTGAAAAGCACGCTGATGCAACAAAGGCTTACGATTACAAGGTTAACGGAACACCTTACGCACAGGGCGAATACTTCGTTGTAGAAGGTGATACCGTTATTACTCGTGAAGAGGGCAAGAGCTACACCGCTTCTACCCTGTTCAATATTATCGCAAACAACTACCTCAGCGGCAAGGGTGCTGCAATCCTTACCTCCGGCGCGTTGTTCGGCGACGTTGCCGTGAACGTTCGTTATCCCGGCGATGAAGACGAGCTTGTTTCTCTTGACGGCAAGAAGCTCACCGCTAAGAAATATGCTGCAAGCTATGAGGGCCTGTCTTGGACCGCATACAGCTATACTCTTACCAAAAACGAAGTTGAGAGCGAACCCGTTCTCTTCAATGGCGCTGAAACCGTTGAGATCAGCGGAAGCTTCGATTACGTTACCGTAATCTACCGCTTGAACTTCACTAACTTCAGCGAAGATACAGTTCTCGGCTTTGCTAATCTTCCCCACGTTCTTGCAGAAGAGTCTGCCGCACAGAAAGCGGCTCTTGAAAGAATCGCCGCAAAGAACGGAACTCTCGCACAGCTGAAAAAAGCAGTTCTTTCGGTAGCAGCTGAATCCATCAATGATTCCACGCTTAACGCCGATCTCGCTAAGGACGCTGCGCTTAAAGCTTCTTTTACTACTGCTTTCAACGGCATTATAAACGAATGCTACTCCGGCACTACTATGAAGCTCAGCCTTCTGATCAACGATTATCTCGCTTCCGGCGATAAGATCGCTCATTACTATGCAAACCACGAAGAGATCCGCGGTGAGATCGCAGTGCTTGCAGGCTACCTTTCCACCATGATTGCAGAAGAAGCAGGCTTGACCAAGGATGATAAGAAGGCGGCTCTTGAGATTCTTCTTACCGATCTTGGTACAGGGGTGATTACCGCTGAAGATATTAAGAAATACGTGGACAACTTCGAATCTATCGAAGAGATCATGAATTCCGTGCTTGACGATCTCAGCGTTCCCAATGCCGCTATCGATCTTGAAAGCCCCAACCTTGGTAAGCTCACTGCTGCCCTCGACGGCGCAACTGTTGACGCTGTAAATTCCTACAAGGGACTTTACCTTACCAGCGTTGGCTTTACCGAAACTTCCGATGAACAGACTCTTATCACCGTAAATGTAAATGTAAACGGCACTACCGTTTCCGTTACCTCCGCACTTATGGACAACGTTGATACGGTTTCTGCAGGCGTCATCGGCGATCTTATCGAAGCTATCAATGCAAAGATACCCGGTGATTCCGCTTATTACAACAGCAATTACAACGAAGTAGTTGCAGCGCTCAACGCACTTGTTGGCGAGCAGGCAGGCTCTGTAACCAAGAATTACACCATCAACTACACCTATAAGGAATTCACTGTTTCCGTTCCCGAAACCGAAGACCAGACTGTAACTGCAGTTGATAAGGTTATCAACCTTCCCGCCAGCGGAAATGCCGGCTTCAAGTATGTATACAGCGTTAACGGAATCGAAGTTCCTACCGGCAACTATACTCTTACCGATGCTGATTTCGCTTCCCTCGTTGCAGGCAATCTTAAGATCACCTTGAAAAAGGTTGACGTTCTCAGACAGAACCTTATCGATTACGTTGACAGCCTGAATGCTAACTCCGGTGATACCGTGAAGTTTGCTCTTGTTGAAAACAACGGCGAATATTCTATCGTACTTAAGATCGACGGCCTCCAGCCCAACGCTCTTATGAGCGCTGTTATGGGCACCGCGCAGGGTATGGTTACCGGTGATTACGCGTACGTTGGACTTGACGGCAAGGCGTTCATTGACGGCAAGATCTATCTCCAGTCTGTGCTGGATGCATTTATGAACAGCGGCTTTGGCGATAAGACCATCGTTGACGTTATGGATGCTAACGGTAATATTAATAATATGAAGCTTTCCGGCACCGTTATTTCCAATACTCCCGTTGCTCCTTACGGCGGCGAGCTGTTGGCAACCACTATGCAGCTGGGTAACACCGCTTCCGATGCTATTGACGTAGACTTCTATATTACTCTTGGATCCGTTTCTTCTGAAATGGTTCAGGTGAGAAACGTTCTGGCAGGAAAAGTTTCCAATTACTTCGGCTTGGTATGCGATAACGGCTATGCAAATATGTCCGTTAACCTTCCCGAAAAGGCTTACGAAGCATTCCTCGCAATGCTCCTCGTAACCGAGAAGATCGATATAGCAAACATCAACGCTGTTAACAGCGAAATCGCTATTTCCTTCTTCCACGATCTGCTTATGCCCACTCTTAAGACTCCCGGCGTAACAGTTCAGACCTTCGATAACACTCTTTCCAAGTTCGGCTTTGATCTGGATCTCTCTTCTCAGAAGGGCGCAGAGCGTCTGTATGATTATATGGTAGGTTTCTACACCAACGCTGATTATACTTACGATCCCGAAACCGGCTATATGGTAAACAATATATCTATTTCCGCTGCTATCGACGCTATGAATCTTGGCAGCCTCGGAAATATGATCGCTGAAAAAGACACCGGTCTTGACATCGCACTTTCTCTTACTATCGAAGACCTCGGCCACGAATACGATGCTCTCTATGTTGATATAACCGCAGACGGCATTGCAAACAAAGCAGGTCTTTCCACCGATATCGTTGCTAAGGCAGATGATATTGAAGGTACCGCAGTAATCGTATTGCTCGATAACGTTAACGGTCCTCTCAACCTTGGCACCACCACTCTTCTTAACCTCAACGGCTTTACCGTTGACGGCGACCTTAACTGTGAAGGAAAGGTAATCGTAGTTGATACCCGTGTCGCTGACGGCGTGAACGGCGGCGTGACCGGCGAAGTAACCGGCAACGCAATCATTCTCGGCGGTAAGTATGCAGATGATGTATCCGCATTTACCAAGAACGGTTACGTTCAGAACTCCGAAGGCGTAGTAAACAACAAGTTCTATGATATAGTTGAAGATTCCGAAGGAAATGTTATCGTAGAGCTTAACGCAGGTGTAATTCACACCGATAGTATTCCCAGCATCCCCGGTCTTGCAATAGACCTCGCTTGCGATCTCCTCTTCAACGGATACAGCAGCAACTACCTTGAAATTGCAGGCAATACCGTTTATGATATCTCCTTTGAGGATCTCGTAGGTATTTATGCAAGCACCGATCGTGTAAACAAAGTAGTTGATGAAGTTGTAAACATCGTTGACAGTGCAGAGCTTTCCGCACTTATCAACCTTGTTCTTGACGACGTATTCAATTTCACTGCTATAAGCGAAGCTATCAAGGCAGACGAACCCGTACTTTCCTACGAAATGGTAACCAAGCCTTGGAGCATCCAGTTCTCTCATGTTTCTTCCGAGGATTACATTACCGCAGGCATCGTATCCGGTGAACCTGCCATAGTAAGAGAACTTAGCATCACTCTTGTTGGCGAGGAAGCTGATAAGGCTTATTTTGCAGATCTCTTTGCAGAACTCGGCAGAACCGTTTCTGCTGATATCAACGTAAACATCAACCACGGTCTTGACGGAAAAGAACTTTATGCTGAGGTTTCCGCAGACGCAAACGTTTATGTTGACTATACCAACCCCAATTATGCTGTAATGTTCAGCGTAATGATCGCTGACGGTATCGGCGCTCCCGCAAACACCGCACTTGTTGAGGGTATCAAGGAATTCTATGCAACCAACGGCGATATCTCCGATCTCGCATTTGCATTCAATTCTCTTACCGTTAATCAGGTAGTAACCGCGCTTAAGAATCTTACTCTGAACGATGATTTCGACGCTATGGTTGCAAGACTCGGTCTTGACGGTATCGTTCCTTCCAAGGTAGCAGAGCTCGAAGATCTTTACGATCGTATCGGCAAAGTTGCTGCAGCTGCAGTTCGCAAGGCTGATATCACCGGCGGCAGCCGCAAGTTGGGTACCTTCCTTGATGCAGACGGCGCATACGGCATGAGCAGATCCAACTTTGCAAGATATCTGGAGAGAAACCTCTTCAAGGGTTACTCCGCATCCGCTTCTGTAGAAGTTACCGATTTCTACGTAGGCGTTAAGCTCTTTGCAGATGACGTGCTCAACCTCCTGCCCGAATTTGTAGACGGCACCGGTACTCCCGATCTCACCTTCAGCGATAAACTCGTTGGCTACCAGATCGATTTCGATGGCAACTACATCATAATCGATACTCATGCAAGCGGCATTACCGTTGATGAGCTCAAGGCACTTATTAACCTCTACGCTGACAATGCCGATTATATCGACATTGCTCTCGGCGATAACCTTTCCGGCGATTCTCTCGTACCTAACGGCACAAAGCTTCTCGCTACCGCAGGCAACGAATTCACCGATGAAGTTGATACGGTTGAATACACCGTTATCGTACTCGGCGATATTAACTGCAACGGTACCGTTGAAGTAGGTGACGCTGTACTTATCACCCGTCATCTCGTTTACGACCAGGAACTCAGCGCAGTTCAGAAGCTTGCTGCTGATACCAGCAACAACGGAAGAATTGACGTTGGTGACGCTGTAAGAATCACTCGTAAGAAGCTTTACTGGGATGAATACAAGTCCTTGCTTGAAGAAGTTGAAGACTAAGGAGGTGCGGAATAATGAAATTTACTAAGAATTTATTTGCTTTATTGCTTACCGCAGTTCTCGTTTTCACTATGTCTATTCCCGCCTTTGCTGCTGTTGCCACTGATGTGGTAACAGCGGAGGCAGGCGAAACTGTTTCCCTTACCTATACTTATACCGACGTAGCCGGTATATACGGCGCATTCACGCTTTCCAATCCCGATATGGTTTCCTCTTTCAAGATAACCATTCCCGATCTCGGCTTGGAAGAAGTTGAATACAACGAAGCGGACGGAAGATTTTCTTACTTCCTGTCTGATAATATGACCTTTGATATCGTTCTCGAAGTAGTAGTTTCTTCTACCGCTAAAGCAGGCGATAAGTGTGAAGTTACCTTCAAGCACGAAGCAGTTTCCGAAGATGGAGTGCTTCCCGAAGAAGAAAACTTTACCGTAGATACCATTACCATAGTTATTGAAGATGCTCCCGTAGTTGAACTTGACTACAGCAAGCTGGAAGCTCTTATCGACGAAGCAAACGCTCTCGTAGAAGATGAGTATACCGAAGAATCCTGGAAGGCAATGGCAGACGTTCTTGCGGATGCAACTGCGCTCGTAGGCAACGCTCAGACCCAGCAGGAGATCGACGATATGGCAGCAGCTCTTCAGGCAGCTATCGACGCTCTCGTAAAGAAGACTCCCGTAGTTGAACTTGATTACAGCAAGCTGGAAGCTCTTATCGATGAAGCAAACGCTCTCGTAGAAGACGAGTATACCGAAGAGTCCTGGAAGGCAATGAGCGAAGTTCTGGCAGGTGCAGAAGCACTTATCGGCAACGCGCAGACCCAGAAAGAAATCGACGATATGGTAGCAGCACTTCAGGCAGCTATAGATGCTCTCGTAAAGAAGACTCCCGTAGTTGAACTTGATTACAGCAAGCTGGAAGCTCTTATCGACGAAGCAAACGCTCTCGTAGAAGACGAGTATACCGAAGAATCCTGGAAGGCAATGAGCGAAGTTCTGGCAGGTGCAGAAGCACTTATCGGCAACGCTCAGACCCAGAAAGAAATCGACGATATGGTAGCGGCACTTCAGGCAGCTATCGATGCTCTCGTAAAGAAGACTCCCGTAGTTGAACTTGACTACAGCAAGCTGGAAGCTCTTATCGCAAGTATAGACGAACTCAACAAGGAAAACTACACCGAAGAATCCTGGGCAGCAATGGAAGCAGTTCTTGCAGAAGCACGTGAACTTCTGAAGAACAAGAACGCTCAGAGCCAGGATGAGATCGACGCGAAGGTAAAATCACTTCAGGCAGCTGTTGATGCTCTCGTAGGTAAATACGGTGATAACTCCACCATTATTTACGCACTTGTTGCAATGATCATTGCTGCAGTTGCTACTGTTGCAGTTCTTAAGACCAGAAAGAAAGCTCGCAATTGATCTTTCTTCTAAACCGCGCACCGCAAACATTTAAAAAACGGTGACAAGTTCCGTACACTGCCGTTAATTTTCGGCAGTGTACGGACCAACTGAATACAAAAACAATTTTTGAACAGGATGTTATACAAATGAAATTATTAAAACGAATATTGGTTTTGTTCCTCACCGCTTTGCTTGCTGTGTGCACTGTTGTCCCCGCATTTGCGGCGGCTCCTTCTACCGCTACCGGCAGAGTAGGAGAAACCGTTAATATCACCTTTACGTTTGATGCTGTCGTAGGTATCGAAGGCGAAGTTATTTTGTCGAATCCCGATCTTTTTACGTCCGCAAGCCTTTCCGCAACCGGTGCCATGGTTGGCGGATATTCCGATGGATATTTTATGTATTATTCACCTACCGGTGATTACATGGCATCTACGTACACGCTTATCCTCAATGTTTCCGAAAACGCAAAGCCCGGAGATACTTGTACCGTAACTTTTGAATATACGCTCAGCGACCTGAACGGTATTATGGGCGAGGTTAAGCAGGACGTTGTTCAGGTTACTATCAAATCCGCACCCGATCTTAATTTTGATGAACTTAACGAGCAGATCCGCATTGCGGAATCTCTCAAATCTACAGATTACACTTCCGCAAGCTGGAGCGCTCTCCAGACTGCATTGAAAAACGCAAAGAATGCTCTTAAGAGCACAACACAGGAGGGAATAGATTCCGCTACAGCTGCACTTAAAACCGCTATTGCGAATCTTAAACCCGTTACATCTCTCAACGTCGATTATTCGGAGCTGGTAAAGCAGATAAAGATTGCCGAAGCTCTCAATTCAAAGAATTATACTGCAGCGTCTTGGGCTAATCTTACAAAGGCGCTAAACACCGCAAAAGCGGCGCTCAAGAGCGAAAGCCAGACAGAAGTAAATTCTGCGGCAACTGCGCTCAAGAACGCAATCGCAAACCTCGTGGCGGTTTCCAACGGCATTGATTATTCCGAGCTCAACAAGCAGATCGCTATTGCTGAAGGCTTGAAAAAGGCTGATTACACCGCAGATTCCTGGGCGGCGCTTGAGAGTGCCCTCGTTAACGCGATCGCCGCAAGAGGAAGCAATAATCAGGCGACTGTAGATACTGCAGCCAACGCACTCAAAAACGCTATTTCGGCGCTGGTACGTGTTAACAACGCCGTTGATTACACTGAACTTGAAAAACAGATCGCCATAGCCGAAGGGCTTGACGAATCATTATATACAGACGCAAGCTGGGAAAACCTGCTTGAGAAGCTGGAAGCGGCAAAGCTTGCCGCAACCGGCAAGGATCAGGCTGAGGTAGATGCAGCTACCGCGGCTTTGAAAACAGCTATTGCCGACCTCGTGCGCATGGATTATCAGGCGCTTCACGATATTATTGAGGCAATAAAGAAGCACGCCGAGGATGAGAATCTTTCCGGCCTCTGGCTTAAGATGCACGAGCTTCTTGAGAAAGCACCTGCTATGTTTGAAAGCGGCGATCAGGCAGAGGTTGACGCTTACGTAGCACAGCTTTCCGCACTCCTTGCAGAAATAATAAGAGAGATCGAATCCCTTAAGGATGCAAACCAGGTGATCGTGGGTGATCCCCAGATCACGTATCCTACCGATCCTTATTGTAATATAGGTATGCACCGTGTATGGCCCATACTGTTCTGGGTAAGCTTCGCGCTTAATCTGTGCACAGTAGCCGTCGTAGTGTATATATATATAAATAAAAGGAAGAAAACTACGGACGATACTCCGCTTGTTGATTACGATATAGCGGACGACGCCGAGTAAATATACGAGTAAACATAACAAAACCGACCTGATCTTTTGTAAAAAATCGATCAGGTATACGGCTATAGAGGAATATAAAGGAAGAAATTGCTTTGGAAGGACAAAACTGGAAACGAAAAGAATATGAAACCTGGGACGAAGCGTTCAGAGGTCTCGCTCCGGTTGTAAGACAGCAATCCGTAAGGGTGGCGGCTTACACGCAGGCTTTGTTTGTGCAGGCTGTTAAACTTCGCTTTGGCTCCAATACCGCCGCAGGAAAAGAACGAATGAAGGGACAATATGCGGACCTGATGTACAAATGCGGTTTGTACCATCAGCTTGGAAAAGCGTTGGTCCCCCCCGAATATCAAATTCTGCAAAACGATTTTACCGAAGAGGAATCTGCCGTGTATAAAAAATATACGACAGACGGCCGCGTGCTCGTTGCCGGATTGCAGGAAAAGGGTGCCCGTGCGAAGAACAAGCGCAAAGGCGAATTTGCCGAGCTTCCCACCAAGAATATCCCTTGGCTTATGCTCCGCGAATGCTGTGAGCAGCATATGGAGCGGTGGGACGGCAGCGGTTTCCCCGCAGGAAGGCTGGGAAGCGATACCAGCGTAGTCGCTCAGATAGTCGGCATAGCAAAAGAGCTTGACAGGATCTCTTCGGAAACGCGTTCTGAAACCCCCTTTGAAATAGCTTATGAAACGCTGATAGCAGGCGCCGGCACGGCTTGGTCTACCGAGCTTGTGGAGGTGCTCAAATCCGCCAAGGAGAGCTGTTACGCGGTTTATAATAAATACGTAGCATACACCCGCGCTTTGCCCAAAACAATACCTCTCGTTGAGCGCAGAGAGGACCGTGTAATGGGACTCAAGTACCGCCCGATGGTTTCGGACGGGGAGGGAACTGTGCTTATGTACGAAGCGAACCCTTGGTTTGGCGGCGTGGCTGACAGACCGAGCGAAACAGAAACCGCTTCGGAACTGCGCGAGTTGTTTAAGCGCACTAATTTGAGCGTGGAATTGGCATGGTACTTCTTATATGAGGCGACAGATACCATTCTGCGTATCAACAACTGCAATCTGTGTCTTGAGGGAGTTTTGCTCGAGATGCTTCCGGAATTTTACCTCTCCGGCACACAGCTTCAAAACTTCAATAAGCTTTTCGAAGATCAGCCTATTGAAAAAGAGCAGCTGTTGCTTACCGTTCCCGAAGAGATAATCCGAACTTGCAGTAAAACAAATCTTGAGATTATCGAGCGTTATCTCCGCAACGGCATTTGCCTTGTTCTTGATGATTACCGGCCCGATGATGATCTCCCGCCGGAGCGTGTTATCGAGCTTGGATTTACAAAGGTTCGTCTTGCGTCCGAACTTTACAGAAAGAACGAGGGCGTTATCGCCATAAGCGAGCTTCGCAGCAAAGGACTTACCGTTTTAGGTAAAAATGCCGATACGCCCGAGGTTATCTCTTGGCTTGTTAATCACGGTGCATTGTGCTTTTCCGGCACGATGACGGGAATCCCCGTTAATGACGATGAGCTTATTCTTGATTCCCTGGCAAGGGAGCAAGCGTAAACTCGTTGGTGAGGCACTATGGCAGAGAAAAAGAAGCCTAAAGAGCAAAAGTTAACGGGAGCGGAGAAAAAGCAGCGCGGTCTGTTCAAAAAGAAACGCGCCGGTATCGTCCTGACCAAGGACGAGGTAAAGCAGATCAAAGCAGGCAGGAAGAAGCTCCGCCGCGATATGCGCAAGGCGGGAATAAAGAGCAAGAAGGAGTTCGAGCTCACCGCTTCCTCAATGGGTCTGTATTTTGATAAGCGAAAGCCACTTGTACTTTTCTGGTGGTGGTTACGCGGCAAAGGGATATGGTTCTTGCTTGCTGCAGGAGCACTTGCACTGGCTGCGCTTTACGGAATATCCTATATCACCGAGCTGAGAGGACATTTTACCATAAGCATGTCGGGCGATATGTTCCGTGAGGGATTCACTATATCGGAAACGGTAGGGTTTGAGAATCCCACTTCCCATTTGTTTGCTACCCCTGCGGAAGGAGTACCGTGTATATCTATTTATGATATACCCGAAAATGTCGATGATATCGACGGCGCTCATAATGCGAATTATTTCGCATATACGTTTTACCTTCGTAACGAGGGTGAAACCGCCCAGGATATAGATTGGGTTCTCCGCCTTAATTCGGAAAGCTTGTCTGTATCAGATGCGGCTTGGGCGATGATCTTTCTTGACGGCAAGATGCAATTTTACGCCAAGGCGGACGAGGACGGAAATGTCCAGTGCCTTCCCGCGGCGGACGATAATACCAGAGGATATACAAAAGCCCCTCTTTATGACAAAGCTCTTTATCCCGACGAACAGTACGAGATTATAAAGAGTATGGGTGAAATGACCTTCTGGCGCGTCAAGCCAAAACCGTTTATCTCCGAGCTTTCTATAGATTCCGGCAGAATAACGGATATCCAGCCTTTTGAGGTCCACAAATTCACCGTGGTCATCTGGCTTGAGGGGGACGACCCCCAGTGCACCAATGATCTTATAGGCGGTCATTTGGGATTGGAATTTTATATGGAAATGGTGGAAGAGAATGACACCGCCGAATAACCCCGGTTTTTTCGGTCAGTACCGCGACCTGGCCGTTTAAATATCATATATATTCGCAAAGGCGTGAATATCGATAAAGGGTATTTGCGCTCCGACCAAAAAAACAAAAAAACAAAAAATAAAAACAAAAGAAAGAAGGCAAAAAAATGCAAACACAAGAAACAAAGCAGACCTATGGTATAAAAGGTAAGCTTATTTCTGCAGTGGCTATGCTTTTGGTAGCTATCATCATGGTAGTATCCTCTACCTATGCATGGTTCACACTTTCTACGGCACCCGAAGTAACGGGTATCTCTACCGCAGTCGGCGCAAACGGCGCTCTCGAAATGCTCCTGCTCACTCAGGATGCTACCGGTAACTGGGTTTACAACGATGGTCTCGTTGGCGAAAAGACTGTAACCGAGAAAAACACTTATTGGGGTAACTTGGTTGACGTTTCCACCGGTTACGGTTTGGATAACATAGTTCTTTATCCCTCCCAGTTATCTCTTGATAACACAGGCGCTATCAAGCCCGGTGTTGTTGAATTCCCCGTATACGGCGCAGACGGACGTGTTTCCGTTCTTTCTCCCAATGCTGTAACCGGTATTTATGAAGGCACTGCTTTCTATCCCGGCAACGGCTACGGTGTACGTGCGGTCGGTTCTTCCTCCGGTATGACAGAACGCCAGCTCGCATACCGTAACGCACTCTCTGCTGCAGGCACCAATATGGCTCAGGCAAAGAGAGATGCTGCCACTGCTCTTTCTACAAACGGTAATGCAATCGCGGATATTGCTGTAAGAAAAGGTACTGCTGAAAGCGGCGATGGCTCTTATAACCAGCAGGACGTTAAGAATCTTCTTGCTTTGACTACCGCGCTCAACAGCGTTGTTGCACAAATGGAAGAATCCTACAAGCAGTATATTATTGCTTATGCCGCAAGTGCTGCGCTTGTTACTCCTGACGGAGCAGATGAGGCAACAAAGCTTGCTTATGAAAACTTCTACGCAACCGTTGAAACTTGGTTTGCAACTGAAGGAAATACCATATACAACTTCGCAACCAATTTCACTCCTGCTGATGGTATCACCATTTCTCTGCCTACTCAGGTAGCTACCGGTATTGCTAAGCTCGCAACCACTAAAACCGATGTTAACACTGCTCACACTAAATTGACCGCAATTCATGACAGAACCGATACGGACGGTAAGAAATACAGCGAATATACTACAGATGAAGAACTCAAAAAGCTTAGTGAAGCATCTGTTGCTTGGGCGGATAGCACTGCAGGCGCCGGTGACGGACTCGGTTCTGCTCTTACTTCCCTTGTTACCATAAACGCAATTACAGTATCCGGCTGGAAAGTAAGCGATATCTTGGCTAACAAAGATGCGTTTGCAGCTGATGCTATGGCACAGTTTGGTTCCGGCGGTATCGCTCTTGAAATCAAGACCGGCGGCGGCGTATTGGCAGATATTGCAGACCAGTGCGGAAATTATGAAGCTAAGATCGTTATCAGCGAGATCACCTACGGTGTAACCCTCAAAGATGTTCCTGCACACATGAAAGCTGTAACTGATAACGCTATTACTAATTGTACAGACACCTATCTCGGCGATATTAAGACTGCTGTTAATGCTGTTGGCGCTCCCGAAAATGACGGCGCAGAAAAAATGCCTATTTCCGAATACTACGGATATATCGTTGACCTTGCGTTCCGTACCAATGCTGCAGAATCCAACCTCCTTCTCCAGACCGCACCCAAGGACCGTATCTACAGCGATAACGCTGAAAACGAGCTTACCTGGGGCAAGGGTAGCACTATGACCTTCAAGGCTACCGCTGCAGATTTCACCGATCAGGATGTAAAGGATCTTATGGAGCATATTAACATAGTATTCTTTACTCCCGGTAAAACTGCAAACGATAACAATACCGTTCTTGCATACGCAAAGCTTGACGTTGCAAACGCTACGGTCAGCGCTGCAGACGGTGTTACCGCAGATATCTATCTGTGCGAAATGGTAGATGCATACAAGTGCACTCTTGCAGATAATACAACCGTTACTTTGTACAAGGTTGTAACTCCCGCAGTAGCAGACGATCCCAGTACTGATGAAAACGAAACTGCCGCAGAAGTTGTTACTTACTACGAAGATTACGAACATACGAAGGTATATACGGTTCCTGGAGATGCTACTGTTGATACAACTGCAACCAAGGTAGTACATTGGCTTAAGGAAGATGACGCTGTCATCAAGAAGCTTACTCAGAACACCGCAGAAAACGTTTCCGTTCTCGTATACCTTGACGGTTCCACCATCACCAATGCAGACGTTGCAGCTACCGTTGCAACCTCTATGACCGGTTCTATGAACCTTCAGTTTGCAAGCTCTGCTACTCTCGATCCTATGGATTACGAAGAGTTTAAGAATCCCGCAAACAATAACCAGGGCGGCACTCAGAATCCTTAATCGTCCCCTTAATTACTTAATACTTTAAGTACTTACTTTCTTCCTCCGCGGGCAACCGCGGGGGAAGAAAACCCATTTTATTTTTTATATTTACTGCTTTTTTCTCTCTTCTTTTTCGCGGTTTTTAAAAAGAACGGAGAAAAGCGCGGTAACCTATTAACCGTATCCACACATTTTTGGCAGGTGAGCAGTTTTGGATACCAATACCTTTAACCAAAAAGAAAACGGAAAAAGCACCCTGGGCAAGCGTGTTATAATATATTTTTATATGATCCTCATTCTGCTCATATTGGTTACCACCGCTACCTACACTTGGTTTGCTTTAAGCAAAACACCCCGTGTAAGCAATATGGCAATGTATATTACCGCACCCGTCGGCTTGGAGCTTGCGCTCACGCCTGACAGCGCCGAATGGGGAAGTCAGCTTTCCTTTTTGGATATGATTCCGGAAACCACTCCTCTCCGCCCCGTAACATGGTCAAATGCAGATGGCATCTTTTACGCCGCTTCATACGGTATAGACGGCAGGCTTACACACCGTTGGCAGCCCCTTTCCGACGATGTCAACGCAAACCGCAATAATTACGAAGGATATTATTGTGTGGGCACCTTTTACGCCCGCACGGGTGAAAACGTAACCGTATCCTTAAGCCCCGCGGTGGAGGTATCCGAAGGGGTGGCGGGCTCGGGCACATATCTTATCGGCACTCCCATCTGGGATGCAGGCGAGATCGCTCACCAAAACGCAGGTCTGGGCGCAGAAAACGCAATGCGTATCGGAATAAAGATAACCTATCTGGATACCGCCTTGCTTCCCATTGAAGACAGCTCCGTGTTTTATATATACGAGCCCAACTGCGATACCCACGCAGACGGATCCGTAGGCTACGTTCCCACTCCCAGTATAGATGGAACGAACACCCTCATTCCCGAGGACAAGCTCATAACCCAGACACATTCCACATGGACCGAGGCAGATCCGGTGCAAAACGGTGTTCAGGTGTATGAATTCGGTGAATTCACTTCTCCCGTAGAGCTGTTTTATCTCAAAGCCGAGCAAAAGGTTATGATACAGTTTTACATTTGGCTGGAAGGTCAGGATATAGACTGCACAAACCGTATCGAAGAAGCTCAAATATTGGCGAATATTCAGTTTTCCGCTGCTTTTGAAGGCGGCTCCGGTTTGCAGCCCATATATCCCGAAGAAAGCGAGTAAACTTTAAAAGGAGTATCTGGTATGGATACAAATATTACTCCCGTTCAACCTAAAAAGAAGAAAAAGAAAAAATTAATTATCGCCCTTTCCGTAACTGCCGTCTTGCTTGCAATAGTTTTGTGCTTGACTGCGGTCGTCGCCTTTGAGGTTGTCCGTTTTACCCTCACTCTTGATTACGTTTTGACTTCCGGCGACGGTGTTCCCACGCTGTTCGGTTACACGGTGTTTCGAGCGCAGACGGATTCTATGTATCCCGAATTTTCCTCAGGTGCATATCTGGTCGGAGATCCGGATTTCGACCCGGCAGATCTCCGTCCGGGGGATATTATAACCTATTGGACGGCTATTGGCGGCGAACGTGTGCTGAATACTCACCGTATCGTAAACGTATATGATGGCGGCGATTATCTCATTTTTGAAACAAGGGGAGATAATAATACGGCTTCGGATCCCCTTACGGTACACGAAAGAGAGATCGTGTCCGTATATAAATTCAGCTTTGGCGGATGAACCCTTTTAAAGTACAAATATTAAGCATACTGCTTTGAATATATCGCGCACTCTAAAATTTATTTCCGTATTAAACGGATGGAGGATGTCCATGAATAAAAACGAAAAAGTTCAAAAAACAGCAAATGAGAACGTTGAAAAAGTAGAGAAAAAGCAGCGTAAGCCCCGCAAGGTGCTTAACACCATAATAAATGTTGTGCTTATTATCGCCATAATTGTTGCCGGTGTTGCTACTTACGTTTCCTTCGTATCCTCATCCGGTCAAGGCGCACCCAATATATTCGGTTTGCGCTTGCTGTCCATACAGACAAACTCAATGGCAGATACCCTTATGCCCGGCGACCTTGTCGTTTCCACCGGCGTTAAGGACCCTGCAGATCTCCGTCCCGGGGATATCATTACATATTGGACAGTTATTAACGGCGAACGTGTGCTTAATACCCACCGTATTATAAATATTTACGATGGCGGCGATTATCTCATATTCGAAACTCAGGGTGATAACAACACTACAGTCGACCCTCTCACCGTTCACGAAAGCGAAATTATAGGTAAATACAGCTTCCATATTTCCGGTGTAGGTAAGGTATTTGACTATCTGCAGACTCCTACCGGATTCCTTATAGTAGTTGTTGTTCCCGTATTCATATTCTTTATTTACCACCTCGTTCAGTTCTTCCGCGTACTGTTTGAATATCAGAATGTGAAGAACCGTATTAAGTACGAGCAGGAACGCGGCCGTACCGAAGATCTTATCGCCGCACAGCAGGAAGAACAGGCAAAGAAGGAAGCGGAACGCGCTCAGATGGAAGCAGAGCTCAGAGAAAAACTGCGCGCAGAGCTGCTTGAGAGTATGGCAAAGGAACAGCAAGCCGCACAGGAACAGAAAGCGCCTGAAAGCGAACAAGAAACAGAACAGGGTGAATAGTCCTTATTCACCTTAGAAGAAAGTTGATATGGATAATTTTTTAAGATATTTTTTCCAGGATATAAATAATATTCTCGATGGTTTCGCAGAGTTTTTCAAATCTTTGTGGTATTGTCTGAATTTGTTGTTTAATTTCCCAAAAAGATTTGATCTTATAAAACAATACGATGAATCCTTCACCACTACGGACTGGATATTGGTGTTAGTTGTTAATGCGATCTTGCTCGTGTTCGCTGTCGCAATTATTATCGGCGTTATTATGCTGTTAAAAAAGATATTCCGTTTCCGTGTCCCCGCAAAAAAGTACGATGAACTCAAAAAGCAGGTTCAGCATCTTCAAAGAGATCTCGTCCGCGCCAATTACGAAAAGGACAGACTTCTGGCAATGCGTGTGGAACAGCTCGGCGGAAAAAATCCTTTGGATCTTACCCCGCCCGAAGGGGAAGAGGAAGAAAAAGAGGAGCAGGAGGAATACGTTGCTTCCGCAAACCGCAACAGATTCGATTCTCCTTGTGTAGATCCTGCCGAAAGCCGTTTCTTCAGACTCACCGGTGTTGATAATTACTATAAAACCGAATATGTCGCTCCCGAGTACGATAACGAGATCACCTTGGCAGAGCTTTGTGAAAGATTCCGTAAGTACGCGGCGTCCCGCCTTAAGCTGTATTACGATCTCGATATGATGCGGTATTTTATCGCGTCTATGGGTACCACCAGAATTATCATTCTTCAGGGTATTTCCGGTACAGGTAAAACCAGTTTGCCTTATGCGTTCGGTAAATTCGTTCAAAAGGATACTACTGTTGTGTCCGTTCAGCCTTCCTGGCGTGAACGTACCGAGCTTTACGGTTATTTCAACGAATTTACAAAGAAGTATTCCGAAACCGAATTCCTTCGCGCTATTTACGAGAGTAATTATTTCAGAGATCCTCATATCGTTATTCTCGACGAAATGAACATCGCCCGTGTTGAGTATTACTTTGCGGAAATGCTTTCAATTTTGGAAATGCCTCTGCAGGAGGAATGGAAGGTTGACGTTGTTACCGCGGTGTGGGATAACGACCCCTGCCTTATAAACGGCGGTACGGTGCAGATAACCAATAACGTTTGGTTTGTCGGTACTATTAATAACGACGACTCTACCTTCGCCGTTGCGGATAAAGTGTACGACCGTGCTATTCCTATCGACCTTGACAGCCGCGCAGATCCCTTTGAGTGCGAAGATACCGAGCCGGTGTATATTTCCACCGATCATCTTAACGCTATGTTTGCGCAGGCAAAAGAGGATTACCCCATATCCGAAGAGATAATCCAAAAGCTGGAAGTTGTAAACGATTATGTTATCAAAAACTTCCGTCTTGCTTTCGGTAACCGTATTATGAAGCAGATCCGCGAATTCGTGCCCTGCTTTATCGCTTGCGGCGGAACCGAGATACAGGCAGTTGACTTTATCGTTGCAAAGAAGGTTTTGCGTAAGTTTGAATCTCTCAGTATCGGCTTTATGAAAGACGAGCTTACAAAATTCAGCAACTTTTTGGATAGAACCTTTGGCAAAAACGTAATGGTACATTGCAAAACGTACATAGAATTGCTTAAGAAAAATAATTAATGTGTTTATAAATTCAGGAAGGAGGGCGTGTAATGGCAACAAAAAAGAAGGTTTTCGATGCTGAAAATCAATCTGCGATAAGCGTTATAGACCCGCTTTATAAAAAATATGTAAAAAGTGTTGTACGCGCTCTCGGAACCACTGAATTTTACGAATATTTTATGGAGTCTGTTGCCCAAGCCGAAAACGAAATTCAGTTTTCCAACAGACGAATGGAAAAGCTTGTTGATACAAGCTGGATCGATGCAATAGAAAGCGCATTGACCGGATTCCAGAATATTATCGCATCTCCCCGTAACGTTATCCGCGAAGACGAGCTTATCGTTAACGTGGCGAACGCCAAAAAAACGGGAAGCGACGTTGTGCGCCATCTGGCTGTCCACACCTCTTTGGTTGAAGATTTCAACGAGGAAAGCGGCGACGTGCGCCCCAGCAAGCTTATGCAAAAATACCGCGAGGACTCTATCGGACAGGTGTATGAAAACCGCGTGGTTTTCACAACGCTTGAAATGGCGTTTCAGTTTGTAAAGATACGCCACGATGCGCTTTTCGAAGCGATGAGCGATGAGTTCGGTGCGAAGCTTAAGGTAAAAACCGATATGACAAGCTCAAACGAGGTTGTTCATATGGATACGTTCATTCACATACGTGACGTAGACAGTGCGCTGGATACGGATGATAAAAACCGTGATGTTTTCGAGCGTATTTCAAGGCTTTACCGTATTTTGTCCACCAATATGAATTCTCATTTTGCAAGACATATGGCTAAGTATCCCAGGGTAAAGGGTACGGTAACCAAAACGAACGTTTTAAAGAAAAACAAGAACTACCACGCAATAATGGAATTGATGGAGTTTCTCAAGGGCTACGGCGATATCGGATACACCATAAAGATCATAGAGCAAAATCCGGTAGTCGATGAGAATTTCCAAAAAGATATTTTCCATAACGTTCTGTTCAATTATCTTGTATTGAAGGGACATTTGGAGCGTGATAAGGACAGACGTCTGCCTGCTCCGGTTAAAGAGAAAAAACGTTCTCTTAAGCCTAAGTTTATAAAAGAGATCATTGAAGAGCTTACGGAAGATTACGATCTTCCCGATATTGAGATACGCAAGGTCCTCATAGAGGAGCTGACAAAAGAACAGCTTATGCGTGAGGAAGCGGCAGAGCGCCGCCGTCTTGTTGAAGAGCAGGAAAAACGCAAAAAAGAAGAAGAACAGCGTATCAAGCGGGAAAAAGAAGAAGAAAAAGAACGCCTGCGCCGAGAAAAAGAAGAAGAAAAAGAGCGTTTGCGTTTGGAAAAAGAAGCGGAGCGTCAAAAACAGCTTATCGAGCGTATGGAGCGCGAGCAGGAAGACAGACGCAGAAGCAAGCTGTTCAGAAAAGAGCTTGAGCATTTCGCAAAGTATTTTGAGGAAAGATTGCAGGAACGTTCGGAAAAGCAGCAGCTGGAAACCGTGGCTCGTCAGGATTTCGAAGACGCCGCATATATTCTGGAGGAAACCGAACGGCTCAAGCAGGAAGAGCTTGAAAGAGCAAGGATCCGCCGCCGCGAAGAGCGTGAGCGTCAGCAGCAGGAGGAATTCGAAGCGCGTCAGAAGGCGTTGGAAGAGGAAGCCGAGCGTCAGGCAAAGCTTCGTCGGGAACAACGCGAAGCAGAAGAGCGGCTGAAGCTGCAGCTTGAGGAGCAGGAAGAAGCCGCCCGTATAGAAAAGCATATGCAGGATCTGCTGGCTGTTGAATCCTATGCTCGTGTGATTTCCGATTTCCAAAAGAATCTCTCTGCACGTATGAAGCTCAGAACCGATCTTGCGGAAAGACAGTTGTCCGAACAGCGTGCCCGCGAAGACGAACGCCGCAGGATTATTGATGCCCGTTCAAAGAATCGCAACAGGAGAATGAGCAAAAGATGAATAAAACACTCCTAAAGCTGATAGCCGTCGTTATGGCGTTGATAATTTCGGTAGTTATGGTCGTTACCATCAGTTATGCGTGGACGACTATTTCCACCGCGCCTATCGCTGAAGGAATACAGATCACTATCGGAGGCGGCAACACTATTATGATGGCGCCCGATATTTCCAAAACTGTAGACGGTACAACGTTTCATTATCCCGGATTTTTTGATGATACGTTGAACTTTTCTCAGTATGAGCAGTATGATTATTTAAAGCAAGTAAGCGCACTTTCGCCCGTTTCCACGGCTGACGGAATAAATTGGTTTATTCCGGAATATTACGATATTCTTGATGAGGCTGTTATTAACGGAACCGCTTGCGTTGGCGAAGGTAAGCCGATTACCGAATTCACTTTGGATGATCTGCTGGAATATGCAAATCTCACCGAGAAAAAGGATAAAGACGGACATTATATTTATCTTGATTTCTGGGTTGTTTCTCCCGGCTCGGATTGTACGCTCCGCGTATCCGAGGGAGATGAAAACGGAGGAAGCTATTTACTTGAGCTTATGGCTCCCACGTTGAATGCTGACGGCAGCTTTGCGCTTGACTCCACCTCCGGAACCACTGCCGCTTCTGCGCGGGTAGGATTTCTTGTTGATCCGGATTACGTTACTGATAATACCATGCTGTATTATCAGCAGAGTTATACCTACAAGGAACAGTATCAAAGATTAAGGGGCTCTTACGGTGAGCGCGGCAGCAAGTGGTATTCAAGCGAATATAATTTTACTATTTATGAGCCCAACGGAGATCTTCATCCCAACGGCGGGAATGATACCTATGTCATCACTTCTCCTTTGGGATATTCAGACGGGCAAATAGTTCTTGCCGATATCCGCGATTCCCTTGCGGTACAGCTTAAAAACAGTTGGAAAACCGCATCGAGCGCGGGAATAGGTATTGAAGAAGTGTTCCAAACCGCTATTGCGGGCAAGAATATTAATTCCGAAGCCGAGGCGAAGGACGCCCTCTATAATAAATATCTCCAAGGTAATTTTATACCTTATGTAACAAAAGGAAGCTTTGTTACCAACACAGAAGATTTATACAGCTATTATGCCAGCGGAAATATAGTTGATACAGATGAAATGAGTTCTTTGGGGCTCAGCGGCGCTGCCGAGAGCACTTATATCGTTAAGCTGGAAAAAAACGTACCCCAAAGAATCAGAATGTTCGTTTGGATCGAAGGACAGGATGTGGATTGTACCGGGGCTGAGGCGGTTGATTTTGCAATCAGCATAGAACTTGCCGGAAGCACTCAGGATATATATGAATAAAGACAAAAATATTCGAAACAAGATAATATCAGCGATCGTATCAGTACTTTTGGTGGCATCTGTTTTTGTCTGCCTTTTTGTGGTTATTCAGGTGTTGAGTAACGGATACGTTTCTATCGGCGGCTACAGCTTTTTTAAGGTCGTAACCGGAAGTATGGAGCCCGAAATACCCGTAGGGGCGCTTATTCTTTCCAAAGAAACGGAAATGAATGATATTGAGGTCGGTGAGGTTGTCTGTTTTCGGTCAAAATCACCGGATATGTTTGGCAAGATAATTACTCACAGAGTAATTGAAATTGTCAACGCAGAGGACAATACATTACAGTTTATTACCAAGGGAGATGCCAATCTTTCGCTTGACGGATACTATGTTTCACAGCAGAATTTGATCGGCAAAGTAGTATGGCAATCGGGAAGCGGCAAGCTTTCGGGTATTTTAAACTTCCTGTCCAATAAGTTTGGTTTTCTTTCCTGCATAGCTTTCCCCGCACTGCTTATATTGACACTTATACTTCGTGATAACGTTAAAACAATGCAACGGGATATTAAGAGAATATCCGAGCAGTTGGAAACACGGGAAACAGCATCGGGCTCGAATACGCCTGAGAACGGTACGAAAACCGAAAATTATGAACAAATGCGCGCTAGGATACGCGCCGAGCTTATTGAGGAGCTGAATCAAATTGACAAATCAGAACAACCGAAACAGCAATAGCTCGTTACCGGGTTCGTTCAACCTTTTAAAGGTTTTACAAAAGAGAATATTGTGGCGCGCTGCGCTGGTTGTGCTTACCGTTGTTCTTACTGTCGTGTTGGTGTTTGCCCTTACGGTAGCGTGGCACACCAACGTGGTTCAAACGGGAGGACTTACGTTTTCTGCCGAAACCTGGAATTTTAAAGGCGAGATCACTTTGGACGAAAGTTCCTTCAATATCGCCCCCGGGGACAGCGGCGTTGTTTCTATGTCCTTTAAAAACGAGAGTGCTTCTCTCGTAGCCGCAAGCGTTACCGTTTCAAAAGATCAGCTTGCGCAAGCGGCTTTGAAATCCAAGCTGTTTTTTTACATAGATACTTCTGTGACAAGAAACGGCGAAAACGTAGAGAAGGTTTATATAAACAAATCAAACAGCTATACTTACGTAGCTTTTCCCTACAGCGAGCTTGACCTTAACGAAGGCACCAACAATGCGCCTATCCTTAAATGGGAATGGGTGTACGATCAGCTTGGCTATTATGTGCTTGGCACCGCTACCAACAACGGCGGCGTAACAGTGGAAGAGTATATTCGTCCTATCGAATATGAATATGACGAAATGAAAACCACATTCGATGCAAACGGAAATCTCTTGACTGTTGACGGCACCACTACTGCGAATGATTTTATTGAGTTGTTTTCCGCAACGGACGGATATGCAGGCGTTATCGACGTAACGAAAAAGACGGCAGGCGGGTATTATCCTGTAGCTGTAAATGAAGGCGGATACGGCGTGTGGGCATATCTTTGTACCTACAGCGAGATACAGACAAGTGCTGCCGAGGATACCGATTGGGGTACAAACAACGTTTCGTTGGGCAACGTACGTGTTACCGTTACAGGCGTTAACAGCAAGGAAAAAGGCACGTTTGTAAGCACGGAGGCGGACTTTATTTCTGCTTTAAACAGCGGAGGAATAAGCGTTGTTACTCTGGCAAATGATATTACACTTACTCAGCCTATAGTTTTAACGGATTCTTCCGTTACTATGATAGATTTAGGCGGCTATAAGCTGACTTCAAGCGCACTTACTATAATAGATGCCAATCCCGGTTCGTCGGTAATGGTGTACAACGGCGATATCGAGGGCGCAGGTCAGGCGGCGTCTGCCGTAACAGCTGACGGTGCCAACGTGATATTGAATTCCGTGGATATTACCAACGTGGGCGAAGGAATTGAGGTTTTTGACTATCTCAATGATTTGGGAAGCGATTCCAACGTGCATCTTACCGATTGCACCATAACCGCTTTTGAAGACGGATTGTGGATCAAAGCAAACGGTGCAGATTCTGAGAAAAATGCTCAGATTACTATAGAAAATTGTACTATCGTCGGTGAAAAATATTCGGGTATCCTTTGCAACGGAACTTATTACGGAGTTGATATCAACATAACCTCGGGTTCGAAAATCACGGGATACTATGCGGGGATTTATTTCCCGGCAAAGGACAGTACCCTTAACATTCAGGACAGTACAGCCGAAGGGAAAAACGGTATTGTTGTTAAGGGCGGATTTGTAAACGTAGTAAATTCCACCGTCAAGGGCACCGGAACAACCCCCGAGGCACTTCCCGATGATCCGAGCAAGCTGCCGTTAAGCGGATGGACAGAAACCTGCGACGGCATATATCTTGAAGCTAACTATACGGGCTGGGAAACAAAAGTTACCGTTTCCGGTGATAATACCGTTGTTACCAGCGTTTCCGGCTTGGCGGTCAGACAGTATCCCATAGGTGAGGGGTATCAGGCGACCCTTACCGTAAGCGGCGGTACTTACAGCAGCGATGTTACCGAGTATCTTGATCCCGATGGCGGTTATACATGCAACAAGATCAATGAGTCGGAATACAAGGTTTCGGTTCAATAACCAAAGCGTTTTTACACCAAGGAGAGGGAGTTATGAAGCGAAAATTTAATATTCATACCCTTCTCGCGCTTTTTTGCACAGTTGCTGTTGCGGGATGTGCTCTGTGTTCCATAAATATCGCATACGGAAGATACAGCACCACAATAACCAACGATATAGGGTTTAAAGCTTCGCTCCCGCCGGAGGTTTATCTGGTTCAGACCGATTCGGAAAGCAGCAGAGTGGAGTTTACTCCCCAGTGGCAGACGGTGGGCGGCGAAAAATGCCTCTCGTTTTCGCTCAGTAATTATGATATAGACGATGAAGTTGCTCCCAAGCAGGATATAACCGTGCGTATTCGGGTTTTCGTGCCCGAAACATCCGCTGAAGCAGGGGATGATAATGTTGCTGTTGCGAACGTTATGAGAACTCTCGCTTTTACTCTTCACATCGGCGAGGAAGCGGCTTCATACAGCTCGAGTATGGACTATTTAAGCGAACAAACTCCTATGTATATGGAGAATGTCAGCAATACAGATGTAGAAAACGGCGGTTGGATATATAGTTTTCATACCGCTGCAATGCAGGAAGTATCCGTAGTTTTGCCGGGTGGCGAATTAACGGATATACCAATTACAATAACGGTTGCGGATACGGACACAGACACTTCTGATTTTGTGATTTGTGTTGATAGAATCAAGTAATATTCGTTAGTTATTGCCTTCATTGTTATAAGGAGACAGGCTTATGAAAGAAACACAAAAAAGGATAATGGAATACAACTTTAAGCTCCCGAAGCTTAAAGAAAAGGTAATAGCGGTTGCCTTGCTACTCGCCGTATCTGCATCTATGCTTGTTACGGTTTCTTTTGCATGGCTTTCTATCTCTATCAACCCCGCAGTACAAGGTGTTAATACCACTGTTGCGGCGAACGGTAACCTGGAGATCGCTCTTGCAACGGGCTCCGCGGCTACTATAACTGCGCCCGGCGAGTCCAAGGTAGGGGATAGCAATCTGCCTATTCTTGAGCGTAACCTTACCTGGGGTAACCTTGTCAACCTGGCGGATGCATCTTACGGTCTTTCCCAGATGACCCTTCGCCCCGCAAAGCTTAATGAGTTTGAACTTGCAACCAACCCTTTGTATGGACCCGTTTACGATGAAGACGGACGAGTTGTTAAACTTAATACAAACTTTGGTTATTCTATGTGGGACACTAAAACCATGGTGTTTGAACATACTGATAAACTGGGTGTTCGCTCTATAACCTCAATGATATACGGCACGACCGGTACAGCTACTATGTACAGGAACAGGCTTGACGAGGTGAACAGTAAAAACGGTATTTTGCAGAGTAAATATACCGCTCTGGCAAACAATTCCAACCATATGAACGCTCTTACCGACGTAATGGTTGGTTATATGCTTCATGCTTTCAGAACCGGCGGTTCTTCTGTTGCCGGTTTGGTAAGCGAAGCTAATTTTACAAGGACTCAACTTCAGAACTTTAAAGTTTTATATGAAGATTTTGCAGAAGTATTGGCAGAGCAAGCTCAGGTTTATGCGGATTTTCTTAATTTACAGGCGGAAATACAGGCGTACATACAGGAAAAAAATGGCCAAGAGCCGATTTCTATTACTATTACTGCAGAGGAAATCCTTTCTTTATCCTATGGCAGCAATGCCGCAGCTAATGCAGTGAAGAATAAGGGCTTTACCGCAATTTCCGGCGGATTTATCAATGAATTGGATTCTTATTTGACCGATTACAATATAGTTGTGTCCGATATAGATAATATTCAGGGAATAATCGATGCAATGACCAGAACGTCTGTTAGCTGGCCTGATGCAAAATATACCAACAGTGCAGGCGTTTCCGTTTCCTTGGAGGATATAGTTAACCGATTTGCTGTTTTGGGAACCTGCAAGGTTTATATTCCCAACGATAATGTGACAAAAGACGTTTCAGCATTTACCGGCGCCAGCACCGTAATGCTGTTGACGGACGAAGATTATATTGATATAACCATTACAAACGGTCTTTTGAAGAATTTTGAAAACCGTAACGGTGCGAGATTAAAAGCAGAAGGAATCCCTTTGCAAATGTCCGCCGCAGGACAGACTGTTGACGTAGAAGCGACCGTACAAACCAACGCGAACAAAAACCTTTTTGGCGCAGAAGCAAGTAATCTCGCTGCAACGATAACGTCAGAGATCGGCGCACCTACCCTTGTCCCCAGCGATACTTACGGTCTTGCTATAGACTTTTGGGTGAGAACAAACGCTTCCGGCGGATATCTTACCCTGCAGGGTAACGTGCTTACCGTGAAAAATGAAGTTGAAGTTACCGGTATAGATAAAAACGGCGATACCGTAAATATTTATACTCTTTCCCGCGAATCGACACAGGAAGTAGAGGGCGAAAACGGCGAAACTTCTACAGAAACTTATACTCAGACATATGACCTTTATTGGTTGGAGGAAGAGGTTACTGCAGAAGACGGTTCTACCACTAAAGAAACCGTTTGGTATAACGCTGTCACCCATTCCAGATTTGAGCTTCAGGATGGCGAAAACCCCAGACAAAAGATAGAAACTGTTGAAACTGTCATCGGCTATGAGGGAGACAACCGCGTTTGGGAGGGCGACGAGCACGCTATCCTCTCCGTAAACAGCACTACTCAGGGCAGCGGCAGCTGTTACGTATACTATGCAGATACTCCCGAAGATCAGGCACGAAGCCTTGAGCTTCTCAAGTATATGAAGGTCGCTTTCATTGATGTAGAGGGCAATCTTCTTGCGAAGGCGTATATGGATACGGAGCGTCACTATGCGGCAAACGGTAAGGTTACCGTGCCTATGGTGCTTGAAAACGACAGTATCAATATCGGCACAAACGACGAAGGCGAAGCAGTGTTTGCCATCACTCCGCTGGAGAAGAACACACCTATGCTGGTCACCGCCCTCGTTTATCTTGACGGCGATAACCTTACAAACGATTACGTTCTCGCTTCTTCCGATATAGACGGTCAGCTTAATATCCAGTTTGGCAATAACCAGCTTTTGAAGCCTATCGATAACGAAACCTTGTACAATGCTGAAATGAGCATTTCCGCCACAGTATCTCCCACCGAGTTTAATTATGATGACGGAACGGAAATGAAGAGCAGCGTTGCGGTTACGATTGAGGGCTATGAGCCTAATACCGTAGAGGCATTCTTCGTCCGCGCTATCAACGCCCAGACCGGTGCAAAAGAAGAAAAATTCGCACTTAACGATGCGGATGGCGACGGTGTATGGACATCTAATTACGAATTTATGTATCCCGGAACGTATTTGCTCCGCAGCGTTACTATCGACGGTATCGAGCGCGAGCTTACCCTGGCAGAGGGAGAATCCTTCCCTACGGTAACCGTAAAGGGTTTTGATATACGAAACGTAACTTATAATATTAACCCCACCGTGTTCAGCGTTAACAATTCATATACCGGCTCGGTAAGCCTGCAATTTGTTGCAGACGATCCCGCTAAGATGCCTCAAAAGGTAATGGGAAGATTTATCCGTGAAGACGGCACCACCGTTAACGTAAACTTTGTTTATGATGCAACTACCCACGTCTGGACGGGTAATGCTACCTTCGTTTCCTCCGGCGTGTATACCATGCAGTACGTAGTGCTGGACGGCGAATATACCGAGCTCGACGAAGGCAACCGCTTTACTGTTGACGTTAAGCTGGGTATAAAGGTAGATGTTTCTACCAACACCAAAACAAACTTTGTTATGGACGTGGATGGAAATTATCCCGAAACGTTGGATATGACGGTAGTTATTCTGGATAATAACAATCAACGTATCCTCAACGTTACGGAGGCGGAGTTGTATTATTCTCTCCGCGGATCTTCTGCTACTACTTTGTATGCAAACCTTACCTGGGATGCACAGAATCAATGCTTTACAGGCTCTCTTCCTACCACGACAGGTATATGGAGCTTTAGCCACGTTAACATTAAACAGGGTGATTCGGTAAGCACACTTTCCACCGCAAACAGCGATGCACCTGTGTTTACCATCATCGCTCCCGATCCTCCCGAGGATGCAAAGAATAATATCGCAACAAGATACCAGTATCTTGCAAACGCAACCGGCAGCTATAAGCAGTCGAATCAAAGCGGTAGTATCGTAACTACTATTGACGGCGCAACTGCTTCCGTCGACCTTAAGTATGCTACCGCAGCGCAGGTGTATGCAAAGCTTGAACCGGCATCATCTACCAACGAAAAGAAGACTCCCGTATACGTTATCGGTGTAGCTTCCCCCGTTTCTCAGGAAGATCAGACAACACGCTTTACCTTCGCTATTCCCGAGGGCGAGTGGACACTTACCGAGGTTCGCGCGTGGAACGTTTACGATGCAGACCAGAATCCCTATCTTTGGAAGGACGAATTCGGCGTATCTCCTACAGAACTTACAGAAGAGCAATATTCAACCGGTATGGCTATTGACGTTGCAGATTCTACCGTTGCCGCTCTTTATAATGTGAATCTCACTTTTGCGTATAAGACCGCAACCGGTCAGATCGCGAATGAGGTGGTAACCTTCGGTAAGGGCACATCCGGCACGGAGATAGTTTCTGATTTTATGGCTTCCCATAATATTGAAGCAGGCGATATTAAGATCACCTTTACAGATAAGAATGGCCTTATCCAGAGCGGAAAGTTTAGCATAAGCGACGTTAAGCTCTTTATTGACTATGCATCTGATATAGCGAATACAGTTTCTACTTACGGCGGATATACCACTGCAAACTCATTGGGTACACACGCTGTTGCCCAGCAGGAGTTTGAAGTAAGCGGTGGCAACGTTGCTTCATTAAAGAATGCTGTAACCTTGCAGTACGCTGCTCAATATAAAATGGGTACGGTATCGTATTCTGTTGTTGCTGCAGATACTACAAAATCAGAAGAACAGCAAGTACCTGGTGCGGATTTAGATACTGCTTATTTGTACGAGGTTTGGTCAAAGACGCCTACAGTGGTTATTAGCAATATAAGCAATAAAGACACTAGTATAAGCGTTGACAATACCAGCGAAAAAAGCCTAACTGATACTTATACTCAATCAAGCGCATCGTGGGGTCAAAAAAAGACAACGTGGACGCTTAATGACAAGCATACGACTGCAACGCCGACCATAAGTAGCGATAACTTATCGGCTACTGTTTATTTCCAATGTAATCATGCCGCGGGAAGTTCTTGGAGCAGTACAGGATATGGTGTAACTGGACAAAGGTATCATGCATATATGAGTGATGCGGGATACGGCGTTCCTACGGTTACTTTAACACTTGGCGATATTAGCGGTTATACTTCTGCTAAGTTGGTGTTCAGCGATAATAGTCGGATCTATAGTAGCGTGTCATATACTACAGATGGTGGGAATGGTATATGGGAAACCACAGGAAGTGGCGCAGATTTCATTTGGAAGAGCACAGATAAAACTATCACTCGTTATATAGGTTATGCCAAATCGCAAAAAGAACGTTACTTCACTGATGCAATTAACGCTACCGGCGAAAAAATACCTGCAGGAGAAATTACATCCAATAAACTTGAGGTAGTATATAATGGTGTAACTTACACTTTCACTGTTCCTACTATTACCATTAACAATCCCTACTAATTTTTAACACTATAGAGCCTTCCTTTCGGAAGGCTCGTCTTCCCCCCGCTTTTTAAAGAGGAGTAAAGTATGCTTCATTTACTTTCAAAACTGAATATTAAACGGAGCGTTGCACTCCTTGTATCCGTTTTTGCAATCATTGCTTGCTTTTCGCTTCCAGTACGTGCCGAAAGCGGCAAGTGCGGAAACGAGCTTAGCTGGTCTTTTTCCGCAGGGACACTTGTCATAACCGGAAAAGGGGAAATGACAAATTTCACCGAGCCGGATATGGCGCCCTGGTACCACCTGCGGGAAGAGATAACCCGCATCGTTTTACCGGAAGGGCTCACCCGTATAGGTAATCTTGCCTTTTTCGGTTGCAAGAATTTAAAAACCGCAGTTATTCCCGAATACGTAAAGCGTATCGGCGAATACGCCTTTGCAAACTGCGAAAAGCTGGAAATGCTTTATCTGGGCGTGCGTGTGGCGGATATCGCCTATGCCGCCTTCAGCGGATGCACTTCCCTTTCTGCCCTCCGCTTGCCGGACGGGCTGGAGCGTATCGGGGATCAGGCATTTTCCCGTTGCGAAAGCTTGGTTACCGTTACCATACCCATAAACGTAAAATATATCGGCGCGCAGGCGTTTTCATACTGCGAAAACCTTGTGAGCGTGGATATAAAGGCGTATATTTCCGCCATTCCCGAGTGGATGTTTTACGGGTGCGAAAACCTGAGCACGGTTTCTCTTTCTCCTGCCGTTATCTCTGCCGGGGATTATGCTTTCGGTAATTGCGATAATTTATCGGCAGTATATCACCAGGGCGAAAAGGTGGTGGCGGATGCTATCAAGTCCGATATCGTGGAGTATAATTCTACATTCGGAAATATGGGCTACGTGGGTGTCGGCGTTCAGTCGGATACCGCCCACAATATAGAAACTCTGGAAGATACAACCGGTAAAGTACAGCAGATATACACTACCGTTTATGAAACCGATGTACTTACTCTCGTTACAGTGGTTCAGCATAACACATCGGGCAAACCCGGTGTAAAAGGTGAGTATTTCATCGATATGCGCCTTACTCTGGAGGGAACCAAAAACTGGGAAAAAGCGATCACCGCCGTTTCCGATGCCATAAGCAGGGAAAACGGCACCTATTCCCAAAATTCCACCCTTACCGGAATAAAGCTCACGGTTTATCTTATGGATGCTACCGCCCTTTCGGGAGAGTTTTTGCAAGCATTTGCGGGAAGCAATGTAAAGATCGAGGTTGTCGCCCCCGCGGGTGAAACCTGGCGCACCGAGTGCGAAGATCTTTCCCGCGATGACGTTTCGGAGGATGTGGATTTCACCTATACCGTTCAGCCTTCCGATGAGGATACGGCGGCAGAGCTTGGCTCGGATACTGTGTTTGATCTTAACTTTTCGTCAAATTCCCAGATCAAATCGGAAATTCTCGTACAGCTTCCCGTGAATACGGAGGCATACAGTAATGCGTATTTGTATCAGGTGGAAGAGGACGGCTCCCTTACACGTCTGCAAGCCGTAGCGGTGGATAAAAACGGAAACGCGCATTTTTATCTCGCAAACGTGGAAAAGGAAACGGATTACGTTATCGGCGTGAACGTTCCCGGCGAAACCAAGGACGACGTTATAATTCCCGATGATCTTGCGGCAACAAACAACGCAATACAGCGTCTTGAGGTTATTGAATACGTCACTACGGGCACCCGCAACTTCAATGGACTCACCATAAAACACATAACGTATATAGTTATTGGTGTCCTTGCGGTAACCATCGTGGTTGTCGGCGTGATAATGTTCGCTTTCAATAAACAAAAACAAAAAGCAATGCGCGGCATGTAAATATTAAAGCCTATGGAAAAATCCATAGGCTTTTTGTTATCGAGGGGTATTTTGTTGTAGTGGTTTATTGGGGTGATTTTATTTTCAACGGAAAATCTATTGAAAATCCCCGGAAAATGAATATAATTATTATGTATAGTTATATGTATCTGCCTTTTTGGGCATTGGAAAGAAGGAAGATTATGAAGCGAACATTATCGTTTATTCTCGCGCTGGTGATGCTGATCGGCTTGATGCCGATGACGGCATTTGCTACGGAGGAAGCAAACACTGCAAGTATTCAGAACCCTTTTGAAGGTAAGAAGGTTTCTATCCTCAGCCACAGTATGTCTACCTATGCGGGTGTTTCCAACAGTACCGCAGCCAATTCAACCCTCGGAAGCAATGATGTGTATTATACCGCGGGTCGGCACGATGTATATCGGGAGGATACCTGGTGGCAGCAGGTCATCGATGCGCTGGATATGGAACTTCTTGTGAACAACTCCTGGAGTGGTTCCTGTGTCTTCATGCCCCGAAAGGGCGAGGCATCCGTCGGTTATGGTGATCGTGCAGTCAATCTGCATAACGACCATACCGGTGAAGAACCGGACATCATTTTTGTGTACTTAGGCTGTAATGACTTCGCCTACTATAAGGATACTTTTGGAGAAGCCGCTGATGTGAACTATGCCGCTCTGATTACAGACAATGGTGATGGTACTTTTACTTATGCGACTCCTACAACCACCTGTGAAGCTTATGCCATTATGCTTCATAAGGCGGAACACCGTTACCCCGATGCGGAAATCTACTGTATGACTTCCACTGCAAGAAGAGAAACAGATTACACCGGGGACACTTATCCTGATGCAGGACAGCCTACTGCCTATAGCGCGGAACTGCAAAAGGTTGCGCAGTATTTTGGCTATCCTGTGGTCGACCTTGAAAATGCAATTCCCAAAGATGTAGAGACCTTCGACAAATACATCGGTGATAAGCGGGCCCATGCCAATGCACTGGGCATGGATCAGATTGCCAATGAAGTCCTTTCCGTGATGCTGGGCAAGGATGCCGAGATTTGCCATGTGACCTCCGAAGATGGAACAGTACGGGAACAGGCTGTCCTTCTTGGCGGAAGTTACTACACGGATATTGAACTTCAAGAAGGTTATTCCGTAATCGTAACAATGGACGGAGAAGATGTCACCGACGAAGTCTGCAATAACGGTAAAATTTCCATCGAAAAAGTAACCGGTGACATTGCCATCTGTACTACGATACAAAGAGATCCTTTCAATTTCCGTTGGGAGATGCAAGAGGATGCGCTGATAAGTATTGGAGATACAGATAATGCATTGAGTAAGTTGGCAGGGACGGTTACAAATGGTGTCCTCAATAACACCAGATATCAGCTGGCAACTTCTGTGGTTTTGAAGCACGATCTCCCTTGGGAAGTGGAATGGCAGTTCTCCGGAAACTGGCGTGGCTGTGTGTTCACATCCGATCCAGTTCAAAACACGAAGGGCATGGTTTACCTGTCCCGTACAAATGGTGGCCAGTTGTGCTTTGGTACATGGACCGGATCACAGTATGATAATTATGGTGTTGACCTATCCTATTTAGACGACCAAGTCCACACCTATCGTTTCGTAAATCGTATTGCAGCAGACGGCAGCAATATGGTCTGGGTGTATGTGGACGGTGAAGAAATCGGACCGATGAATCACTACTACATCGGAAGCAAGGATCAGGGAAAGTCTTCCGATTGGATCAGTGGCAAGGACTTTGTGTTTTCCTACATTAGCATGGAGGGCCACGCTCTAAAGGATTGTCGGTTGAATTATCTCCAAGTCCAAGAGTGCAATCATACCTATGAAAACGGCAGCTGCACCGGCTGCGGGGAGAATGAGCCTTTCGAATCCATGTCTCTGCGCTACGACGATCATTTGGACATGAGCGGCAAGACCGTGGAGATCATCAATGCCGGCACACCTACTTCCTACCAGGTCGGCTACGGCGTAGAGGAGAACAAGATTCTCGACACTGCTGTTGTTACCTTGAAGGGCAACACCCTGGTTGCCACCGGCATCGGTACGGCTACCGTGAAGATTGACGGCGAAACCTATGAAATCACTGTCACCGCCGCGCCGATCAGTCTGCTCCTGCTGATTGGTCAGAGTAATATGCGTGGCAGTGAAGGCAATGCCAACCAGTCCATCGTCTGTCCTGACGGCATGGTGTACTCCACTTATGGTGATGACCGTGGCGCAGACAACACCGCTATGACAGTGTCTAATGCTGCCCAATTCGCACCCAGTGCTCTTACCGGTACATACAGCAGCATCAATGTAGTGGGAACTACCGATTGCCTGAGTGGATATCCGGTGTGTTCTCTGACAGAAGCCGGTGCGGGCAAGATTGGCCCCGACAGTGGCTTTGCCTATGAATGGGTAAAGCAGACCGGCGAAAAGGTTTGGGTGGTCAATGCGGCCCATGGTGGTACCAACATCACTGCCTGGCAGCCGGGAACAAAGGAATATGAGGAATGTCAGGCGCTGTTTACTGCCTGTCAGGAAACCCTGCGGAAAGAAATCGCCGCAGGTCACTTCACTCTGTCCCATATGGCATACTTTTGGTGCCAGGGCTGTACGAATCGGATCAATACGGCTGAGTGGTATGTACAAAAATACCTAACCATGCACGAAAGCCTCAAGTCCGAAATGTCCTTCGACCATGATTCCAACCCTGCAACAACTGACAAAACATTTGAATTCGGAGGAATAATTCCTGTTCGAGTAGGAAGCACTACGACCTGCTATCGTGATGGAGTATATGAATCCACCAATCCTTATGCCTACCATGAGTCCTATGTGGATTTGCGTTTTTCCGGTCCCAAGGTGGCGCAGTATTGGATGTGCAACAATCCGGAACTGGAAGATATCTGGATGGTCTGTAACATTGGTGAGGATTGGGTCTGGATGCCTGACGGCACCAATGGCGTAGCAGAATACTTCCGAGCGCACTACGAAAACGGTACTGTGGACTACACTACCCAGGTTGCTCAGAAAGCATCCTGGTATACGCCTACAACGCCTGCGGCGGTACACGATTCCATCCATTACAACCAGATTGGCTATAATGAGGTCGGTCGGGAATCTGTGCGCAATGCGTTGATTATGCTTGGCGAGATTGATACTCCCGAAGTGGAAACATCTGTAAAGTTCCTTGGTTGGGATGGTTACAACATCGTTGATACCATTACGGCGGCCACTACAGGCACCAGTGATACACTGGTAGTACCGAAGGTCTATCCGCTGTGGAAGGCGAAGGAGGTTGCTTATGCGCTTTCCGATGGTCTAACCTGGGATTACTATGATTTGCTGGCTGCGGATGCCCAGACAACAGGTATTTTGACTGCCGACGGATTATGTGTTAATGTCCTCAAGGCGGAGCCCGGATCTCATTATGCAGATCACTTAAGTGAACTTCCTGAAAATTTATGTTGCGGCTTAAACTTGTGGAATGAATTGGATCATGACAAGTATTTCTTTACTTATGGTACCCATTGGACAATCCATAGTTCTGGTGATGTATATTCTGTTACCTTCCCTGTAAACCCTGGTGATTTGATTTATGCAACCGCCTTTGGTAAGGCTGGAGAAAACGGAAGCATCAGTACCAATGGCATCCGTATGACCTTCTTCAGCGAATACGGTGTTGTAAAGACTTTGGATCCTGCAGGTACCTATGCTGAATTCACCGCCAATGGTGGCTACATTATCGCACCTGAAGGAACTGTTGCCGTCAACATCCCCATGTGGACTAGCTCTGATAGCAACGAGGTCTATATCCTGAACCGCCCACACGACACCACAAATGTGATTTGCTCTATTTGCGAAAAAAACAGTCATGAGCATGATTGGTCCGATTGGGAAATGATTGCTGTTCCGGAAAAAGATGAACCGGTTATTGAGAAACGCACTTGTTCTAGCTGCGGCGAAACCGAAACAAGGGAAGTCGAAAGCGTCTGGCAGAAATATAACCTTGCGGAACACTATTCCAACATTCCGGAAAATGTATGCTCCGGACTCAACCTCTGGAACGTTCTTGAGCACGATAAGTATTATTTTGCAAGCGGAACGAACTGGTCGATCTATAGCTCCGGAAAGGTTTATTCCGTAACCATTCCCGTTGAAGCAGGAGACAAAATTTTTGCAACCGCATGGGGAAAAGCAGGTGAAAACGGACACGCTTCCACAAGCGGAATCCGCGTATCGTTCTTTGACGCATATGGCGTTGCAAAAACCATGACCCCTGTGGAATGCTATGCGGAATTTTCCGAAAACGGCGGTTATCTGATCGCGCCCGAAGATGCGATAGCCATAAATGTTGCCATGTGGAATAACAGCGATAAAAACGAAATTTACATCCTTAATCGAGCTCACACCCATACCGCTATAATAACCAAACCCACTTGCACAGAACGGGGCTATACCACCTATACCTGCGATTGCGGCGACAGCTATGTGGATGATTATGTGGATGCGACGGGGCATAGTTTCAACGGCGCGACCTGCACCATCTGCGGTGCGGAGCATCAGAACGTGCCCAATTACAAGGGTAAGGTGATCTCTATCCTTAGCGCCAGTACCTCGACCTTCGCAGGCTACATCCCCGTTGCGGACGGCTTCAATCTGGAGCACCGCCCCCGTTATCCCCAGGACAATTTGTTGACAGACGTCAACGAAACCTGGTGGATGCAGGTCATCAACGATCTGGATGCCAAGCTGGGTATCAATGACAGCTGGGCAGGTTCGCAGGTGCTCAATATGCTGGATAAGAACTCCGGAGATCTCGGTCCGGATGCCGCAATGGCATCCATCACCCGTATTAAGAATCTTGGTGCGAATGGCACCCCCGACATCATTCTGTTCTTTGGCGCGGGCAATGATATGGGACGCGGCGTTCCTGCAGGCAGCTTTGATCCTGCGACCGCACCTTCCGAGGTGGATTTGACTACTACCAAGTGGGAAACCTTGGCCGATGCTTACGTAGCGGCCATTATGCGACTGAAGTACTTCTATCCCGATGCCAAGATCATCGCTATGAGTACCTACGCTATGCCGAGCTATGTTACACAGACAAAGCTAGATAAGTATGGTCCAATTCTTGAGGCGATTTGCGAGTATTACGGCGTAGAATATCTGTCTCTTAACGACTGCGGCGTAACCTTTGACATGCTGCCCGATAACATTCACCCCAATGCAGAGGGTATGGATCAAATTACAGCTGCCGTGGTGGAGAAACTGCTTTTCGATGTTGAGATCGAGGCGGGAGAGAGCACGGTGCATACCGTGACGCACGAGTTGACTCAGGCAACGGCATCACTGAGTTACTATAAAGGTATTTCCGAGGGACACTCGTTCGAGGAAATGCTATTCGGTGAAAACGTAACGGTCAGCATCACCATGGGCGGCGTGGATATTACGGATTCCTGCTATGCTGACAACAAAATTCATATCGCGCGTGTGACAGGTGACCTTGTTATCACGGTCAAGGGGGCCTTTACTGCCGACGGTCACCTGCAGCAGTTGCCTGAAATGCTTTGCCCGGGCATCAACCTTTGGCAGGTGCTTGAGCCCGAAAATATTTACTACACCGTGAGCGGTTGGGGCAATACCACGGAAGGAACGAGCTGGTCGATTACTTTCCCGGTCAAAGCAGGGGATCGCATCTGGGCAATCTCACTTGGGGCGTATCCTGATAACGGAAGCTCTGCGAATGGTGTCCGCGTGACCTGGTTTGATGAGAATGGTGTTCTGCAAACGCTCAGCCGCGACATAGTATACGCCGAGTTTGCCAAGTACGGCTATATCACCGCGCCCGAGGGGGCAGTGGCGCTCAACTTGCCCATGACCTACAATCAAGAGCATTATGCGGTCTATATTTTAAGTGCGGAGCATGATTATAGAGCGAATGTAACAAATCCGACTTGCACCGAACAAGGCTATACAACGTACACCTGCACGACGTGTGGAGATAGTTATGTTGACAGTTATGTTGATGCACTTGACCATAGCTTTGGCTCATGGATTGTAACGACGAAACCCAGTTGTACCAAAGTCGGCGAGGAACGCCGTGATTGCGATGCTTGCGAACACTATGAGACTCGCGAGGTTAAGGCATTGGGCCACTCCTACACCCCCATCGTCACTGACCCCGCCTGCAGCGAGCAGGGCTACACCACCTACACCTGCGCCTGCGGTGACAGTTATGTGGATGATTACGTAGAAGCAACCGGTCACACCTATGGCAATTGGTATACGACAAAATCTCCCACTTGCACTGAAAAAGGTGAAGAAGAACACAAGTGTTCTGTTTGTCAGCATACCGAAACGAGAACAACAGCTTCTCTCGGTCACACCGAATCTGCCGCTGTTGTTGAAAACAAAATAAACGCTACTTGCACGGCAGAAGGAAAATACGATAGCGTAGTTTACTGTTTGGTTTGCGGACATGAGCTTTCCAGAAAAACAAATAAGATCGAAAAACTCGATCACTCTTATGTTTCTACAATAACTCCCCCCACTTGCACAGAGCAGGGATACACAACCCACACTTGTAAGTGCGGTAATAGTTACGTCGATACTTATACCGAAGCCACCGGACATACTTATGGCGAATGGTATACGACCAAAGAGCCTACCGAAAGTGCGCAGGGTGAAAAACGTCGCGATTGTTCAAATTGCGATGCATATGAAACATCTGTGCTTGCGGCTCTCGACCACGATCACTACAGATGGGAAACTATCGTTTTGGAAGCAAAGAAACCCACGTGTACGGTTTCCGGCTTAACAGAGGGTTCTAAGTGTTCCAAGTGCGGAGAAATTTTGGTATCTCAAAACACCGTTCCCGCAACGGGACATAGTTTTGGCGACTGGTTCGTTACAAAAACTCCCACCTGCACGGAAGCAGGCGAGGAAAAACGCGAATGCGCTAACTGCGACCACTTTGAAACAAGGGTAGTTGACAAGATCGCCCACACTTACGTACCTACCGTAACCAAACCTACCTGCACGGAGCAAGGTTATACGACCCATACCTGCGAATGCGGCGATAGCTACGTGGATACATACGTAGAAGCAACCGGTCATAGCTATGGCGAATGGTATGTAACCAAAGCACCCACCTGCACCGCAACAGGAACGGATGAACACAGATGCTCTGTTTGTCAGCATACAGAAATGAGAACAACTGATGCTCTCGGTCATAATTACTCCAATGAATGGACAGTTGATAAACATCCGACTTGTACAACTGCAGGCAGTAAATCCCACCATTGTACAAGATGCGATGATAAATCGAACGTTACAGCAATTTCCGCAATAGGACATAACTTTGGAGAATGGTATACCACAAAATCTCCCACTTGCACCGAAAAAGGCGAAGAAAAGCGTGAGTGTGTAAGTTGCGACTATTTCGAAAAGAGAGCAGTTGACAAGCTCGCCCACACTTACACATCAGTTGTAACCAACCCTACTTGTACAAAACAAGGTTATACAACCCACACTTGTAAGTGCGGCGATAGTTATGTTGATACTTACACCGAATCCGCAGGTCATACGTATGGTGATTGGCAAACGACAAAAGTACCCACCTGTATCTCGAAAGGTGAAGAAAAACGTGAGTGTAACAGTTGTGAGCACTTTGAAGCAAGAATGATTGACAAAGCTTCTCACACTTACAAATCGGTTGTAACCAGACCCACTTGTACAGATGGCGGATATACAAATCATATCTGTACCGTCTGCGGCAATAGTTACGTTGATACTTATACCGAAGCCACCGGACATACTTATGGCGAATGGCAAACAACAAAATCTTCCACCTGCACCGCAAAAGGTGAGGAAAAGCGTAAGTGTGTAAGCTGCGACTACTTTGAAACAAGAGAGATTGATAAGATTGCCCACACCTATGTCGATACTGTAACCGAACCCACCTGCACAGAGCAGGGATATACAACGCATAAGTGCGAATGCGGTGATAGTTATATTGATACATATACTGAACCCGCAGGCCACAGCTATGGCGACTGGTTCGTAACTGTTGCACCCACCTGCACCGAAAAAGGCGAAGAGCGGCGCGAGTGCGCGAACTGCAACCACTTTGAAACAAGGGTGGTTGACAAGATCGCCCACACTTACGTACCTACCGCAACTCCTCCCACCTGCACGGAGGGCGGATATACCACCCACACCTGCGAGTGCGGTGATAGTTACGTTGATACGTATACCGAACCCACAGGACATAACTTCGGAGAATGGTTTGTCATCAAATCTCCCACTTGCACCGAAGTCGGTTCCGAAGAACGCACGTGTAATAACTGCGACTGCTTTGAAACCAATGAAATCGAAGCAACGGGACATAGCTTTACTCATTATATACCCGACGGCAACGCAACCCTTGAAGCAGACGGCACAAAGACCGCCGTTTGCGATAACGGATGCGGCACAAAGGACACCGTTACCGATGAAGGTAGTAAGCTGGAATTCGACGATATCACCTCCGATATTTACGAGGTGAAGGACGGATACATAAGCGGTATATCCATAAAGACCACGGCTAAAGAGCTCAAGGAATCCGTTAACGAAACGGATTACGTCCGCGTAGTCAAGGACGGCAAGGTTGTTGAAGACAAGGCTGTTCTGGCGACGGGAATGAAGCTTCAACTCGTGGTTGGTGACAAAGTTATTAAGGAAGTTACAGTTGTGGTTGTCGGCGACACCAACGGTGACGGAAATATATCCGTAACCGATATGATAGCCGTAAAAGCCCACATCCTTAAAAAGAGTACGCTTAAGGATGCACATGCAAAAGCAGGTGATACCAACGGTGACGGAAACATATCCATTACCGACTTTATCCAGATAAAAGCGCATATTCTGGGCAAGAGCAGTCTGGAAAAGAAGTCCGTTAAAACCGTTGAAGCCGTTAAGTACAACGCACAACCCAAAGAAAAAGAACCCGCCGAAACCGAAAATGTTTTCAGCGTGTGCGTTGCAAGCTTACCGGTTCCCCAAAGAAAGCTTTTCTTTGCAGGGGCACAAACCATAAAAAGGAGTTTTTAAAAGATGAAAAGGTTAATCTGTATATTACTTGCGTTAACTCTTTGCTTTGCTTCGGCGGCGATCATAGTATCTGCCGCCGGCGCAACCGCTTCTCTTACGGGACCAAATACCGTAAGAGCAGGGGACACCATCACTCTGTCCTTCCGTCTTAACGGAAGCGGGCTTTACGGCGCTTCGGGTACTTTGTCTTATGATAAAAGCCAGCTGGATTTCGTAACCACCTCCCAGAAGATAGCTTCTCCCTGGATGGTTGAGTTTGAGGGAAGCAACTTCGTTGCATACGATAACGCTTTAACCAACCCCATTAAAAAGGATACGGAAATATTCACAGTAACCTTCAAGGTAAAGAACCTCACCCCCGGAACAACGGTTAAGGTGTCCTTTACCGGCGTTACCGCGTCTGACGGTAGTGCCGACTCCAATATCGGCACGGTTACCTACAGCGTAACTATCGCAGAGCCTATGTCTACCAAAAACGATCTTGCAAGTCTGACAGTTAAAAACGCAACTATATCTCCTGCGTTTAATTCCGCAGTTACCTCATATACCGCAGAGGTGCCTTTCTCCGTTTCCAAGCTGGAGATAGATGCAAAGGGCGTGGAAAAGACCACCGTTACCGTGGATAACCCCAATCTCATCCCCGGCGGTACTACGACGGTAAAGATAACCGTAAAGGCTGAAAACGGCGCAACCAAGACCTATACCATCACCGTAAAGCGTGAGCAGGACCCCAATTATCAGGCAAGCGGAAACAACAATCTTTCGGGTATAACCGTAGACGGCTTCCTGCTTTCTCCCGTGTTTACGGCGGAGAATACGGAGTACGTTATCTGGCTTCCCTATGAAACGGAGAGCGTTACCGTAAGCGGTACTGCCCAGGATGCCAAGGCAAGCGTGTCCGTTGAGGGCGGCGATGCGCTGGAAGCGGGCAAGGATAACGTGATAAAGGTTATCTGTACCGCAGAAAACGGAGAAACCAAGGAATACACCGTAATCGCAAAGCGTGCAGCGGCACACGGCGAACAGCCCGTAACCCCGCCCGAAACCTCCGATGACGAGGTAAGTGAGCCCGAGGCAAGCGAGGACGAGGTGTCCATTCCCGAGGAAAGCACTCCCTCTACCTCCGAGCCCGAAGTAAACGAGTCCACTCCCGAACCTACTCCCGATCCCAAGCCCGAAAAAAGCGGCGTTCCCGTCTGGGTACTTGCCGTAGTTGCAGTTGTCTGCCTTGCCGCAGGTGTCGGCGTGGGTATCGTTGTCGGTAAAAAGAAAAAGTAATTTTTAACGTAAATAAGCCAAGACCACCGGTTGAACCGGTGGTCTTTGTTATCGGGGTCCCCGAGAAGCCGCAAGGCTTCTTAGGGTGATTGTTTTTACTATTTCTTGTCAAAAGCGGGGTTATATGCGTAAAAGTTCTTGTAATCCAGTGCGTCCTGAACTATGCGCATACCGTCGCCGAAGCGCTGGAAGTGGACGACCTCGCGTTCACGCAAAAAGCGTATGGGGTCGGCAACGTCGCGGTCATCGCAAAAGCGCAGGATGTTATCGTAGGTAAGCCTTGCTTTTTGTTCTGCTGCAAGGTCTTCGGAAAGGTCTGCAATAGGATCGCCCGTGGACTGGGTGTATGCGGCGGTGAAAGGCTCGCCGCTGGCGGAAACGGGGTAGATGCCCGTGGTGTGATCCACGAAATAGGGCGCAAAACCGCCGTCCTGAATTTGCTCGGGCGTGAGGTTACGGGTGAGCTGGTGTATTATCGCCGAAACGATCTCTTGGTGCGCCAACTCCTCTGTGCCGATGTCCGTGAGTATTCCCACGACTTCGCTGTAGGGCATACTGTATCTCTGGAAAAGATAACGTGTAGATGCACCCATCTCCCCGTCGGGACCGCCGAGCTGTGTCATTATCAGCTTTGCAAGGGCGGGGTTGGGGGTTTTAATGTTTACGGGGTACTGTAATTTTTTCTCGTATATCCACATATATTACACCTCGTTCTGCCAGGGCCAGGGTTCGTCTACCCAGGTCCAACGGTCGCATTTTACGTCGCGGTGGGTAGCGGGACCCACTTCCTTGCGGTAATCGTTTTTCATTTCGTCCCGCATAGCTATCAGTTTTTTATAATAATTAAGGGCCTGTTTGTTTTCGGGGTGTCCGTCAAGATACAAAGCAGTTTCCCATATAGCGAAATCTATCTGCTGCATCCGTTTTAATACGTCCTTGTTTATGCGTGTCATCATCTGCTTTTCCTCCCGCCGAGAAAAGGAAGGTCAAGCGCGCGGAACAGAGTGCCCCGTTCCAGCGCCTCTTGCTCGGAATAAAGCTTATCCCAGCGCTGGTAAGGCACGTAAAGCATAGCCAGCGATACCTGCTGGGGGAACAAGTCTGCACTTGTCGCCGCCGCAGGATATATTTCAAAGTTTTCCAAGATCGTGTTCTCCTTTGTCAAAAATCTTAATATTAAGCTTCGCCAAATATAAGCTTCGCCGCAAGGCGAAACTTCACTCACGCAGTGAACTTCACTGCCGTAGGCAACTTCACTTGCCCCTTGGGGGCAAACTTCGTTGTTTTTACAGAATGTAAAAACATGGCTTACAGTGTCAGTATATGTAAAAAAATCCCCGAGGTTACAAATGTAACTTCGGGGAGTGGTTTAGGGTTGAAAAACTTAAAATGTTGTTGTATACTTAAAATAAATGATATTTGGATTTAGAATGCGAAAGGGGCTTTTAGGTTGAAAAAAGCGGCGAAAATTTTTATCGTTATAGGAATAGTTCTTGGCCTTCCGTTAATCTTTCCTGCTGTTGTAGGCGGATTTGCTTTGAATAAGTTGAAAAAAGCAACTTGCAAGGATGATATTAAGCTGATTGCAATTCTTACTCTATTTTTATGTAATATTATTGGCGGCATTTTAATGCTTTGTTTGAAAGAGGGGGACTTTGTTTCGTTTGGAAATGGCGAAAATAAAAATAAAGTGAAGAACACACCCGAAGCGACGGAACCAAAGGTTAAATTAAATAAAGCGTTGCGTAAAGCAATTGATCAGTATAATGATGCATATACAACGTTAAAAGATAACGGGGATACCTTGTACCGCGAAAGAACTCGTGCTGTAGATCTGATTGTTCATATCGAAAATTTGGTGAACAGCATAGCAAAACATCCCAAAAGTTTTGACACCGAGATGGTTGAGATAAAAACAAATAGAGGACAGTTTATTAGCGCTTGCGATTTTTCTACACAAGAGCTTGAGGCGGCAAAAAGATCAGCCTTAGGCGCTGGTTCCGGTGTAGCTGCTGGTGCGGCAATCGTTAGTATTGCTCCGTCTGTTGCGAAGTGGGTAGCCACAACATTTGGAACGGCGTCCACGGGGACTGCAATTTCTACATTGTCTGGCGCAGCAGCAACGAATGCCGCACTTGCTTGGCTTGGTGGAGGCACAGTGGCTCTCGGCGGCGGTGGCATTGTTGGGGGACATGCGCTTCTGGCATTAGCGGGACCTATCGGTTGGAGCGCGGCAGGCGTTTCCATACTTTCTACTGTTGTTTTGTTTAGTGTAAAAAAGATGAAAAACAACAAAAAGAAAAAAGAAGAAATTGAATCGCTAAAAAACAACACGCATTCGGCACAAATGATCGCGGCACAGATTCGGGTGTTACTTGATGAAGTTGTATCTTTGCGCGACAATTTGGGACAGCAATACAATGAATGTGTTACATATTTTGGGGATGATTTTACCACTATTCCGACAGAAAAACAGATACAGCTTGGTGTGTTAGTAAATAATACGAAATCTCTCGCCGCTACATTGAGCAAAACGATTGAGCAAGGAATATAAATCATGGACGCCGAGAAAATTGTTAAAAGCAGTCAAGAGCAAGCCGTAAGTGATTGGATTCGTTATTTGAACCAAGTACGAATAGATAGGCTTATAGATGCGATATCCAAACAAAATGTTAATTTTTCCGCAGCTATAGAAACCATTAATAAAGCGTTTGACGAAGTTAAAGCTACCGTAATCAGTAATCGCGGTGGTGATAAAGGTATGCATGGTTTTATTGCTGAAATCGCCGAAAGCGGAATCGGTAATGCACGTCAGCAGATAATTGGTAAAGCAAAAATCTATGAATGGATAGATGATAACGGCCGTGATGATTTGAAAAGAGGGGCAGAATTTATTCAGCAGAAATTCGTTCAATCTGGCGGGCATCTTTCCTTGGGCGCTATATCAATGCATCTCAAGAAATATCCGGAATATATCACCAAAGGATATAAATATCAAATTCCCAAAGACCATTATGATAAAATAATAGCTTATCTTGAAATGCCGGCTGAAGTGGCTAACAAGTTGCCCACATCTACCGGAGAATTTTCGCTTCGTCAATGGAAAGAGGTTCATAGTTTTTTTGAGGCAAATAATATTGACCCAAGCAAAATTGAGCCTTCGTTGCTTGAATACGGCGAAGTGCAACGAGATGCAATTAGTGATACTTTTAATAAGGAAAAAGAACACTTACGCGAAGTGGATAAAAAACAAAGAGTTGACGCTAATCAAAAAAGCAAAGCCAATCTTTCGGAAGGTGTCAAAGCTACTGCGGTATCAGCGGCTATTGAAGGTGCAACCACGTTCGTTACAGCGGTTGCCCATAAGCGTAAATGCGGGAAGAAAATTAAAGATTTTGACCAAACAGATTGGGTAGAAATTGCAGAGGAAAGCGGAAAAGGAACGGTAAAAGGCGGAGTTCGCGGAGCGAGCATATATGCGCTCACTAATTTCACCGCAACACCAGCAGCCATTGCGAGCGCTTTAACAACAGCGGCGTTTGGTGTTGCAGAGCAAGCATATTTATTTAGAAACGGGGTTATTGACGAAGTTCAGTTTATTGAAAACTCGGAGATGCTTTGTTTGGATGCATCGGTGAGTGCATTATCGTCTTTTGCAGGGCAGATGCTGATCCCTATACCAGTGTTAGGTGCTGTTATTGGTAATGCCGTGGGTACCATGATTTATCAAATCGGAAAAGATAGTCTTGCTGCTAAGGAACAAGAACTTATCGAACAATATCTAAAAGATATTTCTGATTTAGATGATAAGTTGGCAGAGGAATATCAGCAGTATATAAAGCAACTGAATTGTTGTCTTTCCAAATACATAGAGCTGCTATCGATTGCGTTTGATCCCGATCTTGAAAAAGCACTTGACGGCTCCGTAGCTTTGGCGAAACATATGGGTGTACCTGATGCGGAAATATTGGACAGCTACGATAAAATTTCTGGTTACTTTTTGAATTAACACTACCATGCATTAAAAACGGAGGCTTTTTCGCCTCCGTTTTTGTATATATACTTTTACAGACTCTCAATAAACTCTACCGTTTTCGCTCTTAGCTGTTCTATATCGCCGTCGTTGTGGATATATTTATGGGCAAAGGCGATGGGGCCGCCTTTTTCAAGGTTTTCGATCTCCGCGATATCTCTTGCCATAGATTGCTCATAGGTAAAGGGGCGCACCTCGCGGACGGCAAGACGGTCGTATCTGTCGCCGGAATCGGTAACCACCGCAAGGAGAACTATATTTCCGATCTTTTCGGAAAGATATTTATATTCCGACCAGGAGTAGAGCCCGTCCAGCACCACGTCGTGCTCCTTGGAAAGCTCGCGTATCTCGTCCTCCAGCTTAACGGCGTAAGCCGCCATACCGTATTTGGCACGTAAGCCCTCACGGATGATCTTTTCGTTTTCGGGAGTTTTTTCCAAGCCCTGCTCGGCGATCATCTTCATTGTAACGCCGCCGAAATAAACGCTTTTCCAGCCTCTTTGGGTGAAAACCTCGGTTACAACGGATTTTCCGCTTCCGCACATACCGACAACAGCAACGATGTTTCCCATATTATAATACTCCTTTTCTTCAATTAATGTATATTTGGCGGACGGTCGAGGACGCCCGTCCCTACGCGATTTTTGCACAAAATCAGTACGCCTATTGTTTTGCTTTATTTTACTTTATTATACTATTAAACGCCTTGATTGTCAAATGGAGGAATAAAACTTTCCTTTGCGGTTTCCCCGTCCTGAACAAATGCGTTTTCCACGCCGATGTGCTTTGCAAACTCCACCACCTCGCTATATTCCGTTTCCGTTACCCTGCGGTATATCTCGGGGTGGGAATTTTTCACCTGATCCATAGGTGTGTATTGGTTCATTATGCTTATATAAATTCTGTTTCCGTAGCGGGAGTGCAGATATTCGATAACCTCCTTGCTCTCCTCTGTGTGCCCGGGAAGCACCAGATGCCGCACTATAACTCCTCTGCGCATAGTCCCGCGGTGGATGACCTCTTCACCGCATTGGCGCACCATTTCGTCAAGCGCTTTTGATGCCTGCTCAAAATAATCCTTTGCCCCGCTGTAGCGCAAAGCGGTTTCGGAGCGGATATATTTGAAATCAGGCAGGTAAATATCCACCAGTCCGTCAAGTCTTTTTATGGTTTCCGCCTTTTCGTACCCGCCGCTGTTCCAAACTATAGGAAGCCCAAGCTTTTCCTCCTTTGCCCTTTTAAGCACGGGAATTATCTGTTCTGTGTAGTGGGTGGGGGTAACGAGGTTTATGTTGTGCACGCCTTGCGATTTTAATTCAGTGAATATTTCATACAGCCTGTCTGCCGTTATCTCTTTTCCCGTTTCACAGCGGGATATCTCTCTGTTCTGGCAGAACACGCATTTTAAATTACAGCCCGCAAAAAACACCGTGCCGCTTCCGTTTTTATATGATATGGGCGGTTCTTCCCAAAAATGAGGCGCCGCACGGGAAATACGCATTTTATCCCCGCAGCCGCATACTCCTTTTTCCGTCCTTCTGTCCGTACCGCATTCACGGGGACAAATGTTGCAGTTCATTGTTTTTCTCCATTGACATATACTTTTTTCTAATTTATAATATATCCGTAATAACTAAAAAAGTAAAGGGGTATCATATGAAAAAAGCATTTTTTATTATTATGGCACTTTTCCTTTCCCTTTGTCTGCCGCTTTCTCTCGCTTCCTGCGGTTCGTATGAAAACACAGAAAGCGTGGGCGGAGAAGAGTCCTCCACCGCTCCTGCGGAGCCCGTAAAGGTGGAAAACGGACTTGCGGTTTATATGCCCTCCGACAGGCCTTTGAGAATTGCCCAGTTTGCCGACGTGCACTTCGGTATCGAGGGCAACGCTTACCACAACGATAAGGTGGAACGTACAAAAAAATATCTTCAGTACATAGTAGATACCGAAAAGCCCGATCTTATCGTTTGCTCGGGTGATAACATACTTTCAACCGGTGTGGAAGCGCTTAAGGAATTCGTCGGCCTTATGGAAAGCTACGAAATTCCTTGGACCTTCATATACGGCAACCACGATGCGGAAAGCAACTCCGCAGGCTATAGCAAAAAAGAACTTTCCGAATATCTCGATTCCTGCGATACGGACTATCTCCTTTACGATAGCGGCTACGTTGAAGCCGACGCCAACCGCTACGGCAACTTCTCCGTTTCCGTGCTGAACAGCGACGGAACAAAGCTTCTGGGCGCAATATTGCTTATGGATGCAGGTATCTATGACGGCGCCATAAGCTCCTATGAATCTATCACCGCAGGGCAGATCGATTGGTACAAATCCGAGATCGACAAGCTGGCTTCTATTTACAACGGCGAAGGCGTTATGCCGTCTATAGTGTTCTCCCACATTCAGCTTCCCGAATATTACACTGCGTACAAGGCGGCGCTTTCGGGCAGCGGCGCGGAATTCGTTATAAAGCAGGAGCTTTCTTCAGGTGCAGTCGAGGAGATCCGCACAGGCGGTCCCACCAAAGAAAACACGGGATTTTTTGATGCGATGAAGGAAAAGGCAAGCACCGTCGCCTTCTTCTGCGGACACGCTCATACTTTTGATTTTCAGGTAAAAATGGACGGTATCGTTTTGGGCTTCGGTCCCCAGACGGGATTTTCCACCCTTTTTGAAAATAACGATATGCCCCGCCGTACATATATTTATAATTTCGATAAAGATTTTAATTTCACCACGGATTGCTGTACCGAGGACGGCAGCGAACTGGGTCTTACCTACTGCGGCACCTTTGATGATTCCGCTGAGTATGACGAGGCAACGGGTACATACACCGTTTCCTGCAATTTCAATTACGGCAACGAAATAGTTTTTGCCTATAACGGCGTAAGACTTACTACCGAAAACACGGAAATATCCGGCGAAGTGAGAATTTCCACCGAATCTTTGTGGAAGGGCGGCTTTTATTGTCCCGACGGAAAGACTCTTATCTTTGACGGCGTAACGGGACGCACCTGCAACTTTATCTATGATCCTGCCGCAAAAACTCTTGCCGTAGAAACGGAGGAGGTGGCGGTAGACCCCAACGCTCCCAAGGGCGTGAAGATCAACACCGTCAATAAGGACGCCGGCGCAGACGCCATCGCCGTGTGGACGGAAGCCGGCACAAAGGTAAAATTCGTTAACGATGCATCTACCGGAGAGGGCGATTGGATCGGCCACGGCTGGAGATATTACGTTGTGGTTGACAGCGAGGGCAGAATAGCATACGCGGTTCTGTGGCCCTTGAGCGGTTACGGCGGACCTACCGGTTCAAGCTATTACGCCCACATTTATTATTCGGATTACAACAAAAATCCCGCAATCAAGCTGCTGGATGGCTTTGCAAACGACTGGGCTTCCGGCGGATTCGGATATACTCTGTTCGAGATCGTCGTTCCCGAGGGCGGCTTCGCTATCACGGGACACGGAACCGTGAACTACGAGCTTGTGGATATGCTTTCCCAAGGAACGGTAGAGGATTACGGCGTGGCGAATATAAATACCCGTTCAATTTATAACAATAATATCCGCGTTTCCTACGATACGGAAACAATGCTTATTACCATCACCACGGTAGAAGAATAGTTTTCCCTAAACCAAAAGAGTATTGGCGAGAGGAATATTCTGGCAATTATCCATATTTGACTACAAAATCCTATGAAACCGGAAGCAATGTCGACGAATGGTGATAATAGCAAATTCCACTTTATTCAAACAGTTTGAAAAGCGGAGGCACCTGCCTCCGCTTTTTGTTGTATTCAGTTGTGCGCTCTGGTAACATTTGCGTTAATCGGAATATTCGATAAACAGGATTAAAAATCCTCTTGTCCGTTTTGGGACATTCCAAGTGCTATATCTTGCTTGGAAACGGTAACCTGCTTTTCAATGTCATTTTTATCCGTGCCGTATAATATCAAATTGTTGTCTTGCAACAATATTCGGTCTAAAGAAAATACATCGCACATTTTTGATACATTCAGAAACTGCTTTGTTTTGTAATTAAAAGCAAAGCATTCATCGGGACATGCCCAATAGCATCCCTCAAAAATTAAGAAATCATCAAGTGTCTTTGCATCCATAATAATAAATGATTCCTCACCGTGAATTACGGATTCGGGGAAATATTCGTATTCTGTGGACAGAGTATCAGCATTAATCAATGTGAAACCGTACAATGTTTTTCTGAAGCAAATAAAACGCTGCCCATTTAAGGTAATAGGGTAGAAATCACTTTGGTAGTGATGTCTGTCGCAAAAATTGCATTCATATATAAGGTCGCCTTTTTTAAAAACCACGTGTGCCGTTTCTCTATAGTTAAGCTTTGAATGGTGCTCAAATACGTCTACATAAATTTCCACATCGAAAACGCCCACTGATATGTGCTCGGAATGATCAAACGCAAAATCTTTTGCATATTCGAGTATATATTTATTTGTCGAGTTCATCGTCATTCTCCTTTTTAGTGAAGTTTCAAATGTATCGAATCCTTTTTTTTAGTCGACATGTTGCCTTTGTCGATGAATCTATTTTTGCAAAGCCAAACGACACGGTATGTATAGATCAAATTGCTATTCAAGAACCTTAATTATCTCGATTTTTCCTACAATATGGCTGTTGAAATCGTTTAGCTCCTCCGCAGGAATCCAAAGCTCTTGATGATAAGATTTACCGACTGTTTGTACAGGAAACGAAGATATATAATCGTCATCAACTTCAAATTTAGTAACGTATCCTATGTATCCTGAATCGGGATCCTTCGTGTTCCATTTGCCGGCAATTTCTTCTGCATAGCGTTGATTCAGAACGGGATAAAATATGGGCTGCCAATCGAGCCTCGGCGGAAACTTTTAAAACCGCTTTGCTCGATCAACTCTTTCTCTTTTTGACCGACGGGTCGGTATAAAATCATATTGACTCCTTTTCATCATAAAACACCTGAAATGATCTCACACATTCGGTGTTTCCGTAGCAAGTAAGGGTAATTTTTGAATTCAAAAGCTTAGCTTTCAGCTTTTTCTTTTCGGTTTCGGGGATTTCCTTTGTTACGTTATAATACTTTTTCCCGCTTTCGTCGGTGAAAATAATACAAATGACCGAGGAGGCGTGTCTTGTTACGGGCTTTAATATAAAGGATAGCTTATTGCAGGTAATGGTAACGTTCTTTTCCACGGATGACTTTATTTTATTGAACCGCGCGTAAACCAGATAACGGCGCAATCCCATATACACAAAAAGGGCGAGTATACACACCGTTAACAGAACGACGTAAAATATTTTGTCGGCGGTGAAAGAAATTTCGTTGGTTAAAAATGCCGCCAAAAACACCGCCGCTATCAGCACAGACAGAAAAATTCCCGCCCGTAAATAATCAACATACGCCTTTTTCATCGTTTCTTTTTGCGTTTTCAAAACGTGAGATTGTTTTTCTTCTGCCATAAAGGGCTCCTTTCTTTGTCCGACTTCGTCGGAGTGATATGGACGGCGTTGCCGTCGTGATATAGCACAACTTCGTCGCGCGTGATATAGAAAGCCGTCGGCTTTCGTGATATGCTTGCTTCGCAAGCGTGATATGCGCACTGTGTGCGCGTGAAAGGAAGATTTACTTTTGTGTCGTTTTATTTTTCACCGTAGTAATAGAAGCGATTAACATTCTTCTTATTTTGCCGCATTTATTTCTCATATTTTTAAAGGTACGTTCATCAATAATTCCGCACCTGTATAAAAGGTTAAGCCAATTTTCCGTTTCACTGGCTTCCTTTTGAGCGATTTCGATCTTATGTACGAAATCAGCGCGTTACTTTCCGCATATTTCGCTTCAGAAATGTTGGCACTGATTGAAGAAGCGGACCGAATAATCTGTTTTGTGTATTCGGGGCGGCTTTTTATCTTTGAACATAATGCCGTAATTTCAACAGCTAATTCTATGGCAAGCTCGTGTGAGGTTTTAGGCATAATAAACTCCTTTCTTTGTCCGATTCCGTCGGAGTGATATGGACGGCGTTGCCGTCGTGATATAGCACAACTTCGTCGTGCGTGATATGCGCACTGTGTGCGCGTGAAGCCTTACGTCGCGCCGCGCGACATATCACGAACGCGAAGCGTTCCATATCACGCGCCGTAAGGCGTTATATCACGAATTCCGCAAGGAATTCAATATCACGTCGTTTTGGCTGACTTTGTCAGACAAACGACCGCCTCCACGTGGCTTGTAAACGGAAACATATCCACGGGGACGACCTTTTTCACCGTATATCCGTTTTTGGTAAGGAAGGCGCAGTCCCTCGCCAGAGTTTCGGGGTTGCAGGAAACGTAAACTATCCGTTTGGGTGCCAGAGTACAGCAGGACGCCAAAAATTCCTTGGAGCATCCTGCGCGGGGAGGGTCGGTTATAACCGTATCTATATGCTCGCCCGCATCTGCGATCTTGCGCATCATTTCGCCTGCATCGTCGCAGTAAAACCGTATATTTTTAACTCCGTTTATCTTTGCGTTGGTTATTGCGTCCTTAACCGCGTCCTTGTTGGACTCCACGCCGATAACGGTTTTTGCCTTTTCTGCGGCGATAATTCCCATGGTTCCGATTCCGCAGTAAGCGTCCAGAAGCACGGTATCGGGGGTAGGGGATGCAAACTCTATGGCTTTGGAATATAAGTATTCCGTCTGCACCGAATTTATCTGGTAAAAGGATTTGGGAGATATCCTGAACTTTTTACCGCAAAGGGTATCTTCGATATATCCCTTTCCGTAGAGCACCTTTTCCTTTTCGCCCATCCAGAGGAAAATATCCGTATCGTTAATGCATTGTACGATAGTGGTGATCTCCGGCATCTCTTTGAGCATCGCTTCGGTAAAACGCTTTGCCTGGGGGAAAACGGGTGTGCTTGTTACGGGCACCACCATAATCTCGCCGCTGGTCTTTCCTCGGCGCACCAAAATATGGCGTATTGTTCCTCTGCCCGTGCGGGGATCGTATATGCTTATTTTTTGCTCTTTTATAATTTTTGCGGCGGCTTCCACCACCTTGCCGCATATTTCGTCCTCCAGAATACAATCGCTTGTCTGCACAATATTATGGGAGGAGGATTGGTACATACCGTTTATCTGCTTTCCTCTGTATATTCCGAAAGCGGACTGCACCTTGTTGCGGTAATGGGTGGGGTCATCCATACCGTGAATTTCATCCACACGGCAGAATTTGCCCATTAGAGATATCATCTGCGCCATTTTTGCGCTTAACTGTTGCTTATATGAAAGATTCAGCATCTGGCATCCGCCGCACTTTTTCTGTACGGGGCAGGTAAGCTTTTTTTCGTTCATTTTTAACCCTCTGTGTTTTCGTTTGTAATATTGTATCAAAAAATATCGGCTTTTTCAATACCTGCGCCTTTGTTTTGAATAGCGTGAAACAAATTTGCAGATATTACTTTGTGATATAATTTTATACGGAGGTGTATCGCAAATGAAAAGACAAATAACCGAAAAAAGATTGCTTTCTTTCAAAAACAGTCTTTTCGAAAACGAAAAAAGCAAAAAAACCATAGAAAAGTATATGCGTGATATACGCTTTTTCGCGGCGTTTGCGGCAGGGAGGGATATAACCAAAAACTTAGCCGTGGAATATAAAGCCTCGCTTGCCGAAAAATATACGGCAACAAGCGCAAACTCGATGCTTGCGGCGCTTAATTCCTTTTTTAAATTCTGCGGCTGGGGAGAATTGTGTATAAAACAGTTCCGCCTGCAGCGTTCTCCTTACCGTGCGGAGGAAAAAGAGCTTACGAAAAACGAATATCAAGCCCTTGTGCGCGCCGCAGAACAAAAAAGCAACGAAAGGTTATCTTTGGTAATTCAAACCATATGCGGTACGGGAATACGTGTAAGTGAGCTTTCATATATCACCGTAGAATCGGTACGTAGGGGCGAAGCAACGGTTACCTGCAAAGGGAAGACACGAACCGTGTTTATCGTTTCCGCTTTGCAGAAAAAACTTCTTAAATATGCGAGATCAAAAGGAATTCGTTCGGGTGCGGTGTTTGTTACGGGCAGAGGAAAGCCTATCGACCGCAGCAACGTGTGGGCGGAAATGAAAAAGCTGTGCGCAAGTGCGGGAGTAAACCCCAAAAAGGTGTTTCCTCATAATCTCCGCCATCTGTTTGCCAGAACCTTTTACGGCTTGGAAAAGGATATCGCCAAGCTTGCGGATATTCTGGGACACAGCAACATCGCCACCACCAGAATATATATCGTTACTACGGGCACGGAGCACAAACGCAAAATGGAGAATATGCATCTCGTAATGTAGCGTTTCTTTTTTTGCCGGCTTAAAATAATTACCCCAAGAAGCCTTGCGGCTTCTCGGGGACCCCGACAAAAAACGATACCTTTCGGTATCGAAAAACTTGCGACATAATCGGCATTATGTGATATAACGACGAAAAATTCATATTATGTATACGATTTTATCATATATTGTTCGCATTGTCAAGCCTTGCGGCTGTATTGTTATTACATAATCGGCATTATGTATTGTGGGTTCGACAGCATTATTGAGTCCACACTTTTTAAAAACACAAAAAAGGCGCCAAAATAAGACCGATGTCTTGGAAAAACAACATTGGTCTGCTTTTTTGCGCCTAATTTACTTAAAATGCCATACACAAGTGCGTTGAAAATGTTGACAATTTGTTAATTGTGTGCTAAATTATTAAGGTACTATGGGGTGTTATCACATAATGCCGATTATGTTGTAATAATTCAAAATGATAGTATAAAAATTCAAGCAAGCGAGGTTGTTGAAATAATGGACCGCAATAATAAAAAAGAAAACGGCGCTGTTAACAAGACATTGACGATTATCGGCACAATACTTTGCGTAATTTTAGTGCCCATACTTATCGTAAACTGCACACTTATCGTTAAGAGCTACATAAACAAAGATGAGGTTCCTACCTTTGGCGGCTATTGCCCCCTCATCGTCCTTACGGATTCAATGTTTCCCGATATCAAAAGCGGCGATCTGATTATTTGCGCGACTATCGAAGCCGAGGATGTTAAGGAAGGGGACGTTATTTCTTTCTTCGATCCTGAGGGCAACGGTACCAGCGTCGTAACCCACAGAGTTGAGAAAGTGATCAACGAAGACGGCGCCATTTCCTTCCGCACAAAAGGTATAAACAACAATACGGAAGATGCTCTTCCCGTACCTGCGGAAAACCTCGTTGGTATATATAAGTTCCGCATAGCAGGCGCAGGTAATATCGCAATGTTCCTGCAGACCACTCCCGGTCTTATCGTATGTATCGTTCTTCCCATAGCGTTGTTCGTTGTATACGATATCCTTCGCAGAAGAAAGTTCGAAAAAGCAAAGCAGGACGATACCACAGCGTTGCTTAAAGAGCTTGAAGCACTGCGCGCTGAAAAAGAGCAAAAGGAAAAGCAAGAGCCCGTTCAGGAAGCTCCCGTTCAGGAAGCTCCCGTACAGGAAACTCCCGAGCAAAAGGAAAACAACCAATAATTTTTTCACGGCATTCTATCCACCGGCAGCCACGAACCGGGGATTGAATATATAACCGGGCGTAATGCCCAAGGGCGAAAAAGCCCGGTAAATTTATCTTTCCCTGTTGCGTTTTAACCGGGAGGATAGAAAATTTAAAAAAGGAGAAAACAAAAATGAAGAAAAACAAAATGATGAGAATTGCTTCCGTTCTTCTTATCGCAGCTATGCTTTCTACCTGCGTTATCAGCGGAACATTCGCAAAGTACGTAACCAAAGCTCAAGGCTCCGACACCGCTCGTGTTGCAGATTGGGGCGTATACGCAACAGTTACTGGAAATGCTTTCAAAACAGAATATGAAAGAACCGACAATACTTATACAAACACTTCAACTACCGTTGTAACTAGCACGGATGACAAGCTGGTTGCTCCCGGTACCAATGGTAGCTTTGGTGGTCTCGCACTTTCCGGTTCTCCTGAAGTTGCTACAAGAGTTAGCTTCGAAGGAACTGTTGTAGACCTTACTGGTTGGGTTCTTAGCGATACTACAACTTTCTATTGTCCTATAGTTTTCAATATTAATGGTACTGCTATAAACGGACTTGATTACACTAGTGAAGCTGCTCTTGAAGCTGCAATTTATGATGCTATTGTAAAGGGTGCTGGCGATTATGCTCCCAACACTGATCTTGCTACAATCGACTCGCTTATAGGAGAGTACACTTGGTCTTGGCCTTTCTCTACTTCTGCTGAGAACGACGTGAAAGATACCGATCTTGGTAACCTTGAAGCAGTAGATCCTGCTGTTGATGTAAATACTATTACTATCACTGTAGTTACCACTATTACCCAGATCGACTAATTTACTTTGTATTAATATTCACGTAAATTTTTTGGTTTAATATTAAGTGTGTCCGGCGCCACGTGGCGGCGTCGGATACACAAAAATATTTCTTTTTTCTTTTTGCGCTTCATACCCGTGAGGGCACGGAGGGAAAAAGGAAAAGGAAAACTTTATAAAATCAAAGAAAGGAAACGCTGTATGAACGAATATAAAAGCTTAAAAAATAAAAAAAGCGGTATTTTGGGCATCGTTATCGCGTTTCTTATAGTACTTGAGCTTTGCTCCGTGGCTATGCTGGTTACCCGAATGACGGGTTACTCCTACAACCGCGATGCAAATATATTTTCCTTAACCGAATCCGGCGGACCTACCACGGTGCGCGTGGGCTATAAGCAGTCCGACGGAAGCGTGGTATACCCCGAAAAGGCTTGCGCTCCCGCGTTTCTGCCCATTAATATCGCCCGCCTGGTTCTTCCCGCAAATATATCCGGTACCACGTCCGAGGAGATCGAGGGAGAGGTTCCCGGTTTTTCCGTAAGCGATAAAGATAAGGTCTGGGAAGCCACTACCGATGTAGAGATATTCAAGGTATCCTATGAAAACGGGGAAGGCTCCGTTACCGTAAACGGCGCAGGGGATAAGGTTATTGCTCCCGGCACCTCAAACGTATATACCTTTACACTTGAAAACTCCGGCGAATACGCTTTGGATTATCTTTTGGAAACAGAAGCGTTTTTCTCCAACGAGGAATACGCTATTCCCGTTACCGTGCGTCTTTCCTGTAATGACGGATACATTCTCGGCGGAGAAGCAAGCTTTTCCGATGTGATGGAGTTAAATAACGTAAGCGAAGCCAAAACTCTCGGCGCAGGAAGATATTCCACATATTCTCTCGAATGGCAATGGGCGTTCGAGGGCGACGATGAGTACGATACTCTTCTCGGCAATATGGCCGCAGAGGGCGAAGACCTTTCTCTTACCATAGTTATCCGCACCACCGCAACACAAAGCTCGGATACAGATTCCAGCGAGGGTGAGAATACTCCCGTTCTGGGCGATGACGGATCCCTTGTACGGTGGTTTATCATTGCACTGCTTGCTTTGGTTGCATTGGTATATGTAAGCAGTCCCCGTAAACGCAAGGCAGAATTGATAGATAATGAAGAAACCGAATAAAAAGACCGGAAATTTAATATTGCGTATCGTGGTAATAATTCTCGCATCCGTTTTTGTAGGAGTGCGGTTTTATTTATGGAACGCACAAAGATTGGGCGGAGATTCTATGCCAATGCCGTTCGGTATCGGCGCGTCTATCGTCCTTTCCGGCAGTATGGAGCCCGAATTAGAGGTCGATGACCTTATAATCGTAAAACAGCAGGATGAATACTTTGTCGGCGATATGGTGGTGTTTCAAAGCCACGGCGTCCTCATAGTGCATCGTATAATAGCTATGGACGGGGAAACGGTAATTACCCAAGGCGATGCCAACAATACCGCCGATGATCCTATACAGCTTGAGGATATAAAAGGCTCGGTCATATACACCATCCCGTCCGCAGGCGTTGCGCTAAACTTTTTAAGATCTCCCGTAGGAATATTTATTGTTGTTGGCGGAGCGATCCTGCTTATGGAGCTTTCAATACGGCGGGAGAAAAAGGAATCCGATGCGGACCTTGAACCCATAAAAGAAGAGATCCGCCGTCTGCTGGCAGAAAAAGAAGCGGCGGAAAGTAATCAGAACGAAAACCAAGAGTAAATCAGATCAAACAGAAAGGCGGCGATTGTGTGCGTAATATAAAAAGCAGATCCGGCACGGTTATGCTTGCTGTCGCATTGTCGCTTTTATGTTTTGTGTTAATTTCCACCCATATGATGTCGGGTCTGTATGCGAGATATACGTCTTCCGGCAGCGGTGACGATACCGCAAGGGTAGCTAAATTCGATGTCAGCTCCGATTGGGCGGGCGAAGTGGATATAAAGGTGCAAAATTCCCTTGAAGGAAGCTATACGTTCTCCGTTACAAACAATTCAGAGGTTGCGGTCCGTTACAGCCTTTCTTTGAATTTCGATACAGCTTTTCCCGAATACTTTACCGTAAAAGTTGACGACACATATGGAACCTTCAGCACAGACAGAAAAACCGTCACTTTTGAAAACGTAGGTGATATCGCTGTAGCGGCATCCGGCAAAACTCACGTTATCGAATTTGCCGTTTCCAATGTCAACGATTTCACTTCCGCCGCAGACGGTAAAAGCTATTCACAAAGCTTTGAATTCGATGCAATTCTGGATTGCGTGCAAATAGACTGATATTTCATAGTTAAGGAGGCGAAAACAACGATGAAATCAAAAAGAAAAATAGATAAAGCATACGTTTTGCCGTTGTTTTTGGTCGTTCTTATTATGATCACCGCCCTTTCCAACGCGGTGTTCGCCAAATACCTGCGTCGGTTCAATTACGAAGGAAAAGTAACGGTTTCGGCTGAATTGGTGGAAACCTTACGTCTGTTCGAGCACGAAGCTGTTCGCAACGATATGGGCGAATATGCCCTGAATAACGCCAACGAAGTAAGCAACAACGAATATATCCTTATGCCCGGCGTGGATATTCCAAAGGATCCGCATATTGAAATAAAGGGTAAAACGTCTATCCCCGCATATCTTTACGTAGAGGTTGTAGACAAACTAAATACAACCACAGTTACGTATTCTCTCACCGGCGATTGGACACTTCTTTCGGGAATCACGGGACCGAATGGCGGAAAGATGTATGTGTATAAAGAGAAGCTGACCGGCACTCCTGCGGATATAACGATCCCCGTGCTTTCAGACAATACGGTTTATGTAAGCGCTTCTCTTGACCGAACTCAAACAAATCTTAACCTTGATTTTTACGCATATATGCTTCAAATAAACGATGATTTACTTACTGCGGATCAGATATTTGATGCAGTTTATTGATTAACCTTTTGCTTTTCAATTCTACAGAAAGGACGGCTTTTGCTATGAATAAACACAGCTTTAAAAGAATAAAAAAGCGGCTCGTGTTCCGTGTTTTGCCTTTTATACTCGCTTTTTTTATGCTGTTAACGTCGGCTCCCGTTGCCGTCTTTTCCACAGATGAAAAAACGGGAGAATCCGCCGCTGCAGGGGATGTTATATATGATTACGATACCCTTAAAATAACTCTCGACGGGGAAGATATTTCCTCTATGTCTATCTATCCGTACGAGAAGATAGAAATTTCCGGCACGGGCGTTCCCGAAAACGCAACCTATCAGTGGCAGATCAAGCACCCCGAAAAGAATAATCTGTGGGTTGATATATACGACGCAAAGTCCGATACTATCGGTGTTTCTGCCGCGCTTATAAACAATATGCTCACCGAGGACGGCACTGCCGCCCTGCGTCTGCGCGCCTATACCGATGATTACGCGTACCTCTCCAACCCCGTTACCGTAACACTTTTGGAGGAAGCACAGCTCGATCAGACTCTTTCCGTGGAGAATATTACCTTCCCCCACGCTATGGCAGGGGATACCTCCGATACTCCGGAGTTTGTTACCGTAACGATAAACTACGTTAAATGGGAATATCACTACGATTCAGTTAACGATACGTATGTTCTTACCCAAATGGGGGATGCGTTCAGTCCTTATAAGGCAACGCTTGTGTATAACGGTTCGCTTTCCACAACTGTTACTAACCCCACTATTATTGGTTATGAGCCGTATTTCGAAAATTCCGCAACGTCTACCGACAAGGTTGAAATTGATCTTACCAATATTACCGAAAACGTTGTTTATACCGTAAACTACAAACCTGCAAAGGTTAAATATGAAGTAAATTATTATTTCCAGAATATCTATGATGATCTTTATGCGGAAGATTTGACACTTGCTCCTCATTTCAAAGGTGAGGGGTATACCGGCATGCCTCCGTATTATAAAACAGACGGCAGCGGTAATATTATAAAAGACACAGAAACAAAAGAAGGCGTTTACGCAGAATTTAAAGGATTCACCGCCCTTTATTACCAGCCGGACACTATCGCAGCAGACGGCTCCACCGTGTTTGAGGTTTATTACGAGAGAAACTATTACCTTATGGAGTTCGACTGCACGGGCGGTTACGGCGTTCATACGTTGTACGTTCGCCACGGAACTTATATTTCCGTACCTACCCCCACAAGACCCGGCTATGTTTTCGCAGGCTGGGACTTGGTTGATGCGGAGGGCAACGGCGATGGCGTGGCAGATACCATACCGTCCGAAATGCCTATTGGCAATACTGCGTATAAAGCTTTGTGGACAACCGCACAAACTACATATACCGTAGTATATTGGCGCGAAAACGCAGATGATAACGGCTATAGCTACTGGGGTTCTGCACAGCAGAATGCTATGTCTGCTTCGGAAGTAAGTGGCACTAACCACACAACTCTTCCAAACGTTGCCCCTTTCAATACCGAAAGAAATTACTTTACATATAATGCAGAAAAAACAATTGCAGAAGAAAATGCCCGTACCGACCTTGTTGATGGCAAAGTAATCGTTGAAGGCGATGGTTCAACCATCGTTAACGTTTACTATTCAAGAAATGTATATAGAATCGTACTTACAGACAGCAGCGTTTATTCTTGTCAGGTAGAAGAACACACCCACGATGATAGTTGTGAGGTAATTGTTTGCTCGTATACGCATGTTCATGGTCCTGAGTGTGTGAAAGGTGAGCTTATTTGTGGGTTAGAAGAGCATTCGCATACAACATGTAACTTGTCTTGTGTTCATGTTCATGATTCGAGTTGTTGTGATAAAGAAGAACATGCTCATACGGTTACTTGTTACGATTCGAATTCAAACACATATCCTGAGGCAACGAATAGTAACACTGGGTTTAGAGATTACATATCTAATGTAACAAATCCTAAAACAAATTATGTGTATCGTTATAGACGAAACACCAATAGCACTGCATATTATTACTTTTATGATGGTGCCGATTGGTACTATTTGGGGACCGAGTATACAGGTTTTACCTTTTCAGGAGCGACTTATGTAGCCAACCGTGTATATGTAAGTGGTACTCAAACATCACTGAAATGCGGCAAAGAAATACACACACATACTGACGGCACATGTAATTCCAGCGGTTGTACGCATACCCACAATGATGCTTGCTATACCTGTGGCAATTTGAGTCACACCCACACAGACTCTTGTTATGAGTGGTCTTGTGGCGAAGACTCGCATGTTCATCATAATGGCTGTTATGCTATTGGATGCGGTAAGGCCGAACACTCTCACGATGATGACGATGAGTACGAAAGGACTGTTGTTAAAATCATCGAGGCTAAATATGGCGCTTATATCGGCGATGAATGGACGTTTACAACCAAGGATGGATACAGTTACCCGGAAAATGCGGGAGCCGCATCTTGGTATCCTGAAAATTCGTCAATTTATAATCAACGATTGGCGTTAATTGATATTATGCCTGGTGAAAACATAGAGTTCTATGATTATCCGCAGAATAACAGTAAGCGTTATTATAATTATTATATTGAATGTTTGCCCGGTGAAACGGCAGATACAACATATGAAAATGTTGATTATAAGCATTACCTGAAAGATGGTACTTTGACGGTCGACTTCAATATGTATACTGCTGCCGAAGACTTTTTTGCAATAGCTGGCTTTACTAAATATGCATTGACTTATAATGGAACCAAGCGAAATGACATTACTGCAAATATTAGTAATATGAGCAATGGTGCAGTTCTAAACTTCTATTATAAACGAACCGAATATAACTTTAAATATTTTAACTATAATGATTATTTAACAGATAACGCAAACAACGATACCAACATTAAATATCAGACGCCTCTTTCCAGCTATGAGATTTCAAAGGAATATATGGAAGAAAACCATTATCCCAGCACTTTGGAACCAAACGCATACGAATTCGACGGTTGGTATACAACGCCCAAGTGTTTCCCCGGCACGGAAGTGAATTGGGATACGTTAACTATGCCGGACGGTCCTCTTACCCTTTACGCAAAGTGGACGCCGGTTGTACGTAACGTAACCTTCCATTTGTTGTATACGGATATTGATAAAGGCGTTTACTGGTATCCTTCCGAGCTAACGGATGCGCAAAAGCCCGGGTACTATCCTTTAAAAGTTCCTCATGGACAGCTTTTGGGCACAACGTACAGCCATATCCCTACACGCGGCAGTGATTACCAGTTTATCGGTTGGTTTTATTTTGATGAAAACGGCAAAAAGAAATTTGCGCCGGACAGCATGAAGATCACCCGAGATCTGGTCTTGTTCGCCGAATGGCTTTCAACGATTCCCACAACGTACGAGGTTAAGTACGAAGCGTGGGATGACAAAACGCAAGAAAAAATTGAAGATATTGCAGATAAGCTTGAAGGCTATTCCACGGCAGGAAAAACCACGACATTTAATGCAAAGGGCGGTTCTGCGCTTTACGACAAAACTCCGCCTAACAGTACGTCTACAACCTATCAAGAGCAGTGGTTCCCCGAGCATTCCTCCCACTCCATACTTATGGATGAGGATTCTTCAAAAAACACCCATACATTCAAGTATTATTACAAGGAATATATAAATTACAAAGTAATTCATATAGACCGTGCTACCGGTACTATACTTCACGAATCTGAAGTAAAAAGAACATCAAACGCAATAGTAACAGAAAAGTTTATGCCTTTCCAGGATTACTTGCCCGAAAGCTACTATATCGAAAAAGCTATTGCGTACGATCCAACGGATTATACGCAGTATCCGGATCATGTTCAGCCCGAGAATATAATCTATTTCTATTATAATGAAGATACCGGTCACGACCCTTTCCGTGTTGAGCATTATTATCAGGAATTGGACGGTGAGACGTACACGCTGAAATTCTCGGAAAACGGTATTGCCGATAACGGTGAAACCATAAGCCGTGATTCGCGTAATGATACCGGTTTTGAATTCAGTTACTATACCATCACCACTTATACGCAGAACGGTTCTGAGTGGGAAGACAATACCGTTGAAGGAAAATCGCTTCCCGCAACCGGTACGGTTTCGGCACACGGTATGGAAATTAAATTCTATTACACCCGTAAGTTAGTTGACTATACGGTTAAGTACGTAGAATACGGTTCCAATCCCGAAAATGTATTGTATACCGAAACTTTTGTGGGACAAAAAAAGTTCGGAGAAGAAGTTTCCGTAACTGCGGTTACTGATTTTAAGTACGGCGAACAAACATATATTCACGTTGAGGGTATAGATTCGTCTGCTGAAGACCGCACGCTTACTAAAGAAATGCGTGAAAATGCAGAAGACAACGTGTTTGTTTTCTATTATAATTTGAAGACATTTGATATTTATTACCACGTTGTGTGTTCTGCTCCCGGTTCTGCAGGACTAAACGGCGTTAGCGTTTCAAAGCAAAATGTTTCTGTTTTGAACGATAGCGTTCGTTCTACTGCACTTGTCGGTACGGGCTTTAAATTCGTTGGCTGGTTCTATGATGCGGATTGTACAAATCCCGTCACCGGATCCGATTGGCTTGCCGATGATGGAAAAACCATTATTCCCCAAGGCATTTCGGACGAAGCGCATTATTACGCTAAGTTTGAGCCCATAAGCGGCAACCTTACGATAACAAAAGATGTTGAAAATTCCGATACCGAAACAAAGGACGATAATTTCTTGTTCCACGTAAAAGGACAGAATACACGAAACGAATACATCGACGTGATCGTTTCTGTTACGGGCGAGAATTCGGTAACATTAAAAGATTTGCCCATAGGCGATTATGTTGTCACCGAACTTGCAGATTGGTCCTGGGAATACAGCATAAGCGATGCAAACAAAACGCAGAATGTTGTCATCATTCAGGATGCGACTACTTCCGTCACCTTCGCCAATACGGATAACAATCCCAACTGGCTGAACGGTGAAGCGGTGAACGAAAACCAATTTAATTAAAAACACGAAAGGAGGCAAGCGCATATGAAAAAAAGAAACCGAAAGTTACGCAACGTAACGTTGGTTTTGGCGGCTTTGCTGGTGATCTCGGCAATCACTGCAGGCGGTGTGTTTGCCTACCTTCGTACTGTAAGCGATCCCGTTGAAAACGATTTTGTTTTGGCGCCCGAAAAGGATCCGTTAATCGAAGAATCCTTCGATGAAAACGTGAAAAAAGACGTTTGCGTTAAGGTGGATGATATCGGATACGCGGTTTACGTCCGTGCGGCGATCATTATAACCTGGAAGGACGGAGAAAACGGAAACGTGCTGGGACAGCCTCCCGTGAAGGACACGGATTACGAGATAAGCCTTAACACCACGGATTGGTTTGAACATGAGGGCTTTTACTACTATAAAGCTCCCGTAAACAGCGGAAACGAAACCGAAAGTCTTATTGAAATTGTTCAGCCCATAGTGACCGCTCCCGAGGGATACGGTCTTAACGTGGAGATCATCGCCCAGACCATTCAGGCGGCAGGAAAAACGGATGATACCGAAATTCCCGCTGTAACGGATGCATGGGGAGTTGTGATCAACGATGGTAAGCTTGCACCTCCCGCACCGTAAAAAGCAAAAATAAAACTCCCGATTTTATCGGGAGTTTTTTGTGTATACTCTTCTCGGGGCAGCTCACACATTTCGTTTGAAATTTCCGAACACCTCGTTTACCTTTGAAAAGCTTGCAAAGGTATCGGGGTGGTTTTTGATAATCCGCATCACGTCGCCGATCTGCCGTTTGTTTACGATGCACACGAGAATGAATTTATCGGTGTTGGAGTACATACCCTCCACCTCCAGCTTGGTAACGCCGCGGTGAAGCTTTGTAAGCAGCTCCTGCGCCAGGGTTTCGGGATTGCTTGTAACGATTTCGAATCTGTATCCGTTTTTTATACCGCTTAATCCGTGATCCACAATAACGTTTGCGATAAACAGATTAAGCAGGGTGCATATTACGGGAGTAACCTTCATTCCGTATACGAAAAACGCGATCGCCACCACGGAAGCATCCATAACGAAGGAAACGTATGCGATATTTTGCTCCGGCTTGAAGTGCTTTATCAAAGCGGAAATTCCGTAGGTTCCGCCGCTTGCGCCAAAACGGCGAAGCATTATAGAAAATCCAAAACCGGATATAACGCCCGTGGCGATACTCGCAAAAATTATGTTGAAATCCTCTCCGCTGGTTGCAAGGGAATAGGGGCTCGCACCCAAAAGCTGATACATCTGGGGCGTGAGAGATTGCACCAGCAGATAAAGAGTAAGCATACCGCCCAGCTTTTTATCGATAATTACGCTTACCAGAATAAAAATCGGCAGGTTAAAGGCTACCATAAGCAACGACCAGCTTATCCTGCTGTCCAGCAGGTGGTATGTCATAGTGGCAAGACCGCCTACTCCTCCGGGAGCAAACCCGTTGCTGTTCTGGAAAAAGTAGTACGCACTGCCTACGACGATTCCCGCCGTCAGCACACAGAGAAGATCGAGAATAATTTGCTTTAATTTTCTTTCGCTGTTCATACGGCTTCCTCTATAATACGGCATATTTTTTCTTCCACGTCCGAATCAAGGTTAAGACTTGTCCGTGCTACAGGCATTTCTCCGAAAACAGTCTTGTAATGGCAAATTGCCGCCACACAGCTTCCGATATACGATTGATGGGAAAGATCGGGGCTGTAAAGATCAATATCCTTGTGCCGCTTGGTTATTTCGTTAAAGCATCTTCCTACGGTCGAAATATCGGCACCTATCAGATCAGCGGCGTTTTTGTACGCCTTTTCCAGCGCCAAAAACATCTCTTCGGAAGTAAGATTCAGCGTTTCCAATAAAGGACAGCCTTCTTTTCGTCCCCAAGTGGCATAAAGCACAGTCGTTTTTGGGGAAACCAGCTTGTTTAAAGCGGCAACACCCTTTTCAAAGCTTTCGTAATCGACTATTCCAAGATAACTTTGCTCCTGCAAAATAAGTATATCGTATTCCCGCTCGTTCAAAAGCCCGAGTATCTCCGAGTGCTTTTCGTCCGAGGGGTCGAGATTTTCATACAGCTTTCTCCCGCCCTTGGTGACCGAATCCACACGGGCGCTTTTTTTGTTTTCCTGCGCCAACGCACCGAAAAGCCCGGGCACGTCGTAAACATAGGTATAGCTGTTTCCGATAAACAAAATGTTCACACCAAAAACTCCTTGGTTTTTACTCTGTTATAAATTTCTTTGCCATTCCGCCCTCGGCGGTTTCGCGGTAGATCACTTTAAGGTCTTTTCCCGTTTCGTACATAGTGTCCACTATCATGTCGAAACTTATCAGCCTTGAATCCGCAAGGAAATCCGCCAGATTGACCGCGTTCAAAGCACGCATCGCCGCAATTGCGTTTCGCTCTATGCAGGGTATCTGCACAAGTCCTGCGATAGGGTCGCAGGTAAGCCCCAGATGATGCTCAATAGACATTTCCGCCGCGTATTCTATCTGGTCAAGATCCAGCTCGTAAAGTTCTGCCGCCGCAGCCGCCGCCATAGCGCAGGCGGTGCCTATCTCTGCCTGGCATCCGCATTCAGCACCGCTTATGGATGCGTTGGTTTTGATCAGATTTCCCACTATGCTCGCCGCCGCAAGACCGTGCAGTATCTGTTCGTCCGTAAAATTGCGTTTAACCTGCAGGTATTTAAGCACCGCAGGCAAAACTCCGCAGGCGCCGCAGGTGGGGGCGGTAACGATCAGCCCGCCATCGGCGTTTTCCTCGCTTACCGCATATGCGTATGCGCAAATGAGGCGGTTTGTCTTGGTTTCCACGCTTTCGTCAATGTGCTTTTGGCGGAACAGGTATCTGGCTTTTCTCTGCAATCCCAGACCGCCGTGCAGGGTGCCTTCTGCTTGAATACCCCGCTTTACGGCGTCCTGCATTACGTTCCATACCTCCTGCAGGTAATCCCATATTTCTGCGCCTTCCTGCTCTTCTACGTATTGCCACAAGCGTATATCCTTTTCACGGCAGTATGCGGAAATTTCGGTAAAGGAGTTCAGGGGATACACCTCGGCGTGCTCGCTTGCCTGTTCACCCTGGGCGATTATCTCTCCGCCTCCGATACTGTAAAACCGTGTTTTTACGGTTTTATCGCCTTTTACGGCATAAAAATCCATTGTGTTGGGGTGGTAATCGGTAGGGGTTTCCTTATCAAATTCAATATTAAGCTTTCGGCCTTCAAAAATACGTGCCAGCGCAGTGTCTGTCATATGTCCGGACCCCGTCTTTGCAAGGGAACCGAATAATACGACCTTGTATTCCTCCGCATCGGGATTTTCTTTGATAAACCGCTCTGCCGCCGCAATAGGACCCATGGTGTGGGAAGAGGAAGGCCCGCATCCTATGCGGTATAAATATTTAAGAGATTGCATTTTGTGTTCTCCTTTTTGTCAGTTAATGTGCGTCGTAAGAAAGCATACAGCCTTCGCAAATATCCCTGATGTATTCTTCTGAAAAGTGTATTCTCTTCATTGTTTTTCCGCATTTAGGGCAGATGTGTATTTGCTCCTCGCCGTTCTTTTCGGTTTTTACGATTTTTCCGTAATCACATTTCAGATGATAATACACGGGATGCCCCAACTGCTTGTGCATACATTCGGCAATTTCGATTCCCTGCTTGTTTAACGCGGAATCGGGCTTTACACGTTGATTACCCGTGTAGCGGTCGTAAAGACAGTTTGTCCATAGCAGGTCTATTGAAGAATAGTTTTCCTGCCAATCCTGAATCGCGTGAAAATCCTCTTGGTTTTCTTCCGGGAAGGGGAGCTCATAAAGCGGGACGGGCTTTCCGCAATCACAGCAGGTGAATACGCTGTCAATATCGCGGCTGTAGGTCTGCATTTCCATCGCCCGGCGATTCTTGCACTCGCAATAAGCTTGGCTTTCAAGGTTTTCTCCCAAGGGAGTAATGTCGCAGCCGAAATAAACGTTTATTTTCTCTCGATCTCTTTTTACATATATTCCGTCGTACTTTTCATCAAAGGAATCGGGCTTGGGCAGAGTAACGTACGCCGTGTAGTTTTTGCCCTTTGTCAGCTTGTAATCTTTTAATATCTGCCCGTTTCTTTCAAGAGAACACAAAAAAGTCCAAATAAGCTCTTCCGCTTCGTCTTTAGTTATGCGCTGTTTTTCAGAGAGTTCTATTTTACAAAACATTTTCTTATCCTCCTTTTTGTCCGCTTGCGCGGAGTGATATAGACGGCGTTGCCGTCGTGATATAGAAAGCTGTCTGCTTTCGTGATATGCTTGCTTTGCAAGCGTGATATAGCCTCACTTCGCTCGGCGTGATATGCGCACTGCGTGCGCGTGAGAAGGACGATAGCCGATATGTTTTTAATCCAACAGTTCGTCGGCAGATTCTACCGTCCATCCGAATTTTTCTTTAAAATCTTCGAAGCACTGCTTGCAAATCCAGTGGTACATATCCTTGGTGCAATAAAATTCGCAATCAATATCGGTCATCGCTTTTTCCCAGCAAAATTCACAGTGATCGTGCCAAAGCAACTGTATTTTTTCTCCTTCAAGGTATTCGTTTTCATTCGGGTGTTGGGCAACATGGTGTTCGGCGCACTTTAAAACCTTTTGGTAGAATGCGTTCTTTTCTATGTACGCATCTTTCCAGAATTTGGGGAATTTGATTTTATACAGTGTTGCGTTTTGCAGATACGCTTCTTGACCATTAATTCTCCAGTCCTGTTCCATATTAAAACTCCTTTTCTTCACTTCGCCGCAAGGCGAAACTTCACTCAAGCAGTGAACTTCACTGCCGATAGGCAGCTTCACTTACCCTTGGGGCAAACTTAGCCGTCTGACCTTGTTAGGCAAACGACGCTTTCCACGTGTCCCGTTCTCGGGAAAAGATCAAAAACAGCGGCTTTTTGCGCTTTAAAACCTTTTTCCTCGAATATTTTTATATCTCTTGCCAGGGTTGCGGGGTTGCAGGAGATATATACCACCTTTTTGGTGCCGGATAGGCAGATATCGTTTATCACCTTTTCCGTCATTCCCTTGCGGGGCGGGTCGGTCAGCACCACGTCTGGAGTGCCGAAGGTGTTTTTGCACTCTTCAATACCCTTTTCGCTGTCCGCACACACGAAGCGGAAATCCGTATATCCGTTTGCTTTTGCATTGCGGGATGCATCCTCCACCGCTTGGGGGATAATTTCAATACCGAACAGCTTTGTATCCGTATCCGTACAGCAAATGCCCACCGTTCCCGTACCGCAGTAAAGATCGCATACTATATCGCCCTTTTTGGGGGACGCATATTCCTTTGCCTTGTTAAGCAGCATTTCCGCCGCCTTGGTGTTTACCTGCCAGAAGGAGAGGGGGGATACCAAAAAACGCTTTTCGCACAGAATATCGGTAAGATAGGGCTCTCCCTTTAACAGCACGCACTTTTTGCCCAATATTACGTTGGTGTTTTGGGTGTTTATGTTCGCATAAAAGCTTTTAATCTCGGGGTGGAGCGACGTTATCTTTTCGCACACGGGGTAGAGGAATGAAATGTCCTCGGTATTCACCACGGGCATAACGCAGTAATCGCCGTTTCCCGTGTTGCGCAGGTACAAATGGCGCAAAACACCTGTGCCCGTTTCGCTGTCATAAACCGAAACGCCGTTCAGTTCGTTTAAAATATCGTTGATTATCTCTGTAGTTTTCTCGGGCTGAAGCAGGCAGTCCCCGTGAGGGATTACTCTGTGCGAATGCCGGGCAAAATACCCTGCCGCCAACCTTCCGTCCTTTACCGTTACGGGATATTGCGCCTTGTTGCGGTATCTTTCCGTAACAGGACTTACAATATATTCGGGTATTATATCGCATTTGCCGATACGGGAAAGGCAATCCCGTACATGGTCATATTTTAACCTTTTCTCCGCTTCATAGTTCATATGCCGTAAAGCGCAGCCGCCGCATTGCTTGAACACGGGGCAATCGGGCTGAATACGGTCGGGAGAAGGTGAAATCAGCTCTTCCGTTTTTCCCACAAGATAACCCGTGGTTTCTTTAATTATCTTAACCGTCATTTCATCTCCCGCACAGCACATGGGGGTGAATACCACCTTGCCGTCTTCGGTACGGGAAATTCCGTCCCCTTCGGGAGTAACTGCGGTTATTTTAAGCTTATAGACCCGATTTTTCTCTTTCATTTTTTACGGATCTCCTTTTTTCGTTTTAAATTACGCCGAGTACGGTTATTAAAGCGGCTGCAACGCAAAACACTTCAAACACAAACGGTGGTTTTGTATTTTTGGAATTAAGTACTATTCCGTGCCATAATATCACCGTAGCGGCAAAGCATACACAGGCGATGGAGGAGCTTATCAAAAGTGATTCCGGATTATCTCCCGAAAACTCTATTGCCGTCATTACAGCGGAAAGCACAGGCAAAAGTATTATGGCAGGCAGGTAGATAGCTTCGGTTTTATACAGCTTTCTTGCCGCAAAAGCCGCCCCTATTCCCAACACCGCCGCGCCGATTGCGGAAAACACGGTAAGCATTGTGCTGTTTGCAAAACCGCCGAAATAATTTGCGCACAAATAACCGCCCAGTGCGGTTCCTCCAACTCCTGCGACGATACAGCACACCGCCGTTGTGATCACGGGCTTGCTATCCCCACGCAAAAAGGTTTTGTCCCTTAAAAGCAGTGAGCAAAACAGGCGGAGTGCCGCCACAAGGCAAATTGCGGAAACAATAAAAATCTTCATTTTTTGCCTCCTTTAACCTTGGTTCTCCCGTATGCAACGGGGAGGGTGTATCTGTCGATAACGGGAGTGAGTAGACCCATTATCACTACTGCGGCATAAACGCCCTCTTCGGAAACACCCATATAACGTATAAGCACCGTAAGCGTTGCCGTTCCTGCGCCAAAGATTATCCTTCCCATATCGGTTACGGGCATGGAATGAGTATCCGAAAAAGCGTAGGTTGCGGCAAGCATACCGCCTCCCGAAAGTAGGGAAACCAGCATAAAGAATATAGCCTCGTTATCTCCCTTGGGGAAGATAAGCGTTATAAGACATAAAACGACCGCAAAAGCAACCGGCGCCTGCCAGCGCATCTTTTTGCGCACCAAAAGGAATATGCATCCCGCAAGCAACAGCATAAAGCTTATTTCGCCTATATTGCCGGATACTGTTCCAAAAAACTGATCCCACAGCGTGCCTGAGGAAACTTTTCCCTGCGCCAAAAGCTGTAAGGGGGTGTAGGTGCGTATGGAATTTATATCGGCTTCCGCGGGGTTAAACAGCCAAGGAGATACGTACACGAACGCCTGAGTGGCTCTTGAAAGCAATTTCGGAAACAACGTCCGTACTGTCGCCGCGGCGAAAAAACCTCCGAAAAAGGGCTTTCTGCCCTCAGGAAGCCACAACGAGGGAATGGCGGACAACGCTCCGCCCAGCATAGGAATATAATAGGGCACGGAGGCGGGAAGAGTAAAGGCGAAAACGGCGGCGGAAACTGCCGTATCCAGCATAACAGCGGGAGATACCATTTTCTTTAATGCCGTCTTTACGCCCAAAAGAACTGCAAGGGAAAACAAAACGGATATAACCGTTATAAAAAGCGCGCGGACACCGTATGCGTATATACTCCACACCAGAGGGAGCAAAAGAATTACGCATCTGTCTGCGGAAAAGGAGAGAGCGCTTGTTTTACTGTGCAGAGTGGGGGAATATGTCATTTTGCTGCCTCCTTTTTTCTTTCGCTTATAATATCCAGCAGGTTTATTTCCGAAGGGCAAACGTATTCACAGCATCCGCACATATCGCACAGCCTTGTCCAGGCGGGCTTTTGGCTTCCGTCAACAAAAGTGAGGGGGGCAATATGCATAGGACAATGGGAAATACATTTTCCGCAGCGTATACACGCTTGCGGGGTCTTGCTTGCGGGATCGGTAATTATTAACTGGGTTGTGGATTTGGTAACACATCCATTTTCCAGATCCGTCGCAGTGCCGTTTACCGCGCTTCCGTAAACGCAGACAGCTCCTTCGGGAACGCCGCCGCATTTTTCCGTAACTGCGCGTAAGGACGTACCGATAGGTACCAAGAGATTTGCGGGAGAAGCACATTTTTCACCGCTTACGGTAACGTATTTATCCGTTACGGGCATACCCTCTGCACAGGCATTGTATATGCGAAGCACGGTTTCTGCGGAAAATACGGTGTAGCCTATATCGTGGGTGGCGTGCCCTGCGGGGACTTCTTTTTTTATTATCGCGCAAAGCAGGTTTCTTTCCTCGCCGAGAGGATACTTCGGCTCAAGGCGGGTAACGGATATAAGCTTATCCTTTTCGCCCAAAACCGCCTTCAATGCGGAATATGCCTTGCGCTCGTTGTTTTCAAGTGCGAATACCACCTGCTTTACTCCGATCGCCTTTGCGAGAATTCTTGCGCCGTACACCAGTTCTTTTGCGTGTTCTTTTACGATCTCTCTTACAAAGCTTCCGTAAGGATCGGACTGAACGCAGTTTATGACCAGACAAAAGGCTTTTCCGCGGGATGCAATGATCTTAACGTGGGTGGGAAAACCGCTGTAGGTTCCCACAACGCCCATAGTCCGTATCTTTTCGGTTATTTCCTCCGCCGTTATTTCGGAAACGGGTTTGGTAAAGGGGTTGGGGGGAGCGCAGGTTTCCGTTTTATCGGATTTTATAACTATATAGTGGGAATTATCCTTTGTAAGTAAGCGGACGACGGTGCCCGAAACGGGCGCGTGAAGATTAGCCAGTCTGTTGCTTATTGCAATAGTCTGACCTTTCAATACGGTATCGCCTTCTTTTATGCAGGGGGTAGTGTCCCCTCCCGCCTGCTGGGCAATATTTATTGCCACCGCCGCAGGGGTGAATATTTCTGTTGTCTTCCCGTGGGATAACCCCGTCTTGTTTATTTTAATTCCGCCGTAAAAGCTGTTTGCCATATAAAACCTCGTGATATATAGTATATCTTAATATAATATCTTAACATTAAAAAAAATATATTGCAAGTATTAGTTTAACTATTGAATTTTTTATTAAAATACTGTAATATATTGTCGGGGTGATGTTTTTTGAACCTGACAGAAAAATTTGAAATAAAGGTCTTCATTTTGTATTTGCTTAAAAATCTGGATGAACCCTTGGATTATGATACTATCAGCGAGATCGTCGTACAGGACGGCTTTGTGAATTTCTTTGATTTTGCGGATTGCTTTGCGGATCTTGTCGGAGCAGGGCAGATCGACGCGATCTTTGAAAGCGAGATACCCACGTATCTCATCTCTGCCACCGGCAGAGAAGCGGTAAGCAACGTGGAAACACGCCTTTATAACACGGTGCGTGAGCAGGCGTTAAGGTCTGCCCAACGCTTACTTGCTTTGCGCAAGGACGGCACCCGCGTTTCGTCGGATATAAAGCCTTGCGGAGAGGGGTACAGTATTACCTGCTCCATTACCAACAGCACCAAAACAGTGCTCAACGTGGAACTGTATGTAACTGAGGAGAGATACGCTCATCAGCTTATCGGTAATTTCGAGGATAACGCAGAAAACGTGTATAAGGGGATAATGGCACTCCTTTCGGGAGATGTCAATTATATTTTCAATGAATAATAAAGCTGCTGCAATAACCGATGCGTTGTATAACCTTTATCCGGACGCCGTCTGCGGACTTGATGCAGGTGCGGATCCTTACCGTCTGTTCGTAATGGCGGTGCTTTCCGCCCAGTGTACGGATGAACGGGTAAACGCAGTATCCACAGAACTGTTCAAACATTTTCCCACACCCCTTTCCATTGCGGAAAGCAAAGAGGGCGAACTGGAAAAATACATATACACCGTAGGACTGTATAATTCAAAGGCAAAATCCTTGCGTGAAGCCTGCCGCCGTATAGTGGACGTGTACGGAGGCGAGATACCGTCGGATATGGATGATCTCCTTTCCCTCCGCGGAGTGGGCAGAAAGGTTGCCAATCTGTTAAGAGGCGATATTTTCGGCTTGGGCGGTATTGTAGCGGATACTCATTGCATAAGAATATCCGTAAGGCTTGGTCTTTGCTCCAAAAAAGACCCCGTAACCGTGGAAAGAGAGCTTACGCCTGTCATTCCTACAGATAAGCAATCCGGATTTTGCCACCGTATGGTACTTTTTGGAAGAGAATACTGTACCGCAAGAAACCCGTCGTGCGAAAAATGCCCGCTCAGTCATTTGTGCGATACCGCACAAAACTAAGTTCGCCTTCAGCGAGTGAAGTTGCCTTCGCTTGCGCTTTGGCGCAGTATGCACCTGACGGTGCGTGATTTTATAACAATAAAAACAAAAAATAAATAACCCAAACCACGAAAGGACAAAAGAAAATGAAAAAATTCACAGCACTTCTTTTGCTGGCGCTTTTGGTCATCGTTCCCTGCTTTGCCGCTTGTAACGACGAAATCGACGATGCCGGTCAAAACTCCGAGGTTTCCGAGGCGGCAGGCTTCCCCTTGGAATATAAAAAGTTCGACAATGCTACCGTAACCATTCTCGGTATTGCTTCCGGCAGACACACCTACGGTGAAATGCAGTTCGTTGCCAACGAAGAGCAGGATGGCAACGTTATTAACGATGTTGTTGCCGAAAGAAACAATTATATCGAAGAAACCTATGGCATAAAGATCGAGCTTCTTACAGAAGATTATCCCAATACCAAGATCGACGATATGCTGGCAACCGGTCTTGATACCTATGACGTTATCGTTGGCGACGTATTCAATATGATGCCCAAGGTAACCTCCGGTGCGTTCCACAAGCTTAACGACCTTCTCCTGCTCGAAAACGAGTGGTGGGATCAGAACTCCATCAAGTTCCTTTCTCCTGCAGGAGATACCTATATGGTTGCAGGCGACGCACTCATTTGCGACGATATATTCACCTATCTCGTACTGTTCAACAAGGATATGTACGAGGATCAGGGTCTTATGGACCAGTACGGTTCTATGTATGATATGGTTGACGCCGGTGAATGGACCTATGACCGCCTCCATACCATTGCAAAAGCAGTTTCCAAGCCCGATCCCGACGGAAAGTGGACAAACGTTAACTGTACTTACGGTTTCCTGGGCGATGCATACGGCTCTACTATGATGGTATCCGGCGCAGGTGTTTCTACCGTTGAGCTTACCGATGATGGATTTAACCTTGTTGTAGGCTCTCAGAAGTCTATCGACGTTTTCCAGAAGGTTCAGGCTCTTATGGGCGATACCGCCGCTTGCTGCTATGTTGAGCAGATTCCCGAGCAGTGGTCCGGCATCAGCTCCATCTTCAAGAATAACAGAGGTCTTTATTACCTTACCGTTGCAAACGGTATCGTAACTCTCAGACAGTCTGTTACCGAGGAAGAGGCTGTAAACTTCGGTGTTGTTCCCATTCCCAAGTTTGACGAAGAGCAGGAAAACTACTATTCCGGCATCAACGCATACCAGTCCGAGGTTATTACCATTCCCTCTACCAACAAAGAAAATCTTGATGCTACCGTATACGCTCTGGAAGCGTTGGCATACTACAGCCATACTCCCGCATCCGGAAAGAGCCTTAAGGAAGCGTACTATGAAACCGTTCTTAAGCTTCAGTCCGTTGAATCCGATGATGACGCTCGCATGCTTGATATCATCTTCGGCAACCGTCTGTACGACCTCGGCGGTATCTACAACTGGGGCGGTCTGATCGGCGTATATTCTCACTGCTTGCGTAACAACGCAGGTCTTGCTTCTTACTGGGAATCCATTCAGGGCAAGGTAGAAGCCGAAATGGACGCTACTCTCGAAGCATACGATAATATGAAATAAAAAATAATCGGGAGGGCAAGAATATGAAAAGAATTATTTGCTTTTTGCTGGCGGCTGTATGCTTGTTTGCTACTGCCTGCGTATTGCCCGCCAACGATTATTCATCTCTGGTTTCCGCCGCAGGTGAAGAAATAACGGAAAGTATCCCCGTTCCCGTTAACGATATCGCCGCCGTCTATATAGAAACGGACAGATCTATCATTCGGGAAGAATACAGGGCTTGCAGTATAAAAGTCGTTGATATTTACGGAAACACCGTGGAGGATGCCGACAGTAAGATCAAAATTCGCGGCAACTCCACCTCCTCCGGTGAAAAAAAGCCGTACAACTTCAAATTAAGCGGCAAAACCGAGCTTTTGGGTATGGGCAAGGCAAAGAAATGGTGCCTGCTTGCCAACTGCTATGAAAAGACACTTATAAGAAATGAAATGGTGTTTGATTTTGCCCGCAACAGCACTTGTCTGGCATTTACTCCCGATAGCCGCTTTGTAGATGTTTACCTTAACGGTGTTCTTCAGGGAAGCTATATTCTGTGCGAAGCTGTTGAGGCGGGTAGTAGCCGTGTGGATATCGATATAGATAACGGCGAGTACCTGCTGGAGAGGGATGTCCGCGAGGACGAGGGGACCGTATATATAAATTCCCCCATGCTGGGCATACGCTTCGGTATAAACGAGCCCGAAGAGCCTACCTCACAGCAGGTTGAGGACTTGCTCACTTTCCTCACCAAAGCGGAAACCGCGCTTAAATCGGGCAAAATGTCCGAGATAAAAAAGTATTTCGATGTAGAGTCTATTGTAGATTTTTATATAATTATGGAATACTTCAAGCAGGTCGACATATCTGTGGGAAGCACCCGTTTTTATATAAAGGACGGAAAGATCTACGGCGGCCCCGTTTGGGATTTTGACCTTACCATGGGCAACTGCCTTTCTTCCTATTACATCGCGTATAACAACGTGGGCGGAAGCGGTAAATCCTGCGAAGGAATATACTGCAACGTGGATTGGTTCAGATATTTCAACAAGGTTGCGGATTTTAAAGAAATGCGCAACGAGCGCTACCTTGAATTGCAGGACAGTATAGTAAATCTGTATACCCGCACGGTAAACGGTATAAGCTATATGGACGAGGTTACCGCATCTTACGGCGCCTCCTTTGCCCGCAATTATAAAGAGGCAGGTTGGAAGATAGATAAAGTCTACAGCGAGCTTGAGCGTATTCCCGAAAAGACCTATGAAGGCAATCTGGATTACCTCCGTACATGGCTCAGAGAGCGCAACGAATGGCTGCTTACCGAATGGGGACTTACCCAGCGCAATTACGTCGTGCCCACAAAGGCTTCGGGTATGAAAGCGGACGGCGGTCTTATTACCGGCCTTAAGGAATGTGTTACACCCGAAAAATGCGAAGATATGTTTGCACTTAATGCAACCGTAACCGCCAAGCACGATTACGTGGGAACGGGAAGCACCGTTACAAACGAAGGCGTAACCTATGCCTTTATCCTTATAGGCGACGTGGACGGCACGGGAAAGGTTGATGCGAGAGATTATATCCGCATCCGCCGTGATTTTCTCGGCACCTTCGATATCGAGGGACTGTATGAACTGTCCGCCGATTGCAACGGTGACGGAAATATCTCCGCTACGGATTACCTTATGGTAAGACGGCATATTCTGGGTAAACTCGATCTGTACGAATAAAAAAGTCATCCTAAAAACGCAAAGCGTTTTCGGGGACCCCGAACAAAAAATCACCCCAAACAAAAATTAAAAGGAACCGGGAAATCGGTTCCTTTTTTGTGTATATGGGAGTGTTTACTATCGGGGTCCTCCGAAATCAAACGGAAGCCCCGCCAAATACTGTCATACAAAAAATCAAAATCAGCGCAACAATTTCGATAAGACCTGCAGTTAAATTCAGACCGGACAATACGATCGTGGCAATTCGTAGTTTTTCCAACCGTCTTGACAATACAATTCCTATTATTCCTGCCGGTATTCCGATAAAAAAGATGAGAGTGCTTGCGCTCGATCCAATAGTGTCCAATAATTTAAACAGGGAGTTGGAGTTTATAACATTAGTTGGAGTATTGCTAGATATAATTATAAACGGAATGACTGCTGCCAACGTTAATTCTAACCAGAAAACCCATAAATAACGGTGCTTAATTTTTTTCGTCATAACTGTAAACTCCTTTGTTGTTTGTTATTCCTACGGGTAGTTTGTCTTTTACCAAGGTCTGTCGGGACGGACGTTATTCCAATAATAATTTACCTTTGTTGCCCATATCCGCAGCCAACATTGGGAGAAATTGAGCTTTCCTTCACCGCGAAGCTCTCCGAAAAATACGTTCTCGGTAGGAGATTGTGTATTTGCATAGTGCTCAATAAATTCGTAAGCGCATTTGCCGGAATTTATTTTCTTCATAAACAGATCAAAATCCCAATGTTTTACGGTCTTTTTGCTGCTTTTTCTGTTTTCCTCCACAAAAAGCCAAGCGAATACGCCATATCCTTCGCCATTTTCCAAAACAAATTCGACCTTTGCCGCATCCGTGCGCAGACACTCTTTATAAGGGTTATCGGGATGCTCGGGACCGATCCAGAACCCGTCGGGAAATTCAAATACCAGCACTCCGTCCCGCAAATATACCTTTTCCGCAATGCAATCGTGCAGGGTAAGGTTGATATTATTATCTTCGCAGTGAATAAAGTTATCGTTCATATTTATACCTCGCTAAAAAAATATTGCTAATTTATCCTTACGTATCCCGTTTGTTCGATAAGGTTTTGCCCTTCATCAGATAAAAGCCAATCTATGAGGATCTGTATATTTTCGTTGTCGTTATCCGCGCGGTAGATTGCGTAAAATTCCGCAACAACGGGATAACTTCGGTTTTGTATGTTTTCCGCACTGGGATATACTCCGTTAAGCGAAATCATTTTTACAGCATTGTTTTCAACAATGCCGTCCATATAGTAACGGAAGGAAAAACCTATTGATGCGCCGGTAATGGCAAGCAGAGATTTTCTGCCTATTTTGTAATCCCCCATAAAGGATTCAAAAGTGGTTTGGCTTCCGCTTCCTTCCAGTCTGGTAATGGGGTTTATAACGCGGTTTGCGCCGCCTACCTCGTTCCAGTTGGTATATTCGCAGGAATATATTTTACGTATTTGCTCCACGGTTAAATTATACACGGGGTTTTTCTCGTTTACAAAAAATACAAAAGCCTCCAAGCCGATAGGAACGTAAACAAGCTCAACACCTTTTTCTTCTGCATACGCCTTTTGCTGTTGGGAAGGAGCGGCGCAGAATAAAATATCGGTCGTTCCGTCAACTATGGCTTGGTAACCCCGCACTGTGTTTTTGTATTGCATAGCGCTGTCGGAAGCAAAGTTCTCGCCGTAAAAATTATCGTCGGAAAAGCTGCCACCCTCATAAGTAACGCAGCCTTTCGGGTAAACGTTATCGATAACCGCGGCATAAACGGGGACCAAAGCTGCCGCACCGTCCAAAACGGGGAGATCTTCCGTGAGTTTTAAGGAAGAGTTGATCTTTGGTAATTCGGAGCCTTCTTCGTGGGGAAGATATTTTCCAACGTCTATCATCTTCGCCTGCGTCGCACCGCTGAAGTTATTGGAAAGTCTGCAGGTGAGTAACTGATAAATGCTGAAATTAAAAGCGGCAAATACCATGATTACAAGAAGAATACTCGCAATTTGCTTTTTCAGCTTCATTTTATCCCCACAGCTCCTTTCCGATGAAGTATATTATAGAGCAGTGGTTATATGCATAAACTGCATAAATAAAATGGGCAATCGTCAAAGCGGCGCAAATGCCGATAACCGAAAAGAGAATGATCAAATATGTACGGTTTTTCACGTAAAACACCTCACATATATGCAATAGCGTTGAGCAGAAGCATAAAAACGCCGATAACTACAGCCACTACCACTATGGCAACAATTACCGAAATTACCAACAGCGTTGTTCGTTTAACCATTTCATCGCGGGAATAAACGGAAAACGGCTCGCCGTACTTTTTGATTTTTATTTTTGCCTGTAAATAGCGAACCAAAGAAACGACAAAAAATATAACTGCAGCCAAGGGAAGTCCAAAGAAAAATAAATAAACAAACGATAAAATAAGATACGACATACTTATACCTCGCTTTCGATATAATTATATCAGACAAAAATTATGTTGTCAATATTTCACGGCGCGGCGGTGTATGTAATCATCCCGATAGGGATGTATGGAATCCGTCGCAAGACGGTATGGAATCAATGCGGAGCATTGTATGGAATCAAGCCGACGGAAAATGCACCTTCGGTGATGCCATGCGCGACTTCGTCGCAATTCCATACAACGCGCGTTGCGCGTTGATGCCATGCCAACCCGACTTCGTCGGCTTGGATAAAAAAATACACACTCTTTGGGAGTGTGTATTTTTTGGTGGAGACTACAGGACTCGAACCTGTGACCCCTTGCACGTCAAGCAAGTGCTCTAGCCAACTGGGCTAAGCCTCCGCGCAAGAGAGATTATAGCACAGGGGGGTGCAAAAATCAACCCCTATTTTTTACTACCGCGTTTTTTCTTGAACGTGTTTACCTTTTTATTTACCAGCATCATTGCCGCCACGGCGGTCACGGTGCCCAGGACGGCGCCCGCAACGCCCCATTTAAGGTTGGCGGTTTCGGTATTTTTGCGCTTTTCGGCTTTCTTTTTTTCTACAGCCTTTTCCACGGTTTCCTTTATATGCTTTTCGTCCAGTCCGCCGCAAGCGGAAAGGGCGATCCTTTGCAGTTTTTCGGCGGTACCTTTATCAAGTCCCGCGGTGTAGGTATTGCCAATAGGGCTTATTTTGCAGTACGTGTAAAGATAACAGCAGGCGGCGAGATAACTTCCTGCCTTGGAGTGGTGGGCTTCATCATCTGCATACAGATTTATCTCGGGGTATTTAAGAGTACATTCGGAAAACGCCAATGCCACGGGGCACACGGGTATATCGTATATATCGCCCATAGTCTTAAAAGTGCCGTACATATCCGCGTTTGCGGCAAGACGCTTTTCCTTGTCCGTTTCATAGCCGTATCTCATATAAAGCAGAGGCTTTGCGCCGTTTTGCTTTACCAGCTCAAGCAGCTTTTCCAGCGCCTCCATACGTTTATCAAGCGGGCAGGGAGTACCGTCCTGCAGGACGATGTAATCGTATTTCTTTATGTCCAGCATTTTGCGCAAGGCTTTTCCTCTGGGGTGGTTTTCGTCCGCATATTCATAAAAATACGCGCTTCCAAAGGTGCAGTAATCCACAGAAACGTCCAGCCCTGCGGCTTTGCACAAGCCCTTGAACTTTATGGGGTTGCCGTTTATATAGGTGCAGGAGTTTCCTACAAACAGATATTTTACGGTGTTTGCCGTTTCGTTTTCCGAAATATCCGCAACCACGGTCAGCGTTCCCTCGCTTTCATCGCACTTTGCGTACATAGGGTAAATAAGGGATATGGTGGAATTGTGTATCACTGCGCCCTCGGTGGCAAGGAGATAATATTCATATACGGGGTGAGTGCTTGAAAACGCCGCCGCAAATCCCCCTGCGGGCAGTATAACGTTTTTCTGCACGCTGTACTCGCCGGAAGAAAGGTTGCAACCGCCTTCGTAAAGGTTACCGTTTTTATCAAACACCAAAACGTTTGCGTTGCGGAATCCGTAATCGTCCGCATTCAGGTATCTCTCTTCCGCGCCTGCTTTGTATATGGTAAGTCCGTCAGAGTTAAAAGGACGGTCAAAAGCTGTTATAACAAATTCACGGGTTTTCATATTTTTATCCCCTTTTTGCCGTTATTTTTATTTATTATACCACCATTTGGCGCTTTTTGTCAATGATACCAAATCTTTTACCTTTATATAATTGACTTTTACTTCAAAAAGGGGTATATTATATCTTAATGAAAAGGAGATGTTTATTATGAGTGAATGTTCACACGATTGTTCTTCCTGCGGCGAAAACTGTTCGAGCCGCACGGAACCTATGAAGGAAAAATTAAACGGGTATTCCCGCGTCGGTAAGGTTATCGGCGTAGTTAGCGGTAAAGGCGGCGTAGGTAAAAGCCTTGTTACCTCGCTTCTTTCCGTATACACCAACCGTCTGGGATATAACACAGCTATTCTGGATGCGGATATAACCGGTCCTTCCATTCCCAATGCTTTCGGTCTTCACGAAAGAGTTGTGGGCACCGAAATGGGTATGCTTCCCGCAGTTACCAAAACGGGTATTCAGGTAATGTCCCTTAACCTGCTGCTTGAGAGCGAAACCGCCCCCGTAGTATGGCGCGGTCCCGTTATCGCAGGGGTTGTAAAGCAGTTCTGGACAGACGTTGTATGGAACGACGTTGACTTTATGTACGTTGATATGCCTCCCGGAACGGGCGACGTTCCTCTTACAGTGTTCCAGTCCCTGCCTATCGACGGTATCGTGGTCGTTACCTCTCCTCAGGAATTGGTTGGCATGATCGTTGAAAAGGCTGTCAATATGGCGTCCCTTATGAACGTTCCCGTGCTTGGTATCGTTGAAAACTTCAGCACCTTCAAGTGCCCCGATTGCGGTAAGGTTCATTCCATATTCGGCGAAAGCCGTATCAACGAGATCGCTTCCCGCCACGGTATAGAAACCGTTTGCCGCCTGCCTATCGATCCCACCTTCGCCGCTTCTGCGGATGCAGGTACTATCGAGCTTTCCGAAGAAACCGAGCTCGTAAACCTTGCAAAGAAAATAACCGAAAACAAATAAACAAATATACCCTGCGTATATGCTACGCAGGGTATATTTATTGTCGGGGTCCCCGAAAGCCGCACGGCTTCTTGGGGTGATTGGTTTTAGTCTACGTTTGTACGGTTTTCTCTGGTAACGGGAACTTCCTGTTCTCTGGGACGGAACAGCAGGCTCACGCACCACAGACCCGCAAGGGCAACCACGGTGTATATAACGCGGCTTGCCAGCGCGCCCTGGCTTCCGAATATCCAGGAAATAAGGTCGAATTTGAAAATACCGATCAGCCCCCAGTTAAGACAGCCGATTATCGAAATTATAAGTGCAATTCTATCCATTAACATATTTTTATATATCTCCTCTCGGTTTGTGTTTATTTTACGCATTAAAAGAAAAGATATACATTGACATTTTACTTTTTCAAATGTAAAATATAGTAAATTCGTTTATTTTTCGGAGGAATACATATATATGAGAATGCGCCCTAAGAAAAACCGTGCTACACGGCTTGATAACGTAAAAGAGCTTTTCGCCGTAACCACCGAGGACGGTAAAATAGATATTCCCGCATCCTTCGGGGAAGATACAAATATATCCATAGAGATCGGCTGCGGTAAAGGCAGATTTATCTGCGGAAAAGCGGCAAAGTACCCCGATGAATATTTTATCGCCTTTGAGCGTGTTACCGACGTTAATATGATGGCAATGGAAAAAGCCTTTGCTGCCGGTATTACCAACGTCCGCTTTCACAACGGAGATGCAAAGGAGCTTTCTACGCTTTTGCCCCATCATTCGGTAAACACCATTTATCTCAATTTTTCCGATCCTTGGCCCAAAAAGAGAAATGCAAAGCGCCGGTTAACCAGTCCCTTGTTTTTGGAAATGTACAAGGATTTGCTGGCTCCCGACGCCGTAATTTACTTTAAAACCGATAATATAGGACTTTTTGAATATTCCTTGGAAACCTTTGCAGAGTGCGGATATACTCTTTCCAACGTGTGTTACGATCTGCATAACGATGCGGTTTTGTCCGCAAACAATATACAGACCGAATACGAAGAAAAGTTTTCCGAAAAAGGCTTTACTATCAATTATTTGGAAGCGCGACTTAAGTAGTTTTCAACCACTTCCCGCTCGCTGAAATAGGTTCTTACTCCGTTTTCTTCGATATAGTCCTCGTGTCCCTTACCTACAAGCATAATAACGTCGCCCTTCTGTGCGTTTTCCAAAGCGTACTCAATGGCGTCCTTACGCTTGTTGATCACTACGTATTTTCCGTCCGCTTTTTTCATACCTATCAGGATATCGGCAACGATATCCTCTATTTTTTCATAGCGGTTGTTATCCTCGGTTATAATGGAAAGGTCTGCATTTTTGCCGATCACCTCGCCCATGGAATAACGGCGGAGCTTGCTTCTGTTACCGCCGCAACCGAATACTGCCACAATACGCTTGGGGGAGTATTTGTGTATGGTTTCAAAGAGATTTTGCACGGAAAACTCGTTGTGAGCGAAGTCTATCATTACCGTGTAATCCGCAGTGCCGGGGATTATCTCCATTCTGCCGCGGACATAAGTGTTTTTAAGTCCTTCCTCGATAACCTCGTAGGGAACTCCTCTTTCTCTTGCGCAGGCGATAACTGCCAAAGCGTTGTATACAGAAAACTCACCGGGCTGAGAAATACGGAAGTGATGTAATCCCTCGCTGTCGCGGCAATCGAATTCGGTGACAAGTCTGTGGTCGCCGGAAACAAAGTTAAGGTTTTCCGCCATAACGCCCGCGTCGCCGAAGAAGCCGAATCTTCTGTATTTCTCTCTGGGGATATCTTTAACTATTCTGTCATAATACTCGCTGTCGCGGTTTACTATTACCTTTTTCGCCTGACCGAATATCATCTTTTTGCAGTTAAGGTAATCTTCAAAATCCTTGTGCTCGTTTGCGCCGATATGGTCGGGAGAAAGGTTTGCAAACAACCCTAAATCAAATTCAATACCGTAGGTTCTGTCCAGCATAAAGCCTTGGGAGGTTGCTTCAATAATGGCGGCGGTACAGCCTGCGTCCAGCATTTCGCGGTAATATTTGTGTATAATATAGCTTTCGGGCGTGGAATTGTTGGTCTTTATTATCTTATCGCCGTAAATAATTCCGGTCGTACCAATGATACCAACCTTTTCTCCTGCCTTTTCAAGCACGGATTTGAGCATATAGCTAATGCTGGTCTTACCCTTGGTGCCGGTAATACCCACGGTAAACAGCTCTTTTGCGGGATGACCGAACAGATTTGCGGACATAAGCGCAAGGGTCTTTCTGTTGTCTGCCGTAATAACCACGGTAGCATCCTCGGGCAGGTCAAGCTCTTTCTGAGCTATAAAAGCACGTACACCTTTGGCGTATGCATCTGCCGCGTAGTTGTGTCCGTCAAGCTGGAAGCCGACTATGCAAACGAACGCGGTATTCTCCCGCGCTATACGGGAATCGTAAACAATATCCTCAATCTCCACGTTTAAATTGCCCGTAAAGGTGTATTCGATTCCGTTAAGCAATTCGTTAAGTAACATTATAAACAACTCCCTTTATTTTATTACTTTTATTATAATGCTTTAATGTAAAAAAGGCAAGATAAAAATTAAAAACGGTATTCACATTTGCAAAAAAATATGTTATTATATTCCCGTGAAAGGAGTGTGGGTATGACAGGCGGATTTTTTGCTTTAATGTTCAGAATGAAATATATTAATCGTTGGGGGCTCATGCGTGCTTCCCGTACGGAGAATCTGGCGGAGCATTCCCTGGAGGTTGCCCTTATCGCCCACGCTATTGCATCTATCGGCAATGCGGTTTTTGAAAAGAATTATAATTGCGATCGTATCGCTGTCAAGGCGATGTATCACGATGCGCCCGAGATACTTACGGGTGATCTTCCCACGCCCGTCAAATATCATAATGACGAAATAAAGCGCGCTTACGATACGGTGGAGAATGCGGCGTACCAGCGTTTTTGCGATCTTATGCCGGTAGAGATAAAAGAGGATTATTCCGATCTTCTCGTTTGCACCGATGAGGAAAAGTCGGTTATAAAGGCGGCAGACAGTATCTGCGCGTATCTTAAGTGCGCGGAGGAAACGAACAGCGGAAACAAGGAGTTTTCCGTTGCACAGCAGACCACCTTTAAAAAGGTGTGCGATATCCAACTGCCGGAGGCAAAGTATTTTATTGAAAATTGCTTAAGCAGCTTTAATCTTCCCCTTGACGATATAAAATAAACAAATATAAATATAAAATCCCTTTTTTACGGAGGAAACAAAAATGAAAATAGGTATTATTTCCGATTCCCTTCTTCTTGATTTTCCCGCATCGGTAAAGAGAGCATCCGATCTCGGCGCAAGCGGTATTCAGAAGTACCTCACCGGCGGTGAATTTTCCGCAGAGAATATGACTCCCGCAAAGATCGCCGAAATAAAAGATATAATGTCCTCTAACGGTATCGTATTTTCCGCCATCTGCGGCGATTTCGGCCTTGATCTTGATCATCCCGAGATAGTTGAAAAATCCAAGAAGGTGCTTTATTCCGCAAAGGAACTTGGCTGTAATATCGTTACCACCCATATCGGTCACCTTTATCTTGAAGAAGATGCCCGTATGGAGCTCATCCGCACTAACGCACGCACTCTCGCAGAGTATGCGGACAGTATCGGATCCGTTTTTGCTGCTGAAACCGGTACCGAAAAGGCACCCGTTCTCAAGGCGTTCCTCGATTCTCTCGGCGCAAAGGGTATGCGCGTAAATCTCGACCCCGCAAACCTCGTTATGGTTGCCAAGGACGATCCCGTTGCGGCTGTTGACATACTTAAGGATTATATCGTACACACCCACGCAAAGGACGGTATCGTTACAGATAAAACTTCTCATGGCTGGCTTGAGGTTCCTCTCGGACAGGGCGGCGTTGATTGGGATAACTACCTTGCGGCTCTTAACAGAATCGGCTATACCGGCTATCTCACCATCGAGCGTGAGTGCGGCGAAGACCCCGCAGCAGATATCAAGATGGCTGTTGACTTCCTTGGCACCAAGCTTGCAAAGCTGGGCATCGCACTTGATAAATAAATTTATACCAAATGCAAAAACTCCCGATTGCTCGGGAGTTTTTTACATATATCGGTTTAGAAAAGTCCGGTTATTTTGCCGTTTTCGTCCACGTCGATTTTTTCTGCAGCGGGGACTTTGGGCAGACCGGGCATTGTCATAATATCACCGGTTAGGACAACTATAAATCCTGCGCCTGCGGAAATGCGCACGTTTTTAACGGTTATCTTAAATCCTTCGGGTGCGCCAAGCTTTGTGGGGTCATCGGAAAAGCTGTACTGTGTCTTTGCAATACATATAGGAAGATTTCCGTAGCCCAGCTCGGTAAGACGGTCTATCTGCTTCTTTGCGGCGGGGAGCACGGATATACCGTCACCGCCGTAAACCTTTTTAGCCACTGCTTCGATCTTTTCTTCGATAGAAAGATCGGTTTCGTAGCTGAAGCGGAAGTTGTTTTCCTCTTCGCAAAGGCGAACAACCTCTTCCGCAAGAGCCATACCGCCCTTGCCGCCCTCTGCCCATACGGTAGAAAGCACGGTGTTAACGCCAAGCTCCTTGCATTTCGCTATAACGAGGTCGATCTCCGCATCCGTATCGGTGGGGAAGCGGTTAACCGCAACAACTGCGGGCAGACCGTAAACGTTCTTTATGTTGGAAACGTGGCGGAGCAGGTTGGGAAGTCCCTTGCCCAAAGCTTCAAGATCCTCGGTATTAAGCTCGGCTTTTGCTTTTCCGCCGTGCATCTTAAGAGCGCGGACGGTTGCAACAATAACTACCGCATCGGGCTTGAGTCCCGCATAACGGCACTTTATATCAAGGAATTTTTCTGCACCCAGGTCGCCGCCGAAGCCTGCTTCTGTAACGGCGTAATCACCCAGCTTCATTGCCATTTTTGTAGCGATAACCGAGTTACAGCCGTGGGCGATATTCGCAAAGGGGCCGCCGTGTACGATTGCGGGGGTTCCTTCCAGAGTCTGAACCAGATTGGGCTTCAAAGCGTCCTTAAGGAGGGCGGTCATTGCGCCTGCAGCTTTAAGGTCACCTGCGGTAACGGGCTCGTCCTTATAAGTGTAGCCCACAACGATGCGGGAAATACGTTCTTTAAGATCGGTAATATCCTTTGCAAGACAAAGCACCGCCATAATTTCGGATGCTACGGTTATATCGTAGCTGTCCTCACGGGGAACGCCGTTCACTCTTCCGCCCAATCCGTCGGTAACGAAGCGAAGCTGTCTGTCATTCATATCCACACAGCGGTGCCAAGTGATACGGCGGGGGTCGATATTAAGGGCGTTGCCCTGATAAATGTGGTTATCCAGCATAGCGGCGAGAAGGTTGTTTGCCGCGCCGATAGCGTGGAAATCTCCCGTAAAATGAAGGTTTATATCCTCCATGGGAACTACCTGCGCCCATCCGCCGCCTGCGGCGCCGCCCTTTACCCCGAAAACGGGACCCAAGGAAGGCTCACGCAGAGCAACCATTACGTTTTTGCCGATACGTGCAAGTCCGTCGGCAAGACCGATAGTAGTGGTGGTTTTGCCTTCGCCTGCGGGAGTGGGAGTCATTGCCGTAACAAGAATAAGCTTGCCGTCTTCACGGGAAGAATTCTTAAGCAGAGAAAGGTCTATTTTTGCCTTGTTCCGTCCGTACAGTTCCAGATATTCTTCGGGTATGCCTGCCTTTTGGGCTATCTCGCTTATATGGCGGAGTTTAACGGATTGAGCTATTTCAATGTCTGTAAGCATATTTTTCTCCTGCTCCTTTTATTTTTTAAAGTATTTTACTGCGGATCTGAACAATCCCATATCGTATTCGCCGGGAACGTTGCGGTAAAGATTTTTGTATACACGCTCGGAATGTCCCATCTTACCAAGCACACGTCCGTCGGGAGAGGTGATACCCTCGATAGCAAACGTACTGTTGTTGGGGTTGAAGCGGATATCGGAAGTGGGGTTGCCGCACTCGTCTACGTACTGAGTTGCGATCTGACCTGCTTCGGCAAGTGCCTTTACAGTTGCATCGTCAGCAAAGAATCTGCCTTCACCGTGGGAAATGGGCACGGTGAATATATCACCTACCTTTGCTTCTGCCAGCCAGGGAGATTTGTTGGAGCAAACTCTGGTCTTTACCAGTCTGGACTGGTGGCGGGAAATGGTGTTAAAGGTAAGGGTAGGTGCGTTTTCATCGGGATCTCTTATTTCGCCGTAGGGAACAAGGCCCAATTTAACAAGCGCCTGGAATCCGTTACAGATACCGCACATAAGACCGTCGCGTTCCTTAAGCAAGCGGTTAACAGCCTGCTTTACGTTTTCGCCTCTGAAGAATGCGGTAATGAATTTACCGGATCCATCGGGCTCGTCGCCGCCGGAAAATCCGCCGGGAACGAATATTATCTGGCTTTGGTCGATAAGGGAAGCAAATTTTTCCGCGCTTCTCTCAACGCCCTTGCCGGTAAGGTTGTTAATAACGAATATTTCGGGGGCAGCGCCTGCATCCTCAAGTGCGCGGGCGGTATCGTATTCACAGTTTGTGCCGGGGAATACGGGGATAAGCACCTTGGGGCTTACGTGGGCAACGTGAGGAGCAACACGCTCGGTTGCTTCATAGCTGAATGCGGGAATATCCTTTTCGCCCTGCTTGATATTGCAGGAGTAAACGCCTTCTAATCTGTCTTCCCAAGCATTTATAACCTTGTTAAGGCAAACCTTTTCGCCCTTACGGGAGAAGGTTTGAGTATCGTTGGTAGTACCAAGAAGCACAGCCATATCCTCTGCATCATCGGAAAGCTCGATAATAAAGGAGCCGTAGGAATAACCGTAAAGCAGGGAATCGGGATAATTATCATCAATATCCACGCCGATACCGTTACCTGCTGACATTTTGATGATCGCTTCCATAGCGCCGCCGGAAACGGGAGTCCATACGGAAAGCGCCTTTCCGCTTCTTATGAGGTCGGTAACCATATTGAACAGATTAACCATATCTTCGCCAACGGGAAGCTTATCCTTGCCGTAAGGAGGTACGAGATGTACTATTCTGTGGCCTGCGCCCTTGAATTCGGGGGAAACAACGTCCTGCGCCTTGCCGTCGGTAACAGCGAAGGAAACCAGAGTGGGAGGCACGTTTATATCCTCGAAGGAGCCGGACATAGAGTCCTTACCGCCGATAGAGGCAACCTTCAGCTCCTTCTGTGCGCGGAGTGCGCCGAGGAGTGCGGAGAAGGGCTTGCCCCAGCGTGCGGGGTCCTTAAGAGGTTTTTCAAAGTATTCCTGGAAAGAAAGGTATACGTCCTTGAAGGAAGCACCGGTAGCAACAAGCTTTGCCACGGATTCCGTAACTGCCAGATATGCGCCGTGATAAGGGCTCTTTTCGCTGATATAGGGGTTGTAGCCGTATGCCATGAAGGAACAGCTGTCGGTTCTGCCGTGCTCAAGGGGAATGAGTGTAGCCATAGCCTGAGGAGGGGTAAGCTGGTTCTTACCGCCGAAGGGCATAAGTACTGCGCCCGTGCCTATAGTAGAGTCAAAACGCTCGGAAAGACCGCGCTTTGAGCATATATTAAGATCGGTAGCGTAGGAAAGCACGTTTTCCTCAAAGCTTCCTTCGGGAAGGGGCTTGCAGTATTCGCAAACCGCAGGTGCGGGAGCAATATTTATATGCTTTGCCGCGCCGTTGGAATCGAGAAATTCTCTGGAAAGATCAACGGTGGTAACGCCGTTCCACTCCATACGCAGACGGGGCTCTTCCGTAACCTCTGCAATAACGGTAGCTTCAAGGTTTTCGGTGTCCGCAAGAGAAACAAACTTTTCCACGTCTTCTGCGGCAACGACAACAGCCATTCTTTCCTGGCTTTCGGAAATAGCAAGCTCGGTGCCGTCAAGTCCTTCGTATTTCTTGGGTACTGCGTTAAGGTTTATCTTAAGACCTGCCGCCAATTCGCCCACGGCAACGGATACACCGCCTGCGCCGAAGTCGTTACAACGCTTGATCATAAGAGAAGCTTCTTTGTTGCGGAACAGACGCTGTAATTTTCTTTCTTCGGGAGCGTTACCCTTCTGAACCTCTGCACCGCAAGCGGTAAGAGATTGTGCGGTGTGGGATTTGGAGGAGCCGGTTGCACCGCCGCAGCCGTCACGACCCGTTCTGCCGCCGATAAGTATAACCTTATCACCGGGGGCGGGGCACTCTCTGCGTACGTTTTCTGCGGGAGCCGCGCCGAGAACTGCGCCTATCTCCATACGCTTTGCCACGTAGCCGGGGTGGTATATTTCATCTACCTGACCGGTAGCAAGACCGATCTGGTTACCGTAGGAGGAATAACCTGCCGCCGCGGTGGTAACTATCTTTCTCTGGGGAAGCTTGCCGGGAAGAGTTTCGTTAAGCGGCTTTGTGGGGTCTGCCGCGCCGGTTACGCGCATTGCGGCGTAAACGTAGGAACGGCCGGACAGAGGATCGCGGATAGCGCCGCCGATACAGGTAGCCGCACCGCCGAAGGGCTCTATCTCGGTAGGATGGTTGTGGGTTTCGTTCTTGAAGAGAAGCAGCCAGTCCTCCATACCGTTTTCGGTTTCCACCTGCATTTTTACGGTGCAGGCGTTGATCTCTTCGCTTTCGTCAAGCTTTGCTAAAAGTCCTTTTGCCTTAAGGTATCTTGCACCGATAGTGCCGATATCCATCAAGGTTTCGGGCTTTGTTCTGTTAAGCTCCTTACGGGTGTTTTTGTAATCCTCGTAGGAAGCGAGAATTATGGGATCGTCCGTCTTTACGGAATCTATCTCCGTAAGGAAGGTGGTGTGTCTGCAGTGGTCGGACCAGTAGGTATCTATAACGCGGAGCTCGGTCATAGTGGGATCTTTTCCCTCACTGCGGAAGTAATTGCGGCAGAAGAGAATATCGTCCCCGTCCATAGCTAAGCCGTATTCGCCCACCAGCTTTATTACGTCTTCATCGGACATATTTATAAAGCCTTCCAGTACGGGAACGGTGGTGGGAATTTCATATTCGGTAACCAGCGTTTCGGGCTTGTCCATACAAGCAACGCGGCTTTCCACGGGGTTGATAACATATTTAATTATATCGTTTTTCTGGGCTTCGGTAATGTTGCCGTATATAGCGTAAACCTTTGCGCTTCTTATCAAAGGCTTTTCGCCGCAGGACATAAGCTGGATGCACTGTGCCGCACTGTCTGCACGCATATCAAACTGACCGGGCAGATATTCGGATGCGAATACGGTTTGGGCATCCGTATAGGGAAATTCGTAGGTAACGTTATCCAACTGAGGCTCGGAGAATACGGCAGATACTGCCTTGTTGAAGTTCTCCTCGCTTATATTTTCCGCATCATAGCGGTTGAGAAGCTTTACGTCGGTAACGCTCTCAATGCCCAGAAGACCGTTAATATCCGCCTTCAGAGCATCTGCTTCAAGGGTAAGACCCTGCTTTTTTTCAACAAATAATCTGTATACCATTTATCAGACCTTCGCTTTCATCGCTCTTGCGCCTATATCCTTGCGGAAATATGCGTTCTTAAAGCCTATTTTTTGTGTTGCGGCGTAGGATTTTTCTATCGCCTCTCCAAGAGTATCCGCAATGCAGGTGATACCCAAAACACGTCCGCCTGCGGTAACAAGTACTCCGTCTTTAATTTTTGCGCCTGCGTAGTAAACTTCACCGTCGATATCGCCGTTTTGTACTATCTCAAAGCCGCTTTCGTATTTTTCGGGGTATCCTTCGGATGCCTCTATAACACAGCAAGCGTGTTTTTTGGAGAATTTAACTTCGCACTCGTCAAGGGTTCCGCTGCTTACCGCCTGCATAACCGTAAACAGATCGCTTTCCAAAAGGGGAAGCACAACCTGTGTTTCGGGATCGCCGAATCGGCAGTTGTATTCAATAACCTTGGGGCCGTTGGGCGTGAGCATAAGACCAAAATACAGACATCCCGTAAAGGGACAGCCCTCTTTGTTCATTGCGTCGATAGTGGGAAGGAAGATCTCCTTCATACATCTGTCCGCCATTTCGGGAGTGTAATAGGGGTTGGGAGCAACCGTACCCATACCTCCGGTGTTAAGTCCCTCGTCGTTATCATGCGCTCTCTTGTGGTCCATAGAGGATATCATGGGAACCACAGTCTTTCCGTCCGTAAAGGAAAGCACGCTTACCTCGGGACCGGTGAGAAACTCTTCCACAATAATATTTTTTCCGCTGTCGCCGAAGCGATTGTCCAGCATCATGGATTTAACCGCTTCTACAGCTTCTTCTCTGGTCTGGGCAATAACAACGCCTTTGCCCAAAGCAAGACCGTCTGCTTTAATAACCGTGGGGATAGGGCAGGAAGAAACGTATTCCAAAGCTTTGTCCGCATCGTAAAAGCATTCTGCTTTAGCGGTGGGAATACCGTATTTATTCATAAGATTTTTGGAAAACACCTTGCTTCCCTCTATCTGCGCCGCCGCCTTGGAGGGGCCGAAGCAGGGGATACCCTTTTCACGGAGTCTGTCGCAAGCGCCCAGCACCAGAGGGTCGTCGGGAGCCACAACAGCGTAATCAATGTTGTTTTCCAAAGCAAAGTTTACAATGCCGTCCAGGTCCTTTGCGCCGATATTAACACATATTGCATCCGCCGCGATACCGCCGTTGCCGGGGAGTGCGTAAAGCTCGGTTATTTCCGTGCTCTTTTTAAGCGATTTGATTATGGCGTGCTCACGTCCGCCGCCGCCTACAACCATTACCTTCATATTATATTATTCCTCCAAAAATTAATGGTGGAACAGTCTTGTTCCGGTAAAGCACATTGCCATTCCGTACTTGTTGCAGGTTTCGATAACCTGATCGTCCCTCACGCTTCCGCCGGGCTGTGCCACGTAGGAAACACCGCTTCTTCTGCCGCGCTCAATGTTATCGCCGAAGGGGAAGAAAGCATCGCTTCCCAGAGAAACACCGGTAATGGTATCCAGATATGCTCTCTGCTCTGCCTTGGTGAAAACTGCGGGACATTCGGTAAAGAATTTCTGCCATTCGCCGTCTGCAAGAATTTCATCGGGATTTTCGGAAAGGTAAATATCAATACAGTTATCTCTGTCGGGTCTGCCGATATCAGCCTTAAAGGGGAGGTTCAGGCACTTTTCGTGCTGTCTGAGGTGCCAAAGGTCTGCTTTGCTTCCTGCAAGACGGGTACAAAGGATACGGGACTGCTGACCTGCGCCAACGCCGATAGCCTGTCCGTCATAAGCGTAGCAAACGGAGTTGGACTGGGTGTATTTAAGGGTTATAAGCGCAATAACGAGATCTCTCTTTGCATCTTCGGAAAGCACCTTGTTTTCGGTAACGATATTGTTAAGGCATTCGGGATCTATTTTAAGATTATTTCTGCCCTGCTCAAAGGTAATACCGAACACCTGCTTCTTTTCAGCTTCTGCGGGAACGTAGTCGGGGTCGATCTTTACAATATTATAACTGCCCTTGCGCTTGGATTTAAGTATCTCCAAAGCTTCGTCGGTGTAACCGGGAGCGATAATTCCGTCGGATACCTCGCGCTTGATTATCATAGCGGTGGTAGCGTCGCACTCTCTGGAAAGAGCTATCCAATCGCCGAAGGAGGACTGTCTGTCCGTACCTCTTGCTCTTGCGTATGCGCAGGCGAGAGGGCTTTCGTCAAGACCTTCAATATCATCAACGAAGAACGCCTTTTTCTGTGCATCGGAAAGAGGGTTGCCTACAGCGGCAGAGGTAGGGGAAACGTGCTTGAAGGAGGTAGCCGCAGGCATATTCAAAGCGGCGTCAAGCTCCTTTACCAACTGCCAGGAGTTAAAAGCATCAAGAAAGTTTATGTATCCCGGTCTGCCGTTAAGTATTTCAACGGGAAGATCGGTTCCGTCTTCCATATATATTTTGGAATTCTTCTGGTTGGGGTTACAGCCGTATTTAAGTACAAATTCTTTCATATTTATCATTTACTCCTTTTTAAACTTTCAATTCACTCTCTGAACCGCCCACAAAATATTTATCTATTATGGGCTGTGCCACGTCTTGTATGAATTCTTCCGTCTGATGTACGCTTCTGCCAATGTATTTTTCGGGCTGGAGCAGGGAGTTTATCTCTTCTTCCGTAAGTCCGAAGGCACTGTCTTCGGCAATACGCTTTATAAGGTCGTTTTCTTTACCTTCCAGCTTTACGTTTGCGGCGGCGGCGTGGGAATGAACACGCAGTCTTTCGTGTAATTCCTGTCTGTCACCGCCCGCTTCAACGGCGCGCATCATAATATTCTCTGTCGCCATAAAGGGAAGCTTTTCCATTACACGGCGGTTTATAACCTTATCGTAAACCACCATACCGGAGGTTACGTTAATATAAATATTGAGTATTGCGTCTATTGCGAGGAAGGCTTCGGAGGTGGATATACGTCTGTTTGCGGAATCGTCCAGAGTGCGCTCAAACCACTGTGTACCTGCGGTGAAAGCGGGGTTAAGAGAATCGGTAATAACGTATCTCGCCAAAGCGGAAATTCGCTCGCATCTCATGGGATTACGCTTGTAAGGCATTGCGGAGGAGCCTACCTGGCTCTTTCCGAAGGGCTCTTCAATTTCTTCAAAGGACTGAAGTAATCTCATATCGTTGGAGAACTTGTATGCGCTTTGTGCAAATCCCGAAAGCACGGAAAGGAAGTATGCGTCTACTTTTCTGGAATAGGTCTGTCCGGAAACCGCCACAACACCGTCAAATCCGTAATCTGCGGCAATAAGCTCTTCAACCTTTTTAACCTTTTCCTCGTCACCTCCGAAAAGCTCCATAAAGCTTGCCTGGGTTCCGGTAGTACCCTTGGAGCCCAGCATTTTAAGCTGACTCACTCTGTGCTCCAATTCGGTTATATCCATAGACAGTTCGTACATCCACAAGGTTGCGCGTTTGCCCACCGTGGTAAGCTGTGCGGGCTGAAGATGAGTGTATGCGAGGCAGGGGAGGGATTTGTACTTTTCGGCAAACTCCGCCAGATTTTTCATAACCGCGGCGGCTTTCTTAAGCACTATCTCGGACGCCTGCTTTAAAATTATCACGTCGGTGTTATCGCCCACGTAACAGCTTGTTGCGCCGAGATGGATAATAGGCTCTGCCTTGGGGCACTGCTCGCCAAAGGTGTGAATGTGCGCCATAACGTCGTGACGTACCTTTCTTTCCCATTCGGCGGCTCTTTCGTAGTCCACGTCGTCCTTGTTTGCTTCCATCTGGGCAATCTGCTCGTCGGTTATATTAAGACCGCACGCCTTTTCTGCTTTTGCCAGGGATATCCACAGCTTTCTCCAGGTACGGAACTTGTTGTTATCGGAGAAAACGTATTGCATCTCGTCGCTGGCATAGCGGGTGGAAAGGGGAGATATATATCTGTCGTGTCTGTCCATAAATTAAATACCGTTTTTGTTTATTATCATATCCGTCTTGCTTCCGTCTGCAAGGCAGGTGTATCTTACGTAAAGGGATATCTTGTTTTCTTCGTTAAGAGAGGACCATATTTCGTTTGCAAAGGCTTCCATATCGCCGTTTATCTTCACTCTCTTGGGCTCGCCGGTGAAGGTGGGAAGGGGATTTCCGTCGCCGTTGTAGGTGTGGATAAAGTGTCCCAGACCTGCTGTGGGGGCATAGGAATAAGTAAAGCGGTTGCAGGCAGTACCTTCGGGGTCTGCGGATTTAAGTATGCTCAATTTATAGGAATATCCGTTTTCGAAATCCTGCAGTATGGAAATTCTGGGGGTGAGATTGGGTGCATCGGGCTCAAAACAACGGGTTTCAAGCCCTTTTTCAAAGGTTTCACCCTTTGCAAGAAAATCGTATACCGTGTCGGTCTGGTCGCCGTTGGTGGTAATAAGCTTGTTTTCAAACTTTCTGCAAGCGGCGTAAATGATAAGGGAAGGATCCTTTACCTTGCTTTCGTCGTAAGCCTTGGTAATTATCGCGCCGTCTTCACGGAGTGCGAATACACGGTTGCGGGAGTTTTCGCTTCTTCCCATTATAAAGTATGCGGTAACCGCATATTTTCCGCTTTCGTCAAGTCCTGCTATAATACCTCTGCCGGGGTAAGGGTTGTTGCCAACCAGTTCGTTTATTGTATAAGATTCGTATACGCTCATTTTCTTATTCTCCTTTTTCTTTCATAATCCGTGCGGAAACCTTTTCCGCAGCAAGAGGAAGTATTATCCATTCCGCCTGCTCCATAACTCTTCTTTGCAGGGTTTCGGGTGTGTCGCCGTCCAGAACGTCCACAGCCTTCTGGGCGATAATTTCGCCGCCGTCGCAGATTTCGTTTACAAAGTGTACCGTTGCTCCCGTTACCTTAACGCCTTTCGCCAAAGCCGCTTCGTGTACGCGGAGTCCGTAATATCCCTCTCCGCAAAAAGAAGGGATAAGTGCGGGGTGAACGTTTATTATACGGTTGGGATACCGCTTTGTAAAATTCTCGCTTAATATGCACATAAATCCGGCAAGTATAATTATTTCTGCCTTTACTTCGGTCAAAATGCGCACAAGCTCATCCTCAAAGCCTGCTCCAAGCTGTTTTTTGTTTGCAACGTAGCCTTTAATACCTGCGTTTTCGGCGCGGATAAGGGCATACACACCGGGCTTGTTGGATATTACGGCAACGATTTCGCCGCTTTTTATAATTCCGCTGTTTTGTGCATCTATAGGCGCCTGCAGATTAGTGCCGCCGCCGGATACCAAAACCGCAATTTTTGTTTTTTCCATATATCATCTTCCTCAAGCAATGATAATCTTATCTTCGCCTTCGGAAACAGTGCCGATCACGTAAGCATCCTCGCCGTTTGCTTTAAGCACTTCCAAAGCTGTATCCACGTCCTCGGGAGCGACTACGATGCTCATACCCACACCCATATTATAAGTATTGAACATATCTCTTTCGGGAATGTTGCCGTCCTTTGCGATAACGTCGAATATGGGAAGCACCTTTACTGCGCTTCTGTCGATATTAGCGCAAAGTCCGTCGGGCACGGAACGGGGAATGTTTTCGTAAAATCCGCCGCCGGTGATGTGGGAAATACCCTTAACGTCAACCTTTTCAAGAAGTGCAAGCACGGGCTTAACGTAAATCTTTGTGGGAACAAGGAGGGCATCCGCTACCGTCTTTCCGCCAAGCTCTTCACGGGGCACGTAAAGATTGGGATTGTTGTTATCTATATCGAACACCTTGCGGCAAAGAGAAAATCCGTTGGAATGGATACCGGTAGAGGGAAGGGCGATAATAATGTCCCCTGCTGCCATTTTTGTGTTATCTATAATCTTCTTTTTGTCTACCACACCCACGGTAAAGCCCGCAAGGTCGTATTCGTCTTCAGGCATCATACCGGGATGCTCTGCGGTTTCTCCGCCGATAAGTGCGCATCCGGACTGAACACAGCCCTCTGCAACGCCTGCAACCAATTCCGCAATACGCTCGGGCACGTTTTTACCGCAAGCGATGTAATCCAGGAAGAACAAAGGCTTTGCACCTACGCAGATAACGTCGTTAACGCACATTGCCACGCAGTCGATACCGATAGTATCGTGCTTATCGGTAAGTATGGCAAGCTTTAATTTGGTTCCGACACCGTCGGTACCGGAAACCAGCACGGGTTCTTCCATACCTGCGATATTCAGTCCAAAGCATCCGCCGAAACCGCCTACGTCGTCAAGACAGCCTTCGTTACGGGTGCGGGCAACGTGTTTTTTCATAAGCTCAACGGCCTTGTAGCCTGCGGTTATATCCACGCCTGCCTTGGCGTAGCTTTCGGAATAGGAATTGGAATGCATAATATATCTCCTTCTGCCGTAAAAACGGCGGGTGTTTTAAATGTTTATTGTGTATTAATAATTCCTTGTGGGGTTTTTCGGGGTGCTTTTTTAGGGGTGTTTTCTTTCGGGGTCCCCGCAAAAGCGTTTTTCAAAGTGTTTTCTTTTGTCTGCAGGGGTGTTTCGTGAAACACCCGTACTTATCTGAAAAACCTTTTGTGGGGTGATTATTCTTTTCCGGTCCAACAATAGGTGCATAATTTACAGGGCTCAATGCCTATTGCTTTTAAGATACCGTCAAGGGATTGGAAGTTAAGGGAAGAGAAGTTGAATTTATCGCTTATAGTCTTTGCGAGGCGCTTTCCTCTTTCGGATGAAGAATCGGAATATTCGTCTATATATTTAAGACCCTCTTCGCCTTCCAGCTCTATTATGGTACGGCGGGCGATCAGCTCCAGCTCGTGTCTGCCTCTGGAAAAGTTAAGGTATTTACAGTTATACATAATAGGAGGACAAGCACTGCGCATATGAACCTCCTTCGCGCCGTTGGCGTAAAGGAAATCCACCGTTTCCTGAAGTTGTGTGCCTCTTACAATGGAATCGTCCACGAAAAGCAGTTTTTTGTCCTTTATAAGCTCGGGCACGGGGAGCTGCTTCATCTTCGCGATACGGTTTCTGTCCACCTGCTTTGCGGGGGTAAAGCTTCTCTGCCAGGTGGGAGTGTATTTAATAAAGGGACGGGCAAAGGGAGCGTGGCTTTTGTTGGCATATCCTATAGCGTGGGGAGTGCCGGAATCGGGCACACCGCTTACGTAATCAATATCCTGCGCCATACCGCACTCTTTATCGTACTCTGCCATTATTTCGCCGTTGCGGTAGCGCATAAGCTCTACGTTGACGCCCTCATAGCTGGATGTGGAGTATCCGTAATAGGACCAAAGGAACGCGCATATCTTCATTTCCTTGCCGGGTTCGGCAAGACGTGTCATACTGTCCTTGGTTATTTCAACTATTTCGCCGGGGCCCAGCTCACATACCTTTTCGTAACCCAGCTTCTGGCAGGCGAAGGGCTCAAGAGATGCGCAATAACCGCCATCGTTTTTGCCAATGGATACGGGTGTTCTGCCCAATCTGTCCCTGGCGGCGATAATACTGCCGTCATCCTTGAGTATGAGCAGAGAAAGACTGCCCTGTATCTGCTCCTGAACGAACTTTATTCCTTCGGCAAAGTTTTCCTTACGGCTTATAAGCGCCGCCGCAAGGTCGGTGGAGTTTACCGCACCGCTTGTCATTGCGTTGAAATGTCCGTTCACTTCCGAAAAATATTTATCTATAAGCTCGTCCGAATTGTTTATAGCGCCTACGGTGCATATTGCAAACTTGCCCAACGCGGAACGTATAAGTAGGGGCTGAGGGTCACTGTCGCTTATACAGCCGATAGCGGACGTGCCTGACATTTCTTCAAAAATGTGCTCGAATTTTGTTCTGAAAGGGGAGTTTTCTATATTATGAATCTCCCTCTGCAATCCCTTTTCGGGATCAAATGCCGCCATACCTCCGCGGCGGGTACCTAAATGAGAGTGATAATCCGTTCCGAAGAACACGTCTTCGATCGCATCGTGATTGCAAGCGGCACCAAAAAATCCGCCCATATATCTTCAACTGCCTTTCCGAAAAAGAGAATAAATGTGTTAACCGTTAATAGCCGCGTCTTTTGCCAAAACCTTTTCGGCGTCGGACATCCGCTTTGCGTCAAGCTTTGCCGCCAGCTCGTCGTCGGAAAGGGCTATCATCTGTGCCGCAAGGAGAGCCGCGTTTACTGCGCCGTCCACAGCCACGGTGGCAACGGGAATTCCGGAGGGCATCTGTACGGTGGAAAGAAGTGCATCCAGCCCGTTGAATTTGCCTGCACTTATGGGAATTCCGATAACGGGCAGAGTGGTTGCGGCGGCAACCGCACCTGCAAGATGAGCCGCCATTCCTGCGGCGCATATCATTACACCGTATCCGTTCTTTCTTGCTTCCATAGCAAAAAGACGCACCTGCTCCGGCGTTCTGTGTGCCGATAACACGCGCATCGTATAAGGTATTCCCAATCCTGCAAGAGTATCCGCTGCTTTGGATACTACGGGCATATCGCTGTCGCTTCCCATAATGATTGCAACTTTTTTCATAAATCGTATCCTCCGAATAAACATATATTAAATCAAAAAAGACAGTCCTATGCCGTGTATAAAATACGCTTAGGGCTGCCCAGACGGTCGGCTTTTATTTCGCCTTGCTCCCTTGCGTTGATTCGCAAAAAAACCGTCAGTTACAAAGCGATTTCAAATATCGCTTATATAATAACATATATTGAAGAAAAAGTAAATACCATACCGTATTTTTATATGACGAATTTCGGCTTTATTTTGCACCGCGTTTTTTCTTTTTTGAACAAAACCGTTTTCGGATATTTCTTCCGCTTTCTCTCTTTTGTGTTTTGTATAGTGAGATTATTTATGCAAAAAACGAAGGACTGTGTTTGTAATTTATGGTTTTTTATGCAATTTCTCGGAAAAAATATTTGATTTTTATTCAAAAGGGGTTGACAAAACGTATCTTCGGGTATAAAATGGGCTAACATTTATTTTGTGTGGTTTCAAAACACCTAATTTCAGAAAGGATATTCACCATGAAAAAGACAATCAGATTGGTATGCGCAGCTCTGGCACTTGTTCTTTGCCTGCTTTGCGCTACCGCTTGCGGAGATACCAATTATACCGCAAACAACGAAACTTACGTTATCGGCGCTACCGGACCCCTTACCGGTGACGCTTCCGTTTACGGCGTTGCAGTACAGCGCGGCGCTACCATCGCTATCGAAGAGATCAATGCGGCAGGCGGACTTAACGGCGTTATGTTCTCCTTCGAAATGGTAGACGATATGGCAGCAGCAGACAAGGCAGCTACCGGCTACACCTCTCTCTTCGAGAAGGGTATGCAGGTTTCTATCGGCAGCGTTACTTCCGGCTCCTGCGCATCCTTCGCAGCAGAAGCAGCTAACGACGGCGTTCTGTTTATGACTCCCTCCGCTTCCGCAGAAAACGTTATCGGCGTAAGCGAAAACGCTTTCCGCGTATGCTTCGGCGACGCACAGCAGGGCACTATCGCGGCTAACACTCTTGCAAAAGATTACAGCAAGATCGGCGTTATCTACGATACCAGCGATCCTTACTCCGCAGGTCTTTACGAAGCCTTCGAAGCACAGATGACCGAGCTTGGCAAGGTTAAGGATACCGATTATTTCGTATACACCTTCACCAAGGAAACCAACAAGGACTTCTCCACTCAGGTTTCCGAGCTTCAGTCCAAGGAATGTGACGTTCTCTTCCTTCCCTTCTACTACACCGAAGCAGCTCTCGTTTGCAAAAAGGCAGCTCAGGTTGGCTTTAACGTTCCCGTTTTCGGATGCGACGGTCTTGACGGTATCAAGGATCAGCTTGATGACACCGTAACCGCAGTTATCTCCTACATCACTCCCTTCGACGCAACTTCTGCAAACGTTAAGTCTTTCGTAGATGTTTACCAGGAAAAGTACGGCGAAGTTCCCAACCAGTTCGCAGCAGACGGCTACGATGCAGTTATGATCATTTATGAAGCAATGAAGGCTGCAGGCGTTGATGACGTTACCATCTCTGCTTCCGATCTGGCAGACGCTATCCGCCCCATTCTCACCGGCGGCACCTTTAAGTATGACGGTCTTACCGGTAATGATATGACTTGGACCACCGCAGGCTCTTGCGAAAAGGCTCCTCAGATTGTAGTTGTAGACCGCGATTAATTATAATTTTATCAACTGAATTTTTGCAGAAGGGCAAAGTAACGTGTGCTTTGCCTTTCTGCGAATTCTTGCTTTAGGAGTATTTATGAATACACTCATCAACGGCCTTTGTCTGGGCGGAATTTACGCCCTCATAGCGCTGGGCTACACAATGGTATACGGTATCGCAAAGATGCTTAACTTCGCCCACGGAGATATTATAATGGTGGGCGCATACGCTGTTTTCACAACTTTGAGCATTATGAACCATCCTATTCCCGCAGTAATAGTGGCGGTGATAATTTGTACCGTTCTCGGTATCGCTACGGAGCGAGTGGCATACCGTCCTCTCCGCGGCGCGTCCCCTCTGGCGGTGCTTATTACGGCTATCGGCGTAAGTTATTTGCTTCAGAGCGTATCTCAGCTCATATACGGCGCAGGCACACGCCCCGTTTCTATCGGCAACTGGGGCTCTGTTGATGTGATGGGTATATCCATAAGTATTTCTTCTCTCGTTACTTTGGGACTTTGTGTCGTTATTATGGTCGCTCTTACCTTGTTTATCAACAAGACCAAGGCAGGTACGGCAATGCTGGCTGTTTCCGAGGACAGAGCCGCCGCTTCCCTTATGGGTATTAACGTAAACGGCATTATCACCCTTACCTTTGCTATCGGTTCTGCATTGGCGGCTTGCGCTTCTGTATTCTATCTTATGCAGATTCCCGCAGTAAGCCCCACTTTGGGTGCAATGCCCGGTATAAAGGCGTTCACCGCGGCGGTTATCGGCGGTATCGGTTCCATTCCCGGCGCAATGGTGGGCGGAATATTGCTCGGCGTTATCGAGAAGATCTGCTCCAGCATTCCCGCTTTGTCCCCATATACTACCGCTATAGAATTCGGTTTGCTTATACTCATTCTTATGGTCCGTCCTACCGGACTTATGGGCAAGACCAGAAGGGAGAAGGTATAAAATGAAAAAGTTCAAGCTTAAGCATTGGATAAATTATATACTCATTCTCGCTCTGGCAATTCCCTTTACCATCGTTGCTTTTTCAGGCTCAATAAAGGGCTCTACCTCTCTTATGCTTACCCAGATCGGCTACAGCATAATACTTGCGGTATCTCTTAACCTGGTAGTGGGCTTCCTCGGCGAGCTTTCCCTCGGCCACGCGGGCTTTATGTGCGCAGGCGCATATATCGGCTGTTTTACCGCAAATTATCTTCACACCGTAATTCCCAATCCCACGGTAGTTCTTATTTTATCTATGATTGTCGGCGGACTTACCGCGGCACTGTTCGGACTTATAATCGGTCTGCCCACCCTTCGTCTTAAGGGCGACTATCTGGCTATCGTAACTCTCGCTTTTGGCGAGATAATCCGTACTGTGTTTATGAATCAGGAAATTTTCGGCGGTGCGCTGGGACTTACCACCCGTAAATACGGAAAAACTCTGTTCGTAATCGTTTTCATAATGGCGATATTCGCCGTTTTCGTAACTCAGAATCTTATGAAGAGTAAGCACGGACGCGCTATTCAGGCTATCCGTGATAACGAGATCGCCGCCCGCGCAATGGGCGTAAACGTTACCTACTATAAGCTGGCTGTATTCGTTATTGCCGCTTTCTTCGCAGGTATCGCAGGCGTTTTGTACGGACACAATACCACCCCCGTTGACTACGGATTTTTCTCCTTCAACTATTCGGTTGAAATTCTGGTTATGGTAGTTCTGGGCGGTATGGGTAACATTACGGGCTCCATACTTTCCGCCACTCTTCTTACCTTTATCAACATTCAGCTTACCACCAAGCTTTCCGGCGATCTTGCCGCACTTAAATATCTTATTTACGCTCTTATTCTTATCGTTGCGGTTATCTGGAACAACGCGCCCGCTTTGCGTAAGGTGCGTGAGAGATTCAGCCTGCACCGTCTTGTGGAATATCTCGTTATCAAGTTCCGCGGACACCGTATCAAAGAGGACGGCGGTATTGAAGCTCCCGCTACAGCAGACTGGTCCAAGGTTCCCACCAAAATACCTATGGATGCCTTGCTTTCCACAGATATCGTTCCCGAGCAAAGCGTAAAAGAGGAGGGAGATAAAAAATGAGCGAATATATGCTTGAAACCCGTTCTTTGGGTATCTCCTTCGGCGGACTTAAAGCCGCACAGGATATTAATTTAAAAATAAAGAAAAATCAGCTTTACGGTCTTATAGGTCCTAACGGCGCAGGTAAAACCACGGTTTTCAACCTGCTTACCGGCGTATACCGTCCCACCACCGGCACCTTTTTGCTGGATGGTGAGGAGCTTGTGGGCAAAACTCCGGCAGAAATAAACAAAAAAGGCATTGCCCGTACCTTCCAGAATATCCGTCTGTTTTCCAACATGTCGGTTATAGATAACGTGCTTGTGGGAATGGGCAACAGCACAAAGTGCAATATTTTCCAAAGTATTTTCCGCCTTCCCAAGCATTTTTCCACGGAAAAGCAGATGCGCTCTGCTGCCCGTGAACTTCTCCGCGTGTTCGGTCTGGACGAAGAACGCCGTACCGTGGCTTCCAACCTACCCTACGGTTCACAGCGTCGTTTGGAAATGGCGCGCGCTTTGGCTACCAATCCCAAACTGCTGCTTCTGGATGAGCCTGCCGCAGGTATGAACCCTCAGGAAACCGCAGAACTTACCGAAACCATCCGCCGTATAAGAGATGAATTTGATATGACCGTGCTTCTTATCGAGCACGATATGAGCCTTGTATCCGGTCTGTGCGATGAGCTTACCGTGCTTAACTTCGGTACCACTCTTGCTCACGGAACTACAGAAGAAGTGCTCAGACATCCCGATGTCATTAAAGCTTATCTGGGCGAATAATCTTGAAGGGAGCGAGATATTATGGCTTTACTTACAGTTGAAGATCTTGAAGTGTCCTATGGTCTTATAAAGGCTATACGCGGCGTTTCCTTTGAGGTTAATAAAGGCGAGATAGTCGCCCTTATCGGTGCAAACGGCGCAGGTAAGACCACTATAATGCATTCTCTCTGCAACCTTATCCCCAAGGCGAAGGGAAAGGTTACCTATGATGGCAAGGATATTACCAACGTCCCTGCCCACAAGCTTGTGCCTATGGGTATGGCGCAGGTTCCCGAAGGACGCAGAATTTTCTGTGAGCTTACCGTAGCGGAAAACCTTAAAATGGGCGCTTACACCAGAAGCGATAAAGCAGAAAAGGAAAACACATTAAAAGAGGTTTACGCGCGTTTCCCCATTCTCAAAGAGCGTTCAAAGCAGATTGCAGGCACTCTTTCCGGCGGTGAACAGCAAATGCTGGCGATGAGCCGTGCGCTTATGTCCCGTCCGTCCCTCATTTTGCTGGATGAGCCCAGTATGGGACTTTCCCCCTTGTACGTTAACACTATTTTCGATATGATATCCGAGATCAACCGCGCAGGTACTACCGTTCTGTTGGTTGAGCAGAATGCTAAAAAAGCACTTTCCATTGCAAACCGCGCATACGTTCTGGAAACGGGACTTATCGTCCGCGAAGGCACGGGTGAAGAACTGCTGAATGATGATGCGGTTATACGCGCCTACCTCGGCGGCTAATATCGCTCGGTAAAAGCACTGTAGAACAAAAACGCAAAGAATTGTAAAAATTTTGCTGCAGCAAGTTTCCGTTTGTAGGGCGGGTGGCTTGCCCGGGGTCCCCAAAAAATGCGGTAGCATTTTTCGGGGCGCCCCTTGCCCCCGCCGCTTTAATCACCAAATAAGGTAAAAATTCGGTAGAAGTAAAATCTCTACCGAATTTCTTTTTTATTTTGCGTTTTTTAAACGTTTTCGCTCGGGAGGCAGTAGGTTACTACAGCTCTCCACTCGCGAAAAACGTTTTCTACAGCGTTTTACCATCGCTCACTTCAAAAACTTGCTTTTTCGTTACCACAGACATAACATATCAAAAACAATTATTACGGTTTTTTGCTTTGCAAAAAACTTCCATAATTTCTCATTCCTCATTTATCATTTCTCATTCCCAGCTTTGCGTATGCCGCTGCTCCGATGGGGAGCGCTTCTTCGTCGAACTCAGCTTTGGGGTGGTGCTGAGGATAGATATATCCTTTTTCCTTTTCTCCTGCGGTTATGGCTACCATTACGGTAGGGATTTTTTGGCTCACGTAGGCGAAATCCTCGCTTCCGCCTCCCCGCGCTACCCGTCCGTCGGGGCTTATCATTGCCGTTGTGAGCACGTACTCTTCGCTTAAAAGACCTTTTAACTCATCAAACACACGTTCGGATAGATGTTTTTCGTTAATAAACACCGGAGTTCCCGAGGTGAAGGTTACCTTTGCGCTTCCCCGATAAGTTTCTGCCGCGGCACAAGCGATCTCGGTAATTCTGCTTTTAAGATATTCTCTCGTTTTTTCATCAAATGATCTTGCCGTTCCTTTTAATATCGCTTTGTCTGCCAGAGTGTTCCCGTTCTGTCCTCCTTGCATATATCCTATTGTGAGGACGGTTTCCTTTCTTATATCCACTTCTCTGGACTGAAGCACCTGCAATGCATTTACGGTCTGGGAGGCGATGAGTACGCTGTCAACCCCTTTCCAAGGTGCGCTTCCGTGGCAGGCTTTGCCTTGAATTTCTATGGTGAAATGATCGCAGGCGGGTGCACCTGCGCCGGGTGAACCAACAATCACCGTACCCGTGGGCATATCCACGGCGGTTATGACGTGAACCATAACCGCTTCGTCTACTCCGTCCAGTATGCCGTTTTCAATCATATCCTTTGCGCCCTCAAGGATTTCCTCCGCAGGCTGAAACATAAAAACGACCCTGTTTTTTAGCAGGTGTTCCTTTTCTTTCAGAATCTGTGCCGCACCCAGAAGCATGGCTGTGTGCATATCATGTCCGCAAGCGTGCATATTTTCGCTTGCCGCGTAAGAGAGGTGGGTTTCCTCATCAATGGGCAAAGCGTCCGTGTCCGCCCGCAAAAGTATGGTCTTTTCTCCGCCTCCGATCTCCGCCTTTATTCCGCCGATACCGCATTTTTCGGGCTCGTATCCCATCTCTTTCAACCTGTCGATTATATATTCCGACGTCTTTTTTGTGTTAAATCCTGTCTCTGCATTTTTGTGAATATGCCGTCTGTGGCGGATAAGCTCGTCCTTCAAAGCATTGGCTTGTTCAAGTAAATTTTTCATATTATCCCGTCCTTTCCACAATATTATTCCATAATAATTGCTTTTTAAAAGGATTTTTGCTAAAATACAACCAACGGTTAATATAAAACTCTACCTTTGGTTTACCCGTATCAACCGTTGGTCGCTGTATTTTTCGGTGTTTGCGGTGTAAAATCACAGCACAACGAACAGAAAGGAATTTTGAAATTATGAAAAAAACACTCGGACATCGCATATCATCGCTACGCAAAGAAAAATCACTTACTCAGGAAGAGCTTTCCGAACTGTTGGGAGTTTCCGCCCAAGCGGTAAGCAAATGGGAAAACGACGCGGCTTGTCCCGATATTATGCTTTTACCCAAGCTGGCAAAAATACTGGGCGTTACCACAGACCTGCTCCTTTCCGGCGAAAAAGAGCAGGACACCGTCTTCGTTCCCCAAGCGGAACGTAAAAGTATGGAAAAAATGATGCTCCGCGTACGGGTCATCTCCTCGGACGGACATAAAGTAAACATAAACCTTCCCGCGGCGCTGGTAAAGGTTATCGTGGAAAACGGAATTTCTATAGGCAATTTCGGCATAGAAGCCGATGCCGCGCAAAAGATAGATTTCGAAAAAATATTCAATCTTATAGAACAAGGCGTTATGGGCAAGCTGGTGGAGGTGGAATCCTCTGATGGGGATACGGTAGAGGTGTTCGTGGAATAAATGAAAATAAATATAAAATCGCCGTCCCGCCGTTTCGTTTTGTGGGTTCCGTCGTTTCTCGTTTTTAATCCCGTAACCGCCTCCGTTGCGGGAAGATGGATAAATGCCAAAACAAAAAGCGGGAAAAAGTCGGGGGTATCGTCACGGGCGTGCCGTAAAATATTCAAGGAAATAAACCGTTGCCGCCGCAAAAACAAGGATTGGCGTGTGGTGGATATACTCTCCCCGAACGGAGAACACATATCGATAAAGCTATAAAAAAAGAGCCTATATGGCTCTTTTTGGCGTTTTTATATGTATTTATACAGATTCTTGTTTCGCGCACCGTCGATACATTCGCGCTCCAGCGCGTTTATAAATCCCGTGCCGGCAAACATTTTGTATTTTCCAATTTCTTCGCCGTTGTCCACATCAAATATCTTTCCTGCTTTGTTTGTCTGCATAAATTTGGATACGGGTACTATTATCAATATCTTATCATGCTCGCTTTCATAATCGAAATCAAAGGCTTTTACATATCTGAATATCTCTATTCTCGCGCCCTTTTTGCCGATACTTATTGTGTGGATATGCTCGCCTTTGCCATTCTCGTGAAGAACCATGGGGACGCTCTTTTTAAGACTGCACAACAGCTTGCAGGAGTAGGTCTTTTTGTCCGTCTTTATGGTAAATGATTCGCCCTTATAAGGCTGGAAAAGGGATTTAAAGGGCACTTTTATTTCGGATAGTTCGTATCCCTTTCGGCTGCAGACGGTTTTTAACTGCTTTATAAAAGCTTTGCGCTTCGCTGTTGCCCGCAGGGCACGGAACAAGGGCGGGAGTACGATAATTGCCGCGATAATACACAAAACCGTGATCAGCCCGTTTACGGTTACGGCTTCCGCAAGACCTTTGAATATCCCGGTTATACCGCTTACGTAGGGGAATATGTATATAAGCACCGTTCCGCCCAGCGTGTATACCACTGCGATAATAGCCGCCTGCTCGTAATATGCGGAAGAAGTGTAATGCTTTTGGTTCTCTCCGTCCTTTTTCCAATCCACAGAGGCGGTAACCGTAGCTAAAGCGCCGAGGATAACGAACAGCGCAAAACAGATGCACAGCATTATTAGCAGGGATACTATATCTCTTTGCCCTCTGCACAGCACCGATGTAACCGCTCTCATAGGTATGGCAAAATAGCACAAGGCGGTTGCGGCGGATACTATCCACAAATAGGGACGGGCAAACGCAATACGCAAAGCGGTAAATATATTTTGGTTTTCTCTGCAAAAATATTTATCTCTCGCCTCGGTATCGTATTTGGTTCCCTGCTTGAACGCCGAATAATACGCCAAAAATGCGGTGATAACTATGATGATATGGGACGCTTGGTTGGCATACTGGGTAAATTGACCGAAGCTTATGCACTGGTAATGAAATATAGGGAGAATAACGGGCAAGAGAATATTAAAAAGCATTTTTACCGCTTTGCTTATATACAAAAAAGCTTTTTTCATACCCCGTTCTCCTTAAATAATATCGTTTTTAATAATATCTTCGTAGGTCTCTCGTTTAATAATTATCTTTTTCTCGCCGTTTCCCTTAACAGCTATCATGGCGGGACGGGGAATACGGTTGTAATTACTGGACATAGAGTAATTGTATGCGCCGGTCGCCAATACGGCTAAAGTGTCCCCCGCTTCAACTTGGGGAAGAGGTACGTTTTCCTGTATCAGGTCGCCGGATTCACAGCATTTACCCGCAATAGTAACCTCTTTTGCGTTTTCCTTGTCTGCCTTGTTGGCGATGCAGGCGGAATATTTTGCGCCGTACATAATATAACGGGGGTTATCCGTCATACCGCCGTCCACGGAAACGTAGGTGCGCACGTTTTGTATATCCTTAACACAGCCGACGGTGTAAAGAGTTATGCCTGCTTCAGCCACAATAGATCTGCCCGGCTCAAAAACCAGGTAAGGCAGGGGCATATTTCTTTCCTCTGCCGCTTCTTTTACCACGTCTATCGCCGCTTTTACGTATTCATAGGGCGCAAGAGGATCATCGGATTCAACGTATTTTATGCCGAATCCGCCCCCTAAATTAAGTATATGAGGGTTAATTCCCAACTTATCACGCAGGTCGGAAACAAAGCTCATCATGACCCTTGCCGCTTCTCTGAACGGCTCCACGTCAAATATCTGGGAACCGATATGGCAATGCACGCCGTCCACGCATATATTTTTAAGACCTGCGGCGTATTTGTGAATTTTAAAAGCTTCGCCGTTTTCCAAAGCAACTCCGAACTTGGAGTCTATCTGCCCCGTGCGCACAAAATCGTGGGTATGAGCGTCAATACCCGGCTTTATTCGGAAAAGTATTTTTTGTACCACGCCTTTTTCTGAGGCTATCTCGTTAAGAGTGTTAAGCTCGTTCAGATTGTCCACCACGAAGTGTCCCACGCCGCAATCAATCGCCAATTTAATTTCATCGGGAGTTTTATTGTTTCCGTGGAAAAACACCTTTTCCATAGGAAATCCCGCTTTTTTAAGGGTGTATATTTCTCCGCCGGAAACCACATCTGCGCCCAAGCCTTCTTCTGCGGCGATACGGGCGGTATACATTGTGCAAAGCGCCTTGCTTGCGTAAAGCGCAAGACCGTTTCCGCCGTAATATTCGTCTATGGCGTTTTTGTATCCGCGGCAGTTTTGTCTTACTTTATCTTCGTTAAGCACGTAAAGAGGCGTGCCGAATTCCTTTGCAATAGATACGGTATCCTGCCCTGCGATACATAAATGGCCTTGGTTGTTTACTGTAAGATTTTCGGGGTAAAGCATAATAAAAATAACTTCCTTTAAAAGAGAAAAATAAGTTTTTTAATTATATCACATTTTTTGCGATTTTTCCACAAGTTTTTTAATATATTCCGTTAAATCGCGGAAATTTCCTTTTTCGTATATAGAGATATCTTTTTGTTTACGGTTTAAAAGACAGTCTGTAAGCAAAAACACCTTTATTCCCGTGCTTTCTGCGGGCATATCGTCATCCACATCGTTACCCACCATAAGACATTCTTCGGGCAAAAGACCTGCTTTTTCGAGTACATCCGTATAATATTCGGGTTTTGGCTTGCAAAAACGGGAGTTTTCGTATGCGGTTATAATTTCAAAATCCGTTTTTTTAAGTCCTGCCCAACCGATACGGGCATGGGTAGCAATGGCGGGGAACACGGGGTTTGTTGCGAGGATTGTGCGTATTCCCGTAGATTTTAAAAACGTTATCAGCTCTTTCGCTTTCGGGTTTAGGGAAGAAAACTCCTTAAGAGAATCAAACTCGGTTTTGTAAAAATCCTCAAACACCGGCTTTTCTTTAATTACATCCTCGCCGTATACCGCGCACAGTCTGTCCCAAAAGGCACGCTCGTTGGTCTTTGCGCCGTCATTTTTCAGCATATCCACACAACCGGCATAAACCGTTTCATATAGCTTTTTGGGCTCAAATCCTCTTTTTGCCATATAGGTTACAAGCCTTTTGAAATATGCGTCTAAAAATTCGTCCTGCCTCAAGGGAAGCAGAGTTCCGTCCAGATCAAATAAAACTGCCTTTATTGTCATAGTCGCTCCATTTATATCGTGCTTCGTTAGATTATAATACCACGTTTTCCCGTTGTCAATACAATTACCCCCAACAATCACCCCAAGAAGCCTTGCGGCTTCTCGGGGACCCCGACAAGAAAAGCGCAGTGCTTTGCACACTGCGCTTTTTTGAATCCCCAACACATACAGAATAACACAAAACCATAATAATGTCAACACTTTTGTGGGCATTTTAACCAACTTCTGCGAAATAAACAAAAATATTTCGTGCATTTTGTATATATTGTGTATTGAAAAACTCTGTTTCGGATGGTATTATATAGACACAGAGAGGGTGATACCAATGTACAATCAGTAAGAGATCTTAATGTGTAAAGAAACATGAAGATCTCCGCTTTGAACAAAAGCTTGAAATATAAACAATTCAACAATTCGTTATTAAAAATCTCAGGAAAGCAATAACTTATCCGAAAAAAAGAAGGAACGATCTTTTTAGATGAAGCTGTGATAAACAGCGAGTAATGAGTATTTGAAGAAGTAAAAAAGAAACAATAAGTAATGGTTGGAATTCATTTAGTTTCTCCGATCTTTTAACTTTAATTAAGTAGCCCGAGACCAAAACACACAGCTATCTCGCTTAAGAGAAATTTATATATAATATTGGTGCAAGCTGCTTTGAGTTGCTGTTAAAGTTAAAACATCCGCATCCTACGAAAGAGAGGTTAAAATGATGTTGGATAATAAGACAGAACATAAATGACCCTTGGTCGATTGTAAAGAAAGTCGATCAAGGGTCATTTAGTATATATGGGGAGTTTTTTAGGGGTGATTGACACAAAACGGCAATGGATGTATAATAATTAAAACTGTTCGGGGGTATTGGTATGGGAAATTCGTTCAATAACGTTAATATACGCAAAAAGGACGGTATCGGTTTAAATGAAGTGAAAGACAGTCTGTGCCGTGTTTTGCGTAATGACGGCTTTGCGCCTGTGGAAAACGGTTCGGATTCCGATGGAAGCTGTATCGTTTTGTGCGGGGAAAATTCTGCGTGGTTTACGGTTTGTTCGGATCTGATTTCCTTTGAAACTCCCGATGATTTCGAGGTATTGGCAGATTCTATATCTGCAGAGCTTAATACGGACGTAATGGGCGTCGCATGCTTCGATAGCGGTCTTTTATATCTTAATCTCATTAACCGCAACGACAAAACAAACGCTTGGGCAAGCGTTGGCAAAGCTTCGGAATTCGGAATTAACAGAAGAAATAATTTTTCTGCTTGGAAGGAAAAGGTAACGGATATTGATCTGTTTACTAAGCTTATTAAGAAAAAACGTGTTTTTGCAGAAGAAGCTCTCGAAGACATTTCGCCGGTTTTACTTCTTCCCGCAGAACAAAGTGTAACGTCTGCTCATTATGCCGAAGAAGGTGAATTTCCGGATGTTATAGCTCGGCTGTACTTCAAACGCACAGAAAATGCGGAAAACAACGAACCGCCCGTATTCAAGCTGCATCATACCAATACTTCGGTTTTTAAAATGGAAGCTAAAAGCGAAGTATCGTTTATAAACGAGGGCGGCGCTTCCCAAGGTGTGTACGTTTATTTTCTCGGGAATTATGTTGAAAACGACGAGATCACTTTTTCCGACGTTACGGTAGGCGGTGTACATAAAGAACTTGAAAAAATTCAGCTTTCAAACGGGGAATGGGCGTATAGAGCATATTATCCCGAAATGCAAATTCCCGCAATAGATAAAAACCTTAAAGGTGCAAAACTCGTAAAAGTACAGTATGAAAAATGTATAACCGTTTCCTTTGTCGCTCACGGAAACCAAAGAAAAACGTTGGATATAACGGTTGTTCTTGTTCCCGAAAAGCATTGGAACGGACAAGGTCATTATTATGCTTGGCGGGGCTGTTCCTCAAAACGGGAGTATATCAGAGCAAACAATGCCCGTGTGCTTGAAATGGATATGCCCGCATTTTTTCTTATGAATGAAGATGATTACGATCTGTAAATGGGTGTTTTTCTGTATGTACCGTTTATTGACATTGTGTTTTGCGTGTGGTATAATTGCCGTGAGGTGATATTGTGAAACTGAAAAGAAAAATTCCTTTTGATCTCAGCAGTATCAGAGGAAAGCTTTTTGCCGTATCCTGCGTGGGATTTTTGGTAGCCGCTTTATTCAACATCGGGGCGGAAACCGAAACCGAACAGCTTATATGCAAATGCTGTATCGGTGTGTTTGCGCTGCTTGCCATATGGTTTGATATTTCCCGCCAAAGCATTATAATCGGCATAGCGACCACCGTTTCCGCTTTGTTTTTTATAGTACCCTCGGGGTATTCACACCACGTTATATACGTAACCCTTTTTGTTTTCTGGATATGGGCGCAAATAATCGGCATTATCGTTTACGCTGCCGTTAAAGGGGGATTAAAATACGAGTCAATTTCTTTGACCGCGAGTTTTGCGGCTATGTGCTTACTTCTCCGCAGCTTTACTATCGGAGAGAGATACGGCTTTGTTTCGGGGGAAAAGACCTTTTATATAGCCGCGGCTATCGGTGCCGCCCTTGTAACGGCGGTGTTCGGTATACTCATTTATAAAAAACGTATAGTTTTTCAAAACGACGTAAAGAGCAAAAAAGCATCGTCGCTTGCTATCATTTTTATTCTCTTGGTTATTGTAACAGCCGGTTCCTTGCGTGCCGCAAACCACGTTTTCGATACGAGTGAGCCCGTGTCGGTTTCCACTACGGTGGAGGATAAATATATAAAAAGCAGAAGCAAGGGCGGCGATGATCACTACATAATAATGCAAGTCGAAGAGGGCGAGCTTAAATTGGATGTGGGACGCTCGACTTATGATAGTTACGAAAAAGGCGATACCATCAACTTAAAACGCTACGGCGGCGCTTTCGGAATTTCTTTTTATCTGCCGGACAGGTATGAAACAAAATAAAAACGGAGATAGCTTTTGAATATGAAAGAAAAAATACTTGCGTTTATAGACGCTTTATCAAAAAATAATCCGGGGTGCGAAGCTGTTGCTTTGTATCAAAACGGAGAAATGGTGGTAGAGCACCATTTTATCCCCTCGCTTCCCCGCCTTATATATTCTCATACAAAAAGCTTTGTGTCTACGGCGGCAGGAATAGCCATTGACGAGGGCAAATTAAGCCTTGACGATAAGATTCTGGATCTGTTCCCCGAATATTTACCCGTTATTACCGACGAGGGTGTGCGGAAAATAACCTTAAGACATTTCCTCACTATGTCTTCCGGCTTGGGCGGTGGCAATCTTATGGGCGCAAACCGCAGAAAAGGGGAAGGATTCCCCGATTATATGGCGTATATGCTTTCAAAGCCTTTGCAGTATACCCCCGGTGAAAAGTTTGCATATTCCAACGGGGATACTCACATGGCAGGCTGTATGGTGCAAAGAGCCGTAGGCGAACCCTTGGCAAAATATATCGGCAGAAGATTGTTTATGCCTTTGGAAATCGGATTTCCCGGCTGGGAGACCGACCCCGACGGAACTCCTTTCGGCGGCACGGGACTGTATATCACCATTTCGGATATGATGAAATTGGGCATACTTTATCTTAACGAGGGTATGTGGAACGGCAAGCGCATCGTTTCAAAAGAATGGGTGCGTGAAGCGGGAAGCGAGCAGATACCTACCGGTATTCAGGACGATTGGAGTTCAGCTTATGGGTATCAGTTCTGGATGGTGCCCGCAAACAAAAACGCCTTCCGCGCAGACGGCGCGTATTGCCAATATTCCATAGTTTTGCCGGAGCAAAACGCCGTGGTCGCTACCCAGTGCAGCGAGCAAAACGATACCGTAACCTTTGTAAAGCTCCTTCGGGAACTCGTTATAGAAAACTAAGTTTGCCCCAAGGGCAAGTGAAGTTATCTTCGATAGTGAAGATCACTTCGTGAGTGAAGTTTCGCCTGCGGCGAAGATAGGGGTTCCCCGAAACGAGCAAAGCGAGTTTTGGGGGTTCCCGAAGTGGGGCAAACTTAACTTCACTTGGGTGTAAGCCCAAACTTCACTGCGCAGCAACTTCACTTTTGCGTTAGCAAAAACTTTACAGAGCAAAAAAGAGCTTCACGGAAAGTTTATTGAAAAAAACAGCAAACACCCCGAGAAACCGTTGATTTCTCGGGGTGATAAACTTTTTTCGGGGTCCCCAAAAATCCGAAGGATTTTAGGGGTGAGTTTTTTTAGGGGTGATATTTTTCGGGGTCCCCGCAAAAGCGTTTTTTCGTGATATATTTCGTCCGTTGTGGGCGTTTCGTGAAACGCCCCTACTTGCCAAAAAACCTTTTGTGGGGTGATTTTTACCAAATTACAATACGCTTTTCGGGAGCGAGGTACATTCCGTCGGTTTCCTTTACGTCAAAGGTTTTGTACCATTCCTCAAAGTTTCTGGGAGGCATATTTGCGCGGAGTACGCAAGGGCCGTGAACGTCAACCGCAAGGAGCATCTGCAGGTACTCGGGGCGCGCCTTCTGGCACCATACTCTTGCCCAGTTGCGGAAATATTCTTCGTAGGAAGCGCCCTCGGTGTTTGCCATAATATCCAACGTTACAGACATACCGCCGTTATCCGCCATATTCTCACTTACGATAAACGCGCCGTTGACCTTACCCTGAGGAAGCTCGATACCGTCGAACTGCTCGATCATCTGCTGAACCTTTGCTTCGAATCTCTTAAAGTCGTCCTCTGTCCACCAGTCGTTTATATTACCGTTTTCATCGCACTTTGCGCCGTTGGAGTCAAACGCGTGGGAGATCTCGTGGCCGATAACGCCGCCGATACCGCCCAGATTTTCGCTTCTGGTCTGCTTAAGGGAGTAGAAGGGAGCCTGCAGAATAGCCGCAGGGAAGGTGATATCGTTTACAAAAGGATCGTAGCAAGCGTTTACCATATGGCCGGGCATTGCCCAGTTTTCGGGCTCGGTGGGCATATCCAGCTTGCTCAAGGAATCCTCTTCACGGATAGCCTTCAGAGTAAGCATTATATCAAAGAGGGAATCCTCGGGGTTGAATACAAGCTTTTCGTAAACTGCACGTGACTTGTCGGGATAACCCATCTTAACACCCATTGTGGAAAGCTTGAGTATTGCTTTTTCTCTGGTTTCTTCGCCCAGAATTTCGTTTGTCTTGATACGGGTCTTGTAGGTATCGATAATCTGACGAACTATCTCGGTAATATCCTTCTTCGCCTCTTCGCCGAAGTATTTTACACCGTAGTAAATTCCCACGGGCTCGGAATACATACTTGAAGCGAGGTTGTATGCAAACTTCTCTATAGACTGCATCTTTGCCACGCCCATAAGCGCACGGCTGTATGCACCGCCCAATTCGCGCAGCTCTTCGGAAAGGAAGTTGCAGGCTTTCATAAGTCCCGTTACGTATGCCCAGTGCTTGTATTTTTCAAGGCTTTCGCCGTTGAACAGGGTTGCAAATCCGCCGAAATATCTGGGCTCGGTAACAACCACCGTTTCGGGTACGTGACCGAAAAGATCGGTCAGAATTACGTCAAAGTCAACGGTGGAGAGCATTTCGCCCACCTTGGCGGTATCCATAGGGTTGTACATTTCAACGTATCTGGACCACTCTTCGCTGGTCTTGGCAAGAGAACCGATCACCTCGTCAAACGCCAAAGCGTCGTTAACATACTGTTCTTGCTGTTCGGGGGTAAGGTCGGTCTGCGCCATAACAGCCTTGGCAACGTTTGTCCATATGCCGATTATCTGCGCCTTCTGCGCTGCCATCTCGGGCTTATAGTAGGATGCATCGGGCAAAATTACGCTTGCGCCCTGAAGGTATACCAGGCGGCGCTTGGTATTCTTCATATCCGTATCAACGCCTATATTCATAGGGGTGGGGATTCCCTTTAAGGACAAAGTCTTGTAAAGACGGCTGAAATCCTCGGTCGTCTTAACTTCTTCAAGTACGGCGAGGTTGTTGAGCGCGGGTGTAATACCGTGCGCCGCTTTTCTGTCTGCGTCCTTTGCAATGGCGTACAATTCGCAAGCTCTTTTAAGATGTTCGTCGGGGTACTCGCCGCTTGCGGACATAGCTTCAAATTCGCCCATCATTATCTTCTCAACACCGTCCGCCAGTTCGGTAAAGCCGCCTGCCGTAGGTTTGTCATCGGGGATAACCAGCTTATCCAGGGTTTCTTGGTTGACAAATCCGTAAAGATCGTCTTGTATTCTGATGTTTTCCATTTTTCTTCTCCTGTAATCGTATTTCTTTTTCCATATTGTACCACGGAAAGTTCAAAAAGACAATATGAAATAAGATAAAAATCAAGTGAAACTCCTATATCAAAAAACGGCATCACCCTTAAAGGGGTAATACCGTTTTTGGTGCGGATGACAGGACACGGCTTGCTTCGCAATCCTGCCTGCTTGCCGTCACTCCGTTCCGTCTGCGCACCTGACGGCTAAACGACAGTCCACCGGACTGTCGTTTTTAACGCCGCCAGCCTCCTTGAGGTTCAAGTTCTCCCATATCAAAAAACGGCATCACCCTAAAAGGGTAATACCGTTTTTGGTGCACCGGATGAAAACAAGGTTGAACTGTTTTCGAGTGCTTCAAGACTAACTGTTTCCTCTTTATTATTACCGTTATATACGATTTTGAAATGGTCATCGTATACATAAATCGCATTGATGAAGGTGTCGATGATTTTTCTTTTGCCGTCTTGCTGAGTAATGTCTATCTTTCGATAGTTTGTAAGAGCCATTCTGTATTCGTCCTGTGTGTAGGTCGGGGACTGAATCTGCTCTTTAATAATGGCATCACCGAGTTCATCACGCTGCTTTTCAAGATCATTTAGACATTGCACCAATGCTTTGGATGCAGAACCCATACGAATGGCATCCAACACATTTTGGATTTCCAATTCCTTTGCCTTCAATTGTTGTTCCAACTGTGGAAGAACGGTGCTTTCGTTATACTGTAGATTGTAAAGCAGCGCCGAGAGTTCTTCGATCACAGAATCATTCTTCAAAATCTCCATTGTTTTGTAAACGATAAAGTTCTCAAGCTTTTCCTTGTGCATCATCTTCTTGTCGCACTTGTGCTTTTTCTGACGAACACAAGCATAATAGCGATGTACCTTTCCTGTGTGGCTTGTACCTGCTTGTGCAACCATCATTGCTCCGCATTTACCGCAGAACAATTTCGTTGTGAGAAGATAATCATCGTCTGCTGTGTGACGTGCGGGTGCTTTGGAGTTCTTTTTCAATTCACCTTGCACCCGTTCAAATCGGTCTTTGTCAATAATGGCAGGAACACCATCTTCAATCAATACACCCGAATGATTGTATTCGCCTATGTACGTACGATTGGAGAGAATATAGCGTACAGCATTATAACGAAGAGGTTTGCCATTGGAACGTGTGATGTTCTTTTCTTCTAAATAACGGTGAATCTCTTTAACTGTCTTGCCATCATAAGCCATATCAAAGATTTCACGTACAACATCTGCTGTAAGCGGATCGATCTCCAACTTTTGAGTTTGCTTGTTCACGACATAACCGAAAGGAACTGTGCCGCCGTTCCAAACACCTTTCAGTGCATTCTCGGTAAGACCTCGTTTAACTTTTTCAGCAAGTTCTACTGAATAGTATTCTGCGTAGCCTTCAAGTAAAGATTCCAGCAAGATGCCTTCTGCGCCTTCAGAAATGGTTTCTTTGGCAGATACCACACGCACACGGTTCTTTTTGAGAAGTGCTTTGTAGTGTGCCGAGTCATAGCGGTTACGCGCAAAGCGGTCAAGCTTCCACACGATTACCACATCAAAGTTACGCTTGTAGCTATCCTTTATCATTCGCTGAAACTCAGGACGATTATCTGTTTTGGCAGACAGTGCGCGGTCAATATAGGTATTAACAACGGTCATTTCATTGTATTTGGCAAACTCCATACATTCACGGAGCTGACCGTCTATACTTTCTTCACGCTGATTGTCCGATGAATATCGAGCGTAAATTACGGCTTTCATGTATTTTCTCCCTTCTGTATTTTAATAATAGTCATCCTCCAGATCGTGTTCTCTTACGAATCTGTCAAATTGCCATTCCGGTCCATCAAAGAGCAATTCGAGTAAAGCTTGTTGTGCTTCGCTTTTCTTCATTTTCCAAACGCATTGACGAACCTTTTCATAGAGCTCTTCGGCGCGCTTGTCCGCTTGGTCCTGATAAGCCATTGCTTCATTATAGATTCTTTGAGCTTCTTCCGGAAAGGTAGCGAAATATACCGCCATCATATGCTTGCACACGATACGTTTTCCGGCTGCATGAGGACAGTTGCATTTGGATTTTCGAGGGTGTGCAATATCGATCTCTACAACGTAAGGTTCGTCAGAATTGCCTTTAACATCAGCAGTGAATAACCCCGGAGATGTTTCAATCAAATTCTTAACTTTATTATCTTTGTAATAATCATATCCGCGCCAAAGAGATGCGCCGCTTGTACATTCAATCAGTCCCATATCTTTACCTCTTACTGTCTTCTTAAATTAATCGGGTTGCTTTGTGCTTTCTTGCATTAACTGTACAAGCATTTTTTTGAGTTTGGCATTGGCGGGTGATGTTGGGTCAAAGCAGAACTCTATGAAGTCGTTGATGCTTGCATCAGAGGGTAAGGAGGGGCTACTCTGTTCGTACAGATGTCCCTTGGGATCGTCGGTTCTACCAAAGATATAGTCCAAAGATACCTCAAAAGTTTCTGCGTACCAAAACAGCTTGTCCAAGGACACATCCACAAGACCTTGCTCATATCTGCCGATGGTCGCCTGAGTGGAACCGCACATTTCTGCAATCTGATGCTGAGAATAGCGGTTTTCTACACGGAGCTCTCTCAGCCTCTTACCAATAATTTTCGTCATTAAAACACACCTCGCTTTTTAATATATACATTATAACACATAATAGGTGTATTGTCAATACAAATAAAGATTACGCACTCATAAACTGTGTAAAATATTCGTGACGAAAATTAGTTGCTATATAATCATAATTTTCTTGAAAAGAGCCTAAAATGCAATCCATATTGTACCTGATAAGAAATTTTACACAACTATAAGGTAAAATATTTTTAATTCAGGAGGTAATGGAATATGGGAAAGGTTTACGGTTATGTGCGTGTATCTAGCACCGATCAGAATGAAGATCGTCAGCTAATTGCTTTAAGCGAGGTAGGAGTTGCTGACGAAAATATTTATATTGATAAGCAATCGGGAAAGGATTTTGAACGTCCGCAGTACAAACGGATGATTAAAAAGCTGAAGTCTGGTGATTTACTTTACATACTAAGCATCGACCGGCTTGGACGCAACTATGAGGATATACAAAAGCAGTGGCGGGTGCTTACAAAAGATATCGGTTTGGATATATGTGTTATTGATATGCCGTTGCTTGACACCCGCAATGGTAAAGACCTTATGGGAACGTTTATTGCCGATCTTGTGTTGCAGATTCTATCTTTTGTGGCGCAGAGCGAGCGTGAGAATATAAAAAGCGGCAAGCACAAGGCATTGCCGCCGCAAAGGCCAAGGGTGTTAGATTTGGTAGGCCGGAGCTCCCTACGCCCGAAGGCTTCGATAAGTATTTGGCAGAATGGGATCAGGAGAGATTACAACCGCAGATATTCTAAAACTAACCGATCTAAGCAAGTCCACCTTCTACAGAAAGGTCCGGGAGTATAACTTGATAAAAAAGCAGTAGCTCCAAAAGGTACACCTTTTGAGAATATCCGCTATAATTACACAAAAATCGTTATTGCTCGGCTAATGATTCAAAAGATCGTCCAAAAGCATTGAAAATTAACATTAATTGTAGTATAATATAATATGAGTTAATAGTTCCAAAAGGTGTACTTTTTGACAAACGTCTTGAAATAGAGGGGTATTACAAGTGAATCTCACAAAACCACAAAAATTAGTATATGAAATGGAGAAGTTCGCCGGTGGAGCAATTTCTGTTATCTGTGGCAGCATGCTCGTATCTGGAAATAAAAACTTGTCCGAGATAAAGAAAATAGTTAATGAGCTTTATCGGCTTAATACTGCGTTGCGTATTCGCGTTGTCGAGACCGATAGCGAGGCTTCGCAAACGCTGTGCGATTATACTGAGCAAGATTTTAATGTGCTTTGCTTTGACACTAAGGCAGAGCTGGATTCTTATGCTGAAAATTATGCAAAGAAACCGCTTGACCTCTACGGCAATCTTTGTGAAATCAATATTGTTACACTACCTAAGCAATACGGTTTGTTGATTAAACTGCACCATATTATCGGTGATGCTTGGTCTTTGTCACTTCTTGGTACACAGTTTAATAAACTGATGAATGGCGAAGAGGTGGAATCATATTCCTATGCCGATTATGTCGAGAGCGAAAATGCTTATATTCAGAGCAAACGTTATGAAAAGGACAAGGCGTTCTTTGTTGAACAGTTTAAGAAGTGTGATGAAGTAACTTATCTTAGCGAAAAGCAAAGCCACTCTCTTAATGCTTGCCGCAAGACCTTTGTTGTTGGTAGGGAGCAGACAAGCATTATTAACACCTATGCACAGCAAAAGGGCACTTCTGCCTTTATGCTGTTTACTGCGGCACTTGCAACCTATATAAATCGTGTCAAGATGAACGCCGAAAAGTTTTATATTGGCACAGCGGTACTTAACCGTAGCGGTGTGAAAGAAAATAATACGGTTGGTATGTTTGTCAATACTGCACCGATGCTAATTGAACTGGACAATTTCAAAACCTTCGCTGAAAATCTTTCCGCTATCGAAAATACAGCTTTTTCAATTTTTCGTCACCAAAAGTTTAATTACAGCGATATGCTGTCTGCGGTCCGCAAGGAGTATAACTTCTCTGAAAAGCTGTACGATGTTATGCTTAGTTATCAAAACGCAGCAATTACCGGCGGCGATTGTGAAACCACATGGTATCACTGCGGCATGCAGAATGAGAGTTTGCAAATCCACATTGATGACCGGGACCGGGAAGGTGTCTTCCGCATTCACTATGATTATCAGACAGATAAATATACGGTGCAGGAAATTGAGGCTCTGCATAACCATCTGATGACCCTGCTGCAGGATGCCATTGAGAACGACACCAAAAAACTTTACGAGTTGGAGCTTCTGCCCGCAGAAGAAAAGCAAAAGGTCCTTTTTGACTTTAACGACACTGCAATGGACTATCCCAGGGATAAGTGCGTCCACCAATTGTTTGAAGAACAGGTAGCTAAAACACCTGATAAGATTGCGTTGTTTGCCTGCGATAAGACTCTGACTTATGCCGAACTGAACGATAACGCAAATCGTATCGCTCATTCATTAATTGCAAAGGGCGTGCATTCTGGGGATATTGTGGCCTTTGCCTTGTCTCGAAAGAGTCATCTGATTTCTGCAATTCTTGGTATCTTAAAGGCTGGTGCGGTGTTCCTGCCTATTGACCCAAACTATCCTCTGGATCGCATTAACTATATGCACGGAGACAGCTGCGCAAAAGTTTTCATCTCCGAAAGTAAGATTGGAGAACTGCTGAAGTGTGAGAATACAGCAAATCCCTGTGTGGCAATATCTGCTGAGGATTTGTGTTATTGTGTCTACACATCCGGATCTACCGGAAATCCCAAGGGTGCACTGATTTGTCACAGAAATATGGTGAATTTCTGTAATAATACCCCTACCAACAACCTGCAGCATTACATTGCACAGAATTGTTCTTCTGTTCTTGCCTGCGGATCAATTACATTTGACATTTCCAACTTTGAGATTCTTCTGTCTCTTTTGTTGGGCAAGACTGTTGTATTGGCAGACGAACAGGAAGTCTCTAATGCCAATCTGTTAGCAAAACTTATTCATAGCCACAGCATCGACTGTATTCACTGCACACCTACAAAACTGCATGCGTATTTGGATAACGCAGAGTTTGCATCTGCTTTTACCGATGTGAAATGCGTTATGGTAGGCGGTGAGCAACTGACAGACGATATTTGCGAAGCGATTCACAATAATAGCAATTCAGCGATTTTCAACGGTTACGGTCCTACAGAGGCTACTATCAGCTGTACCATGCAGGTTATCACAGATACTTCTGACATCACCATCGGAATCCCTGCTGCCAATGTCTCAGTCTGCACCATAGACAGAGACCTCCGGC
>JAZNZY010000020.1:0-147105 GCA_045595165.1 Eubacteriales bacterium
GGGACCCCCGACAAAAAAACACCCAAAAAAAACACCGAAAAACAAATCCCCCCAAGAAGCCTTGCGGCTTCTTCGGGACCCCGACAATTCAAGCCGCGGCATTAACTGCCGCGGCTTTTAATTTTAACAAACATCACCGCATTTTTCTTCGCTGTATTTGGTTCTATATGCGTAAAGCGCAACTGCATTATCATCTTCGGGAACAAATATTGCGCCGGAATCTGCGGCACAGCCGCCGATAAAGCCAACTGTGCGGAAAAAGATCGTACTTCCCACGATATGGTCAATCTGATTGCAAACGTGATCGGGTGCGTGGGAACGCATTGTTTTCACTGCGGTTTCGGTGAGATAAACGTAAAAGTCTGCCATTTCCTTTATCTCTTCGGATATGATGTTTTCCACAGCCTTGAGCTCTTCTGCCCTCATAACGGCGAATTCTGCCTTTGTTCTATCCTCAAGTGCCGCATACAGCTTTTGCATACAAGAGGTTTTGCCCGGATAGCGATTCTTTTTTGGCAAAACACCGAAATCCGCAAAGGACATTGCATAGTCATCGTCAATACCAGCGTATCCCGCAAAAGCGAGAGATGAGTATTTTTCCAGTTCCGGCAGACAATCGTAATCCACACCGTAATTTATTCCGGTTGCTCCGTTATAAAGCTTATCCTTTAAGGTGTAACCGGGATTCATATTTTCAAAGCCGGAATAACCGTTACGCATACACAGCCAGAGAAACGCCCACAAAAGGCTGTTATCTTCAAGATCGCATCCGATAAAGCCTACGTTTCGTATCTTCGCAAGCTTTTGCTTTATGCCGTTCAAAGTATGATTTAACCGTTCTTTGCAGTCTTCAGCAGCATTTTTGTAAAATTCCTTTGTGAAAGCTTCGGTGAATATTACAAGATTTGTTTGATATTTTCCTCCTCCGAGAGGTTTAATAAGTTCATATTTTTCCAATAGTCCGATCTCGTCCTCCAAATAAGGAGAAGCAACGCCCAATTCAAGAGATAGTTCTCTTATAGTCATCGGTGTGTAATATGCGCTGAGCATAATATTGCCCGGTAGTTTTCTGTTAAACAAATTTCTGTACTCTGCGTTATAGCTTCCCGAAAAAATCGTGACAAGCTCGAATTTTGCAGGTCTGTAGCTTTTCTCTCCGTATTCTCTTTCCATACCTATACCTTCTTTCAAAATTTTTCTGGTCTTGAACAGATAGTACTTTACCATTTCAAGAGATATTCCCAACCGTTTTGCGGTGTCTGCACAGGAAAGACCGTCAAAGTAATACGCAATAGTACATTCACGGTATTCCTTGGAAAGTAACGTTAATTCGCGGCGGAGGGCGTTAAGTTCCTCTTTCGTACAGAGGTTTTCGAGAACATCGTCTTCAGCCGCAACGTTTTCATCAAGCTCACCGTAGGACAGCTTATTTTTGCGACGTAAAAAGTTTTTATAAGTGTTTGCGGCTATACCCCAGACAAACCCATAAAACGCACCCGGATCTTTTATCTTATCCTTACTTTGCAAAATGGCAAGAATAATTTCGCTTGCCAGATCTTCTGCGTCTTCCTTATCGGAAACACGGGCAAGAGAATATGCGAATATGGTTTTTATGTTTTCTTCCACAAACTGTACTGCATTGTATTCTTGCACTCCAAGCGCCTCCCCTTTTGGTAAAGTGTGTTTGAAAGCTTTCGTTAATATAGTAACAAGAACGCCGATTCGGTTAACAATAATTATGAATTAATAAAACAAAACGCACTCAAACGAGTGCGTTTCGTAAAAGCAATTATCTGTTTTCCAGATAGTTTACAACATCGCCAACGGTAATGAGAGAAGCCAGGTCCTCATCATCAAAGGTGATATCGAATTTTTCTTCGCAAAGGAGAACGAGATCAGCAAGCTCAAGAGAATTAAAGCCGAGATCGTTGGTAAGCTCGGAATCCATAGTGATTTCATCAGCATTGATGTTCATTTCCTGAACGAGAATTGATTTAAGCTTTTCAAACATTGTTTGTACCTCTTATATTTTACTACGGATGATCTTCTTTGTGGGAGTCTTTTCAAACTCAACACGTCTGATTTCAATTCCGCGTATTTGCTTGAAGGAAGGCAGACGACGGTTTACGTTCATTATCTGCGCTTTTAACGTAGCGGATATTTCCTCCTCGGAAACACCTTTGAACTTATCATAATCAGGGAACAGTACAGCTGTAAGGACAACATCATCATCCTTTTCTCTGCCGACAACTACACATTCCTTAATAATATCAATATTCTCAAGATATTCTTCGATCTCTTCGGGATATACGTTCTTTCCGTTAGTAAGAACTATTATATTCTTCTTTCTACCACTGATATAAATATATCCGTCCTTATCAAGATAGCCGTAGTCGCCGGTACGGAAGTATCCGTCTGCGGTGAAGGCTTCCTTGGTTGCTTCGGGATTGTTATAATATCCAAGCATTACATTAGGACCCTTAACACAGATTTCACCAATTTCACCGGTTTCCGCTTCATAAATAACACCGTAGTTATTATCAACGATAATCTTTACGCTTGAACCGATAGCCGCACGGCCTACGGAACCGACTTTGCGGGTAGACGAAGGGTTAACAGCTACGAGAGGAGAACACTCTGTAATGCCATATCCTTGTTCAATTCTTACTCCGATGGAATCAAACCACTTAACAACATCAGGATTTACTGCTGCACCACCACAAACGATCTTGTTCAAATTACCGCCCAAGTTGTCTATGATCTCTTTAAACATATTTCTGCGAAGATCAATACCGACTTTACGCGCCGCACCGGTGATTGCCATACCTGTCTTGAGAGTACCGGATTTGCCTTTTTTCTCTATTTCATCGGTAATACGTCTGTAAACAGTATTTACAAACAAAGGAACGAGAACCAAGCCGGTGGGCTTGAAGATGGCAACGTTCTTCATAAAGTACTTAAGGCTGTTATTGAAGCAGATCGTGACGCCGCACGTCATAGCCGCAATATTACCTGCGGTACATTCATATGTATGATGGAGAGGCAATGCGGAAATATTAACGTCATCAGAAGTGAAGTCGACTTCGTTAACACACTGGTATGCGTTAAACAGAAGGTTATTCTGTGAAAGCATTACACCCTTACTGGTGCCTGTTGTGCCGGATGTGAAAACGAGAGAGGCAAGAACAGTTGTATCGGGACGGAAGGATTCAAAACGCTTATTGCCTTTCTTATAAGCTTCAAGACCCTCGTTCATAAGCTTGGAAAAAGATAAATGACCGCGGGACTCGGTTTCGTCGCAATCGTCAAGGTTTATAAAGATACCGCAAGCGGGCTTTGCATCTTTGACCTTTTCATAATGAGATTCAGTGTATATAACACCGTCGCACTCGGCATACTCAACGAAATTGCATATCTGCTCCGCAAAAAGCTCTTTGTCAAGAGGAACGATAACGCCGCCGGCAGACATAACAGAGAGATAAGAGCACATCCACTCAGGCTTACTTTCACCGACTATAGCGAAACGCTTTCCGTTCAATTCACGGTTGAAAAGCGCGGTTCCCATACCGAGAAACCACTCTTTGTACTGATTGAAGCTTACTTCACGGATCTCTTTGCCAACATAATACTTATATAAAATGCTGTCACCGTAAGAATCAGCGGTGAAGTTAATTATATCGTGCATTGAAGGAAAAAGAGGATAACGAATCTTTGTTTCTTTGCTTTTGTTCAATTTCATTACATAACCTTCCATCTTAATATTCACACTATATTATACCCTAAACATCATTATTGTCAATAGAATTGAATAAATTTTGTGGTTTTCGTACAGATTAACAGTAAGAAAAAGGAGTGAAAATGTGAACAGAAAACAATATATAGAATTAGCAGAGAGCCGAGCAAAGCGAACTGCATCTTTGAAAAACTGTATATGGGCCTTTGTTATCGGCGGGATGATATGTGTTATCGGGCAACTGCTATTCTTTCTGTACTCGGATTTCGTAAAAGATGAAAAAATCGCATATTCGCTGGTTTCCGTGACGCTTGTGTTTTGTTCGGGGTTGTTTACCGGCATAGGATTATTTGACAAATTGGCATCTGTCGCAGGAGCGGGGACGCTTGTTCCCATAACAGGGTTTGCAAATTCGGTTGCCTCACCTGCTATCGAAGCAAAAAGCGAAGGCTTCGTAAAAGGAGTTGCCACGCAAATGTTCGTCATCGCCGGACCGGTAATAGTATACGGTTCGGCATCAAGCGTTATATACGGAATTTTATACTATGTTTATATGATGATAGCGGGTAATATATGAAAAACGAAATACTAAAATTCAAAAACGTATATTTAAACGAATCTGCCGCAGTTGTAGGTTCAAAGGAACGACAAGGTCCTTTGGGAGAAAAATTCGACAGCTTTAGCGAAGATGACCGATTCGGACAGGAAACCTGGGAAAAATCCGAAACGGAGATGGTGAAAAGAACGCTTGAAGCACTGGTAAGCAAAAGCGGATATACCTGGGCTGATATAGACGTGATAACCGGAGGCGACCTGCTTGATCAATGCATTGCTACTTCCCACGCGGTAAATAACAACGGCATCCCTTACCTCGGTCTGTACGGAGCTTGCTCAACTGCGGCGGAAGGACTAATAATAGGATCCCTGCTTGCAGAAAAGGGATTTACAGCAGGCACGGTCGCTTCTTCTCATTTTTGTTCCGCAGAACGCCAATACCGTTTTCCGTTAGAATACGGTAGTCAAAGAACTCCGACAGCGCAAAATACCGTTACAGGGTGTGGCAGTTTCCTGCTGAGCGAAAGAAAAAGCAGAGTGCGGATAACTGAAGCTGTAATAGGAAAAATTCAAGATAACGGCATTTCAGACGCTAACAACATGGGAGCCGCTATGGCAACTGCGGCAATAGACACTCTTACACGGTATTTACTTCATTCCGGCAAAAGTGCCGATGAATTTGATATAATCGCAACGGGAGATCTGGGACACGAAGGTTTTGAACTGGCAAAGGAATATGCAAAAAGCAATGGCTTAATTCTTAATGACAACTTTACTGATTGCGGAATGCTGATATACGATTTGGAAAAGCAGGACGTAAATGCAGGCGGAAGCGGTTGCGGTTGCTCTGCGTCTGTTTTCGCCGCCGATATTTGCCCGAAAATTTCCGACGGTGAGTTAAAAAATGTCCTTCTTATAGGCACGGGAGCATTGCTTTCCCCGAAAAGTATAATACAGAACAAAATAATACCCAGCGTTGCCCATCTTGTGCATTTCGAAAGGTGTTGAATATGGAAATTGATTTTTTAATGATTTTAAAGGCGTTTTTAGTTGGAGGCGCGTTGTGCGTAATAGCGCAGATATTAATTGACAAAACGAAAATAACGCCCGCATATATTCTTGTAGGATACGTCTGCAGCGGTGTTTTACTGAACGCCTTGGGGATTTATCCCAAATTGGTAAAATGGGCGGGAGCGGGCGCTACGGTCCCTCTGACAGGGTTTGGAAATACGCTTGCAGAAGGAGTAAAGCAAGCAATTGAAAAAGACGGCGCCTACGGTATAATTTACGGCGGTATTTCCGCAACCGCCGCAGGGATCACGGCGGCGATACTTTTCGGTTTGTTTTGGGCAGTATTGTTTAAGAGTAAAAGCAAATAATCGTTGCAAAAAATCCGGTGATATGATATAGTTATAAAAAAAGAAAACGGGGTTGCGGATATGATTAAACTGCTTTCGGCAATGTTTATAAAAGAGCGTGAGAATTACCGTTCTCCTGCTGTGCGAAGATCTTACGGAATTTTGTGCGGCATTGTGGGGATATGTCTTAACGTATTGCTGTTTATAATTAAATTCGTTGCAGGCACACTGTCGGGCGCGATCTCTATAATGGCTGATGCGTTTAACAACCTTTCCGATGCGGGAACCTCAATAATCACGCTTATCGGATTCAAGCTTTCAGGTACGAAACCCGATTCCGATCATCCCTTCGGACACGGACGTTACGAATACATTACCGCACTCATAGTTGCTATGCTGATCATGCTTATGGGATTTGAGCTTGCTACCGAATCCATAACCAAGATAATCACACCGTCTGATGTAGAGTTTTCTTATATAACATTGGCTATCCTTATTGTATCGGTAGTAATAAAGCTTTATATGGCATTTTATAACAGGAGTGTGCACAAAAAGATTAACTCCCCTTCTCTTTCTGCCACAGCCGCCGATTCACTGTCTGATTGCATTGCAACCACGGTTATTCTGGGTTCCATGATAGTTTCTAAGATATGGGATTTTAATATTGATGCGTGGTGCGGTCTTGCGGTTTCTGCTTTCATTCTTTACAACGGTTTTAAAGCGGCAAAAGAAACCATCTCTCCCCTCCTTGGTCAGCCGCCTGAAAAAGAATTCGTAGACAGTATTGAAGCTATTGTTATGGCGGAAGAATGTGTTCACGGTATACACGACCTTGTAGTTCACGATTACGGACCGGGACGAGTTATGATTTCCCTACACGCGGAAGTGCCTGCAGATGCGAATATGCTGGAAACTCACGATGCGATCGATAACATTGAGCGAAGATTACGGCAAGAGCTGAACTGCGAAGCCGTGATACATATGGACCCAATACTTACCGATGACAAAATGACCAACGAGCTGAAAAAGATCGTTTCGGAACTTCTTTCCTCCATCGGCGAAGGTGTAAGTATTCACGATTTTCGCGTTGTCACCGGTCCGACTCACACTAATCTTATATTTGATATAGTTATCCCCTATGAGCTTAAGCTAGATAAAAAAGCTGTTACAGAGAAAGTAAACAGCCTTATATCCACAATAAACGGTAATTTTTACCCTGTGTTCAATATCGATAACGTTTACGTTAAATAGCATAAAATCCCCGAATTCAATTTCGGGGATTTTATATTTACAATTTCTTTTTGAAATTCAGCTGGGATTTATTAAAATTATAACCGCATTTTTTATAAAACTCGTGCGAAGACGTACGCTCGGAGCCGGATGTCAGGCGTATTGAATAAATACCATTTTCAATCGCCCAAGCTTCAAGAGCATGCAAAAGCGCTCTCCCCACACCGCGTTTTCTATGCGTTTCAGACACGGCAATACCCAACACGTTCACCATCGGTTCGGCATACAATACGTTGTATTTTCCCCCGTGAATATATCCGATTACTTCATCACCGTTAACAGCGACAAAAACTACGTTGGAAGCATCGTTTAAGACAGTAGATAGTTGAACTCCGGTCTGTTTTTCAGTATAAGTATATCCCATTCCATCTCTGTTCAGTGCACAGATAGCTATACAATCCGTTAATACACATTTGCGAATTAAAAAGTTCATTTGTTTTTTACCACCTTTGCCGTTTTAACGATTATAACACGTTTTTTATGTAATAACAAGAAAAGAGTTGCTTTTTCAAGCAACTCTTTAATTTAAGTTTATTAACCTGTAATACCGGAACGTTCAACGCCTTCGATAAGAGTACGCTGGCCGAAGAGATACAGAATAAGAAGCGGGATAAGAATGAGTATACCGCAAGCATTTCTGATAGCTGTTTCGAATGCCAACTGACCTGCAAAATCGGTATCCAAAGATTTAGGAATGGAAACGATGTTATTAAGCAGGATGTTACCGCCGGAAGCGGGCATAAACAGATCGGTATAGAAGGTGTCTGTCCACTGCCAAGAGAAGGAGAACATAAAGATCGTTACCAACATTGCAGTAGACATCGGCAGAATTATACGCACAAACGTTTTAATTACGCCGGCACCGTCAACGTATGCAGCTTCTTCCAATTCGTCGGGAACGCCTCTGTAGTACTGACGCATCATAAAGATGTACAGACCGTTCTTAAATGCAAGACCGGTGAGCGAAAGAATCGCCATAGGCCAGTATGTATTAAGAGCGTTAGGAATGAGCTCGATAAAGTTGGTGAACTTTTCGTACGTTTCGGGACTGATTGCCTCGCCATCAAACAGATTGAAGATCCAACCGTTTATTTGCGGTATAATACCTATCAAATCCAAATATCGGAAACGCAGTATCATTGCCTGACGAATGGTTTCGTGAGGAACGACCATGGTAAAGATTACAAGCAGGAACAAAAGTCCCTTGAACTTGAAGTTAAACTTTGCAAAGCCGTAGCCTACGATTGCACAGATCAACGTCTGAGAAACACCGCAAAGCAAGGAAAGCGTTGTGGTATTGAACAATGCCGTAAAGTACTTGTTATCGTTAATGATAGCCTTGTAAGTATCCAGAGTCCAGTTACGGGGAATCATAACAACCGTGGTATCAACAAAGTCCTCACGAGCCATAAGGGACGTAGTAACCTTGGAGAAGTACGGATAGATAATTACATAGGAAATACCGATAAGAAGAACTAATCTGAAAATAACCCAAGCTAACTTCTTAACGAAGAACATATTAAAGTATTTCGCCTTAATACGCTCCCAAAGAGAAGTTTCGCTATCGATTTTTGCATTACCTGTTACGATTTTTTCAGGCTTTTTTGTTCTCGTAAAGAGACCCTTTAATTTTTCAGAAAAACTCATAACGAACCTCCTTACTTCTCGCGACGCTGATAGAATACAAACAGCGACGCAAACGCAGCACAAACTGCAAGAATTATAATAACGATAAGGAAGTACAGCCAAGCCATTGCAGTACCGATAGGTTTACCGTTTGCTTCGTTACTTGCAGTGGTAATGAATGACATCATTACGTTGGACTTGGTGGTAAAGGAGTCGATTATAGTATATACGAGGTTTACGAGAATCATAGGGCTGATCATGGGGAAAGTGATCTTCCAGAAGGTTTCCCAACCGGTAGCACCCTCAACCTTACAGGATTCGTATATCGAAGGAGATATAGACTGAAGCGCTGCAAGGAATATAAGCATCTGAACACCGGAACGGTTAACGATGCTGTATACGTTGTTAGCCCATCCGCTGACTACGCCGGCGAGCTCGGCACCGATTTTCATGGTGCCGAAGAAACGCTCAACGTCGATAGCGTTGATGATTTCCGTACCGGCACTGACCGTACCTTCAACACCTTCCTGACCCAACTGGGAAACCTGTTCACCAATCTGAGCGAGTGTGTTTTGAAGGTCGATAGATTCGATAATACCGGTAGATACTATAACGGGAACGAAGAAGATTGCACGGAATGCTGCTCTTCCCTTCATATCCTGGTTAAGCATAATAGCCATAAACAGAGAGAATATGATGATTGCGGGAATATCGAACGCCATTCCACCAAGACACTCAACGAGTGTCTTGACGAAATCTGCTTCTTCCAAAAGAGCCTTGGAATAGTTCTCAAATCCGACCCAGGTGAGAACCTGACCGATATCTTCATATGCGATAGAGCTGAAGGATATCTGTACGGAAGAGATGATCATGGGGAGATAAATGAGGAAAAATCCAAGAAGGAACGGGAGTATAAACAGCCAACCGAAGGTTGATTTTTGCTTTTCAAGAGATTTTGATTTTCTCTTTTTAACCTTCAAAGGCTTAACCTCAACGGTAGCTTGCTCGTTTGTTTTAAGCACCTTATCCATTTTATTCCCTCCTGTTAAGATTTCTTGCCGTCAGCAGTGATCTTGATGAAGTCTTCGCCGCCGACAGTATAAGTGTTGCCATCAATTTCTACGGTAGTTGCAGTAAGCTCGTAGTTGATAACAAAGGAAATACCATTGCTGTAGGTTACCTTAACAACATTATATTCGTCATCAAGGAATTCGTGGTTAACGATATGAGCAGTCTTAACGTCTGCGAGCGCTTCATTAAGTTCCTTATAAGTGGTAACCATATCGTTGAGCCAGATGTTGTAACGTACGGAATAGTAACCGGAAACCTCGTACCAGGTATTGTACTTCTTAAGTTCGGAAGTGTTCTCAATAGCAAGTACAAAGTAAGGGTTAGCACCGTTTTCAATAGTCTTGAGTACGGTGTAGCGGTAGTCACCTGCAAGGTTGATAGCTTCGCCGGTATATTCAATATAACCGTGAAGAACCATTCCTATGAAGGGAACGCTGGTAGCGGAATACTTATAACCTGAGTCATCAAGAGCGATATTAACGATATCGGTAACATAAGGGAACGCATAAGAGTTGCCGCCGCTGATCATTACCTTACCGTTATCTTCCTTAACCTGAGCAAGAAGCTTGGTGATAAGAGTCTTGGTGTCTTCACGGTTGTAGGGTTCGTCTTCATCAAAGTCGGAAGAAAGTGATTCGCCCAATACGCCGACGGAGATGCTGCCTACGTTGTAATCCTTGTATTCATCCCAAGAGTTGGAATAGAACTTGTTCATTACACTTGCAGAGATGATACCCATACCGGATCTATCGTATCCCTGGTAAAGTGCGCTGTAGTACTGATGTCTTGCATAACGATCGTTAATGGTCTTGGCAAGGTCATCAGACTGAGAAAATCCGTCAAACCACTTGTCATAATGAGCATAAACGAAGTCGAAATCAGGGAAAATGGTGGTGCCGTGGTTCTTTGCGTACTCGATAAGCTTCTTAAAGCCTTCTTCGCCGCCGATAACGTCTTCAACGTCAACGCCGTTGGGTACGGTATAACCGATACCGCCGTCCTGCCAGCCCATAAGTCTGAGCTTAACGTTGGTGATATCAGCGTCTTCGCCGAGAAGATCAAGCATTTCGATGATCTTATCAAAGCTGGAAAGAGACATCATCTTGAGCACGGGAACGCCAAGGAAGGAAGAAGAGGTTTCAAGTGCACAGAGGGTTTCAATATACAAAGGAATATCTTCGGGAGTGGTTTCTTCATCCATAGGAGTAAGAACACCCTTGTTCAAAAGATAGTTACGGTAGATGTTAGCCATACCAGCAACGGAAGACTCTTCATCGTTAAGCAGGAATACTCTAACCTTGTAATCCTTGGTATATTTACGGTCACATTCTACAGTCCAGGAAGAAGAGGAACCTGCAGAAAGACCTGCATCAAGAGAAATCGTATCGGAAGGACGGGGGTTGATAGTACCGTAGCAGGATACGAACATATGGGTTGCACCACCGTTTTCAACGGTAAGGTTAACCAGAGATTCGCCCTCTTCGATAATTGCGAAATAACCGTTCTTGAGGTACTTGGTGGTCTCTACCACTACCTCGTTGCCGTCTTCGTCAAGCTCGGTATTCTTGATCTTTTCTACGTAGGAATTATTCTTGGTTTCAACGATACCGAAAACAGGAAGTCTTACAGACTGCTTGTTGGAACCGCTGATTTCGCCGTAAGCGTAATCCTGACCGTAGATCTTGTTGGTATTCTTAAACTGATTACCCATAATATCAGCAAAGTTGATTATGGTACCGGAACCATCGGCAGAGAAAACGTAGCCTTCGTTGGAAACAACATTTCCGGTTCCCGCATAAGGAAGAACGCTGATATTCTTGAGAGAGTAAACGGAAGAATCGAAACGTACGTTACCCATGTTACAACGGATAGAGAGTCCGTCCTTATCAAGTTTATACTCGAGAGCGAGCTTGAACTGAGCAGGAGCTTCGTCTTTGTTTACGTATTCAACCTCATCGTGGTCGATCTGGAGCTGTTCGAGAGAGTAATCGGTATACATCTTAAGCCAGCCTTCAAGAGTTTTAAGCTCCTGAACAGAGATGGCAGGTTCACAAACAGCTATAGGGAACTGTTCGCAGATGGGATACTTCTTTTTATACTCTTCTTTACTCTTATCGGAAATGTGAGGATCGTTAATATCCTTGATAGTATAGAAGGATTCAAAACGGTTTGCGGGTCTGGTTTCTGTGCAGTTGGTTCTGATCTGTTCAAGCAAAGCTTCGAATTTCTCGAGCTTAATAACACGAGGAACCATATATGTGTTTTCTGCACGGCCAAGCTTGTATTCAACGCGGATACCGTTCGCGATCTTCTTAACGGTGATCTGATTATTTCTTGCAGCATCCTTATAAGATGTCATCTCATTTTCGGTGTTGCTGGAGCTCTTATCAACGTATTTGATAATGATCTGCGAATAAAGCAGCTGCTTTATGGAATCGGTAGAAGCCTGCTTGGAAGGGTTGGTACTTGCACCCGCATTATAGGGGTTGGAGCACCAGTAAGACTGATAAAGATATACGCCGTCTGCGCTCGTATCAAATTCGCCGTTTTTATCGTCGTCCTTGCAGCGAAGAACGATAACTTCGCCGGTGAGCTTATCTACATACATTGCGTAAGGAATAGCTTCGGTAGGCGCAAGATAAAGCTCAAGTGCATCAAGAGAGGTGTTACCCAAAATTCTTGATTTTACGCTGGAAAAGCTTACGGACATATACGCGGGACCTTTGGTATCCCAGATGTCAACATCAGCAACGCTGCTATCATCAGCGGAGCTGTCTTCTGCAGCGAAGGCGACGAGCCCGGACATAGAGGTAAGCACGGGCAGGCAGAGCAGCAAGCAGAGTGCGAATGCCAGTATTGATTTAAATAATTTACTCATATTGCCACTCCTTTCTTATGACCATCTGTATGACAACTCAGCATAAATATTGTAGAAGAAGGTAAATACTCTGCTAAGCAAGCTTGTAAACAGAACGGCAACGAACATTACGAACATCATAAAGATGATTGTTGCGATAGTGATGATAACGTTTTTAAACAAACCGTAATCGTGGATAACCATCATACCGAAGAACCAAAGCAATGCTGTCCAGCCCCAAGCGATGGTTTCGATCATCGTAAGAATACCCTGTTCACCAACGGTAACGAAATTGGATACCATTACGGTAGGAAGAACGAGCATTACAACAGGAAGCAAGGAATAGCAGGTTGCTATGTAAACGTCGGTAAGACTTCCCTCACCGTCGAACAAGGTGGTAAGACACCAGTTGGAGATGGTGAGCAGTGCTACGGGAAGCACGATGGAGCTTATCTGCATTACGTAGTTAACGCCGGTTCCTTCATATTTATTATAAAGGAAGCCTCTGCCTATTGACTGATATACAAAGGTAAGAACAGTAAGAAGCAGAATAATGGTAGCGCCGCGAACTGAACCACGTTTTTCGTGCTTCAAGTCCCAGAAGCCGTCAAAGGGATGTACTATAACGTGGAAGCCATAGCAAACCTCTTCGTACCACTTGCGCTTTTCGGAATACTTAAGTCCTGCGAGGTTAACTTTATTAACCCACTTAGCGAACATAAGAACAGCAACGAGAACAGCTATGATAACGAGAGCAAGGATCCAAAGGTTAGATTCCATCCAATCCTTACGGTAGTGCTGGTAAGCCTCGGAATAACTTGTCTGATCGTATGCGTACTTGTAGTACTGCATTGCGGTAACGTAATCGCCTTCACGGTACTTCGCGTCGCCGATAGCGATATACGCCTGGTCAAAGTTGTTGTTTCTCTGAAGAACACCCATGTAATAGTCAACGGAAGCGGCATAGTCGCCGTCTTCTATAGACTGAACAGCGGATATAAGAAGGTTGCCGTACTCAGTACGCTTATATACGGTAATAGAGCTTGTGGTTTCATCAAGCAAGAGCATATAGGGGCCCTGGTAATCTATAGAGGTAAGACGCTGGATGTTACCAAACTGATCACCCATATCACCGAACGCGAACAGCAGGTTACCGTTGCTATCGTAGGTGAATACACGGCTACGCTTCTGGTCGATGATGGACCAGGTGTTTGCTTCACCGAGCGCTACGTCAACGATAGTGGAGTTACCGGTTACGGTATATTCCTGGCTGTTGGTAGAGGTAACGGAAATTTCGCCGGACGGCGGATGGAAGCCGTTTCTGTTAAGAACGTCACTTCCCTTGGGGTTGAGCTTCTTGATAGGAACCTGAGTAATATCTGCACTCTGGGTAGCGTATACGAAGCCGTCAGCATCGATGGTAATGTTGTTGTACTCGATAGAAACTACAGCTTCACTTGCATCGATCTGTGCCTGGGTCTGGAAGTTTCTCCAGAACATATCCCAAGCGTTTGCCTTCTGGGTAATAGCACCAACGAAGCCGTTAAAGGAACCATCGCGGTTAAGGGAGATGATACCGTAGTTGGTAGCCTTACCTACAACGTAGATACGTCCTGCAGAGTCAACTGCAACTGCAGAGGGCTTATATACGGAGTTCTCGGGCATAACCTCGGAAACGGGCTCGTGAACGATGTCTTTAAAATTACCCAATTTATCGAAGATAACGATACGGGATTTTTCGGTATCTGCAACATAGATTTCGGTGCTGGTTGCAAATACGCCCTCGGGAGAAGCCAAAGTATCGGGAACGCCCTGGTCATTAACGAATTCTTTAATGATAAGGTGGAGACGATACTGCTCGTCGAGGATCACTATACGGCTATTGCCGGTATCGGCAATATAAACGTAGTTAAGGTCATCTACAAATACGTCCTTAGGGCTTGCAAGAGCAACGAACTCTTCAGGATTGTACTTTGCAGAAGCGGGGTTTGTTTCATCAAGAGAGTTCTTGAGAGATGCGGATGTGATCTGCTTATAGGGAACGTAAACGTCAGGGCTTTCCTGCATTTTAGCGTCTATATCATACGTATAGGTAGTATAAGGAACGCTTGCATTTGCGGTGATAGGAAATACGAAAACGCCTATAAGGAGAAAGCAGACGCAAAAGAGGAGAGATTTTTTGAGTATTTTGTTCATATAATTTATCTCCTCTCTTAGTCTTTCATGCCCGAAGTGGACATTGTTTGAATAACGTTACTCTGTGTAATATAGAATACTGCACAAGGTACTATCATCATTACCACGGTAGAAGCGGCGGATACACCGGTACGTGCTACACCGCTGGTTACCAACTGGCTGATTGCGTAGTTAAAGGTTTTGAGTTCTTCGCTGTAAATGTATGTGCTGGCGCCGGAGTTCCACAGATCTTTAAACGCAAAGATTATAAGTGTGATCCAAGCGGGCTTAACCATAGGCATTGCGATCTTCCAGAAAATTCTGAATTCGCCTGCACCGTCAATACGAGCAGATTCAAGAACCGCGTCAGTAACGGAGGATTCCATAAACTGCTTCATAAGGTACAAACCGAAGGTGGTACAGCAAGCGGGTACGATAACTGCCCAATATGTATCTATCATCTTAAGATAGCTCATAAGAAGGAAGTTGGTGATACCGGTAACGGTAGAGTTAAACATCAAAGAATATACTATTGTCTGGAACAGCATATTTCTTCCGGGGAACGGAATCTTTGCGATTGCGTATGCAGCGAAAGAAGAAAGAATAACGTTACCGAAAGTACCGCATACAGAGATAAGCACTGTGTTGAAAATGTATCTCGAAAAAGGTACCCAAGAGTCGCCCATCAATCTGAACAGGTCAACGAAGTTATCGATAACCCATCTGTTGGGGAAAAAGTGCGGGGGGAACAGCCAGAGCTCATCAAGAGGCTTGAAGGACTGACCGATAGCGTATATTACGGGCAAGGACATTGCCAACGCACATACGATAAGGAAGAAGAGCACGCCAAAGTCACCGCCGGCAGAACGGTTTATGGAGCGTTTGAACTGCTCCTTGGGCTGTTTGCCTTTTGCAACGCGGCGCATTTCTATTTTCTCGGAAAGTTTTTTGAACATAATTATGAACCTACCTTTCTGAGAACTCGAGTAATTAACAGGTTACAACCGATCATCATAAAGAACAAGATGGTTGCGATGGCGGAAGCGTAACCCATTTCATAACGGGCTCCGCCGTAGTCGTCAAGATGGTGCATGATCGTATGTACGCAGTAATCGGGAGACGGGAAGCCAACCAAAGCTGTGATAACTCCGCCGAAGCCGAACGCGCCGGTGATGGAAAGGATTGCGGAAAGCATCATCTGAGGACGCATTGAGGGAAGAGTGATATACCAAAGTTCCTGCCAACGGTTTTTAATACCGTCGATAGCGCCTGCTTCGTAAAGGTCTTTATTAACAACCTGGAAACCTGCGATAAAGGTAAGGAAGCTGGTACCCAAAGAGGTCCACAATGCAACGACTATAATAAGGGGGAATATTGTATCGGTATCCTGGAACCAGAGAACGGGTTCGTTTATAATACCGAATTCGATAAGATAAGCGTTTACGAAGCCGTATTGGTCACTGGAGAAGAATACTGCCCAGATAAGATATACTGCGCCGGAAATAGAAGGAGCGTAGAATATCAAGGTAAGTAAAGCACGAAGCTTGGGGCGGAGTTCGTTGATGAACCACGCGAAGAAAAGAGAAAGCAAATAGGATGCAGGACCGGTAATTACAGCGAATATCAAGGTATTCTTAATAGCTGTGATAAAAACTTCGTCATCAAACAGGAGTCGAATGTAGTTATCGAAGAATACGAATTCGGGGAACTCCAGCATATTGAACACAGTAAAGCTCAATACAACAGACAAAACAACAGGAACGACATAGAACATGATGAAGAGTATAAAGAAGGGTGCAACCATAAGATAAGCTACCTTATGTTTCTTTATCTCATTCAAAGTCCAACTGAATCTGGAAATGTCTTTCCTGACGACAGCTTGTTCTTTTTTAGCCATTAGATAATTCCCTCCTTAATTTATTTAGATTCTTCATCTGCAACGGAGTTACCTAATTCTTTAAAGGTATCCGTAGTAGGAAGATCGAATTCCTGACGCTTACGTGTAAGCTCTGCGTTGATATCGTCCAAATAAGAACGCATCTTTTCAACAGGATCATCATCGTTATTATAAGCGCCCAAGAAAGCGAAGCTGGTGAAACGGCCGATAATGTAAGAGCCGGGATATTCGGGAGTACACTCAACTGCGTTAAACTGTGCTACCAGGTTATCAAGCTCGTCTTTGGACCAGCTCATTTCCTGAAGTGCTTCGATGTTTGCGGTGGAGTATTTAGCGGAAGGACCGAGCAGAGCGATCTTTTCGTTACCGAAGGTAGACTGAACCTCTGCGCTGGACCACCACTGCATAAACGTCCACGCGGAAAGTGCGTTTTTGTCGGTTACGCCTCTCATCATAATGAGAGAGGAAACAGCTGCGATGGTGCTGTTATTGATAGTTTCTGTCTCGGGATCATAAGTACCGGGAAGCGGAGTGAATTCCCACAAACCGGAAATTTCGGGAGCAAAGATTACCATAGTATTATATGTAGAAACGTAATCTGCTATTGCCAAAGGCATAATACCCTGACGGAAACGAGTTGCTATACTATAGGAATACGGGAAGTCGTAATCGGTGAACAGCTCGCAAACCTTCTTGAAGGTTTCAAGCATTGTGTTACTGCCGAGGTTGATTTCCATACCGTCGATCTTGGGGCGAACCTTGCCGTTTTCGTCGGTATATACCCAGCCCATTTCATCAAGCTCATCCATAGTATACTGGGTGAGAAGCTGGTTAAGATATGCATCGTACTCTTCGTCGGTATAGGTTACGAAGAGGTCGTCATTCTGCTGATATGCCCAGATGAAAGAGCCGCCGGTTCCCTGAGGGAAGCCTATATCAAGAGAGTTGGACTGCATAGTATAGATAAGATCATAGAAATCTTCCCAAGTGTTGGGAACTTCCATACCGAGCTCAACAAACAGGTCTTTTCTGTAGAACATCATAGAGAAGGACATCGTATCTGCGATACCGTATGCTTCGCCGTAGAGCATAAAGGGAACCATTGCCGCGGGAGCGAAGCGCTCTGTTACTTCATCAAAAGTAGCGATATCATCTATGAATTCGCCGTATACGGGGTGATCTTCCCACTTGGAGAAATCATTGAAGTTGTAGCCGTGAGCTTCGCTGTTAAGAGAGTAAACAGCAGAACGGATAGCAAAGTTAACAGGGTCGCTCTGACCTGCGCCCATGTAAACGTCAGGACCGGTGCCTGCGAGCGTTGCGGGAAGCAAGGTGCCGCCTACAACCAGCTTAACGGTTACGGGGATGCTGTAACGTTCGTTGAAGGAATCGTCTACGAGGTTACGGATAATGGTAGCTTCTTCACGGGAGCTTGCGGTCCATACTTCGATAGCACACTCCTGAAGAGCTTTATCGGAAAAATCCTTTTCTACGAGAGAACCAATAGAGTTGTAATCTGCAGAGAAGGAACCGAAGAACTTGAGAATTTCTGCCCACATAGAAGCAAAGAAACCTGCTTCAGCCTTGGGAGGAGCAGAATTAACAGCCTGGAATGCAACGTAATCGAGAAGCAGAGGCTGAGAAGTGTTATCGGAGAGCCAAGTACCGAGGGTTGCGGTGTACTCTTTAAGAGTATTCATATAACCTGCGATCTCGGAGGGATGCTTACCCATACGCTCTACTATAACAGCAACCTTTTTAAGGGTACCGGTCTGATCGCCGGCACTACCGGAAATTCTGATGATCTCTTCAGCTATCTGGTTAAGGTTTTCAGCTTCTTCCTTGAAGCCCTTAAGAACGTCGGGAATAAGCTTCTGGAATTTATAGTCACGGGTGTCATCAGGTTCGGCACCGGTGATCATAAGTATCTTTCTGTAGTATTCGTTGAGGTTGGTAAGAGAATCGGAAACGCGACCGAGAATATCGGACATATCGCCGAGAACAACCTGGAAACGAATGGTACGGATACCTTTTTCAAGATAGAACTTAAACTCGGTTACACCGTTGTTAAGATAATCGGTGCGCCAAGAAGTGGAATAGTTGAATCTGAGGTTCTGTGCTTCTGCAAAGGGAAGCTCGCCGTCGATCAGAATCATTCTGGAAACGAAGGAGCCCATAAACTCTTCCTGCTTGGAACGAGGAATTATGGAGTAGAATCCGGATTCTTTAACGTCGATAGTATATTCTATCCACTGACCTACGTACTGCCACTTGTTGGAACCGATACTGTTGTAACGGATAAGAGTGGAGTCCTGAGGTTCGGAAACAGAAGACTTACGATCGTTTATCTGGTAAAGAGTACGGTCGGAAGTGAGAACGGGATACTCAGCCTGAATCTTGAGAGTTTCACCGGTATAATCCTTTGCACCTGCTGCAGTATGCTTAGCGATATAATCTTCGTAAGAATCAGCAACGGGAGCAGCCTTGAGAACGATGCTCTTGATCGCCATAGGCTCGGTGATAGTCTCAATATTAAGGGTGTGAGCGCCCTCGGTAAGGTAATATTTGAGAGGATTGGGATAGTATCCGCTGGTATCGTAAGCATAAGAGCCGGTCCACATACCGTAGAGCTCCTTGGTAGGCTTAGCTTCGTTACCATTGGTATCGTGAGGGAACAAACGGTCGCTGTCTGCGAACATATTGTTCTGATCCTGCACAAAATCAAGGAAGAAATCGCTTACGGAATCGAAATAGGACTTGGATTTGTCGTCCTCGATCTTTGTATAAACGTCCTTCCATGCACGAGTGAAGGTGAGAGAACGGGATTCCTTGAAGGAAACCGAATCATCAAAGTAAATAATACGCTCGATATCTGCGGATTTACCGACGGAAGCAACAGCACCGGAAGCGTCGAGCACTTCGATATCACCTGTCCAATACTCGATGTAAACGGAATACATAGCCGTTTCGGGAACATCGATATCAAACACGATCTTGCCGTCGTCGCCCATCAAAAGGACAGTACCCTCAGCACCTTCATAGCCGTCTTTCAAGTTAACGGTAGCAGTGCTGTCTTCCTTGCAAGCAGAAAGATCGATAACGATTTCTTTGGTTGCATCCTTTACATCCTTGTAGATTTCAAGGTAGCTCGAATAGGAAACCGAAGTAAGCAATTTTTCGATTTCACTAAGCGAGGTACGAACCAAAGAATCCGAACCATCGACGGATTCTACCTTAGCGAATGCGCCGAGAAGTGCATAATCACCCATCAGCATTACGCAAACAAGCAGGACCGCCATCAGTTTGGAAAAGCAGTTCTTAAACCTGGTCATTGAAAAGTTCCTCCCAAATAAATACTGAGAAATGCGTATACTAACACGCATTATATTCGATACTATGAATAATACCACTACTACCCCATTTTGTCAATAGTGTATATATATGAAGGGGGTTTTTTGTGCGGTTTTCACCTTTTTGCACTAACGGGTAAAATGCGGGCTTTTAAATTATTATATATATGTAGTAAATTGCACAAAACGTAAAATTTCGTTTTCAAGGTACAATTCACTCCAAACGTCCAAAAATCGACACCGAAAAAATCCAAGCATTTCCCGAATTATTAAGGTTTTTTAAATTTCAAATTAACAAGCATTGTAATTAATGTGAAATTTCATCATTCGAAATTTTAAACAAAACTTTCACATAGCGTAGACGATAGCTGTGACAGAGGTTTTAATGTCTAAAAACCGCCAAAACAGCGCCCGTTTCAACGTGCACTTTGCACAAAAGCTGATCTGTTTTTTCGTCGTTTTGCTACCCATTACAAAACATCTGTTCTCGCGATTTTCCAACCAAACTTCGTCAAAATTATACAAATTACACAAAAACTCCCCAAGGAGTTCTACGGCTTCCCGGAAAGGGATCCCGACAACAATAAAAGGAAGGTCAGTTAACCTTCCTTTCAAATATAAGCCTTTGAATTAACCTGTAACGGTTACAATAAATCCATCATAATTATTACCGGAAATAAGGTACGCGGAATCGTTGGGCACATATATGCCGGATGTCAAACCGTCTTCCATAGGCTGGTAATAAACTTCGTAGGATTTATTCTGCACGTCGATAATCAGCGGCGCTTCGGGAGTATACTGCTTAAGCAGCTCGAGATACTCCTCGAGGCACAGATTGTTTTTATACATATAATACGCATGGCACACGCCGACGTAACGGTAAATTCCTTTATGAGCAGCGTGTCCCGTGAGAGCATCTTTTCCCTCGGGATATCTAAGCACGAATCCGTAGGAATAGCAGTTATCCAAAAACCAGGCAAACTGCCCTTCCCCAATAACGCCGACCTTGGAGGGCCACGCCATGATTCGTATGGAATTACCTATATGGTAATCACTGGCACCTGCCGCGTCAGCTCCTTCTTTTTCCAGAAGCTTATCATAAGATACATATGCATCGTGTACAAGAACTCCGGAATTAAGACCGGTTTCGGAATAGAAAGCCTCACACATCGCCTTGAGCGATTTGGCAGCCGTGGTATTAAGATACAAACCCGAGCCGCTAAAGGAAACATTGCTTTCCTTCAAGGTGGCATAAAGGTTGACCATATCCGTTTCCGACGGGAACACATAACGATTATCGCCGTTTACAAGCAGCAACAATCCGTTATTCACCTCTGAATTATCAACGGATGCTAGAGTGAACCGAGAAGGTTCACTCACGTTACCGTTATCCTCGGAGATATCGTTATCAGGCTCAGAGGGAGATTGAACAGAAGTATCACCGTCCACCGGAGCGGAATTGTTGTTCTTTTTGAACAACCCCGATCCAAACACCATAAGAGCAACGACCAAAGCGACAACTACGCAGGCGACAATGGAAAGTAAATATACATACATATATCCGTCGCCGGATGAGTACTTATCTCTTGACATAACTAACCTCCGTTAAATTTAAATACGAACTATTTCTGTTCCGCAAGTTCCTTGTAGGATTCGTACTTGGCAGCAGCTTGTTCCTTTGCCTTTTCAAACAGTTCCTTTGCTCTTTCGGGGAACGCCTGAACAAGACGGCTGTATCTGGTTTCGCTGCTGATAAAGTCGATGTAATCTGCAGTAGGAGCCTTGGAATCAAGGATGAAGGGGTTCTTGCCCTCGGCCTTGAGGAGAGGATTGTAGCGGAACATCTGCCAGTAGCCTGCATCAACTGCACGCTTCATTTCGTTCTGACAGTTAGCCATACCGCCCTTTACACCGTGCATTTCGCAGGGTGCGTAGCCGATAACAAGGGAAGGTCCGGGATAAGCCTCAGCCTCAAGAAGTGCCTTGAGAGTCTGGTTCTTATCTGCACCCATAGCGATCTGAGCAACGTATACGTATCCATAGGACATAGCAATCGCTGCAAGATTCTTCTTGCCGATAGCTTTACCTGCAGCCGCAAACTGCGCCACCTGACCGATCTGAGAAGCCTTGGAAGCCTGACCGCCGGTGTTGGAGTATACTTCGGTGTCGAATACCATAATATTTACGTTTTCGCCGGAAGCGATTACGTGGTCAAGACCGCCGAAGCCGATATCATATGCCCAGCCGTCGCCGCCGAAGATCCATACGGACTTCTTCGCAAGATACTCTTTCTCTGCAAGGATCTTCTTGGATGCTTCGCAGCCTGCTGCGGACCATTTCTCAAGAAGTGCTACGAGAGCTGCGGTTGCAGCTTCGTTTGCCTTGCCGTCTTCGAGTGTATTAAGATAATTATCTATAACTGCCTGATCAGCTTCGTTCTCTGCCTTGAGAGCCTTAACGTAGCCGATAAGACGCTCGCGGATAGCCTTCTGACCGAGGTGGATACCCAAGCCGTGCTCAGCGTTATCCTCGAACAAGCTGTTAGCCCAAGCAGGACCGCGGCCGCTGTCTCTGTTTACAGTGTAAGGAGTAGCAGGTGCGGAGCCGCCCCAGATGGAAGAACATCCGGTAGCGTTGGAGATATACATTCTTTCGCCAAAGAGCTGGGTAATAAGACGAGCGTAAGAGGTTTCTGCACAGCCTGCGCAAGAACCGGAGAACTCGAGGAGAGGCTGCTCAAACTGGCTACCCTTAAGAGTGTTGGCTGCAAAAGGAAGGTCCTTCTTGCTTACCTTATCTGCGCAGTAAGACCAAGCTTCAGCCTGCTCGGACTGGGATTCCTGGCTCTTCATAACGAGTGCTTTTTCCTTTGCGGGACAAGCCGATACACAAAGAGTACAACCCATACAGTCAAGAGGGCTTACAGCCATGGTGAACACGTAATCTTCGCATCCCTTACCTACCATCTTCTTTGTCTTAACGGAAGCGGGAGCGTTAGCTGCCTCTTCTGCGTTAAGAGCGTAAGGACGGATAGTAGCGTGAGGACATACGAAAGCACACTGGTTACACTGGATACAGTTTTCGGGAATCCATTCGGGAACGTCAACGGCAACACCGCGTTTTTCGTAAGCTGCGGAGCCCTGAGGGAATGTACCGTCCACGTAATCAACAAATGCGCTTACGGGGAGAGAATCGCCGTTCATCTTACCTACGGGAAGAACAACGTTTTCTACGAACTTAACAACCTCGGGTCTGCCGGAAACAGAAGAAGCTGCCTTAGTTTCAACAGAAATGGACTTCCAGGATTCGGGAACTTCGATCTTAACGAGTGCTTCAACACCTGCGTCAATAGCCTTGTAGTTCATTTCAACTACAGCTTCTCCCTTCTTCATATAGGACTTCTTTGCCATGTACTTCATATACTCTACTGCATTTTCGATAGGCATAATGTTTGCAAGTGCGAAGAAAGCAGCCTGAAGAATGGTGTTGGTACGCTTGCCCATACCGATCTCGCGTGCTTTATCAATAGCGTTAACGGTATAGAACTTAATATCGTTATCAGCGATATAACGCTTTACGTCTGCGGGAAGGTGCTCTCCCAGTTCTTCTGCGGACCACTGGCAGTTAAGAAGGAAGGTTCCGCCTGGCTTAACGTCGTTAACTATCTTGTAACCCTTTGCGATATAGCTGGGGTTATGGCAAGCTACGAAGTTAGCCTTTGTAATATAATAAGGAGATTTAATAGGCTTATCACCGAAGCGGAGGTGAGAAATGGTAACACCGCCGGTCTTCTTGGAGTCATACTGGAAGTATGCCTGAATGAACTTATCGGTATGGTCGCCTATGATCTTAATGGAGTTCTTGTTTGCACCAACGGTACCGTCGCCGCCCAAGCCCCAGAATTTACAGGAGATAGTTCCTTCGGGAGCGGTATCGGGGCAAGCCTCTTCAGGAAGAGAGCGTCCGGTAACGTCATCTACGATGCCGAGAGTGAATCCGTTCTTGGGTTCGTCCGCATCAAGATTCTTATAAGTAGCAAAAATAACGGAAGGAGGAGTATCCTTGCTTCCCAAACCGTATCTGCCGCCTACGATAGTGCCGGTGTAACCGTTCTGACGAAGAGCGGTAACAACGTCAAGATAAAGAGGTTCGCCGAGAGAGCCGGGTTCTTTGGTACGGTCAAGAACAGCGATCTTCTTTGCGGTAGCGGGGATAGCGGAAATAAGATGCTTGGGAGAGAAAGGTCTGTAAAGTCTTACTTTAACAAGACCGACCTTTTCGCCCTTTGCGGTAAGGTAATCGACAACTTCTTCTGCTACGTCGCATACAGAGCCCATAGCAACGATAACCTTTTCGGCATCAGGAGCGCCGTAGTAGTTGAACAGCTTATAGTCGGTACCGATCTTTTCGTTTACCTTGTTCATATATTCTTCAACTACTGCAGGGAAAGCATCGTAATAGGAGTTACAAGCTTCTCTGTGCTGGAAGAATATATCTCCGTTTTCTGCGGAGCCGCGGAGAACGGGATGCTCGGGATTGAGAGATCTTGCACGGAAAGCCGCAACAGCGTCTTTATCCAGCATTTCTTCAAGATCCTTGTAATCCCACTCTTCGATCTTCTGAATCTCGTGAGAGGTTCTGAAGCCATCGAAATAATTGAGAACGGGAACTCTGCCCTTTATAGCGGAGAGGTGAGCAACTGCGGCAAGGTCCATAACCTCCTGAGGGTTGGACTCAGCCATCATTGCGAAGCCTGTCTGACGGCAAGCGTATACGTCGGAATGATCACCGAAAATGTTGAGTGCGTGAGTAGCTACGCAACGAGCGGAGCAGTGAATAACGCAAGGCAATAATTCACCGGCGATCTTGTACATATTGGGGATCATAAGAAGCAGACCCTGAGAAGCGGTGAAGGTGGTGGTAAGTGCACCTGCTGCGAGAGAACCGTGAACGGTACCTGCCGCACCTGCTTCGGACTGCATTTCAACAACCTTAACCTTATCACCGAAAACGTTCTTCTGGCCGGATGCGGACCAAGAGTCTGTAAGTTCAGCCATTACGCTGGAAGGTGTGATAGGATAAATAGCGGCAACTTCGGTAAACGCATACGCAACGTGAGCGGCAGCTGTATTACCATCCATTGACCTTTTGTTTCTGGACATAATAATATAACCTCCTATTTTCATTCAGTTTATAATAACACTTTTTTGTCAATCTGTAAAGATGATTTTCGTTTTTTCCAAAAAAAATGTTGTTTGGTATCTTTTTAAGTAAAATTTAAAGGAACAAATTATTAAATTTCTACGCTAAACCTTGATAAAACAAAAGCATTGTGATATTATTAACTTAGATTATTGCGGAGGTTGTTATGATAACTGTTGTTAATTCGGTAGCTTTATCCGGTATCGACGGAATAATGGTATCCGTTGAATCCGGAGCATCTTCATCAAACAGACCGAGGTTGGATATTATCGGTCTGCCCGATGCTGCTGTAAAGGAAGCCTCCGGCAGAGTTTATTCTGCGGCACGGTCAAGCTGCATAAACTTAAAAAAAGGCGTATTGACAGTAAACCTCGCCCCTGCCGATCTGAGAAAGGAAGGTTCTGTGTATGACCTCCCTATTCTTCTTTCCATAACCGATGAAACAAAACTGAATCTTTGCGATCTTTCAAATAAATGCTTTGTGGGCGAATTGTCCCTTAACGGCGACGTGCGCGGAGTCAACGGCTGTCTTGCAATGGCGGTTGCCGCCAGAGATAGCGGTTTCAAAGAGATTTACGTTCCAGCCGCAAACGCAAACGAAGCATCTGCCGCTGAAGGAATCGACGTTTTTCCCGTAAAGAACGTGCGTCAGCTTATCAACCATCTGACAGGCGTGGAATGCATTGAGAAAACCGCCTTCGACAGAACCGATTTTTTGAAGGATATCTCTTCTCATCCTTTGGATTTCAGCGACGTTAAAGGGCAAAGCGCCGCAAAATTTGCCGCAGAGATCGCCGCGGCAGGCGGACACAATCTGCTTCTCATAGGTCCTCCCGGTTCGGGAAAAAGTATGATTGCATCACGGTTACCGTCGATCCTCCCTCCCCTTACGCTTAAAGAAGCCATTGAATGCACGGAGATATATTCGGTGGCAGGTCTGCTTTCCGACGGGCTTATAACAAAGCGCCCTTACAGAAGCCCTCACCACTCTGCTTCGCCCAACGCTTTGGTAGGCGGCGGTGTTAATCCCCGTCCCGGCGAAATATCCCTCGCCCACAACGGTGTGCTGTTTTTGGACGAATTCACAGAGTTTCCCAAGGTAACGCGAGAAGCTTTGCGACAGCCCCTTGAAAGCAGAAGCGTAACCGTTTCCAGAGTAAACAACACCATTACATATCCCGCTTCTTTTATGTTGGTTTGCGCTATGAATCCCTGCAAATGCGGATATTTCGGTCATCCCACACGAGAATGCACCTGCTCGCCCGCATCCCGCCACGATTATATTTCAAGGGTATCGGGACCGCTTTTGGACAGAATCGATATTCAGACAGAAGTACCGCCCCTTGATTACAGAGATCTGCATTGTGACGGTGAAACGGAAACCAGCGCGCAGATACGTCAGCGTGTAATAAACGCCCGTGAATTTGCTTTGCGCAGATTTGGAGATGAAAAAGAGTTTGTTCCCAACGCCGCTTTGTCTTCCTCCGAAATGAGAAAGCATTGTGTTATGACGGCGGAAGCGGAGCAAACGCTGGAAAAAGCATACAAGGTACTTTCCCTTTCCGCAAGAGGACACGACAGACTGCTGAAGGTAGCAAGGACGATTGCAGATATTAAGGAAAGCGAAAAAATAGAAAGAGCGCATATAGCACAGGCTATGCATTTGCGTTCTCTTGACAGAAAATACTGGTCTTAAACGAGGTCAACAATGGATTACGAAGGCAAACACTTTCCGGAGCAGGAAAGACAAGAAGAAAAAGAACGCTCCTCCAAATTCGGTTGGACTATAAAACAAATATTCAGATATACCTTTTGGGGCGTTTGCGCTCTCGTTTGGGGTATTATACTGTTCCGCATTTTCACAAGTACTGACGCAAGACTGTTCAAGCAGATGTATTTTTCCGACGATGCCGCGGTGATCGCTCAAAAGCTGGGTGATGATTTTACCGTTTACGCTCTGCAAACGGCATCTACTATGAACGAAGACGGAACGATTCAGGTACGCAACAATTTCTACGCCGAGGATGCAAAGGAATTTGAGGTAGGAATTCGCTACCGTATGAAGCATTTTACCGGTAAGAAGGATACCGAGCTTCCCTTCACCGTTGAGCTGAAGGACAACAAGGGCAATGAATACGATGTGTGCAACGTTGAATTTACCACCAAAAACGATTACGGATTTGCCCGTGTTTCGTTTCAGGGAGTAGAGATTGATAAAACCACCAACCAGTATTTCTTTGATGACGGGGATTTTTCACACGAAACGCCCGATATCGACGATTCCAACGGTCAGGTGCTTAACACACGTACATCATTGTTTTTATACGTATATTATGACGGCGAGGAAGTTGCCAAATTACAGGTTTACCACGATTTTGCCATACTTGAAGAAGTAGACTATAAACGCGGGAGATAAATAAAATGGGAAAAGCTATAAAACTTTACAACAAAACAAAGCGCAAAGGTTTGCCCTGCGCAATATTGGGCGGTATTATGACCGCGGCGGGAATAGTGTTTTTAATACTTCCCCTCGCGCTGGTATCAGGCGTTAACGAAATTGTGCGCAATCTCGTTTTCCTCGGTATAGGCGGAGTATTGCTTATTTCCGGATTCTGCTTGCTCATATCCGGTCTTACACAATGGCTCGTCCGCCCCTATGCGGTAGTGTTTACCGATGAAGGTCTGTTTGATTTTACAGGTAAGCACAAAAACGGTATGTTTATTGAATGGAACAATATAAAGGACGCACGTGTTTTCGGAAAGGGCGAAGCGGCTTTTATCGGTATTGACCTTATAAGCCTTGACATCGCTTACAAATCCATATCCGCAAAGCAAAAGCGGGAGATATGCGAGAACATCTCCAACAATATGCCCGCAGTTATCATTAATCAATATGAAATGACCGAGCCTATCGGCAGTGTGGTTAAGGCTATTCTTCAGGTAAGATTAGGTACAAAAGCCGATATTTTCAAGCAGGAAGAATTGGAAAATGCCGTTAATAACGTTAAGCCTCCCGTTTTTTCAAAGAAAGAACTGGAAGAGCTCAGCGCCACGGGCGACGTAAAGTTTGCTTCCGCAAAAGAAGAAAAGAAAGACGCTCCCATTCAGTCCGAGAAAGCCGAAGAGGCGGAAGCACTTCCCGAAGATAACGGCGAAAGCACGGAAATGGACGAATACACTGCAGAAGAGATCAAAAAGTTCGATACCGTAGAGCTTGACAAAAACTCCGCCGAAATGGTTAAAAACGCACCCGATTCCACTTCTATCGACGATCTGCTGGCAATGCTCTCCATAGGCGACGATAAATAATTTCAACACTACATAAAGCGCAGGAATAATGACCTGCGCTTTTTTAATTGCAACTAACGATTGCAATAACAACCGGTGATTGAGAGGCGTTCAACTATTAAGTTATTGACTCTCGGCGGGTGAAGGATGTATATTTAAGTATCGCGTTATTAAATTTTTCCAAAATTTTTATTATTCACCCAACCTTTTTGCGTTTTTCGGCACTCTTATAAGTGAAAGCCCCAAAACAGGCAACAAAAACTATGAGGAAAAGCAATGAACGGTTACAAAAACACGATTGACAAAGACCTGGTGGAAATGACCTTGGTCGGCGATGAAAAGGCGTATGAGGAATTGGTAATACGGCACGAAAGAAGCGTGCACGGTACTGCTTTCAAGATAACGAAAAACAAGTATTCCGCGGAGGACGCTTCGCAGGATGCATTCGTTTCTGCCTGGACAAAGCTGGATACGTTAAAAGAACGGGAAAAATTCGGTTCCTGGGTATGCGCTATTGCAAGAAACTGCGCGTTACGGGTAGCCGACCATTACCGCTGTGCCGCAGCAGACATCAGTTTTGATGCGGTTCAATTCGCATTGTACGAGGAAGACGAAGACGGCGAAAATACTCCCCTGCCCGACCTTGCGTTTTTGAGCGGCGGGGACCAATACGAGTCCCTGCGGGATGCCGTAGATGCGTTGACCGAAAAAATACGGGAAACCGTAAAATTGCATTACTTTGAAGAATTATCTGTTGCCGAGATCGCCAAAAAGCTATCCCTGCCGGCGGGGACAGTAAAATGGCGTCTTTCGGAGGGGCGGAAGCAACTCAGAAAGGAATACGGAATAATGGATAAAGAATATAACGAAAACGAAAGTATCGTTGAACGGGTAATGCGGCAGGTTGAGGCGCTCAAAATGCTTGCAAAGCAAAACGACAAGACCGAATTCAGAAAAGAATACAAAAAGGTGCTTGCAAACGTTGAAAGCTTAAAGGATTCAAAGGAAAAATCCCACGCACTGGCAGACGTACTTTTGCACGGCGTCTGGTGGATAGAAGGCGAAAAGAGCGAAGAACTGTACGAGCGCATAAAAGCCGAGGCTTTGGCGGGGCATAACGATGACGTTATGCAAACCGTAGTATCGAGAGAAGCAAGTAAATACAGAGAAAAGGAACGGGTTGAATATATGATAAACACTCAGGTTCCTTTTCTGGAAGAAAACAATTTTCCTCTTTCTCTTGGATACACCTGGTTCTGGGCGGGCTGGTCATACGCCTGCGAAAACGAAACCGAAAAAGCGATAAGCTGTTTTGACAAGGTTTTGGAGGTCTTAACTCCTGCCGACGTATATTATGCAAACGCTTTGTCTGCCAAAATATGTGAAAAATTCAGAGAAGCTCACAGAGAAACTCACAGAAATAAGCAACGCAAGCAGTATGGCGGCGGTGCGACGGGAGAAGTCTACAAGAATATAAACGGCAGACTTATGTTCTGGTCACAGCCCGGATATTCCTTTGGAAACAGCCACAGCGGTGAAAGTATATTCTGGAACGCGGGACGGTGCGACTGCGTGATATACGATGAAAATATGCTTCCCGGGGACGTATACGTTTGCTCCGATAAAAAGAGCACGTTAGAATACCGCCAAAGCGGAATTACCGTTGAAACAAAGGCTGGAGTTTTTGAAAACTGCTCTCTTTGGGTTTTCACGGGTGACAGATACGGACTTACAAGCTGTGAAACCTACATCTGCCCCGGAGTGGGTATTGTAAAGCAACATTCGGAAAGATACGGAGATGATACCGTCTGGGAGCTTAGCTCGTACATTATAAAGGGCGGAAGCGGTCTTATCCCCTTTGAAAAGGGCAACCGTTGGGAATACTCTCCCCTGCCCATGGACGGACTTGAAATAGCGGCGGACAGCTATTTTGAAGTGGTTTCCTGCGAAAATAACACCTACGTTATTACGGCGGGACACACCTATCAGGTTTTGGGGTTGGGACATCCCACGACCTGGGAAGGCGCTATGAACTGCTTTACACAAGGATATTATGTAAACGACGAGCACTTCAAGCCGAAAATGATCGACGTGGAGAAGTACATCCGCCTTGCGGAAAAGTACGCGCAAACAAAGCGTGAAAAGGTTATAACCGCTGTTTCCGCCGACGTAATGCGGAGAATTCAAAGATGCTATCCTCCAATCAACCCCGATTACACGGAAAAAGGAAAGTGGAACTTTTTCAGCGCGCAAGATATTGCGAAAAAGGCGGACGGAACGTTGTGTGTATCTAATTCCCGAAGGTTTACCAAGTACGATTTTACCTGGAAGGGCAATATGTGGAATATCGGCACAGAGGGATACAAGGTGCTTTACGGCAATTTCCTTTTGGAGATCCAGCAGGCGCTCGGGTGCGTTTGGTCCGACGAATGGGTACCCGGCTACAAAAAGGCTTCCTCCTCCCGTGCGCAGAGGGGAGCGAAATATGCTCTCGAAGTGCTTGATGACGAAACCGTTATTACCCCTTGCGGCACCTTTGAAAACTGCCGCCACCTAACCTACGAGCTTACGGGTATGGATAAACACGGCGCTCAGTTCCAAGGCGGTAAAAAGGATATCTGGTATGCAGAGGGTATAGGAATTGTTAAATTCTGCACCGATTACTGGTATGACCGTACGCTTTCCTGCTTCTGGGAATTAAAGGAATACCGGGAAACGGGAGAAGGTTACTACCCTATCATTGACGGCGCATACAGAAAATACGGTCCCGATACCATTGGCGACGGTTGGAACGCTTCGGTTGAACACACCTACGATACCGACGAAAGCGGAACGATAATCTTACACAACGTGCTGGGCACGAGAAACAGAGCGGAATACGAAGCGGATGATAACTGCAAGGATTCCGAATACGATTGATTTAAAAAGGAGAAGACCGATTTGGAAAAGAAAAGCTTTAAAAAATATTTTACTCAAAAGAAAACGCTGTTCTTTCTTGGAATAGTTGTAGCTGTTGCAGGCGCACTGCTTTACGCCATCAATTATTTATTCATACACGAATATTTCTTTTGGCAAAGCTCGGTGCTTGCATTAGTGGCGGGAATCGTGATCGTGATATGCCATTTTTCCATCCGCGTGAGGGACGGCGCTGTGGACGAATACGCCCACACCTTCCACACGTTTGCCGAGAACGAGCTTGAAGGCTTTGTAAATGAGGGCGAAAAACACCCCGTAAAGGTGTATAATTTTACTTCGGGATGCTATGCCTACGATGATCCTCAGACGGCTGTAACCGTTTTCGGCGGAGATGCTACTCCCAGATGTGAAAAATACTCTGCCACCGCAATGGTTTATACCACACAAAATCTTTATGCGGCAAGTGCACGTCTTGACCTGATAAACGGCGATGTAATCTGCGAAAAAACGGCTATCTCACTTAAAGATATTGTGAATATAAGCGTTGCCGACGAAAGCTTCACGAAAACCGTAAAAGGCAAAAACAAATATTTCGAATGCTTTAAGCTGAAAATACAGACAGATGATCAAGTATACTCATTCAGCGTACGTAACGATGCCGTTACGGATGAAGCTGTAGCCAAGATAAGCAGAATGGCAGAAAGCAAAAGACGGGAAAGCTAATATAAATTCCCCAAGAATGAACTGACATTCTTGGGGACCCCGCGAGGGGAAACGTATTAAAATCACCCCAAGAAGCCTTGCGGCTTCTCGGGGACCCCGACAAAAAAGCAGGGTTTCTTCCCTGCTTTTTCTTTATTCAAACCAATTGACTTTTCTGCCGTTTGCGTAGTTCCGCCATTTTTCAAACTCAAAGCAAAGCATATCGCTTCGGTGGGAATCGCTGTCAAGCAGTACCTTGCCGCCCTTTGCGGTTATCATATCCAGAATGAAATCTGCGGGATAAGGCTTATCCTTGTAACCGCGGATTATAACGCCGGTGTTAATTTCAAAGGGCTTGTTCTTTTTAATTAGGCACTCCAGAGCCTCCGTTGCCGCTTTAACATATCGGGGATGCTGTTCATCAAACATTGCGCCGTTTTGATTGAACTTTGTTATCAAATCAAAATGCCCGATTACATCAATATTCTTATTCTCAAGCTCGGATACGGCGGCGTAATACGCTTCCGTAAGAGCGTACACGTCGCCTCCAAAATGCTCCTTAACGGCGGCACACAATATATCCTTTGAAAGATCAACGGGAATATAGCACCCGTCCTTTTTAATATAATGAGCACTTCCTATAACGTAATCAAAGCGGGAGGTATCAATATCCGAATAAACATCCAACTCAATACCGCACAAAATGTTGATTTTATCAGAATATTTTTCTTTTAGTGAACGTATTTCGGTTATATAAGCATCCGTCTTTTCGGGTGTCATACAATAATCCGTATCAAAAGGCGTATACGAATGTCCCGAAAAGCCTATAGTGTGCATTCCTTTGGAAATAGCAGCTATTACGGTTTCCTCTGCTGTGCTCTTTCCGTCGCAATATGTGGTGTGAACGTGATAATCCTTTAAAATCATATGTATACCTGTATGAGTAAGGCGGCTTTGAAAAGCCGCCTTAAATTATTCTTTTGATTCGGAGAAGAAGGAGCGTACGGTCTTTATATCGTATTTGGCAATTTCTTCTTCGTTTATCTCTACGGACTTAGCAAGCTCGGTTATATATTTGGTGAACTTTTGTCCCAGAATAGTAGCGGATACGCTTTCGGTGTGTTTCTTTATGTCTTCGGAATCGAAATCCACCCTCTTGAAGATATAGTATCCGTAAGAGCCGTACTGATACATAAAGTATCCGCCGACCTCGGTGCTCTTAAAGAGATTGTAAAGATCTTCGCCGAGAGAATCGTCCTCGTTATGAACTACCATTCCCTCTCCGTAGGTATAAGCCTTGTCCTCGGATTCCTTGAATTCAGCTTCGCCGCTTTCAAGCTTTTCGAGCATTTCCTGCGCTTTTGCCTTTATCCTGGAAGATGTTACTGCGGCTTTAACGTCCGATTTCATTTCGTCGAAAGCAGATTCGTCAAGCTCTTCTTTTTGCATAAGATGGTAGCCGTAGGCGGTTTTAACAACTCTTGTTTCGCCTACTTCCATTTCATATGCGGCTTTCTCGAACTCGGAAACCATTTCGCCGTAAGTAAAGGTGTACTGAAGATTGCTGTCCTCGTTATCGCTCTTGAAGTCTTCAAATTCTTTTTCTCCGGACTGGATAGCGGCAAGAGCGGCTTCTGCTTTGTCCTTTTTCTCTGCCTGCTTATCTTCGGAAAGATTCTGCGTGAGATAAAGAACGTGCTTTACGGTAACGTAATCGGAAAGGAAGTATTCCTTCGCCTGTTCATCGGTAATATCCTCGTCAACAAGAGGCTTGTTTGAAGAATCAACAGTTTGATAAAGAATATAATCGAAATTCCAATAATCGGAAAGATATTCCACAACCTCTGCGTCGCTTACAGCAAGAGTTCCGTCGGACACGAGATAATCCTGCATAAGGCTGATATACTGATAGCTGCGGAGATACTCAACCAGCATATCGTAATCTGCGCCGTATTCGGCAAGCTCGAGATTAAGAAGATCCTTGCTTCCGGCGGTATCGATATAATCCTGAACGAGATCGTCAATATCTGCGGAAATGCTTTCATCGGTAATGCTGATACCGTGGTCCTTACAGAACTTCATAGCTACAAGCATATTGCAGAACTCGGTTTTGATATAATCGGTCCAAGTGATCTGATTTTCTTCATCATAATACTCATCCCAGAAAGCAGGAACGGAGCTTATGTCCACTTTGTAGTAATAGTACATATACTCTTCCACAGCTCTTTTTTCCACTGCGAGATGCAATGCGTACATAGCGCTGTCAAGACTCATCCCCTCATAAGTGGCAATGACGGGACCGTTCGAACAAGCAAAAAGCGAAAACATCATAGCCGCGCACAGAAGCGCACAAATAATTTTCTTAAACATTTAATTTAATCCTCCATTGGTCATAGCTGTATTATATTACAAAAATCAGCCGTTGTCTACACCGTTTTGCAGTAAATTTTTAAACTTTTCGAGAATTTTGGAAACTGTATCCAGCACATCTTCTTTTTCTGAGGGACGATATGCGAAGTGCGGTCTTCCTCCAAGCGATAGGAGCATCCTGCCTCTGTACTCGGGTTCGGAAGCAAGTAGAGTACAGGCGCGTACGTCGATCTGCTCGGGGAAAAAGGATATAAGACCACGTTTTTGCTCGATCAGTTTTATACCGCAGGCGCAAGCGCTGTTTCTTACGAGAGCAACTCTTACAAGATTCCACAAAGTGGGCGGTATATCTCCGAAACGGTCAAGCAGTTCGTCAAGCAGATCATCTCTGTCCGCCTCGGATTCGATACACGCTATTTTACGGTATACATCGATACGCATTTGAGAGGAAGGAATATAGTCCTCGGGAATAAATGCGCTTACCGAAATATCCACGGTGCAATCACTCTTGGGCATTCTGGGGTTTCCTTTAAGCTCGTCAACCGCTTCTTCAAGTATTTTAACGTACAAATCGTAGCCTATAGCTTCCATCTGTCCGCTTTGCTCGGCTCCCAGCACATTGCCTGCGCCGCGAAGCTCAAGATCTCGCATAGCGATTTTAAATCCGCTTCCGAATTCGGTGAACTCGCGTATAGCGTCAAGACGCTTTTCGGCGATCTCTTTAAGGATGCTTCCGGTTCTGTATGTGAAATATGCATATGCTTTTCGTGCGGAACGTCCTACTCTACCTCTGAGCTGATGAAGCTGTGAGAGTCCCATATGATCGGCATTTTCGATCACCAGTGTATTTGCGTTGGGAACGTCGATACCCGTTTCGATAATGGTGGTGCAGACCAATACGTCGATCTCGCCGCGCACCATATTCTCCCAGATCTCGCCCAGCTCTTCCTTACTCATTTTTCCGTGAGCAACGGCTACTACCGCTTCGGGAAAAGCATCAGATAACTTTTTGGCGCAGGAATGTATGGTTTCCACAACGTTATGAAGATAGAACACCTGTCCGCCTCTGCGCAATTCACGGCGGATTGCTTCATGGATCACGGCATCATCGTGCTCGAGAACAAATGTCTGTACGGGAATACGGTCGGACGGCGCTTCCTCCAGCACCGACATATCTCTTATTCCTGATAACGCCATATTAAGAGTACGGGGTATGGGAGTTGCGGTAAGGGTAAGAACGTCCACGTTTTCGGAAAGCTGTTTTAATTTTTCCTTGTGAGTAACGCCGAAGCGCTGTTCTTCGTCAATAATAAGCAAGCCCAGATCCTTGAACTTGATATCACTTTGGAGTATACGGTGGGTTCCCACAACTATATCGGTCTTGCCTATACGAAGGTCCTCGATAGTCTGCGCCTGCTCCGCCTTTGTTCTGAAGCGGGACATCATTGCAACCTTTACGGGAAATGCACGGAAACGGGACAGCATCGTCTGATAATGCTGCATAGCGAGAATGGTGGTGGGCACTAAAACCGCCACCTGTTTTCCCGAAACCACGGCCTTGAACGCCGCGCGGAGAGCCACCTCCGTCTTGCCGAAGCCTACATCACCGCAAAGCAGACGATCCATGGGAACGGGGCTTTCCATATCCTTTTTTATATCCTCTGCCGCTCTGAGCTGATCGTCGGTTTCGTCATACTCGAACATAGACTCAAACTCTTCCTGCATCTCCTCATCGGGAGGATATGCAAAACCTTCTTTAAGCTGGCGGGCGGCATAAAGGGCGATAAGCTCTTTGGCAATATCTTTCGCAGCGCTTTTTGCACGGGCTTTTGTTCGCTGCCATTCGGAAGTGCCCATTTTGGAAAGCTTTGTATTTTCGTTTCCGATATATTTGGAAACAAGGTCAAGTTGGTTACAGGGCACGTACAGAATATCGGTGCCCGCATACCGTATTTTTATATAATCCTTTGAAAAGCCTTCAACAGTAAGATTGGTAATGCCTTCAAATCTGCCTATACCGTGATTTGCGTGGACCACAAGATCGCCGAACGTAAGGTCTGCATACGAAGCAATACGCTCGCTTTTGGTAACCTTTTTCCGCACACGTTCTTTGCGGCGGGCGGAAACGTTCTGCAGAGTATCCGTATCGGTATATAAAACGAAATTCGCTCTCGGCAATTCAAAGCCGCAAAGAGATTGGTTACCGTCAAGAGTGCCTACACCGGCAAGTCCTTTATGCAATTCGCCGCTGAAGCGGTAACAGCCTATATTTCTCTCGTTAAGCGCCGAGAGCATATTATCCGCGGCACGCTCGCTTACTGTCAATATAAGCACGTTTCGCTTGAGCTCAACGGAGGATTTCAGGTCATCTGCCAAAAGCTCAAGGTTGGAAAGATAAGAATTTACCGATTTGGTTAAAACCGTGTATTCGTCGCGGTAATCGAAAAGCTTATTAGCTCCCGAAAAATAATCCAGCGCCAAAGTTTTTTTCGCTACGGCAGAAACGAAGGTATCCACATCCATATGTGGAAGCTCGCTTCCTGCAGGGAGAATTCCGCTTTCCGCAAGAGAAGCGAAGGTCTGCTCGTTTTGCCAGCAAAAAGCACCCGCACGTTCCTTGATGCGGGGTGTGTTTACGGCAATAACGGCGAATTCGGACATATAATCAAGCGCCGTCGTCTTTTGCTCGTAAACAAAGGACGCATATTTGTCCAATGCGGTTATTCTTATATGATTTTCACAGTTTTCCTTTTCCTTTAAAAGGAGATCACGCAGTTTTTCACTGCCTGTGAATTTTCTTATCTGCTTGCCGATATGAGCGGCGATATTTTCGTATGCAAGGTTATCGGGAAGCAATTCGTACACGGGAAGTATACTTACGCTTTCCACGTTCTCGTACCGTCTTTGGGAGGTTATATCGAAAAATCCGATAAGATCGATCTCATCACCGAAAAAATCTATACGGAATGGATTGGAATATGAGGGCGAAAAAACGTCCACTATACCGCCGCGGACCGCAAATTGTCCCTCTCCCTCTACCTGCTCGGTACGCTGATAACCCAAAAGGGCAAGCCATGAGGAAAGCTGGGAAACGGAAATACTTTCTCCGCTTCGGACGTGCAAAGTTATATCCTGCAGGATCTCCGGCGGAACGGTATACTGCATCACTGCATCGGGTACGGTTATTACCGCATCAACGCTGCCGTCCAGCAATGCGGACAACACGCCTATTCGCTGTTGCTCAAACTCGCGGGAATAGCCCTTTACGTTATCAAAAACGAAATCTCTCGCAGGGAAAAACAGCACGTTTTCCATATAATGCTCAAGCTCTGCGCGAAGACGCTGGGCTTCCCTCTCATCGGGCATTATAATGAGCAGTTTTTTGCCCACTTCCCTTGAAAAAGCCGTGCAGAAAAGGGGGCGGGCGGCGTCGCACACCCCTGTTGCGATACACGGAACCCGTCCCTTTATAAAGTTTTCGGTAAGTGCCGAAAACTCGGTATCAAGTAAAAATTGTGAAATTACGGTATTCATATTAATTAAAAAGATTCATCGCCTTGTCAGTTTCACCTGCTACGATAAGCTCGACCGCTTTGGATACATCGTCAAATCTGCTGATGACAGACTTGAATTCCGAAGAGGAAAAATTGGAAAGCACCCAATCCGCCATATCGTAATCGGGATGGGGCTTTTCGCCTACGCCGATCTTAACACGGGGAAAATCCTGAGTTCCCAGATGCTCGATAAGGGATTTTATTCCGTTATGACCGCCTGCGCTTCCTTTTCTGCGTATACGTATTTCCCCTACGCCGATAGCGCAATCGTCAAACAAAACTATAATTCTCTCGGGCGCGACCTTATAAAAATCTGCGGCGCTTCGTACAGCTTCGCCGGAATTATTCATATATGTCTGAGGTTTTAAAAGCAAAACCTTTTTACCGGCTATTTCCGTCTTGCCGCAAAGGGCTCTGTGCTTTAAAGAGTTAATACGTACACCGCACTTTTCCGCAAGACGGTCTATTGCTCTGAAGCCTGCGTTATGACGGGTATTATCGTATTTCGGTTCCGGATTTCCCAGACCGACTATGATATATTCTACGCCGCCGGATGAAAACAAACCCATATGCAAAACCTCCTTCGGTGTGTAAGTTTATCTCTTTTGTGCCGTTTTGTCAAGTATAATAGGTACATAAATTAAATTATATGAAACAAAGTTCAAAAAAAGTATAGACAAAACCAAATTTTGTGTTATAATATATCGGATAAAAAATATAAACGGAGGTACACACATGGCAGAAAAAAAGTATGTCTATATGTTTTCTGAAGGCAACGGTTCCATGCGCGAGCTGCTGGGCGGTAAGGGCGCGAACCTTGCAGAGATGACAAATCTCGGCTTGCCTGTTCCCCAAGGTTTTACAATTTCTACGGAGGCTTGTACTCGTTATTACGACGACGGTAAGAAGATCGGCGACGATATCAAGGCTCAGATTTTGGAATATATCGGAAAGATGGAAGGGGTTACCGGCAAAAAGTTCGGCGATCTCGAAAATCCTTTGCTCGTTTCCGTAAGATCCGGTGCACGTGCTTCTATGCCCGGTATGATGGATACCATCCTCAACCTCGGTCTTAACGAAGAGGTTGTTAACGTTATTGCTGAAAAATCCGGCAATCCCCGTTGGGCTTGGGACTGCTACAGAAGATTTATTCAGATGTACTCCGACGTTGTTATGGAAGTCGGTAAAAAGTACTTCGAGCAGCTTATCGACAAGCTGAAGGAAGAAAAGGGAGTTACTCAGGACGTTGACCTTACGGCAGAGGATCTTAAGTATCTCGCTACCCAGTTCAAGCAGGAATACAAGGACAAGATCGGTGCAGACTTCCCCAACGATCCTATCGAGCAGCTCTTCGGCGCTGTTACCGCAGTATTCAGAAGCTGGGATAACCCCAGAGCAAACATCTACAGAAGAGATAACGATATTCCCTACAGCTGGGGCACCGCAGTTAACGTGCAGATGATGGCGTTCGGTAATATGGGTGATACCTCCGGCACCGGCGTTGCATTTACCCGTGATCCCGCAACAGGCGAAAAGCGTCTTATGGGCGAATTCCTTATGAACGCTCAGGGCGAAGACGTTGTTGCAGGCGTTCGTACTCCCCTTCCCATCGCAAAGATGGCAGAAGTTATGCCCGAATGCTTTGAGCAGTTCACCAAGATCTGCAACATTCTCGAAAACCATTACCGCGATATGCAGGATATGGAATTCACCATCGAGAACAGAAAGCTTTATATGCTTCAGACCAGAAACGGTAAGAGAACCGCACAGGCAGCTCTTAAGATAGCTTGTGATCTGGTTGACGAAGGTATGATCACCGAAGAAAAAGCTGTTCTTATGATCGACCCCAGAAACCTCGATACTCTTCTCCATCCCCAGTTCAGCACCGATGCGCTTAAGAAGGCAGTTCCTATGGCAAAGGCTCTTGCAGCTTCTCCCGGAGCAGCTTGCGGTAAGGTAGTATTCACCGCAGAAGACGCAAAGGAATGGAACGAGCGCGGCGAAAAGGTTATACTCGTAAGACTTGAAACTTCTCCCGAGGATATCGAGGGTATGAAGGCTGCTCAGGGTATACTCACCGTACGCGGCGGTATGACCAGCCACGCTGCGGTTGTAGCACGCGGTATGGGTACCTGCTGTGTATCCGGATGCTCCGCTATCGCAATGGATGAAGAAAACAAGCGCTTCGTTCTCGCAGGGAAAACCTTCAACGAAGGCGATGAAATCTCTATAGACGGTTCTACCGGTAATATCTACGACGGTATCATTCCCACCGTTGATGCAAAGATCGTAGGTGAGCTTGGCAGAATCATGGCTTGGGCAGATAAGTTCAGAAAACTTCGTATCCGCACCAATGCCGACACCGAAAAGGATGCAAAGAAAGCGTTCGAGCTTGGCGCAGAAGGTATCGGTCTTTGCCGTACCGAGCACATGTTCTTTGATAAGATTGACGCTATCCGTGAAATGATCTGCTCCGACACCGTTGAGCAGAGAGAAATAGCGCTTGAAAAGATACTTCCTCTCCAGCAGGCAGACTTTGAGAGCCTCTACGAAGCAATGCAGGGTAACCCCGTAACTATCCGTTACTTGGATCCCCCTCTCCACGAGTTCGTTCCCACCGAGGAAAAGGATATTGAAAAGCTTGCCGAAACTCAGGGCAAGAACGTTAAGCAGATCAAGGATATTATCGCTTCTCTCCACGAGTTCAACCCCATGATGGGTCACAGAGGATGCCGTCTTGCGGTTACCTACCCCGAAATCGCAGCAATGCAGACCAGAGCGGTTATCCGCGCTGCACTTAACGTTCAGGCACGCCATCCCGAATGGACTATGGTTCCCGAAATAATGATTCCTCTCGTAGGCGATATCAAGGAATTGGCATACGTTAAGAAGACCGTTGTTAACACCGCAAACGAAGAGCTTGCAAACGCAAACAGCGATATGCAGTACAAGGTTGGTACTATGATCGAGATCCCCCGTGCGGCTCTTACCGCAGACGAGATCGCAAAGGAAGCAGAGTTCTTCTCCTTCGGTACCAATGACCTTACCCAGATGACCTTCGGCTTCTCCCGTGACGATGCAGGCAAGTTCCTTGATGCATACTATGACAGCAAGATCTACGAAAGCGATCCTTTCGCACGTCTTGACCAGAACGGCGTAGGTAAGCTGATTGAAATGGCAGCAAGACTCGGTAAGCAGACCCGTCCCGACATCAAGCTGGGTATCTGCGGCGAACACGGTGGAGATCCTTCTTCCGTTGAATTCTGCCACAATGTAGGTCTGTCCTACGTTTCCTGCTCTCCCTTCAGAGTTCCCATAGCACGTCTTGCAGCAGCTCAGGCAGCTCTTAAAGACTAAATAACAATTTAACCACACGTTATGTGCGGATGCGATTATCCGCATCCGCACATTGCCTTATATTTGCATTAATTCTAAATTTTTATGACTTACACATCAATAACACAAAATGTCTTCAACGACAACAAAAAAATCTATAAAAAAGGCAAAAAGCGCATATGCTGGGTAATTTTTGCAGCCTGCTTTTGCCTTGCTTTGCTTAATTTTCTGGGATATTTAATAAGCCCGCTGTTAATACCCGTAATTCCCCACGTGGAAAAGGCGATGCCTCTTACTACGTTTGAATTGCTGTTGAACATGGCAATGTACGTATTTTGTCTGGTGGTTCCCTTTGCCATAGCGGCTTTCCCCTGCAAAACCGGCATAAAGTCTATATTCCCTATGAAGCCGCGGCTTACGAAAAATCCTATCGGATACACGCTGTTCGTTTTCGGCATATGCACCATGTTCAACGCCGTAATGACACTGCTGCTTCCCTGGTACAGAGAAGTGTTTGCTGTCGAGCCTACCATATACGAAAGCAATATTGATATAGTACTTTATTTCATAAGTGCCGCCGTATTCCCCGCCATTATTGAGGAATTGGTGTTCAGAGGAATATGCATATCCTGTCTTCGCCCTATGGGAACGAAGTTTGCCGTAGTTTTATCTGCGATCCTCTTCGGTATGGCACACGTTGATCCTTTGCAAAGCGCTTTTGCATTCCTGTTTGGTCTGCTTATCGGCACCGCATACGTCGCTACCGGCTCTATATGGCCCGGAGTACTGCTGCATTTCTTCAACAACTCCATTTCGGTAATTGCAAGCTACGGACACGACATAATAGTAAGTATGTGCGGTACGCTGATCATAGGCGCAATGGTTTACTCGATTATTTATCTGTTCAAGTTTTCAAAGCTCCCCGGCAGATTCCCTATTTCTATTAAAGAAGAAAAAAGCGATATACTCACCGGAAGCGGGTTCACTCCCCTGCGGGCTGTTTTTTCCAACGCCTGGACGTATGTTTTTCTGGTACTGTACGTTATCGCTGTGATAATGCGTTATTTCCCCGATGCAATAGTAAGCGTATTTACGTTTTTCACATCTTCTCTTGAAACGATGTAAGGCGAAGGAATTTTAAATGAAAGAAAAATTTATGCGCCGTGCTATTAAATGTGCGCAAAAAGCGGCCGAGAGAGGCGAAGTGCCCGTAGGTGCGGTTATCGTAAAAGACGGGAAGATCATCTCTACGGGATATAATAAACGGGAAGAAAAGAAAAACGCCATTATGCACGCGGAAATGATAGCCATTGACAGAGCGTGTAAAAAATTAGGCGCTTGGCGACTGGAGGACTGTGAGCTGTATGTCACCCTTGAGCCCTGCCCTATGTGTGCAGGCGCCGTAGCGAACGCACGTATAAAAAAAGTACACTTCGGCGCATATGATTCAAAAATGGGCGCTGTAAGCAGTGTTATTGATTTAAGCAAATATAATTTCAACCACCATTTCGAAGCGGAGGGCGGTATTCTGAAAGACGAATGTGCTTTCCTGCTATCGGATTTTTTCAAAAAATTAAGAAACAGAAACGAGAGGCAATGCGTAAATGAACAATAAAGAGAAATTTTATATAACCACCGCCATTGCTTATACCTCCAAGCTTCCCCATATCGGCAACATTTACGAAATTATCCTTACGGATGCTATTGCCAGATATAAAAAGAAAAAGGGTTACGACGTATTCTTCCTTACCGGAACGGATGAGCACGGTCAGAAGATACAGTCCGAGGCAGAGGCAAGCGGTGTTACTCCTCAGGAGTACGTTGACAAGATTGCAGGCGGTATAAAAGACCTTTGGGATCTTTACCAGTGCGAATACGATAAGTTTATCCGCACCACCGATAAACAGCACGAGAAAGTAGTAAGCCACATATATACCAAGCTTTACGAACAGGGCGATATTTATAAGAGTGCGTATGAAGGACATTACTGCACTCCTTGCGAATCTTTCTGGACCGATTCCCAGTTGGTGGACGGCAAGTGTCCCGATTGCGGCAGAGAGGTTAAAAAGGCAAAGGAAGAGGCTTACTTCCTCCGTCTTTCCAAGTACGCGGACAGACTGCTAGAGTACTATGAATCCCATCCCGAGTTTATCACCCCCGTTTCCAGAAAGAACGAGATGATAAACAACTTCTTAAAGCCCGGTCTGCAGGATCTCTGTGTTTCCAGAAGCAGCTTTACCTGGGGCGTTCCTTTGGAATTTGATCCCAAGCACGTTTCCTACGTTTGGATAGACGCGCTTTCCAACTATATAACCGCTATCGGTTACGATACAGAAAATCCCGATGAACTCTATAATAAATTATGGCCTGCGGACCTGCACGTTATCGGTAAGGACATAGTTCGTTTCCATACTATATACTGGCCTATAATCCTTATGGCACTTAACGTTCCCCTGCCCAAGAAGGTTTTGGGACATCCTTGGCTGTTGTTCGGCGAAAACAAAATGTCCAAGTCCCGCGGCAACGTGCTTTACGGCGATAAGCTGGCAGAGCAGTTCGGCGTGGATGCGGTAAGATACTATCTTCTTTCCGAGATGGGCTTTTATAACGACGGCAGCATTACCTACGAAAGCCTTATAGCACGTACCAATTCCGACCTTGCAAATATTATCGGTAACCTTGTAAGCCGCACTTCTGCGATGATAAAGCAGTATTTTGACGGCGTGGTTCCCGCTCCCACATCCGCTGTGGGCGAAGCAGACGAAACCCTTAAAAACGCTGTAAATTCCGCCAAGGAATCTTTTATGGCAAAAATGGATGAATATCTTGTGGCAGACGCATCCGAAGCGGTTCTTAACGGCTTCAAGGCTTGTAACAAGTATATTGATGAAACCACCCCCTGGGTTCTTGCAAAGAGTGAAGACAGCCGCGACAGACTTGCTACCGTTATGGCAAATCTGGTTCAGAGCATCCGTATCTGTACCGCAATGCTGTATCCCTACATTCCTTCCACCGCAAAGCGTATTGCAGAGGTATTCTCCTACGGTGACGATGCATACGATTACGATAAGCTGTGCTACTGCTATAAGGTTGACGGCGTTAACGTAAATGCAGACGGCGCAAAGCTTTTTGAGCGTATAGACGAAAAGAAGTTTATGGCCGCTATGGAAGCTCAGCAAAAGGAAAAAGAAAAAGCCGAAAAGAAAGCCGAAAAAGCAAAAGAAAAAGCCGAAAAAAAGGCGGATAAAGAAAAAGAGCCTATCGGCATAGAGGATTTTGCAAAGGTAGAGCTTACGGTCGGCAAAGTACTCACCTGCGAAAAGGTTGAAAAATCCGATAAGCTGTTGAAGCTTACCGTAGATATCGGCGAAGTAAGACAGGTGGTTTCGGGAATTGCAAAGTGGTATACTCCCGATGAACTTATAGGCAAAAAGATAATACTCGTTTCCAACCTCCGCCCCGCAGTGCTTCGCGGCGTGGAAAGCAACGGTATGATACTCGCCTCCGGCGAAGACGAGGTCAAGGTAGTATTTATCGATGACAGCGTTCCCGTAGGAAGCAAGGTAAGATAATGTTTGATTCACACGCACATTACGATGATAAACAGTTCGATGAGGACAGGGATATTCTTATCCCTTCCCTCTTTGAGCAAGGCGTCGATGGATTTTTAAACGCTTCCTCGGATATAGCCTCCTCTTACGCTTCTCTTGCTTTGGCTCATAAATACGAAAACGTATACTCCGCTGTAGGAGTTCATCCCCACGAAGCGGCAGAGGTCAGCGAAAACTGGCTCCAAGAGCTGGAAAAGCTTTCAAAAGATAAGAAAGCGGTCGCTATCGGAGAGATCGGATTGGATTATCATTACGATTTTTCCCCTCGGGACGTTCAGCAAAAGGTTTTCGATGCGCAAATGCAGTTTGCCGAAGACCACAGCTTACCGGTAATTATTCACGATCGGGAAGCCCATGGAGATACTATTGCCACCATTGACAGATTTCCAAAGGTAACAGGCGTGCTTCACAGCTTTTCCGGCAGCTACGAGATGGCGGAATATCTGGTGCGCAAGGGATGGTATATTTCCTTTTCCGGTTCGGTTACGTTCAAGACCGCCGAAAAACTGCGTCACGCAGCAACGGCAGTTCCTCTCCACCGTGTTCTGTGCGAAACAGATGCGCCATACCTTGCTCCCGTGCCCCACAGAGGTAAGCGGAATGACAGCATAAAGATGCGCCATACCGTTGAAATGTTAGCTGAAATTCACGGAATTACTTTTGAGGAAATGCGGGAATCATGCAAAAATAACGCATACACCCTTTTCGGTATAGTAAAATAACCCAAAAACCAAAGTGATTTTATAAAAGTTTTATAAAAAACACAAAATTTACAAAAAACCCCTTGTTTTTTCTCATTATATGGTATAAAATAAGTCGGTTAAAAAAATTATTAACACTCACAAACATTTTTTTGGAGGAATTAAAATGGCAGTAAAAGTTGCAATTAATGGTTTCGGCCGTATCGGTCGTCTCGCATTCAGACAGATGTTCGGCGCAAAGGGTTATCAGGTAGTTGCTATCAACGACCTTACCAGCCCCTCTATGCTCGCTCATCTTCTCAAGTATGACTCTGCTCAGGGCAGATACAATCACGAAGTTTCCGCTAACGATGAAGAAGGCACCATCACCGTAGACGGCAAGACCATCAAGATCTACGCTGAAAAGGACGCTAACAATTGTCCTTGGAAGAAGCTCAAGGTAGACGTAGTTCTCGAATGCACCGGCTTCTACACCAGCAAGGCTAAGGCTTCTGCTCATATTAACGCAGGCGCTAAGAAGGTGGTTATCTCTGCTCCCGCAGGAAACGATCTTCCCACTATCGTTTACAACGTAAACGAAAACACCCTCACCGCAGAAGACAACGTAATCTCCGCTGCTTCCTGCACCACCAACTGCCTCGCTCCTATGGCTAAGGCTCTTAACGATTACGCTCCCATCCAGAGCGGTATCATGACCACCGTACACGCTTACACCGGCGACCAGATGGTTCTCGACGGTCCTCACAGAAAGGGTGACTTCCGCAGAGCACGTGCTGCTGCTGAAAACATCATCCCCAACAGCACCGGCGCTGCAAAGGCTATCGGTCTTGTTATTCCCGAACTCAACGGCAAGCTTATCGGCTCCGCTCAGAGAGTTCCCGTTCCTACCGGTTCTTCCACCCTTCTCGTTGCAGTTGTTAAGGGCAAGGACGTTACCAAGGAAGCTATCAACGCTGCTATGAAGGCTGCTTCCAACGAATCCTTCGGTTACACCGAAGAGCAGCTCGTTTCCAGCGATATCGTTGGTATCACCTACGGTTCTCTGTTCGATGCAACTCAGACCATGGTTTCCAAGATCGACGACGATACCTATCAGGTACAGGTAGTTTCTTGGTACGATAACGAGAACAGCTACACCAGCCAGATGGTTCGTACTATCAAGTACTTCGCTGAACTCAGCAAATAAGAAACAATTTAAAAATTCAAGTGCCGCGGTATATTCGCGGCACTGATTTTATATCTTGGTATCAGAAACAATTTAAGAGGTAATTATGCCCACTCTCATTCTTAACAGTATTTTACTCGGTGTCGGTCTTGCCATGGACGCCTTTTCCGTTTCTCTCGCAAACGGACTGAACGAGCCTTGTATGTCCAAAAAGAAAACCTGCGGTGTTGCGGGAACTTTTGCTGTTTTCCAAGCAATAATGCCCCTTATCGGCTGGCTGTGCGTTCACACCGTGGTGCAGTATTTCAAAGCATTTGAAAGCTTTATCCCTTGGATAGCTCTTGCTCTGCTCGGTTTTATCGGCGGTAAGATGATATATGAAAGCGCAACTTGCAGAGAAGAAGAATGCTGTGAATGTAAAAAACTGGGATTCGGCGCGTTGATCGTTCAGGGGATTGCCACCTCTATAGACGCACTTTCTGTCGGATTTACAATTTCCGATTACGACCTTACCAAAGCATTGCTATGTGCCGCCATAATCGCAGTATTAACATTTGTAATCTGTTTTGCCGGTGTTATTATCGGAAAAAAGGCAGGCACAAAGCTTGCGGGAAAAGCAGGATACCTTGGCGGAATAATTCTCATAATCATAGGTCTTGAAATATTTATAACCGGAGTATTCTTTTAATCTTAAAAAACAAAAATACCTGCTTTGGCTTCAAAACGCAAAGCAGGTATAATTTATTATTTTCTGTTTTTCTGAAGTGCAAAAACAATTGCGGGACACAGAGCAACGCAGGTAATAACCTCGATAATAAAATTAACGCCCACAAGTCCCAAAAAGATATAAGATACAACTGTAGCGCTTTGAGCAGAAGCCCATTCGTGCAACAGAGGGTTAAACAGCGTTATGAACGCTATGAGGAAAAATCCGGTATTGAAAACGGGCAGCAGAGCCGAAACAAGGAACGAACGCCACTTTTTATCTTTGAATTTAGCGGTAAGCGCCGCAACAAGAATGACACAGCAAGCGGCGAGAAAAACACGCAAAGCAGAGCCGATAAAGGTTTTGAAAGGGCTTAAAGCAAACATTATTCCACCGCCGACATCAAAGCCCACGGCACATTCGATAAACAAAGTGATACCCATTGCGGCAGATACGATCATCCCGCATTTTGCGCCGTAATGAACGCAGGCGATGGCAACGGGAATAAGCGCCAGCGTAAGTGAAAACTGTAGATAATTTGTCATAAGCGTAGACAATATCTGCAAAACCACGGTGAGTGAGCACAGTATGGCACAGTCCACCACAAATTTATTTTTCTTCACATAAGACACCTCGATTTCTTACCTTTGAGTAAATACATTATAATTATTTTTTAAAAAAAATCAATATGTAAGCAAAAAACATCTTTATTTTTCACAAAACCTATGTTATAATAATTTGATTAAATTACAAGAGGTGCTTGTTTTGGATATTAAAGAAATCTCCCATAACAGCAATATATATTTTGTCGGTATCGGCGGAATTTCAATGTCATCTTTGGCAGAGATACTCCACAAAAAGGGATACAAGGTAAGCGGATACGACTGTACCTCCTCCCCTGCTACCGACCATCTTAAAAGTATTGGTATTCCCGTGTACCACCAGACCGAAAAAGAGCATTTTGACGGTGTTACGGTAGCTATAGTTACCGCCGCCGTACACGAGGATAATCCCGAGATGATCGAGCTTCACTCAAGAAATATCCCTTGTTATTCCCGTGCGGAGCTGTTGGGCGCTTTGGGAAGCAAATACGCAAATTCCATCGCTGTGGCGGGAACTCACGGTAAATCCACCACCACGGGAATGTTAAGCGATATTTTCACATCCGCGAAAAATGCCGACCCCACCATACTCGTCGGTGCAGTTGTACCGGAGCTGGGAAGCACATTCAGACTGGGAACTGATGAAAACTTCATATACGAGGCGTGTGAATATACCGATTCTTTCCTTTCTTTTTATCCACACATCGCCGCTGTGCTTAATCTTGAATTGGACCATACCGATTATTTTCCCAATATTGAGGCATTGGAAAAATCTTTTTCAAAGTTTATAAACAACGCGGGAAAAGACGGTATTGCGGTAGTGAATCTGGATTCCTGCCATTCTATGAAGGCGGCAATGGATTGCTTACCGCACCTTATCACATACTCCCCTTCCGGAAACAAAGATGCAGATTATTACGTTAAGGGTCTTATGTTCGAGCGCGGATTCGCCGCTTATAAGATGATGCACGGCGAAGACTGCGTTGCGGAAATATCTTTATCCGTTCCCGGCGAGCACAACGTGGCAGATTCCCTCTGTGCTGCCGTGTGCGCCGATTTAAGCGGTATAGCCTCGGAAGACATTGTAAAGGGTTTAAAAATGTTCAGGGGCGTTTCAAGGCGTTTCGAGCTTAAAGGCACTCTTAACGGCGCCCCCGTTTTTGACGATTACGCCCACCATCCCGATGAAATAAAAGCCACCCTTTCTGCGGCAAAAATGATGGGATATAAGCGTGTTATAACCGTTTTCCAGCCCCATACTTATTCAAGACTTCACGATCTGTTCGATGATTTTGCGGCTTCCTTCGAAAACTCCGATATCACGGTGTTTGCGGAAATTTTCTCCGCTTCCAGAGAAAAAGACATTTTTGGGATTTCTTCCAAAAACCTTGCTGATAAGGTTAACGGTTCGGTTTACTTCCCCACATTTGCGGAAATTGAAGAATATCTGCAAAAAGAAGTGCGCGAGGGAGATATCGTTATCGTTATGGGCGCAGGCGACGTAACGAAGATTAGCAAAGATTTGATAAAAAGCGAAAAAAACAGTTGACAAATAAAGAATTTTATAGTATTATAAGGTGTTCGAATTTTTATAGCATTTGATTTGGAGGTGTAATAGATGGCAAAGTGTTCCGTATGTGGAAAGAGCGTTACTTTCGGTCATAACGTTTCCCATTCCAACAGAAAGACCAACAGAGTTTGGAAGCCCAACATAAGAAAGGTTAAGGCTGTTGTAAACGGCAGCAATACTACCGTTTCCGTATGCTCCCGCTGCCTTCGTTCCGGCAAGGTTGAAAGAGCTTAATTTCTGAACAAAACAACCAAAAAACAAATCCGACAGATTTAATCTGTCGGATTTTTGTTGTCGGGGTCCCCGAGAAGCCGCAAGGCTTCTTGGGGTGATTTATTTGGATAATTTTAGCAGGTATAATCCAATGCTTTTACCATACTGACGGCTACAAAATCAAATGAGGCATTTTTACAACTTCCACACTGTAATCGAATTCTAAATTTTCCTGCTTGCCTTTAATTGAAGGCTATTCGGGAAACTTATAGCCGTAAGCTTCTGCCCATTCCGGTTCCAACGCTCTAAAGAAGAACACAGGCAGTTCAAAACTGTTGCCATCGATACCTTCCAATTCATAGGTTGCCCCTATATCGTACGGAATATCTTTTTTGGATATTTCAACAAAAGCATACGTGGCATACGTCATATCCCACTTGAAGTCAGGAAAGTTTTCATCATATATAAAGAGCATTTCGGGTTGTTTACCCTCCTCAAAATGAAAACCAATATGCTTCAGGTCGAATTCATAACGGGTTCCAAGGAAGACGATCAACCAATTTTCTTCAAACCATTCGTCGGTATATTTTTGTATCCATTGGTTGTATGGGGGTTCGCCTTCATCGGGCCTCCAATATTCTGCCCCATTACCATCAAGAGGTAGGTCTTCCGGTGACAGCGCGATATGTCCACCCCAAATAAGATCACTTGCGGCAAGAGCAGGTTCCAATAAGGGTACGGTGATAACGTTTACTTCAAAAGGAATATCAAAAAATTCCACATCGCCTTTAATTTCGGGGATATTCGTTTCCGGCTTACTTGTTTCGGGGATTTTTTCGCTTTCCCAGCCTAAAATCGTGCTGTCAATAGCGTTTACCTTTACCCTGAATTCGCAGTCTTCGGTTTTCAACGTTACCAGATAGACCATTTTTTCGCTATCGAATTTATGTGACACGCTTTGCGCTTTTATATCAAGTTCTTGTTCTGTTCGCAGATACGCAATAGCTGCGTTTCTGGCTACCAACGCAGTAATATAGTCTTTTTTGTCGCCGCTAATTTCGTGCGGCTGCGAAGATTGACTTTCATTGTCCGGCGGAATCGAAAGATTTAATTTATATGAAAACACAACGCATTGTTTTCCTTGTTGCAGTACAGATACAGAAATGAGGGCATTTTCAGTATCAACAGAGTCTATGTTTTCAATTCTCTGGGTGAACATAAAATTATTCGCCAGCGAATACACAATAATCTCATCACTGCCATGCACATAAATATAATAATAGCCACACCATTCCTGATAATCCGTAACATTTTCGGCAAGAAGCATTTTTTCTCCTATGCCAAACATAGGTGAAACGTACAAGGAATACACCGATTTGTGACTATCGCGGGTTATCTCGAACAGATCTTGCTGTGTGAATTCATAGTTTTCGGTTACATCAACGCAGTCGGCAAGACGAATGACGACAGACTCACTATAACCGGTTTCACTGTTCGAAGCCTTTTGAAATATTGCGGCGTCTTCTCTTGCGGTAAACTTTTTAAATGTTCCCTCTGCGAAAAAGCTCTCTCCTGTTTCCAAATCAAAAATTTTCCAACGATTGGCTCTGCCATTCACAGAAGCGAGGTACTCACTGACATAGTATGCTTGCAGGTAATATCTGCAGTCAGGTGAAAAAACACCGGTTTTACTTGCGTAATATTTATCGGTAACAGAGGTAATCTCTGTTTTGATCATAGTTTCGGTGTTCAAAACGAAAATCCGATAGCCTTTATCTGTGGCTTTCCAGGTAGCGATATATTTATAATCCGCAGATATTTTAAAGATATTTCCCGAAGGAAGCCTCTTTATTTCACCCGTTTCTATATTTGCCATATATAGCTCGCCTGTAACCTCCACAGTACACCATTCTTCGCTTGCGCCAAGCTCCACAAGATTAATATCGAAGCAAGTGATACCGTGGCCCAAAACCTTTTTGGAATCAAGTTCAATTATGCGGTTACCAAGACTGAAAATTTCGCATGTTTGAATATCGTATATTATATTATGCCCCATTTCTGCTATGATATCTTTGTATTTGGGCCACTCACACGTAAGCTGGATGTATCTATCGTTTAATTGATATGCGCTGTATACCCATTCAGGTAAGCTATACGTATTTTTTGCAGTTGACGACACCAATCTGACTGAGCTTCGTTTTTGCGCTATCGTAAGATCGGCATTACCGGTGAGTCCCAGCCCTTTCGCAGCAAACTCGCCCGGAGAATACCAATCCTGCAATCCGTCAAAACATATGATCTCGTTTGAAAAGCGCAACGTGTCTTCTTTGCCGCGCAGTTTATATACAACTGCGCCTATCGCAAAAAACAGTATAAGGCAAGCGGCCAATGCCATAATGTGTTTATAATTAAAAATGCGTTTTCTTTTTGGCAAAGCATAGGTTACGTCGTTTTCCAAAATATTTTTCAAAATATCGTCATTTGAAAGCGTAAAGTTTTCGGATTCTGCGGTATAGTAATCTTTTAATGCTTTTTCGATATCCGTGTTTTTCATTTTACCGTCCTCCTTCACAGTAGTTTTTAAGTTTTTCCAACGCGCGCTGATACTTTTTTCGCACAGAAACGGTATTTATGCCCATCACGTTTGCAATTTCGGCGTGGGACAGCTCTGTGTAGATGCGAAGCTTCACGATAAGCTGTTCTTCGTCGGACAGCTTGTTCAGCCCGTCACGGAGCATAATTTGTTCTACAGTCTTCGGCTCGAACGCGCGGTGTGATTTTTCCTGTTCAGGTACTTCTTCCAAGGACAAAGTGTGCTTTTTTGTTTTAACCTTATCAACTGCGCTGTTTCTGGCAACCTTCAACACCCACGCTTTGGGATTGGTTCCCTTTTTATAGGTGTGTGAAAGGCGGAGAATTCTTACCATCGTGTCCTGAAGCACGTCTTCCGCATCGCCTGAATCTCCCGTTATCTGGTATGCAACAGAAAGTATCATACGACCGTATTCGCGGTAAACACGTTCAAGTGCGTTTTTATTGCCCAAAGCGATTTCCGAAATAGCAATATCACAAGGATCTGCCACGTTCCAAAATAGGATCATATAAACACCTCACTTTCCTGTTTCATACTATATAACCGAAGTTTTGATTAAAACGTGACACGCCGACAGAAAAAATTTCCATCCGTGTTATGAAGGAGCTACTGCACTTATATTAACACAAAAGGCTGTGTTTTTCCACAGCCTTTTTGTATTCCCGTATTAATCGTCTATATCCCGCTCATAGCTTATAATTTCGCCGGTATCTGCGTTTACTTCGGCTTCGTATTCGTACTTGCCGGATATGAATTCGATTTCGTATTTCCATACGTTATCATCATGATCAAGCTCAATGTTCAAATGGGATGTATCGTCTTCCGCAAGTCCCGCACGGTCAAGCACCTTTTTAAGTGCCTGTTCTTTGGTGATAAGCCCATTTTGGGAGGAATTGCCGTCGTTTGAGTTATCTTCATAATGATAGTATCTGTCCGATTCTACAGAGAGAATCTCACCGGTCTTTGCATTTACCTCGAATTCATATTCGACACCTTTATAAGAAACCTCGGCTTCGTATATGAGCACACCGTCATCGTATTGGAAATTATATTCAAATCCATTCCACGCCTGTCTTTCGGGGCAGTATGCGGATATAATGTCTTTAAGTTCTTCTTCCGTTATAAACTTTTGAGTTTGTCCGGTAATCAAAACATCTTTTTCCTTCTTTTCGCAGGAAACGATATCGCCGGTTACGGCATTCACTTCGATCTCGTATTTAAAGGCTTCAACAACAAATTCGACCTCATAAATCATCATGCCGTCATCGTGCTCAAACTCGACCTTTACACTTCCGTCTATCATATCTTCGGTAATTTTTGCATACTCAAGGGCTGACGCTTTCGCTTTTTCCGTACCTATATAAGCTTTGTCGCTGGCAGAACCTACAAATTCTCCCTTAAGCTCCGCGCCGATTTCTTTCAGCAGCAGGGAAAGTTCGTTTATTCCCAGCTTTGCCAAGGATTCGGGATTATATTTTGCGTTGTTTGCACAGAGAGAAAGAACAAGCTGTGCTTTACCCAAGGAAATGCCAAGTTTATCTGCAAGGGTCGCGGAATCGGTATCGTTTTTATCTATCTGTAAAGATATGACTGCCCCATCTGCGCCATCGGTGGTTATAAGACCGCTGATGATAGAATTGAGTTTTTCACGTAAGACGGCGTTTTTATCCGCATTTCCGTTATCAACGCTTACAAGCACCGAATTGGCGAGTTCATCAATATATCCGCCGGTTATCATCGAACCGATGAGGGCGTTGAGCGCCACCTCTACGTCGGTTCCCACAAGATCCATATTGCCGATAATCTTTTGTCCGTCTTCGTTCAGAGCGTTTATCTCAATGACAACGTCTTTTTTATTCAGCTTTATTTCAACGCTGGGGTTTACGTCGATGGAAACGACGCTTGCAACCGCATTGTTACCCGTATACACAAGCACACCCGCAAGCGCGCCGAACAGCATAACAAATGCGGCGGCAGCGGCAACAAGAGCCATGGGCAATCTTCTTTTTTGTTTCATATACATCACTGTCCCTTTCTTTTCGGTGCTGTCGGAAACAACGGCTTCAAGAATATCGGGGGTGATAGCTTCAAACGCTTTTTTTATTTTGTTTTCTGTTTGGTTCATTCCGTTCCTCCGTCAGCAAGAATCTTTTTTAGTTTTCGTATAGCGCGGCTGTATTTTGAAAGAACAGTGGGCAGCGGCAAGGATAAAATATCAGCAATCTCGCGGTGCTTGAATCCCGAAACGGCATGCAGTACCACGATACGCAATTCCTCATCGGAAAGTTTCTCCATACACATATGAAGAATTACCGTATCCTCGGGAGAAAGTCCGGTTGCCAAAGCAAGTGTTTCTTCCCAATTTTCCGAGCAATAATCTGCATTTTTGTTTCTTTGGCGAAGCTTCATAAGGCAATGGTTTCTGGTGATGGTGAGTATCCACGCCATAGGCTTGCCACGCTTTTCATACCCGTGAGCAGAGGCGAGCACGGTTAAATATACGTCGTGCATAACATCCTCCGCATCGTGGCTGTTTTTCAACATTGACAGCGCAAAGGAGTAAATATTTACAGAAGTTTCTTTATACAGCTCACCAAGACAATCCGTATCGCCGTTGGCGACAGAAGCGAGAAGTGCTTCCAATTTAACGTTTTTCCCGTGAGCGTTTTCAGTAGCCGTCGACAAGCTGCTAAATAACATCTGTAATCCTCCTTTCACTATATTAATGCGGAAACGGGCGGTTTTATTGCAAAGGAAAATTTATTTTTTTAAATTTTCCCGTTTTTCTTTTGTAAGAACATAATAATGTATGATCCTATCCACATCTTTTACATTGAGAGGCTCTTCCCCTATTTTCGCGAAATCAAAGCCCAATCTTTCTGCAAGGCGCATAGAAGCCTTGTTATCCTCCATAATGCGCAAGATCACCTTATCCAAGCCGATACGGTCAAATGCCACACCCAAAATTGCTTCTACCGCCTCGGACATATATCCCTTGCCCTGATACGCAGGATTTAAAACGTAGCCTACCTCGCCTACATTGTTTTCAAAATCAAAATCCGCAAAGCCTGTGGTGCCGATAAGTCGGTTCTCGCTTTTGAGGAAGACACCCCAATCGGCATAGGTGCCTTTTTTGTACTGTCTGTTGAGGAACTCTATATAACCTCGGGTGTCTTCTATATTCAAATGCGGCGACCACAGCAAAAATCGGGTTACGGAATTCAGAGATGCATAGGAATACATATCCTCCGCATCGGAAACAGATATCTTTTTAAGAATCAATCTGTCGGTTTCCAGTGTGGGAAGATCACGAAACACACGTCTGAAATTCATATTATTCAAAGCAATCACATCCGTTTAGTCATTTTGTAATAATTATACTATCTCTTTTTGTGCATTTCAATATATAATTAATAAATAAAAATATTTTGGGTGGAAATTAACCTTGACACCGGCAAATCAATAGTGTATAATTCATATGATTAGATACATGGAGGTACCGTAATGAAAAAACGCGTTGCAGCGATACTGCTGATCGTACTGATGCTCTTACCCGCCCTTGCTTCTTGTAGCAAAGAAGTTGTTGCACCCGAGGTAGAGGTAACTGTTTATACTCTTCATATGATTAAGGAAGAGTCCACCACCGAGGAAGCCATAAAGCGTGTAGAGCTTGCTCTTAACCGCATTTTGTTCTACAGACTCGGAAGCTGTGTTGAGATACACGCTTACACAGAGGACGAGTATTATAAAGCCATCGAGGCTAAATATGCCGAAATGGAAGAATACGAGATCAAAAAAGAAGAAGAAAAGAAAAACAATAAAAACAACAAGGATAAGAACAAGAATGAATCCTCAGAGGAAGTTTCTGTTGACGTATTCACCGGCGACGATTATCTCGATCTCCTTGATAAAGGCGAGGAATACGTAAGAGAAGAACCCAGATTCGATATCTTCCTTATCAACGATTACGAAAAGTACTACGAGTATGCATCTGAAGGTAAGCTGGCTGACATTAAAGATCCCCTCGGAAGCGAATGTAAGATACTTAAGGACTATATCCATCCCACCATTCTTTCTGCAGCGGTTATCGACAACAAGACCTACGGTGTTCCGCTTAACACTATTATAGGCGAATATTCCTACATGGTATTCGACAAAGAGCTGCTTGATGAGCACGGTGTGGACTACCAGACAATGAAGTCTATGGACGACCTCCAGGATTATCTTGCTGTTATTGCAGAAAAGAATCCCGACGTTGTTCCTCTTTCCAACTCTGCAGACCCCACTTCCCTTGATTACATTTTCAACTCTCTCTCCCCCGCTTACGTTAAGAATAAGTACGTACATTCTACCTTCGAAAGCGACGAGATCGCATCCTACTACTCCGTAATCCAGATGTTCAACTCTCTCGGTTATCTGCGTGAAGCCGGCGAAGGCGACAGAGTTGCCGTTCAGTTTGTTTCCGGTAACGAAGAAACCATCGCTAAGATGGAGCAAGAAACCGGCAGAGAATACGAATATACCGTTTACAGCAACCCCGTTGCAACCAACGAAAACTGCATTAACGGCATTTTCGCATTCAGCTCTTATTGTACCGCAAACGAACTCGTTGCAGCAATGGAATTAGTTACCGCTATTTATACCAACCCCGAACTTGCAAATATCTTCGCATACGGTGTTGAAGGCGAGCATTACCTCCTCAATGATGACGGTCAGGTTGAACGTAGAAACGAAGATTACGTTATCAATCCCGAATACGCCGGCAACCGTTTCCTTACCTACACCCTTGCAGGCGATGATGCCGAAAAGTGGGAAAAAGCAAAGCTTCAGAACCTCAATGCCGAGATCGCTGTTGATATCGGATTTACCTTTGAGCCCAAAGAATTTTCTTGGGAGATCGAGGTAGAGGGTGAAGAAGAAGGCGAAACCGTTAAGGAAGAAATAATCGTTTCCGCTCCCGATTACATTGAGATCATCAACAACACTACCGCTAAATACTACCCTGCAATAGTTAACGGTACCGCAATTGAGCTTGATCTTGAAGCGCTTTATGCAGAAGCAGAAGCAGGTATCGAAGATACTCTCCGTGCAAGCCTGCAGAAGACTTACGCAACAAGAATCCAGAACAATTATTCCAATACCGTTCAGGCAAGATACGGCCTTGAAACCGCAGAAGGCAAAAAGCTTTACAACGAAGCAACCGAAACCATCAACTCTTCTCTTTACACCAGAGTTTACAACGAGCTGTACACGAAGCACAAAGCGTTGATCATTGAAGAACTCACTCCTATGTATGATGATGAAGAGAAGCTTATGAAAGCAGTTGAAGAACGTCTTACCAAACTCTTGACAGAGGATTTCGTAAATGAGGCTATTGAAAGAGAATACGCCGACGATATCGACGATTATATCATGGCTGAGTTCAACAAGAACGTTCAGACCAAGGTAGATGCAGCAGTTAACGCTTATCTCCAGACCGCTGCTTATACCGATGCTTACGAGGCTGCTATAGTTTCCGACGAGTTCAACGCTGAGCTCGAAGAAGCCCTCCAATCCGACCTTAGCGGCACTATCAGCGCAACCGTTAATTCCCTTATAACTACCATGATGAGCGATTACTTCGCTGTTATCGTTGCAGATTGCAACGAAGCTCTTGAAGTTGCCCTTGAAGATTTTATCGCAGAAGTTGTTGCTGCTTCCGAAAAGTATGACGGCAAAGAAGCTATGACCGAAGATCAGGTTCGCTTCGAGCTGGGTCTTATGACCAAGGAAACCGAAGAGGACGAAGAAGGTAACGTTACCAGCGAAACCTACGTTCCCGTGGATATCACCGCTTATGAATACGTAATTCAGGAAATTACAAGCCAGTATTACTCCATGTTCGGTGATCCCACCAAACCCGCAGCTTAATAAACATACAACAAACGCCCGAAGTAATTCGGGCGTTATTTTTAAAAACGCAACTTTTTAAAGGCAATTTAAACACCGCCGGGAAAAATCCCGGCGGTGTTTTGTTTCATATAACCGAAGTCAATCGTTAGTAGATTAATCTTCTATAGGCTTCATTTCATAAAGTTCCTTCCAAGCGAAGGTATCCCAGCCGGAAGTCTCGGAATCGTAGTAAATAGCGGACACACCGAAGTTTTTATTTCCTTCTTCCACTATCTCGGGGGCATCTCCCAGGAATATGATCTCACTCTTCGAATCTCTTCCTATGTAAAACGGATATGACGAAAATTCTTTAACGCTCTTGGGTACCGTTATCTCAATATCATAGCTTCCGTTAACCAACGCAATTCCGCGGATAGCTTCTCTGCCTTCCTCAAAAACGATCTGTTCAAGGGAGGGAACCAGCGTAAGCGGCGAGTCACCCATATTCATAAAGTTCAAATCGAGTTTTGCGGGAATGGTAATCTTTTTCAAAGCGGCGCATTCAGTAAATGCACTTCCGCCGATTTTAAGCAATTCGTCGGGAAGATCCACTTCTGTAAGAGCAGAACAGCCGTAAAATGCACGCGCCTCGATTTCAGTCACCGTGTTAGGCAACGTGATCTCTTTCAAAGCGGTACATCCTTCAAAAGCACTGCCGCCGATTTTAGTCAATCTAGAACCGTCTGCGAAGGTTATACCTGTAAGTTCTTTGCAATCCTTAAATGCAAGATAACCGATAGCAATAACTGTTTTGGGCACAACTACAGTTTTAACATTGGTTCCTTCAAAAGCGCCTGCTTCTACTGCATATTCATTACCTTCCGGAGAAACGCCTCTGACGGAAACTACAGGCAGACCTTCGATTTCTGCAGGGATAACAACGTTTTCAGAAGTACCGATATACTTGCTAATAAGTATGCCGTTCTGCGCCGTATTCACGCTATACTCAAAATCAGATGCGGGATTTGGTTTATCTGCCCCCATGTCGCAACCGACGAGCAGAGATAGCGTCAAAAGTGTTAAAACTAATAAAGAAATGCTTTTTTTCATAATATTACCTCCTGTTTTTTGTAGCATCAAGTCAGACTTGCATAGTTTGCGTAATTAAGATGCGTAGAAAGCTTTATCGGCTTTATACATCATATAGATATCGCCTTTGGAGGCGAGTTCGCCGGTGGAGTGCATCGAAAGAATGGGAACACCGCAGTCCACAACGTCGATATTCAAAGCGGCAACCTCTGTTGCAACGGTACCTGCACCGCCCTGGTCTACCTTGCCGTATTCACCGCATTGCCAGATAACACCCGCTTTATCAAACATAAGGGCTATACGGGAAACCAACTCTGCAGAAGCATCGGAACAGCCGCCCTTGCCTCTGGAGCCGGTATATTTAACTATAACGGGGCCGTTATTTATGTATGCGGAGTTTTTGGGATCGTATGCACCGCCGAAATTAGGGTCGTATGCGCCGCCTACATCGGAAGAAAGGCAAACTGAATTTGCACAGCAGGCAACGTAATCGCTGTTATCGGAATTACAAAGATCCATAAGGAAATGAGGAAGGAAATCGGAACGTAAGCCCGTAACGCCCTCGGAGCCTATTTCCTCTTTGTCTGCGAAAGCGGCAATACAGGTATGCTCGGGAACATCAAGATCAAAAAGTGCGGTATAAGCGGGATAAGCGCATATACGGTCATCGTGACCGTAAGCCATTATCATACTGCGGTCAAGACCAACCTCGCGGGAACGGGTTGCGGGAGTAGCGGTAAGCTCTGCGGTTATTAGATCGCGCTCGGTGATGCCGTATTTTTCGTTAAGTATGTTCAGAAGATTAAGCTTTACACCGTCATCTTCATCGTAAGGCGCGCTGGCGGCTACAAGGTTGAGTCCCTCGCCGGTAATACCTTCTGCAAGAGTTTTTGCATACTGATCCTTTGCGATATGAGGCATAAGGTCGGTTATATAGAATACAGGCTCGCTTTCGTCCTCACCGATACAAACGTTTACTTCGCTTCCGTCGGCACGGTAGATAACACCGTGAAGAGAAAGAGGAATTGCAGTCCACTGATATTTCTTTATACCGCCGTAATAATGAGTCTTAAGAAGTGCAAGATTTGCTTCCTCGTAGAGAGGTTTTTGCTTAAGATCAAGACGGGGGCAATCGGTATGAGCGATTATCATACGAACACCGTTTTCCATCTTTTCTTTACCGATAACTGCAAGATATATGCCTTTTTTGCGGTTTACATAATATACTCTATCGCCGGGTTTATAGCTTGCCTTGCGGTCGTAAGGAACAAAGCCGTTCTTTTCTGCCTGTGCAACAGCATAGCTTACTGCTTCACGCTCGGTCTTTGCCGAATCAATAAAATCGCGGTAGCCTTCACAATATTCGTGGGCGTTTTGCTTTACATCCTCATCGAGAAATACGTTTAAAGGCTTGTATAAAAGCTTTTTAGAAAGTTCCTTATCCATTTGTACTTTCCTCCATATAATATAATTCAATATAGTATCTCTGCGCCGTTTTAATGCGGTTGACATACTGTTTTGTTTCTTTGTAAGGGATTTCCTTTAATGTAACGCCATCGTCGCTGTAGCGTTCGTCAGCGAGCCATCCGCCTACAGTTCCCTGCCCTGCGTTGTATGCGGCAAATACCGTTTCCCAATTATTAAATATACCGTACAAATACTTGAGCATACAAGTGCCGGTGCGGATATTTGATTCGGGATCGAATATCTTTGACGGATCGCACTCCTCCCCCATCTTATAGGTCAGGAGCCATTCGTAGGTGGGAGGCATAAGCTGCATCAATCCGCACGCACCTACACTCGACTTGACATCGGGACGGAAATCGCTTTCACATTTTATAACTGCATATATAATATCCTCCGGAACGCCGAATTCAAGGGATGCGGCGGTAACGAAACCTTCGTATTTGCGGGGATATTGCTCCGTAAGGTTCGGCGCGCAAGACGCAAGCACCAACGCAAAGCACAATATAATTAAAATTTTACGCATATAACTTACGCTCCAATGCATTGCAGGAATAGGACGATTTTATCGTGCAATTCCTGAATAGTGCCTGTATTTTCAATAACGTAATCACATTTTTCAAGCAAAAACGCGTCATCATACTGCTTGCTTATCCGCGCACGGAAGTCTTCTTCGGTGAATCTGCCGTTCATACGGCTCAGCATCACTTCAAAAGGTGCGGTAAGCGCGAGAGTAACATCGCACTCGGTATCAAAGCCGCTTTCAAACAAAAGAGGAGCGGCAACTACACAATTTCCCGTACTCGCAGATATCCAATTACGCACGTAATCAAGAATGTGCTTGTGTGTAATCTTGTTTAGTTTTTTTGTATTTTCCTTGCTTAGAAAACACTTTTTTGCAAGTGAATTACGATCAAGAGAACCATCCCCGGCTATGATATCTGCGCCGAACACCGAAACGAGCTCTTTCAGACATTCTTCGCCCGGACGGCAAACGAGCCGTGAAACATCATCGCAATCAATAACGTTAAGTCCAAGAGATGCGAAGACGTTAAGGGCTTCGGATTTTCCCGTTCCCATTCGTCCGCAAAGTCCTATTACCATTCTCCGATCACCTCTTTTATCATTTCTTCGGTAACCGCGCCGCGGCGGAGTATTACGGGCTTTTCGCCTGCAAGGGATATAATCGTAGACGGAACGCCGATGGGAGTAACTCCCGAATCCAGCACAACGTCAACACGATCACCCAAGGAACGGATAGCTGATTCCGCTTCCGCGGGGCTGGATTCGCCTGATATGTTTGCGCTGGTTGCCGCAATAGGAAAGCCGCATTTTTTTGCAAGAGCCAAAAACACGTTATTTGACGGAAAGCGCAAGCCCACCGTATCCATTCCCGCGGTAACGTTATCGCCGATGCAATCGCGTTTTTTTACGATAACAGTAAGGGGACCGGGAGTAAATGCTTTAATAAGTGATTTTGCGGCATCATCAAGAAAGCCTATCTCGTCCGCTTGCTCAAGGGAATACAGATGGCAGAGCAGCGCCTTTTCCCGAGGACGGCATTTTGTTGTATACAACCGATCGATCGCCTTTGCATCAAAAACGTTTGCTCCTACGCCATATACGGTTTCTGTGGGAAATACCGCTATTCCCCCTGCGATAAGTATTTCTGCGCAGGTATTTATTCCGTTAATATCTGGACTAATTTCCGACATTGCAAAATATTTGGCTTTCATAGATATCACCGAGATAGTTTATTTTATAATATATTCTCCATCGCCCATGCGGCGAACGCGTGACGAATAAAATGCGGTAAGCGCGTTTATCATATAACTTATATCATCGCTTCCCGCAGTTTCATAAGAAGAGTGCATTGCAAGCTGGGCAAGGCCGATATCAACGGTATTTACGGAAACGTGAGTTGCGGCAATATTTCCCAGAGTAGAGCCGCCCATCATATCCGCACGGTTGGTATAACGCTGTACGGGAACCTTCGCCTCTTCGCATATACGGGTAAAAAGTGCATCCGACACCGAATCTGTGGTGTATTTCTGGTTTGCATTATATTTTATAACTACGCCGCCGTTCATATATACCTTTGAGGTAGGATCGGAATATTCGGGATGGTTGGAATGAACCGCGTGAGCGTTATCTGCAGAAACGAGAAAGCTGTTTGACAACGCGGAAAGCTTTTTGCCGTTGGAATATCCGAAGGATTCGCAAATTCGGGAAATAACGTCATCAAGGAAAGTTGAATCTGCGCCTTGCTTGGTGGTACTGCCCACCTCTTCGTTATCCAGAATTGCAAGCACGGGAACGGTATCTGTTTCACCTGCGGCAAGAAAGCCTTGCAGAGAAGCATATACACATTCAAGATCATCCAATCTGGGACAAGAAATAAACTCACCGTTTGCGCCCCATTGAACTCCCTCAGCGGGATTCACCAGAAACAGATCGGTGCTTATAATATCATCAGCAAAAATTCCCAGATCTGAAGCAACGCGCTTGCGAAGGGTATCACATTCACCGCTTCCCCACAAAGGAACCATATCCACGTTTGCTTTGTACTCAAAGCCTGTGTTTGCGGCGCGGTTCATATGTATTGCCACGTTGGGAATAAGCACGAGAGGCTCTTCGGAAGAATACAAAACGGAACGTATACGGCTGCCGTCCTTAACCATAACCTTACCTGCAACAGACAAGGGTCTGTCAAGCCAAGTAGCGCAAAGCATACCGCCGTAACGCTCGGTATTCAATCTTACATAAGGCTTGGATTGCATCTCAGCCTGCTCTTTTATCTTAAAGCAAGGAGAATCGCTGTGGCTTGCAACCATCATAAAGCCGTTAAAACCCTCAGCGGGAATACGAAACGCAATCAAGGAAGAGAGATTGCGGGTAACAAAGTATTCTCTGCCTGCCTCAAGCTTCCATTCTGCGGATTCCCACAGCTCGGTATAGCCGTTTTCGATAAGAGTGTTTTTTACTTCGTCTACCGCGTGGAAGGGACCGGGGCTCTTTTTAATAAATTTAAAAAGTGATGAAATAGTATATTTATCTGCCATATATTAGCTCCTAAAACAAAATGCGTGCCGAAGCGCGCACTTTGTAAATGTTAAATATGTTTAATCAAGGTTATTGATAAAATCGTCAATCGCGCTCTGGGTGGTTCCGGAAATAGATTCAAATGCAGAGGAGAAGGTGTTGGAGCCGCTGAACGCAACGGTGTTCATAAAGGTGGTAAGTGCATTGGCATCCCAAATGTTGGTTGCGCCCCAGTTATAAACAGCTGCAAGGTCAAATACGCGGTTATCAAAGATGATGTCGAGCATAGCAACGCCATCGTCATCCTGAAGCTTTCTGTACTTAAGCATAGTGTCATAGTAGCTGGTCTTTACGGTATCGGTAGAAGCCTGACACATAGCGTCAAGAATAACTGCGCTCATTTCAGCATCCTTTGCGGAAATGGGAATTACCGCGCTGGAAGCGTAGATAACGGAAACGTAGGAATAATAATCTTCCTGCTCTTCGTCAAACTTGGGAGTGGGAATAATACCGAAGTTACATTCGTAGTTGCCAAGCTCCTGAATATCAACAACTGCCATGGAGCGGAAGAGAGCCTTTTTGGAGGCTACGGCTTCGCTAGCCTTGGTATATACATCATCATAAGTACCAACGTAATCTTCAATAAGAGCAACCTTGTCGCTGTTGCAGATATCAAATATCTTGTTAAATACGGTAACTGCTCTTTCGCCCTGAACAGCGATTATAGGCAGATCGTCGGTATTCTTGGTGGTAAGGGTTTCGCCTGCGCCGAAGTACAGAGAGGTAGCATAGTTGTTGTTGATAAGGAATCCCCAGGTATCGTCAAGGTCGGTCTTGCCGTCGCCGTTCTCATAAGAAACCTGCTTTGCCATAGAGAGAAGCTTATCCATAGTCCACTCGCCGTCATAAACGAGATCGTAGGGATTTTCCAGATTGTTGTCTGCTACTACGTCCTTGTTGAAAACGATACAGTGAGTGCAGTCATACGCGAGAAGGTTCATATCACCTACAACGAAGAAATTCTTGCCGCTTACGGAAAGGCTTTCTACAGCGGTGGTATCCCAGTAATCTTCATCAAGATGCAGATTCTCAAACTCAGAAAGATCAAGCAGAGCGCCGCCGGCAGCGAGAATACCTGCGTTGGGAAGGTATGCCATAACTGCATCATAGGTCTTTGCACCGGTAGCGATCTCGTTCTGAACGTTGGTTACCATTTCAGAAGTATCTGCGGTACGGATTTCTTTGATCTCAACACCGAAATGCTGTTCAACGCGTGCGTTACGCTCAAGAACAGATTCGGAAATAATGGTAGGACCGTTTTCGTTGGGAACGATTTCGATAGACTTATATCTGTCAAGATAATCGCCCTCAACATAGATGGTGAAGGTAGTGTTGTACTTTTCTGCGGGAAGGTTTGCGAAAAGTTCGTCGGTATCGGTTACTGAGGTGTTCTTGTCTGTATCGGTATCTCCGGTGTCATTGCAAGAAACCAAAAGAACACACAAAGTAAGCAGTGCCAAAAATAACGCTGTGAATTTGCGCATCGGATGTTCCTCCTAAAATATTTATTGAAATAAGTATACCACTTTCTGTCGTTTTAGTCAATGACATTATGAAAAAACTATGTACAAAACGCAAAATCTGTGGTATTATATATCTTGAGGTGATATATATGTTTGAAAAGATCTTGAGTGATTTGAGCATTGATTTTGTGCTTAAGCTGTTCGGAACCTTAGACAGCAACACGGAAAAAATAGAAAACGAGTTCGGTGTGACCGTTTCCAGCCGTGAGGGCGGTGTAAAAGTATCGGGCAGCAGCGCCGCTGACGTCAATGGCGCCTGCGAATGTATAACCCAATTAAGCAAGGTCAGCGCCGTTTCGGACACGATCGACGAAAATACAATCAACTATATCATTTCTATGGTGAGAGAGGACAGACAGTCCGAGCTTTCTGCCATATATTCCGATTGCATTTGTCTTACCAACAAGGGCAAGCCTATCAAGGCAAAGACCGTTGGCCAGCAAAAATACGTTGACAGCATAAAGAAAAATACCATCGTATTCGGTATAGGCCCCGCGGGGACAGGTAAAACCTTTCTTGCGGTCGCAATGGCTGTTACCGCTTTAAAGCAAAAGCAGATATCCCGTATAATACTCACCCGCCCCGCTGTTGAAGCAGGAGAAAAGCTGGGATTTCTGCCGGGTGATCTTCAAAGTAAGATAGACCCATATTTGCGTCCTTTATACGATGCGCTGGGAGAAATGCTGGGCGGCGAAAGCTTTAATAAGCATCTGGAAAAGAATGTTATAGAGATCGCCCCGCTTGCCTATATGAGAGGACGCACTCTTGACGATGCGTTTATTATTCTTGACGAAGCGCAAAATACCACTCCCGAGCAAATGAAGATGTTTTTGACCCGTCTGGGAAACAATTCAAAAGCGATCATCACCGGTGACGTTACCCAGATAGACCTTCCTTTTATAAAGGCAAGCGGTCTGGTTGAGGCGGTTGAAATACTTGAAGATATCGAAGGAATTGATATTTTCAAATTTACCCATAAAGACGTTGTACGTCATCCGTTGGTGCAAAAGATAATACTTGCCTACGAAAAGAACAGAAAAGAACCCGTGAAGGGTGAAATAAAAACTTTCAGGAGAAAGCCGAATGCTTAAAGTATATACGGAAAATCTATGCGACGCCCCCATAAGCGAATACGCTTTTCGGCAGATGAAACGGGTTATTAAAGAAACCGTTTCGGAGCAATATCCAAAGCACAAGTTTGAAGTGAACCTCACTATATGCGATAACGCATATATCCGCGAAATTAATCGGGAATACCGCGGTATTGATAAAGAGACCGATGTTTTATCATTCCCTATGATGGATTTCGATACACCGGAAATAACCGTAATTTTGGGAGATATTATAATCTCCTATGAAAAAGCGGTTTCTCAGGCAGAGGAATACGGACATTCCTTAAAACGGGAACTGTGCTTCTTGTGCTGTCACTCCGCTTTGCATCTGCTGGGATATGACCACGAAACAGAAGACGAACGAACAGAAATGGAAGTAAAACAAAAAGAAATTCTTGAAAGGTTAAATATAAAAAGATGACCAGAAGTTTATTTGTAATGATCACCGGCAAGCCCAATGCAGGAAAATCCACCCTGCTCAATGCATTGCTGGGTGAAAAAATAGCTATTGTAAGCGCAAAACCCCAGACCACCCGTAACAACATAACCGGAATTCTTACCGAAGGCGAGGATCAGATCGTATTTATCGATACCCCCGGTTTGCACCGCCCCAAGACGCTTCTGGGCGAATATATGATGAAGTCCGTAGGCAATGCTTCCGACGGCGCGGACGTTATTATGTTCGTAACCGAAGCGGGCAAAAAGCTTACCGTAGCAGAACGAGAAGCGCTCAAAAAGTATTCCGCAGGCGATAATCTGCTGTTCCTTATCATAAACAAGGTTGATACCTGCGATAAGGGCAGACTTGCGGAATATATAGGCGATATTGCAAACGAATATGATTTCGATTGCGTTATTCCCGTATCGGCTCTTAAAAAGGACGGAACGGAGATTATACTCAAGGAACTTAAAAAGCACCTCGTTGAATCTCCCCACTTCTTCCCCGATGACGTTATGACAGACCAGCCCGAAAAGCAGATTTTTGCCGAGATCATCCGTGAAAAGGCACTCCGTCTGCTTTCCGATGAAATTCCTCACGGTGTTGCTGTAGTCATTGAAGAGCTGAAGGACGAAAACGACGTTATTCGTGTTCGTGCCGAGATATTCTGCGAAAGAGAATCCCACAAGGGCATTATTATCGGCAAGAACGGCGAAATGCTTAAAAAGATCGGCTCGTATGCACGTCAGGATGCAGAAGAACTGTTTGGCGCAAAGGTTTATATGGACCTTTGGGTAAAGATAAAAGAAAACTGGCGTGACAGCCGCGCACAGCTCAGCAACTTCGGATACAATAATGAAGAATAACACCCAGTTTCACGTTAACGGTATCGTTATAAAGGAGCAATCCCACGGAGAGCAAGGAAAATTGCTTACGGTGATTACCGAATATAACGGCGTGATTACCGTAAACGCAAAAAACGCCCGCAAGATAAGCGCGGGATACTTAAAATCCACTCAGGTTTTCGCATATTCAAATATGCTTTTATACAACAAAAATGGGTACTACACCCTTTTGGAAGCAGAGCTTAACAATGATTTTTATTCTCTGCGTGAGGATATAGAAACCTTTGCCTTTGCCACTTACGCCTGCGAAACGGTGGCGGCGGTTACCACCGAGGGAGAGGACGGAAAGACGCTTCTTTCATTCCTGCTCAACACTCTGTTTATTTGCGGTAAAAACGTATTGCCCGTTTCCCAGCAAAAAGCAATATTTGAATTTCGCCTTGCTGTACTTTGCGGTTTCTTGCCCGAATTGGAATATTGCCAATTCTGCGGCGAGCCTTTGGAGAGTATTAAAAATAAAAGTTTTGATCTTTCCGAAGGAGCAATATGCTGTACCGCCTGCACCGTTGAAGAAGGAGAAAATCCTTTAAGCTGGAAGCCTATTTCCGAGGGATGCTACAAAGCCCTGCGGCATATCGCCTTTGCTCAGGGAGCGAAGCTGTACGCTTTTCGGACAGACGAAAGTACCTTGCGTGAGCTGGGCGAGATAACAGAAAAATATTTAATACCCAGACTTGAAAAAAAGATAAAAAGCCTTGAGTTTTTCCACTCATTGGAAGGAAAGGTATAAACACAGATGAAAGGTTTTACCCGAGCGGCAAAGCTGCTCGAATTTGATAAAGTGCTTTCCTCCGTTTCCGCAGGCGCGGCGACGGAGGGCGCAAAAGAAGCGCTGCTATCGCTTATTCCTACAGACGATATCGTTATCATTAATCGTTTGCAGGGAGAAACGCGGGACGCAAAGCAAATGATAATAAAAAAGTCCACTCCCCCTTTCGGCAGAGCGAAGGATATTTTACCTGCCGTTGAACGGGCGGAGAAGGGCGCATCACTTACTCCGAGAGAGCTATTGGATATCGCTTCCCTGCTGCGAACCGTATCTTCTTTAAAAAGATACGCAGGCGATCCAAAGGAAAGCGGATATCTTGAAATATATCTTCTCTCCCTTACGGAAAATAATTTCCTTGAAAAGAAGATATCTTCTGCCATAATTTCCGAGGATATGATAGCAGACGATGCTTCGGATAATCTTTACCGCATACGCCGCGACCAGAGAAAATGCGAAAGCGCGGTAAGAGATCTGCTGGCTTCTTACACAAGCGGACAGAAATCCAAGTATCTGCAGGAAAATATAGTTACTATGCGCGGCGGCAGATACGTTGTACCCGTAAAAGCGGAATACAGAAACGAAGTTAAGGGCTTGGTGCACGATTCCTCCGCATCCGGCGCTACGTTATTTGTAGAACCTATTGCGGTGCTGGAGCAAAACAACCGTCTGCGTGAACTGAAGGCTGCAGAAGAGGAAGAGATCGAAAAGATACTCCGTAATCTTTCAGATGAAACTGCCCGATTCGGCGCACAGCTTACCCAAAACTACCGCGCAGTAACCGATCTTGCGGTAATATTCGCAAAGGCGGCATATGCAATAAATACAGACTCTTTTGAGCCGAAGATCACCACAGATAAACGGGAATACGCCCTTTTAAAGGCGCGCCACCCCCTGCTTCCCAAGGAAAACGTTGTGCCTATTTCCGTAACCTTTGGGGAAAACGAAAAGACTTTGGTTATTACCGGTCCCAATACGGGCGGTAAGACGGTTACCCTTAAAACCATAGGACTTATGGCGCTTATGGCGCAGGCGGGATTACAGCTTCCCTGCGCGGAGGGAACTACAGTTCCTCTGTTTTCCTGCGTACTGCCCGATATAGGCGACGAACAGAGCATTGAGCAATCTCTTTCCACCTTCTCTGCCCATATGACGAATATCGTGGATATTTTAAACAACTGTGATGACCGTTCCCTCACCCTGTTCGATGAGCTCGGCGCAGGCACAGACCCCGTTGAGGGTGCGGCGCTGGCGATATCCATACTGGAAGAGGTGCGGGAAAAGGGCGGACTTTGCGCCGCAACCACCCATTACAGTGAGCTTAAAATATATGCTCTTGAATCTCCGTACGTGCTTAACGCCTCCTGCGAATTTGACGTAGAGTCTTTGCGCCCCACTTACAGACTCATTACCGGTATTCCCGGTAAATCAAATGCATTTGCCATTTCCGCAAGACTTGGTATAAAGGAAAGCATTATCGACCGTGCAAGAGCCTTTATGGCAGACGATAACAAAAAGTTTGAGGACGTTATCGCCCGATTGGAAGAATCGGAAAGCAGGCTTGAAAAAGACCGCGTAACCGCGGAAAGAGCAAGAGAGGAAGCAGAGCGTATTCTTGCGGAGGCGAGAAGCGAAGCCAAAAAGGTTTACGACCGTGCGAACAAGGATGCGGAAAAGGTAAAAGAAAACGCCGCCCGCATACTGCAAAGCGCAAAATCCTCCAGCGATTACGTGCTTAACGAGATCAAGCGTATGCAGGACGAAAAGGACAAAGCCGATGCAAAGCAGCGTCTTGAGGAAACCAGACAGCAGGTGCGCAACGCTTTGAGAACTGCCGACGGAAAGATCGGCGCTATAAACGAAGAGGACGTTTCACCCGAAGAGGGCGAAGTGCCCAACAGACCCTTGGTGGCTGGCGACCGTGTCATTATTCCCCTTACCAAGCAAAGAGGCGTAATCGTAGAGATTAACGGCAAAAACGCCGTTATTTCCACGGGAAATGCAAGGACGAAGGTTTCTCTTGCTTCTCTGCGTCTGGACGATACTCCTATGGAAGCGCCCAAAAAGGTAAAGACCGCATCCGCCGTATCCTCGCCGAGAGATGCGGTGAGAAACGAGATCGACCTGAGAGGTCAGACCGGCGACGATGCCTGGCTTATGGTTGACCGTTATCTTGACAGCGCCGTTCAGGCAGGCTGGCAAACCGTTACTCTGGTACACGGAAAAGGCACGGGAGCACTCCGCGCCGCTTTGTGGAAGGAATTAAAACGGGATAAGCGTATCGCATCCTACCGTATCGGCAGATACGGCGAAGGCGACCTGGGCGTAACCGTCTGCGAATTAAAGAAATAAACTTTCATACTCAAAACACCGCAGAAGCGTAATGCAACTGCGGTGCTTTTTATCGTATTATTCAAAAATTTTCATTTCGGATGAGATGGTTTTAATTTCCTTTTTTGAACGGCAATAGAGCTTAAAAATATATGCCGACATTATACCGCACACGGTACCTCCGATGATGAACATAAAAAACAGCATTGCTCCGATGGGTTCTTTTGCAACAATCTCATAAAACTTTTCGGGAGCGTGGAACAAAACCTTTATTGCAGCCGGAAGGACATACAACGCGGGAGAAACCGCGACAACAAAAGCGGCAAACGTAGCAATAGCTTCACGTTTTCGGCTTATGCTCAATCGTTTTTTAAAATCAAGTTTACTTTGATTATCGGTTAAAAAATCAATATTTTCGGAATCCACGGGAACATTTATATAAAACAATATGCATTTTCCCTCGTTGGATTGATGCGCTATCTCGCCGCCGCATTCCGTAACGGTTCGCACAAATGAGGTCTGGTATTCCCGTTTTGCGAAGTGGAAAACTGTCTTGTATTTGTTTGGCTCTGTTTTATAAAAGGTATAAAATGAAAATCTTACCGCCGCAAGTTTCCAGCCTTTTGCATTCATTTCGTTAAGATACGATACTTCTTTTTCCCGATCCACAAAAGCCTTAAACACAGTTTTTCTGTCTTGCATAATCACAGCCCCTCTCTCTTGAAGTAAAGAACAGCGTTTTGAGTCAATTCGTTCAAGCGTTTTATTTCGTTTTCTATAACCTCTGTTCCCAGTTCGGTGCGGATATAAAGGCGCTTTGACGGGTCATCGGATCTGACTTCGGTTATATATTCTTTTTCTGTCAGCGCACTTAACGCGCCGTAAAGCGTTCCCGCCCCCATATTGATCCTACCGTTTGTCAACGCTTTTATATTTTGCATAATAGCGTAACCGTGCAAGGGTCCGGAAAGCGAAAGCAGTATATAAAACACCGTTTCTGTTAATGCAGGATATTTATTCATTATCCCCGCCTCCTAAATATCGTTTGACGATATATCGTAGCACGATATATCGCTTGACTATATAATAACATGAGTGTTTTGGTTTGTCAATACCTTTTAATATTAAAAAAACCGCCGAGGAGATTAGTTTCTCTTCGGCGGTGTTTTATATGGTGTTATCTCTTAACGACTGCGTACATCATAACGGGAAAATGGTTTTCTATGGAGGTATAGCCTTGCTCGATAATTTCAAATCCTATATCTTTCAATTCCTTTTCAAAGGTTTGGGCGGTTACTATTCTGCAGGAGGTTTCGGCTACAAGCACGGTTTCCCCTTCGCAGACACGCTCGCCCAGATCAAAGGCCACCCCAATATCCGTCTTGCGTTCTGTTTTGCCGTCCCCCATAGTGCAGATAAGGGCGATGCCGTTTTCCGTAAGATGTTCTTTTATAAAGCAATAAAATGCTTTTCTATCTTCATCGGGCACAAGCATATGAATAACCGCAACGGAATAGATATAATCAAACTTTTTATCAAGAGTTCCGCTTACCGCATCCAGCAGGTCAAACCGATCCGAAAACTCTTTATACCGGGCTTTGCAGTAATTGACCGCTTCCGGGGAAACGTCTGTTGCCAGCAGGTTGTAGCCATTTTCCAGCAAATAAATAGAATCTCTGCCCTCTCCGCATCCGATCTCCAAAACGGAGTTTTCCTTGGAGATGCCGTGCTTTTGTATGATCTCGGTAACGATTGGGGAGCTTTCTTCCCCCATCCATCTTAAATTCTTTTGGTGCACCGCTTTATAGCGTTCATCGTACGCTTCGTAATATTTTCTCATTTTATACTCCTTTAGCTTCCCGTGGATTTATACTTTCTTAAGCCGTATCTGAAAAAGGCATAGCACGGTACAATAAACGCAAATCCCAAAAGAGGGAGCAGCATATACCACACATTTTCGCTTTTGCCGATAAGATACAGGAAAGGATAATACTGAAACAGTGCGATAGGAACCACGAAGGTATAGAATTTTAACATTCCCTCTCCGTATATGGACACGGGATATTTACCGAATTCACGGGAGCCATCGGTAAAAATATTCATAAACTCCAACCCCTCTATGGTGAAAAAGCTGAACGCAGCATACAGCACGAACAGTCCCGTAAAAACGGCTACTCCGCCCAATATCATAAGCACTACTGTAATTATTTTATACCCCGTCCACTGAATATCGCAGGTGATAAAAGCGTACACAAGCATTACCACCGCCTGCAAAAGTCTGCCGACACGGGAAAGATCCATATCCGATGCAAGAACCTGAAACATCTCGTTGCGGGGACGGAGAAGGATTCTGTCCAGTTCACCGCTTTTTATAAGACGGGGAAACACGTCAAAGCCTCTGAAAAAGCATTCGGTAAGAGAAAACGCCATTAACACCACGGAAAAGCATATAAGTATTTCCGAAAAGGTAAAGCCGTTTACCGAATTAAAGCGGGAAAACATAAACGCCATACTTAAAAAAGTGGTAAATGATATGAGAAACTGCCCTACCGCCGTCATAAAAAAGGAGGCTTTATACTGCATCTGGGATTTTAACAGCATACCTACGTATTTAAAATATAATACCATATACTACCCTCCCTGCACAACTACTTTTTTAAGTGCATAGCGGAAAATAAGCTTGCCTGCGCACCACATAACTGAAAGCCAGATTATCTGCAAAGCAATACTTTTTAACGCATCCGTACCGCTTAAATAGCCCGTATAAATGAGAAACGGTGTATTCTGCATTGAAGCAAAGGGCAAAGCGTATATAAACGGCTGAAGCCAAAGAGGGAAAAACGGAATGGGTATGAGCGCACCGCTGAAAAATTCTATTACCGAGGTGGCAAGCACACGTATTCCTTTGGGAGAAACCGTAAAAAATGCGCAAGCGTGCACCAGCATTGAAAAAGCTACGATAACAAACAGTCCCAATATCATTGAAACCAAGAACAGCAAAAAGGACAGGCAATCTACGGGCAATGAAATACCGTAAGGGTGCGGCAAAACTGCGGCGAAAATAAGTATGGGCAGACAACGAAGCACGGCGCGGGAAAGTCTTGTGGCCGTATTCTTGGTAAACCACATATTGTAGATATCAATAGGACGGCACAGCTCGTAGGCAATATTGCCCGAAACGATGCAATCGAATATCTCGGAATCGAAAAACCACGCCATAAAAAGCGCCAGAAACGCCTGCTGTAACCAGATATAAGACGAAAGAGAATCAAAGGACATAGGAAACACGTCTGTGCTTTCCATATAAAATGCGCGGAACATAAGTATGTTCATTCCGCCCCAAGCAAACTGGGTAGCTATTCCAGCCCAGGCGGCAGCGCGGTATTGCAGACCCGCAATAAACCGAATTCTGAAAAAGGACAGATACTTTCTCATATGGCAAATTCCTTATACAGAGAAACCACGGTTTCGTCTATAGTTTCGCCCGTAACCGAAACGTCCTTAATTTCCACCCCTTGTGAGATAAAGGATATAGCGCGGGAAACTGAAATTCGGCTTGTATCTATTATTATCTCACCGTGGCCGTTAAGGTCCTTTACCACAGTAAAATCATCGCACACGGGAAGCTTTTCACCGATATAATCCACCGTAAGTGTTTTATATGCGGAATGTCGGTTTTTAAGGTCGGAAAGAGAGCCGTCCAAAAGGATACGTCCTTTTCCGATAAGCAGTATTCTTTCGGTAAGGGCTTCTATATCCTGCATATCGTGGGTGGTAAGAATAACGGTGGTCTTGTTTTCCTTGTTCACCCTTTTTACGAAATCTCTTACAGCAATCTTCGAAACTGCATCCAATCCGATCGTAGGCTCATCAAGAAAAAGTATTTTTGGATTGTGCAAAAGGGATGCGCCGATCTCGCAACGCATCCTCTGCCCTAAGGAAAGCTGACGCGCAGGGGTTTTTAAGATTTCATCAAGATCAAGCAATTCGGTAAGATCGGACAAGGTCTTCTTATATTCACTCTTATCCACCTTATAAATGTCCCGAATAAGCTCATAGCTGTCTATTACCGGCACGTCCCACCAGAGTTGAGATCGCTGTCCGAACACCACGCCGATTTCCTTGACATGATCAACTCTTTCCTTCCAAGGAACCCTGCCGTTAATTATACATTCCCCGCTGTCGGGAGTGAGAATGCCGCTCATTATCTTTACAGTGCTGGATTTTCCTGCACCGTTGGGGCCTATGTAGCCCACCATCTCGCCGTCATTTACCGTGAACGATACGTTCTGCAACGCATGTACATAAGCATATTCCTTGCTGAACAAAGCCTTAACAGCTTGCCCGAAGCCCGCTTTGCGCTTTGCTACCTTAAAGGTCTTTGAAACGTTTTTAAGCTCTATCATTTTTACCGCCTCCTTTATTACCAAAAATAATTATACCACCGTTTTAATCTTTGGCAATCAACTGTAAATTGTATGGTTACAATTATTCCGTGAATTTGGCACGAAAAAGTAAAGACGGACAGAATAACTGTCCGTCCGAAATGTGTAATATTGAATTAAAGAGCGGGCATAGGCTCGAGATCTTCATCTTCGCCTTCGAAGGTGCAAAGAATATCATCCTCGCATACGTCGAAATCTTCGAAATCGTCTTCCAGCTCTTCGCCGTCGCTAAAGCAGCTTGCCAGTTTTTTCTGAACTCTGTCAGAAAGAAGGAAATAAGTTCCCGCTACGCCGCCAAGTGCAGACACAACTGCAAAAGTTCTTGCAAGAACTTTATTTTTGTTCCAAAGAATGATGCTGAGTACGAGGCAAGTAAGTGCCTGCGCTACAAATGCAATTCCAAATACCTGTTTCTTGTTTTTCATTTTTACCCTCCGTTTATGGTTATTGTTGGCATTTATATTTTAAATATGCGTTGATAAACTCATCTATTTCCCCGTCCATAACGGCGGAAATATTACCTGTTTCGCAACCCGTGCGGTTATCCTTTACCAAAGTATACGGCATAAACACGTAAGAACGTATCTGTGAGCCCCACTCTATATTCATTTTCGTTCCCACGATATCGTCGATCTTCTCAAGATGCTCGCGCTCTTTTATCTCGAGCAGCTTACTCTTGAGCATACGCATTGCGGTTTCGCGGTTTTGTATCTGGCTTCGCTCCGTCTGACAGCCCACCACGATACCCGTGGGTATGTGGGTTATACGGATAGCGGAGTCTGTCTTATTAACGTGCTGACCACCTGCACCGGAAGCGCGGTGGGTATCTATCTTAAGGTCTGCTTCGTTAATTTCGATCTTGATCTCATCATTAAACTCGGGCATAACCTCCACGGATGCGAAGGACGTATGCCGTCTTCCCGATGAATCAAAGGGAGAAACTCTTACCAGACGGTGAACGCCGGATTCGCTTTTGAGATATCCGTACGCATTCTCTCCTGAAATGAGGATGGAAACACTTTTAATTCCCGCTTCGTCCCCGTCAAGATAATCCAGAACCTTTACCTTAAAGCGTTTGCGCTCGCCGTAGCGGCAATACATTCTGTAAAGCATTTCCGCCCAGTCCTGAGCTTCCGTCCCCCCTGCGCCGGGATGAATGGAAAGGATGGCGTTGTTTCCGTCGTATTCGCCGGAAAGGAGAATTTCTATTTTCTGTCTTTCGTACTCCTCGGAAACAGCGGCAAGCTCGGAAAGTATTTCCTCCGCCATATCCTCGTCCTCTTCCTCGATCGCCATATCGACAAGCTGCGACACGTTATCGAAGGACTTGACAAGGGAAAGATATTTATCCAAAAGCCCTTTTTTCTGCTTCATTAAACGAAGCACTTTTTGCGAATTCTCTGCGTTGGACCAGAAATCGGAAGCGTTGACTTGTTCTTCAAGGGAGGCTACCTCTGTTCTGAGTTCATCAACCTTGATAGAGACGCCCAATTCCTTTATACCCGCTTCAAGTTCACGGATAGATTGCTTTGATTGTTCAAGCTGTATGAGCACTTGTATACCTCTTATAGTTTTACTGCTATTATTATATCCTATAACTTTGCTGTTGTCAACAAATTTCTTTTTTGTTAAAAGCAAAAAGGCACGCAAAAAGCGTGCCTGCAACCTTTTCTATAAGCCGGGTTCTGTCGTGAACAATCATCTATCTGGGATGTATGTTGCCACACACCTCTTGCCACCCCGTGGGCTGCCGAGCAAGCATTAGCGCCCGGTGGGGTGTTGCTTCGGATAGGGTTTACATGGCTGTGCCGTCTCCGACACACCGGTGAGCTCTTACCTCGCCTTTCCATCCTTACCTGAAAAATTCAGGCGGTTTATTTCTGTTGCACTGGCCCGGAAGTCGCCTTCGGCGGATGTTATCCGTTATCCTGCTCTGTGAAGCCCGGACTTTCCTCACGGTAAGACCTTTCGGTATGTTACCGCGCGATTGTTCAAAATGGTTGCAGATAATCATAACATATTAAAATATATTTGTCAAACGGTTGAAATAAATTTTCGAATATATTATAATGTAGAATATGGAAAGTGAGTGTTGATATATGCTTAATGAATATACAAATAAGTATTTCGGCAGATCTGTTGGCTTTATAGGAGTGGGAATAAGCAATATTCCCATTATAAAAGCCTTTTGCGGTGCCGGTGCTTTAGTTACCGTCCGCGATATGAAGGAAAAAGATAAAATATACGGTATTGAACAGCTTGAGGGACTGGAGATACGTTACTTTACGGGTGCAAACTATCTTGCGGACATAACCGAGGAACTGCTTTTCCTCGCCCCCGCTGTCCGTCCCGATAAGCCCGAGCTTTTGGAAGCTGCCGCAAAGGGAACGCGGCTCACTACCGAGCTTAACGAGTTTCTTTCCCTCTGCCCCTGCAAGACCTTCGGTATAACGGGAAGCGACGGAAAAACAACCACCACTACCCTTATAGCAAAAATCCTTGAAGCCGACGGAAAAAAAGTGTGGCTGGGCGGAAATATAGGCAAAAACCTCTTCCAATGTCTTGACGAGATACAACCCGATGACTATGCGGTGATGGAATGCTCCAGCTTCCAGCTTATGAAGATGCATCATTCTCCCGACGTGGCTGTGTTTACCAACCTTTCCCCAAATCATTTGGATTGGCATACGGGTATGGACGAGTATTTTGATGCCAAGAAAAATATATACCGCTTTAATGAAAACTGCAAGGTTATCGTAAATGCGGACAACGAATATACCGCTTCCGTGGAAAACGAACGGGAGGTTACTATGATCTCCTGCGAAAAGGCACTTGAAAAAGGTGTTTATTACGACGGAACCGGAATCTATGCTCACGGCAAACAGATACTTACAGAAGACGATATTATGCTTTTGGGTATCCACAACAGATATAATTACTGCTGTGCCGTTGCCGCAACCTTGGGCTTGGTAAGTGTTGAAGCTGTGAAAAAGGTGGCAAACACCTTTGGCGGAGTGGAGCACAGATGCGAATTTGTGCGGGAGCACGAGGGTGTTAAGTATTATAATTCCTCTATAGATTCCAGCCCCACCAGAACGGAAGCCGCCTGCAATTCCTTTAAGGATAAAGTAATTATAATCTGCGGCGGATACGATAAAAATATTCCGCTTGAACCCCTCGGTCCGTTGTTTAATAACAAGGTAAAAGCGTGTGTGCTTATGGGCGCAACAGCGGATAAGATCGAAGCCGTGCTCGAAAACTATGGTTTTGACGGAACGGTTTTGAGAGCATCCGATATGCGGGATGCCGTTTCCAAAGCCTCGTCCCTTGCAAAAGCGGGTGACAGCGTGCTTCTCTCCCCCGCCGCCGCCAGCTTCGATATGTTCAGAAACTTCGAGGAACGCGGAAACATATTCAAAAAATGTGTTAAATCCCTTTGAAATAATAAAAGGAGTGGTTATATGGAAAATATATACGGTCTTGCCTGCAGGCTTGCCGCATTGCCAAGCGTTTCCGGTAACGAGGACATGGCATTTGACGGGCTTAAAGAGATCTGCGGTGATATGTTTGACGAGATAGTTACCCTGCCCACGGGAAGCTTTATCGGTATAAAGAGATGCGGAAAAGAAAACGCGCCGAAGGTATTGCTTGATGCACATCTCGACCAGATTGGCTTTGTGGTTAACGGATACGCGGGCGCAGGCTTTTTGAAGGTTGCGGCGGTAGGCGGTATTGATACCCGCGTACTATGCGCCAACGGCGTACATATACATTGTCCGGATGGTGACATTGAGGGTGTGATCTCCTCGGTATCTCCTCATTTAAGACAGGGTGGTAGCGAAAACGCACCCATTAAGCTCGAAAATCTGATGATAAGCACATATCTTGACGAGGACGAAGTAAAGAAAAAGATACCCATCGGTACGCCCGTATCATTTTCGGCACAGCCCGTTCTGCTGAAAAACGATAGAATGGCATCCCCCCAGATGGATGATAAGATATGTATCGCATCCATACTTCTTGCTGTAGAAAAGCTTAAGGACACCGAGCTAAACGTTGATATATACGCTCACTTTGCGGGTGGCGAAGAGATTGGATATATCGGCGCACGGACGGGCGGATGGTATATCGACCCCGATTACGCGATAGCTTTGGACGTATGCGGCGCATACGGACCCGATATGCCCGAATGGAGAAAGGATTGCGTTTTGGGAGAAGGCTGTACCGTATCGTATTCCGCTACGGCAGACAGAAGGTTTACCAAAAAGATTATCCGTACAGCCCGGGAAAAGAATATAAAAATACAGTTATTGGGCGAGCCCAGCCACACGGGTACGGACACACACGCTCTGGCTTTGGTGCGTGAAGGCGTGCCTGCGGCACTCATATCCATTCCCTTGCGCAGTATGCACACATACACAGAGGTTATTTCCCTGAGGGACGTAGATGCCGCCGCCAATCTTTTAGCGGAGGTAATTAAAACTATGGAGGTAGAAAACAATGCTTGAAAGATTAAAGAAATATTGTGATACCTTCGGTCCTTCGGGAATGGAAGACGAGGTTCGCAGAAATATTATTGCGGATATAGACGGTTTTTGCGAATACAAGACCGATAAAACGGGAAATCTTATTTGCTTCAAAAAAGGTAAAAAGACCCGCGCAAACCGCGTTGTGCTTTGTGCTCATATGGACGAAGTGGGCGTTATGGTGGACTACGTTACACAAGAGGGTTTACTCCACTTCGGTACTATCGGCGGAATTGAATCCAAGGATCTGTGCGGTAAATATATGGAATTCGGCGAGCAGGGTATTTCCGCTGTTATCGGATCAAAGGCTATACACAACCAAAAGCCGGAAGAGAGAGGAATGTGCCCTCCCATAAACCAGCTTTATCTGGATATCGGCGCATACGATAAGGCGGATGCTATGAGATACGTAGGTGTAGGCGATTGCGCGGTGTTCCGTCCCAACTTCAGAAAAGAAGGATCTTTCGTTTCCTCAAAGGCGTTGGATGACAGATTCGGTTGTGCCGCACTGGTTGAGATCATACGTGGCGAAATAGAATACGATACGTACTTTGCCTTCACTACCGCAGAAGAAGTGGGAAGCAGAGGTGCGCAGACCGCCGCTTACAGATTAGGCGCGGATTACGCAATAGTATGCGAAGCCACCGCCGCAGGGGACGAAAAGATAACTCCCCCGCACCTTTCCCCTTGTACATTGGGAGATGGGGCGGTGATATCCGTTATGGACAGAGGAACGATATACGATAAGGATTTTGTGGATACGGCAGTAAGCACGGCAGAGGAAAACGGTATTAAATACCAGCTCAAGCGTCTGCCTACGGGAAGCAACGATTCCAGAATGTTCCAGCTTTCACTTACGGGAGCGAAGGTTTTGGCGGTTTCCGCACCAACAAGATATATCCACTCCCCTTGCAACGTTTGCAGAACAGACGATATAGAGCAAGTTATAAAGCTGCTTAAAGCACTTACAGACAGGAGCTACGAATAATGTACAATACAATTAAAAAATATATTTCCGCTTTTTCCGTTTCGGGATACGAAAATCCCCTTGCACAAATTATCTGCGATGATATCGCTCCCTATTGCGACAACGTTGAGATCGACGCTGTGGGAAACGTAATTGCGTTCAAAAAAGGTGCGGACAGCACAAAGCGTCTTATGACCGCCGCCCATATGGACGAGATCGGATTTATGGTTACATACGTTGAGGAAAGCGGTCTTATCCGCGTAACCAATATCGGCGGTATAAACGCCGTGGCGTCCTCATACGGAACGGTAGTATTTGCCAACGGCACCAAGGGTATTATCGTTTTGGATATGGGTGCGAAAAAGGAAGATATTTCCGTAAAATCCATGGTAGTGGATATCGGTGCAAAAAACAAAACCCAAGCCGAAAAGAAGGTAAAAGTGGGCGACGTTTGCGCCCTTGAGCAGAGAATAACCCGCCTTATGAACAACCGCATTGCCGCAAAGGCGTTTGACGACCGCCTTGCCTGCGCTATAACGCTGGAAGCGGCGAAAAAGGCGGAAACTCCCGCATACGATACATATTACGTGTTCACCGTGCAGGAAGAGGTTGGATGCAGAGGAAGCAAGCCCGCCGCTTTCGGAATCGCGCCCACTTACGGTATCGCGCTTGACGTTACCCACACCGGAGATATGATCGGCGGTCCCAAGATGACCGTTAAATTGGGCGAAGGCGCGGCGATAAAGATAAAGGATTCCTCGGTAATTTGCTCCAGAAGCGTTATTAACAGAATGACCGAGCTTTCCGAAAAGCACGGTATTAAGCATCAGTATGAGGTACTCACCGCAGGAGGAACAGACACATCCTCTATGCAGACCGCCTGCGCAGGTGCCTTTACCGGATGTATCTCCATCCCCACCCGCTATATTCACACCCCCGTCGAAACGGTGGATATGGCTGACGTTAACGCTTGCGTAGATCTGCTTGCGGCAATTATAGAAGAAGGATTTTAAAAAATATGTTTTCTGAAAAGCTTTTGGCTCTGGCGGCAGAATGTGAAAAGGACTGCGCCGAGCAATTCGAATATATTGACAAAGTCGCATTTATCAACACCCAAAAAGTAATGAAGGTTTTTGCGGACAACCGTCTTTCCGACAGACATTTCGCTCCTACCAGCGGATACGGATACAATGATGATGGCAGAGATCTGTGCGACAAGATGTTTGCAGATGCTTTCGGTGCAGAGGCAGGCTTTGCCCGGCACAGCATTATAAACGGCACACACGCTCTTTCTATAGGCTTGTACGCCCTTTTGCGCCCCGGTGATACACTTCTTTCAGTAGCGGGAAAGCCTTACGATACTCTGGATGAGGTTATCGGCATTTCCGGCGGAAACGGCGACGGCTCTCTGGCAGATTTTAAAATCTGCTACAAGCAGATAGATCTGGATGAAAACGGTTATCCTAAATACGATGAAATTAAAAATGCTCTTACCGAAGATAAAAGCATTAAAGTAGTATTCGTACAGCGCAGTAAGGGTTATTCCGCAAGAAGAACACTTACCGTAAACGATATAAACCTCATTTGCGACACGGTGCGGGAGTGCTCGGACGCTTACATTATGGTAGATAACTGCTACGGTGCGTTTACAGAAGAAACCGAACCGAAGGCAGATCTTCTGGTAGGATCACTTATCAAAAATGCAGGCGGCGGAATGGCGGAATCCGGCGGATATCTGGTAGGAAGTGCAAAGGCGGTTGAGCTTGCATCCTACAGATACTCTACCGTTGGTGTGGGCTTGGAATGCGGCGCTTCACTGGGACAGACAAAAAGCATGATAAAAGGCCTGTTTTATGCGCCCCACACCGTTGCTCAGGCTGTAAAGACTGCAGTATTTGCTTCCAGAGTTTTTGAAAAGCTGGGCTTTACCGTATCACCGAGATATGATGAAAAAAGGTCCGACATAATTCAGACCTTTACTTTAGGCAGTGAGGACGCTTTGGTTAAGTTTTGCTTGGGTATTCAGGCAGGCAGTCCGGTAGATGCTCACGTCGCTCCTGTTCCCTGGGAAATGCCCGGATACAATGACAGGGTTATAATGGCGGCGGGCGCATTTACGCAAGGTTCGTCTATCGAGCTTTCCTGCGACGGTCCCGTACGTCCTCCGTATATAGCATATCTGCAAGGCGGACTTACCTACGAAAGCGGTAAGTACGGCATACTTAAAGCAGCTCAAACCGTAACGGAATAAATTTTATACAAAAGAAAAATCCCGCATTAAAGCGGGATTTTTTACTTAATTAAAAAAAGAACAAGGGTATCATATACTGGGAAGCGGACATGCCGAGTATACCAAGCATGAATACGAAGTAAACAACGTAGAATACAGCGCCTGCAACACCGCCGATAAGAGTTATGAGGTTTATAATAAAACCGATGGTTGCAAGTATTTTACCAACCTTTGTGATGCCGGTAAGCTCGCCCTGTTCAGAAAGCTTCTTCGCCTTGCTGCGTGCTACAAGTGCAAAAATAAATCCTACTATGGGGACAGAAAGCACAAGCGAAAGAAGACCGAAGACGAATATGCTGGGATCGGAAGGGGCCACTGCAGGTTTTACGGGAGTTGCGTTGTAGTTGTTGTCCATAATTGAATATATCCTCCAAAAAATTATTTATAAACTTTAGCGGAAAAAGGAAAAAAGATTGCCGAAAATCATAAGAACGTAAAACGCAAAAAAAGAATACTGTAATGCTATAATGCACAGATAAAACGCCCAAAAGCAGCTGTATCCTATTCCGGCATATATACCTGCCTTAGAGAGAATACTGCCAACCATAACCTTGTTACAAGTTACACCGTTATTTTGCGAAAGATAAGCTTTAACCTTTTTTTGGGCGATAATCCCCAAAATAATGCCGGGGAGTCCGTAAGAAGAAAGCGCCGCAGCTACTATACCCCAAGTCAAAACATTGGACGGAGCGATGGATTCATTGCTTTTGACATATTCCATAAAGCAGCCTCCTTACGAAAACATTATATATGCAACGGCGGAAAAATGCAATATTTTTTTACAAAAATATGAACAAATTTATCTTTTTACGTCTGATTATATATTATTGTTGATTTTTTGCTTTATTTATAGTAATATATAGTTTGATTGTAATGATCAGGACTCAAAGAAAGCAAATACGATTTGCAAATATTTTTCCAGCTTTTCGGATACGCAGATGAATGCGGAATGCTTTGCGCCTTCTATACTTATGAACTTGCATCCCAAAAGCTTTGCAAGCTTTTCCTGTGGCTTTCTGCGAACGACTGTATCCAACGCGGAATTGATTACAAGCACCTTTGAAGAAACTTTTTTGAGCTCTTTTGCTTTAAGCATTTTATTTCCCACGCTTACAGCCTCATACATCCAGCGATTGGTTGAGGATGAGGTCTGATACCGTTTATCCGAAAGGCGCACGTCAAGATTGTGTCTGAAACGGGGATAGCTGGTATCGTGGCATTTATCAAAGGGATGATCGGGATTGAAATCTGAAGCGTACCTGAACCTTGAAGCCCATCCGTGCTTTGCCGCGCCTGCCTTGAGCATAAGCTTGAGAAGGAATATGGGGCAATTATTGGTAAAAGGAAAAACCATAGGTGAAGAAAGCACTGTGCGGGATATCTTTTTTCCGCAACGCATAAGATACAGAGTCGCTATGCTTCCTCCCATTGAATGGGAAAAAATATTAACGTTTTCTTTTCCGCCTACGGGAATTACTATATTATCCACAAAAGCTTCCAGGTCTTTGACGTAATCTTCAAAGCTGTTGACGTGGGCAAGCTCGTATCCCTCGACCTGTCTTTCGGAAAGACCGTGACCGCGGTGATCGTAAGTGAAAACGTTGTAGCCTTTGTTTATAAAGTACCATGCCAATTCGATATATTTTTTACAATATTCCGTAAAACCGTGAACTATTACTATACTGCCCACGGGATTCTGAACAAGATAATTTCTGTAAAAGATACGCACTCCATCGAACGAAGAAAAAGTGCCCTCTGATGCGCATTGGGAAAGAATATCCTCCACCTCGCAGATGCAGCCAAGATATTCATCTTCTTTAATTACTTGAATTTGTTTGGGAGAATAAAGCATTTTCAAAAGACTCCGATTTGGGATTTTTTAAAACTAATAATACCGAAAAAGGCGGTGATAATAATGGAAAAAGGTATAAAAAGGACTTTTAGACTAATTTTGTACGTTACTGTTATTATCGCAATTACTTTTTTGATCGTTTCCGCAGGCGCTACCAAGTTGATATATGACGCATCATTTCCCAGATACGAAAATAAAGATATTTTACTTGATGACGAATTAACGCATCTTAACGGAAAAAGAAAAGAATTATTATTTTTATCCGGTGAATACGAGCTTGCGGGTTATTTATATCCCGCAGAAAATGACACGAAAAGCGGATTGGTTGTTTTTGTTCAGGGAATGAACGCCACAACGGAAAACTATTTGTGGCAGATAAAAAGCTTTACGGAAAGCGGATACGGTGTGTTTATTTTTGACCCAACGGGATGCGGAAGCAGTGAGGGAAAGAGCAGTATCGGTTTTTCCCGTATATTACTTGATCTGAACTCGGCTTTGGATTTTATTTCAAATGAAGAAAACTTCGGGTTTGATAATATTTTTCTGTTCGGGCATAGCAGAGGCGGCTATGCGGCGTGCTGTGCCGCTCATTACGGACACGATATAACCGCAGTCGCCTCAGTTAACGGAATTAACAGCGCGATGGAAGGCGTGATGATGCCTGCCGCAAAGGTTATAGGCAACGTCGCATATACAAATTATCCCCTTTTGTGGCTGTATCAGGTAAGCCTTTTCGGAACAGAAGCGGTAAATATTTCTGCCGCAGAAACCCTTGTCGAGCACAATATACCCGCTTTGATAATTCATTCCGCAGAGGATGAAATTGTACCTGCAAACAGATTTTCCATTGTTTCCCACGTTGAAAACACAGAATTCATAACCGAAATACAGGATTATAACAGCGAAAATGCGGATTCCCATACCGGAGTTCTGTTTGATACCGACGGAAAAGCAAACCAAGATTTATTAAGCATTATTACTGATTTTTTTGACAAAGCTGCACAAGCGGCGGAAAACGGTGAAGAATGAAGGAAGTAGTCCTTATACCGGCGTATAAGCCGGATAACGAAATGTGTAACCTTGCACGTAAGCTTCAAAACTGCGGTTTTGACGTTTTGATAGTAAATGACGGAAGCGGCGCCGAATACGATAACGTGTTTTTAAAGGCGTCCGCATTCGCAACGGTGATCTGTCATAACAAAAACCAAGGTAAAGGCAGAGCGTTAAAAACGGGAATGGAATACATACGGGATAATTTTAAAGAATGTGAATTCTTTATAACTGCAGATGCTGACGGTCAGCACAAATGCGAGGATATTATCCGCGTAGGAGAAGCGTTGAAAAACGGCGCAGAGTTTGTACTGACTACCCGTCTGCTTAACAGAAATATCCCCAAAAGAAGCAAATTCGGAAACGATCTTTCAAGAGTGATATATACAATTTCGACAGGCAGATATTTTAAAGATAATCAATCCGGACTTCGCGGCTTTTCCGCAGACAACATTGATTGGCTTTTGAAGGTAAAGGGCGAAAAGTACGATTACGAAATGAATATGCTGTACTATGCCTCGAAGCAAGCCATACCGATCACTACCCTTGATATAGAAGCGGTTTATATTGACGGTAATAAATCCTCCCACTTTAATCCCGTAAAGGATACCGTAAGGATATACCGTTTGCTGTTAAAATCCGCAAAAGCTTCTATTATAACAGCTATTCTTGCCGAGATCGCTATATTTATTTGCGGTCTTGTTACCGACGTACCCTATGACAGTCTTTACGTGCTTACCTCGGGCTTTGCGGCGGCAATCACGACTTATGTGATCAACAAGTTCTTTATCTTCAAAAATATTGATTATCGTGACGGGGGCAGAAATATGCTGTACACGGTATTACGCTATACGCTGTATGCTTTGGGTACTGCCGTGATCACATCATTTTTACCAATTATACCCCTTTTTGTTGCATTTAATATTTGTGCTCTCATAGGATTACCTATACGGTATTTCGTTCACAAATATATTCACGCTTTTAATTAAGAGATTTTTCCACGGCGGTATCGAATCCGCTTTCGGAAAGGCGCAAAACCTGTTCAATACACGAAACTGCGGTGCTGCTGTTGGCGGCACCGTGCATTTTTACTACCGTCTTTTTTGTACCCAAGAAGGTAGCTCCTCCGCGGGAATTGAAATCAAACGCAGTATTGAGCTGTTTATAAAGGAATTCGGAAGCTTCGGGGAAATTATCTCCCAAAATCTTCTTGCTGATTTCTGCGGCAACTTTTCCGGTCGCCTCGGTATCCTTAAGCAGGATATTTCCCGCAAAGCCATCGCATACCAGCACGTCAGCCTTACCCAAAAGCACATCGCTTCCTTCAAGGTTTCCGATAAAATTAAGACCTGATACTTCCAAAAGCGAATAGGTTTCCTTGACTACACCGTTCCCCTTTCCTTTTTCCGTGCCAGTTGAAAGGAGGGCTACACGGGGAAAAGTGATTCCGTACATACTTTTTACAAATGCGCTTCCCATTTTTGCAAATTCGACGAGATCCTTAGGCGTGCAGTCTACGTTTGCTCCGCAATCCACGAGGCAGATATAGCACCCGTCTACAGCGGGAAGAGAAGATGACAATGCAGGGCGTTTAAGACCCTTTTGCAGACCAAGTCTGCAGATAGTTCCCACCAACAATGCACCTGTATTCCCTGCAGAGATCATACCGTCGCACTCGTTATCTCTGAGATACTCCAACGCAAGCACCATCGAGCTGTTATCGCATCCACCGAAAACGCTCATCGGTGATTGTGTGTTGCTGATATATTCATTTGTTTCCAGAACGGTATAACGGTCTTCGGTTATTCCGTTTTCCGCCATAACGCTGTCGATCATGTTTTTCTCACCGGAAAATACGCAAAAAAGGTCGCTATGCGATTTCATATATTCGGCGGAGCCGCAAACAATGGGTAACGCTCCCCTATCTCCGCCCAAAGTATCTATTACGATTTTTTTCATATTCAAAATTTCCTTTATAAGGTGTTACGGGAATGAGCAAGCCTCATTCCCGTTAAATTTTCACATTATTCGATTGCGAGAATAAAGCTGTAAATATCCTGACCGCCTCTTACATATCCGCATTCAATAAAGGGATATTTGCTTTCCAGCATATCTTTAAGCTGAACAAGCTCGGAGTGTGTTACGTCTGCACCGTAGAACACGGTGATAACCTGCTTATCGTCGATATCCTCTAATTTCTCAAGCAAGCCCGTAACGGCAGACAGCTTATTTTGGCAGGCACAAAGGATGTTATCGTCATCCAAACCGATATAATCACCCTTCTTAACGTTAACACCGGAAATACAAGTGTCCCTTGTAGCAACAGTAACGTATCCCGTGGTAACGTATTCCATACTGCCGGTCATACTGTCCGCAACCGCTTCCACCGTATCCAAAGAAAGATCCATCATAGAAAGCGCGGAATATCCTTCGGCAATAGAACGGGAAGGTATTACGGTTACACGGGCGGAATTATACATTTCCGCCGCTTGCTTTGCAGTCAAGAACACGTTGGAATTGTTGGGAAGTACAATTATATTCTCCGCGTTAAGTTTTCTGAACGCTTTAATAAAATCGTCTGTCGAGGGGTTTTGAGTCTGTCCCCCGTCCACAATAGCGGAAACGCCGATCTCGCTGAAATAGGACTTAACGCCGTCGCCTGCGGCAACCGCAACGACTGCATATTTTTCCTTTTCACCGTGCTGCTCGGTAGTTTCGCTGTGCTGAACGGACATATTCTCGATCTTTATACTAAGCAATTCGCCGTAGCGAAGTCCCAGTTCAAGTACCTTATTGGGCTCGAAGGAATGTATATGTACCTTAACTATATCTCCATCCCAGACGGAAACGATGGAATCTCCAAGTTTCTCAAGCTGTGATATGAAACCGTCGTGATCAAAAGCGTTCACATCGGTTTTGGAATTAAGTAAAAGAAGTATAAATTCGGTACAATAGCCGTATTCGAAAACCGAATCCGCATTAAAGGATGCTGTGAGCGAGGGAGCGAACTCCATTTCGGAAACGCTGACGTTATCTATATATTCGTTGCGTAATGCTGCCTCCATTCCCTCAAACACGCACAAGACGCCTGCTCCGCCGCTATCTACAACTCCCGCTTCCTTAAGCACGGGAAGAAGCTGAGGCGTGTTTTCCAGAGAGCGGCGTGCTTCGGTACAAAGCTCCGCAAAGCATTCCTGAAAAGAGGAATACTTTTCGCAATTCGTAAGGATGCGCTTGCCGCCGTCCTTGAGAACGGAAAGCATAGTACCCTCTACGGGGTTAAGCACCGATTTGTATGCGTACTTTACGCCGGAAGAAAAAGCGAGAGCGAAATCGGAAACCTCCAAAATGTCCTTGTTTTCACATCCAACGGCAAATCCGCGGATAAACTGTGAAAAGATAACTCCCGAGTTACCCCGCGCCGACATAAGCGTGTTTTTGGAAAAACCGATCATATAATCAGATGCATTATCGGTTACGGGTGCGGAAAATCCACCCTCAAAGGTCTTTGCCATATTAGAACCCGTATCTCCGTCGGGAACAGGAAATACGTTAAGGTTATTGATTGTATCCGAATTGAGTTTTAAATTCTTAAAGCCGTTTTCCAACAGAAGCCTTAGCTCGCTTCCGTTTAGTCGGTTTGTCTGCATTGTAATTTATTCTTTCCCTTCAATAGTTACGGTCTTGCCGTAAACGTATGTAATAAGAGTGCCCGGTCCGACGGATGCGCCCACGATCGGTCCGATATTTGTAATATAAACATATTTGAATTTACCCAGCGCCAGCACTTCGTCGCGAAGCTTTTCGGCTTCCTCCAAAGCATCGCCGTGGGAAATACACAGTATACTGTTTTCTATATCTTCGGCGGCAGCGATAGTATCTTTGGCCATTTCTTTGCGGGCATTTACAGCACCTTTGACCTTTCTGTAGGCAAAGTTATGACCTTTCACATCGGAAATAATAAGAGGCTTTACACCGAAAATATTACCGAAGAATGCGCTGGCAGTAGTTACACGGCCTGCTCTGCGCAGGTATTCAAGGCTTTCCACCGTACCGCATTGATTCACCTTAAGGCGGTTTTCCTCTATCCAGCAAGCAATCTGATCTATACTTTTTCCTTCATCTCGCATAAGCGCGGCTTTTACCAAAAGCATACCCTGACCCAAAGAGCTGATAAGCGAATCCACACAGCATATCTTTGCATCGGGAAAGGCCGGCAAAAGCTCATAGGCTACTACCTGAGCAAGTCCCACGGAACCGGACAATCCGGACGAGCAGGATATATACAATATATCCTTACCCTGCTCCAGCCAATAAGTGAATACGGAAACGAATTCCCCGCGGGGGACTTGGGTGGTTTTTATATTTACACCGTTACGCATAAGATCATAGTATTCCTTGGGTGAATATTCCTCCCAATCAAGGGATGCAGAATGCTCGATGCCGTCGGCAACGAAATTCATCTTAACGTATTCGATATTATACTTACTGCGCACCTCTAAAGGAAGATCGCAGGTAGAATCTCCGATAATAACAAATTCTCTCATAATAATACGCTCTTTTTTAATTATTTGCCGGCAATTTTCTGCATTAATGCTTTTTCCTCGGCAAGTCCTTCGGAAATAGGCTTTCCGAGATAGAAAGCAGCGCACAAGCCGGGACCGATAGACGGACCGCAAGCCATGCCGACGTGAGTGATAATAACCTCCTTGGGCTTTATCTCGGTACGGATCATCTCAGCCAGCGTTTCTGCGGCGGCAAGACGGTTTGAATGAGCGACGAAAACTATATTCTCCTCGGGATTAACTATAGTTTCCTTCATATACTTAACTGTAGCATCAAGAGCCGTACGCTTACCTTTGAATTTAACGATAACCTCTGCAAGACCCTTGGAATTGAAATCTGCCATAGGGTTTACGCCTACGAGAGTTCCGAACAACGCCTTGAAGTTGGAGATTCTGCCCGTCTTTACAAGGAAGAACAGATCGTCCATAGGACCCATCTGGTGAATGGAATTGCGAATGTTGTTAATATAATCTGCAGTTTCCTCTATGGTTGCACCTTCCTGACGTTTTTGTCCCGCAAGAACGGTGAGCAGCGCCATTGAGGTAGAATAACGGAGAGAATCTACGCATATAATTTTTCTGCCGGGATATTTTTTCATAAGATCCTCGGCTATACGCGTACAAAGGCTGTACGTACCCGAAAGAGCAGATGAAATCGAAATACTGAGTATATCCTTACCCTGCGCCAGATACTTTTCGTACACCTCGTAACCCTCCTGCTCGGTAAAGGTAGAGGTTTTATACAGCACGTTTCTGCCGCTCATGGATTTATAAAATTCCTCGGGAGAAATAATTCCCCAATCCAGATCGGCATATTCGGTGTGTCCATCGGGAAAATACACCGTACCGTGAAGGTAATCGGGAATATCAAAACGTTCTCTCAACTCTGCGGTAAGATCACAAGAGCTATCGGGAATGATCACAAAATCGTTCATACGTCGTATCCTTTCAAAAAAAATACTCTAACAGAGTGATTATAACACAGACGCACACTTTTTTCAACAAAAAATCACTTTTTTATTAAAATATATATTGGAAAACAAGAAAAGATATGTTATAATTTAAATGCGCTGTTTGGAAACCAAACATAATATGCGCCAACGGAGGAAACAGATTTGCTTTATTTGTATATAGCTCTCGGCGTTATTGCATTAAGCGCCGTAATAGGCGTGGCGGTAATGCTTAAAATCACCGTGCCCATCTCAAAGCAGGTATATCAAAACACGCTGGTTCGCAATTCGCCGGATAAATGGAAGAGAGAATGCTCCTGCCCCGAAAACGAGGAGCAAATGGAAATGTGGAATACCGGCTGTGCCTGGGCGGAAGAAAACAAAGACCGTATGCGTGAGGTTTCCATAATCAACGACGGACTTAAGCTCGTAGGTGAGCTGTACGACTTCGGTTCTGACAAATGTGTGATCATTCTTCCCGGCAGATGCGAAAGCCTTATGTATTCTTATTACTACGCCCGTCCCTACGGTGAAATGGGAGTGAACGTATTCCTGCCCGACCCCAGAAGCCACGGCAACAGCGAAGGCATTTACAGCACGCTGGGCGTATGCGAGGGAAAAGACACCAACGCCTGGGCAAGATATCTTAACGAAAACGAAGGTATTAAAGAGATATATCTCCACGGTGTCTGTGTAGGCGCCAGTACCGCGATTTTTGCCGCTGTGGACGAGGATATGCCAAAGTGCATAAAGGGTATGGTAAACGAAGGCTGTTACGTTAATTTCTACGAAACCTTCAAGAATCATATGATAGCAGACGGACATCCCGTATTCCCCGTTTGCGGAATGGTGATGAATCAGGTCAAAAAGCATACCGGCGTGGATATTATGAAAAAGTGTCCTCTTAATTACGTTGGCAAGGTAAAAATACCCGTGCTGTTTATATTCGGTGAAAAGGATATTTACACCGTGCCCGAAAAGAGCAAGATATTGTTTGCCGCTTGCGGCAGCGAGGATAAAAAGCTGGTATGGTTCCCCAAGGGTGGACACAGCCATCTGCGTATAAACAACACCGCTGAATACGACAACGCCGTAAAAGAATTCATACAGTCACATTAAAATCACCCCAACAACAAAAACATCCGATAAATTCAAAATTTATCGGATGTTTATTTTTATTTGTTTTTTTGAAAAAAAGGATGCTCCCTGCCAAACGCGCAATCGTAAACGAAATGTTCGCAGTTGTTTTCAAGGATATTATATCCCGTTTCTCCCAGCCTGCTCTTTGCGCGGGACACGGTTTCCTCGGGAGAGAATCTTTTTTTGCGCTCGCTCTTTTCGGAAACGCCCGTTTCGCATATACCTTCGCCGATAAAGGTATAAATATCCGTTGACAAAACGCATATTTCCTCGGGACCAACGCCTGAATTATCGGGATATCCGAACTGTATAACGGTATTATCGTCAACGTATATGCCGTAATGATAATAAAACTTAACCTTTACACGGATAATATCTCCGTATTCAGGCAAAACCGTTTTCCAGATCATTTTATTTTTTCTTCCACCTTACGCACAATATCCCCTACGGTCTTAAGTTCAGGAAGATCGGAATTGGTGAATTTTACTCCAAACTCCTGCTCTATTCCCATCGCCATATACAGCATACCGATAGAGTTCATTCCCAAACCGTCGGAAAGAGTATCGGATTCGGTAATGCGGGAGGAATCGATCTCTCCTTCAAAAACGTTATCGAATATTTTTTTAAGACGTTCGAGAGTGTTCATTTTATTCTCCTTTAAAAGCTTGCTCATATACTTCACGGCAAGCGTTGATTTTTTCCAAAAGCAATGCGGAAACGTTGTTTATATCTCCCACAGAGGGGAATTTCTTTTTACAGTAATCTGCGGGATAAAAAGGATCGCCTACAACGTACACTCTTTTTCTCATTCCTGCGGACGGTCTTGAGTACACGGGGATTATTGGCGCACCGCTCTGCAATGCGATGAGAACGGCTCCGGATTTGATATCGGACACACCGTCCTCTCTTTCAATTCTGCCCTGAGGAAAAATTGCGAGAACGTGGCCGTTTTTTATAACCGAAACCGATTTGCGCACGGCGTCGATATCAGATATGCCGCGGTCAATTTTAATGCATCCCATAAGCTTAAGCAAGAATGAACGCACGCCCTTTGACATTACTTCTTCGGAAGCAAGGAAGAAAACTCTTCTGTACCAAAAACAGCTTCCCAGCAAAAGTGCATCTGAAAATCCGGTATGGTTTGCCGCGATCAAAGCGCCGCCTTTAAAGTTTCGTTTATATTTCTTTCCGTCAAGCCCGATGGCACGCACAGCGAAAAGACGGAACACGAAATAGTGAAGCCTGCCGTAATCCATAGGCAAAAACTTGGGATTAAACAAGGTGAAAAACTTATTTTTTGCCATTTTCTTTTTCCACACGTCTTTTTAATTCTTCGCCCAATTCCATTGTCTTGTCCTCCAACAGCTTGGTAAGACGGGTTATCTCCTCGGGAGAAGGATTTTCTTCTTTGCAATAATCACGGATATATATCTTTTCACCGATCATTACACGGGTACGTTTTTTGAAGGAATACGCACCGTCGGTATACATAGGAATTATAGGCGCATCGGTACGCAAAGCGATCATTACAACGCTGGGCTTAAAGGGCCAGGGCTTTCCGTCAACAGGAAGACGGCTTTCGGGAAAAATTCCGATAGTTCCGCCGTTATCCAAAACCTTAAGAGATTCCGCAACGAAGGAAAAATCTCTGGCATCTCGGTTAACGAAAATTCCGCCGATGGCAAACAGAAACTTTGAGAATACTTTTCCTTTGTTAAACATAACCTCCGCGATCAAAAAACGAAGAGTGCGGAAAGGAAATATATTCATGTACAGCACAAAATCCATTAAAGACTTGTGGTTTGACATCAGTATACAAGGCTTTGGGAGCTTTTTCCCTTGGGATTCCTTGTTAATATAATACAGCTTGGGACGGAGAAAAATTCTGGTGGGAATAAAGCCCGTAAGCTGAACGAAAGCGCGTACAAATTGGTTGGGTTTGCCTTGGCGCATAGGTCAGATCTGCCTTTCTATGTATTCGCAAAAATCGCGTAAAGTATAGAAATAATTGTTTGAATCGGAATAATCGATGGGGAATTCCTTGGAAAGCTCGGTGAGCAGAGTAAAATACTGCAAGGAAGAAGCACCAAGCTCATGCATAACGTGGGTATCAGGACCGATATCCTCTTTTTCAACGCCGAGTATGGGTGCAGCTATAGTACGCACCTTATCGGCAAGAGGAGAATTAACGTCAAACTCTGCGGCTTCCTTTATCTCCACCTCGTTGAAGGGAATAAGCTTTACTCTGCCGTCTGCAAGGGCGTTTTTAAGATATTTTCTTCCCACTTTTATTGCTGTTTCCGATGCGATGGGATCGTATGTCATATAAAAATCCCGTATTTGCATAGGAAGCGGCAAGGATTGGTTGGTTTTATAAATATTGGAAATAAGATTGGATACCTTCGCACCGCTCAAATAAGGGCTGATGCGGACGATCATAGTAAGCTTTTCGTCACTTCCCTCTCCCAAACCAAGCACAGAGTACATTATAGCCTCGGGAAGTTCAAACGCCTGCTCGATAGTATCGGGATTAAGATTTTCGCCGTTCTCGCCGATAACCGAATCGCCTTTTCTGCCGCGGACATAATAATATCCATCAACACGATCCACGATATCACCGGTATTATACCAACCCTCGTTAAACTTTTCAACTCCGTTTACAAGCATACGCTTGCAGGTGGAATTGCCCTTGACAAGGAGTACGCCGTTTTCATCGATATTATATTCAATAGATGCAAAGGGCTTGCCCACGCTGTTTTGCATAAGCTCGGAGGGCTTGTTGCGAAGCTCGGTGGAGGTTATACCCACCTCGCTCATTCCGTAACCGTTGTGCAAAGGATAGCCGATAGCGGAAAACAGACGGAGGGTGGATTCCTTTATATAGCTGCCGCCGGAAATGCAGTACCGAACGGTGGGACCGAACAGTTTATCGGTAACCTCGGTCATAAGCTTACGTGACAGCCAGTTGCCAAAAGCGGGGCTTATATTCTGAACCTTAAGGCAGATATCAACGCCTTTTTCAAAGCGTTTTCTTGTTTTCTCGTCCTTGTTGTTTATCTCACGCATAACCTGCTTTTCGATAGTATGCCACAGCAAGGGAACGGCGAAAACGTGGGTAACCTGGTGGGCGCGGCAGGTCTTCATCAGGGTTTCGCCCGACATATCTCTGGGGAATACCATTGTATTCCAATAGAATGCGTGCCAGAAATAAACGGCAATAAGACCGAAAACGTGATAAAAAGGCAGAAAGCATATCTGCTTTAATCTGCCGTTTACGTGAACGGCGATATTCATATTTTCCTCAAACATAGGTCCAGCGTTAAGGACCTGCTCGCTTATCTCGTTACCGGTGTAAAAGCAAACAACCTGATTAAGGGTGGTTGCGGAGGTGGACAAAGCGATCTCGTCCTCAAAGCAATCCTCGAAATCACTTCCTTCGGGAAGCGCGGTGATATCAATAAACTCACCGGGAAGAGAAGTGCTCTTCATACCGATAACATATTTGATGTTGAGTGTTTCAAGCAAGCCTGCGGACATATGGAGCGGATGGCGGCGGTTTACCAGATAAGGTTTGTTTCCGCTGCGGAGAATTGCCCAGAAAGCGACGATCCACTCAAGACAGTTATCCATATCCAAAGCAACGTACCCGTGAGTTGCGCCGATACGCGCATAAAGCGATTCAGAAGAACGGCGGATCATTGCCTTTACTTCGCCGTATGTATGCTCGTGAATTCTGAATCCGTCACTTGTTTCCGCAGCTATTGCCGTGGGGTTGCTGAACATGATCTCATAAATCGATTTAAAGCTTTTATCCGATGCATTAAGCGCTTTAATATTGTTTTTTACCAGCTTGAGATAATCTTTGAGGTATTTTTTCATTTTCATACAACTCCGTATTGACAAAATATCTTCATTATTTTATACAAAACCCGTATAATTGTCAATAGATATACCGCCAAAAAGTTTATGGTACACCTTGATTTTTTGCGAATTGTATGTTAACATAAGAGTAGCACACAAAATCTACATTACAGGAGTAAAGTTATGAAGAAAATTCTTGCCGTACTGCTTGTCGCAGTACTCACACTTTCTATCGTTGCGTGCGGCGGAAACGAAGCTTCCGACACGGATAAGTCTGATCCCGCAACCAGCGAAACCGTTGGGGGCGAATCCGAAAGCAACGAATCTGCTGACGGTGAATCCCAGCCTTCCGATGAATCCGTTCCTGAGGACGAGTCTGATCCCGAAGACGAATCCGTCCCCGAGGATGAATCTCAGCCCGCCGACGAAAGCAACGACGAATCCACACCCGAAGATACCGAAACCATTCCCGCATTTGCTTCCAATTTTGTTACTTGGGCAAGCTTGGGTGTAGGACTCCGCGCTACCGACAGCACGTCTATTCAGCTTACCGGTGTAAACAAAGAAGCCGGATACGGCGACGTTGTAATTTATACATACGATTATGATCAGGACAAGGTAACCGTCAAGGACGGCAAATACGCTGATTACGCTTACCTCGTTGCAGAGTATGATTCCTCTCTCTTTGGCGTAAAGAAGACTGCTGTTTACAACGCAGGCACTCTTTCCGATAACGCTTCCCTTACCATTCCCGAAGTTGGCTTTATTATCGCCGCGCACAAGGACCAGACGGTTATGTCTGCAAGACTGAGCGAATGCCCCGATGACGTTACACTTTTCGCTGCCGGCGTTCAGGTTTGCGACGTTAACTATTCCATTACCAAGGTTAACTCCGCTATTTCTATCGACGGTAATATAGAAGACGCTTGGAAACAGCACAAGATAGATTCCATAAACGAATCCAACAACAAGTGGGCTTACTGGAGCTTTGTTGAAAACGAATATTATTCCACTGCTGAATACTACGTAACCTACGACAACGATAACCTTTACCTGGCAGTAGTTGTTGATTCTCCTTATCACTACTGCCCCATCTCCCCCTCCGACCCCGGCGGAATGTACCAATACGAATGTATTCAGGTAAAAGTTACCACCGTCAGCCCCAAATCCGAATATATTATGGAAAATTACGACCACGTTATCAATAACGCGGCTAATACCGACGGATACGTTCGCGCTTACGGATTTGCTGTAAATGATGACGGTGAAACCTGCTACTACGAAAACAGCGGTGTAAGCAAGACCTTCCAGGGTAAGGCTGTTTGTACCAGAAATGACGATGCACAGCTTACCGTTTACGAGGTATCCATTCCCTGGTCCTCTCTCGATCTTAACGCTGACGAGCTGGATAAATTCGGTTTGACCTTCTCGATCAACTCCACTAACGAAGAAGACGTTGAAAAAGGAACCTGGAGAAATCTGGTTCTGTTTGACGGCGGCGGAGTTATTAAGCGTAACGACTGGGCAAAGATCCCCGAAGTTACCATAGTTCACTAATTAATACCGCATTATTCAAAACCGCCCTGCGATATTTTTCGCAGGGCGGTTTGTTGTCGGGGTCCCCAAGAAGTCGCAGACTTCTTGGGGTGATTATTGTTATAATAATTACTTGACGTCCTCTTCGTTGAACATATCTCCGCACTCGGGACAGAACTTGGGAGGCTTTGCGGGATCCTCGGGCTCCCAACCGCATTTGTCGCACTTATAAAGAAGAGCACCCACAGGCTTTTTACTGCCGCACTCGGAGCAGAATTTACCTTTGTTCTCGGCGCCGCAGGAGCATTTCCAACTGTCGGTTCCGGGCTTCTTGCTTCCGCATTCTGCGCAGAATTTGCCGGTTGCAACGTTACCGCAGGTACACTTCCAACCGTTTGCGTTTGCAGTTACAGGCTGAGGCTTTTCACCCATTGCGTAAAGATTTGCGGGGTTTGCGGCGTTACCTGTGTTCATCGCCATACCCATTCCCATAAAGCCCGTCATTGCGCCGGCGGAATTATTTGCCGCCGCCTCCATAGCAGACGCCTGGGACTGAACGAGAGTAGCCGCAGCCATAGTAGGATCGCGAAGGATCGCGGCGCGCTGTGCGTCGGTAATTATCTTCGCCTGATCCTCGGGCAGATCGATAGGATTAAGAGCAACGCTCTTTACTTCAATACCCCTGCCGTTTTTCCATTCATCAGAAAGCTGGTTGCGAAGCTCGTCCTCTATTTCCTGCGTATGAGCGGTTATTGCAGAGGGACGGATGCCCAGTGCGGAAAGCTTACCGATAGAGGGAGTGAGTGCAGACACAAATTCACGACGCATCTGGGAATCCAGATCATCTCTTGTATACTCTTCGGAAACGTTTCCGGCAATCTTCGAATAAAATATAATGGGATCGCAGATCACATAAGAATATGTGCCCGAGCATCTTATAGATACGTCGATATCCAGATTAATATTAACATCCACCACTCTGAAGGGAATGGGGTTGATGGTTCCGAATTTATTATTGAGAATTTCCTTGGTGTTGAAATAATAAACACGCTGATCCTTGCCCGTATCACCGCCATAGGTAAAACGTTTTCCCATAACCTTGAAGGTGTTCAAAAGACTTTCACCGAACTTGCCGGAGAAAATACTGGGCTCCGTTGAAGAATCATAGGTGTATTCGCCGGGCTCCGCACAGATATCCACTACCTTGCCCTGCTCAACTATTACCATACACTGTCCGTCAGCTACGGCGATGCCCGATCCGTTTGAGATAACATTATCGCTCGCTTTTGTGTTTGAAGATCTTCCGCTTATGCGTTTTGCGCCTTTGCGCATAAGAACATCGTTTTCCAAAGCATCACAATAGAAAAACTCTTTCCATTGATCTGCCAGAGTTCCGCCAAGTGCGCCGATTCCTGCTTTAATAAGTCCCATAAAGAACAGCTCCTTTCATATGTAAAAAAACAAATCGGTAAACAATATAACAAGGTTTTCACTTCGTTTAAATAATTATAGCATACTTTTTCCGAAGTTGCACTATTAATTAATGAATTTTTTTGCTTTTTTAAGTAAAAAATGCACTAAATTTGATCTTTTTTTAAAACAAAATTGAGCATATGGAAAAAATCGTTGTATTATCGAATTTTATGATTTACAAATTTCGGTTTTATGGTATAATTGTTAATGTAAAAACAGTATTAAAGGAGAATGTGTTATGATCAAAATCACAATCGTCGGAACCGGCAGCGTTGGCTCTACCATCGCTTATACACTTACAGTTACCGGTCTTGCTTCCGAAATCGTTATGATTGATATTAACGGTGAAAAAGCTATGGGCGAAGCGTTGGATATTCGCCAGGGTACTCCTTTCTGCTCATCCTGCTCTCTCTATGCGGGAAGCTATGCGGATGCCGTGAATTCAAATATAGTTATAATCACCTCCGGCATTGCCAGACAGCCCGGTCAGACAAGACTTGATCTTGCTCAGACGAACGTGAATATCACAAAAAGCATCATTCCCGAAATTACAAAATACGCTCCCGATGCTACTTACATCATAGTAAGTAATCCCGTTGATATTCTCACATATACTTTTTGCAAGTATTCCGGACTGCCCCAGGAACGTATTATAGGATCCGGTACTATTCTTGATACCGCACGCCTCCGCTCAAGACTTTCCGAATACTATTCCATAAACCAGCAAAACGTACACGCGTACGTGCTTGGTGAGCACGGCGACTCCTGCTTTGTTCCTTGGTCTGTTGCCAATATTTCCAACATTCCCATTCAGGATTACGGTAAGTCCGTTAAGATGAAGGGCGTGGAATTCCCCGAGCTTCAGTATGACGATATCGAAGAATACGTTAAGAAATCCGGCGCCCGTATTATAAGCCGCAAGGGCGCGACCTTCTACGCCGTTTCCGTATCCGTATGCCATATCGTTAAATGTCTTATAAGCGGTATGGACACAACGCTGACAGTATCCACTATGCTGGACGGCGAGTACGGTATAAACGACGTTTGCCTCAGCCTGCTCAACGTAGTAGGTATGAAAGGCGCACACAGCAAGGTGCTCATTCCTCTTAACGACCATGAGCTTAAGGCACTGCACCACAGCGCAAACACCTTGAAGGAAACAATGCGTAATATTGATTTATAAAAAACACTTTTAAAAAGGACTTCTACCGATGAAGTCCTTTTATTATTGACAAAACAGCGAATATGTGGTAAAAATATTATAGAGTTATTATACGTTTACAGAGGTGAAGAAGCAATGAATATCGGTCTGGTTTTATCCGGAGGAATGTCGAGAGGCGCTTATCAGTTCGGAGCGCTTCGTGCAATACGTGAGTATATCGATCCGCAAGACATTAAATATATAAGCGCTGCTTCTATCGGAGCTTTGAATGCTTATGCTTTTTCATCCGACAATCTGGAAGTCGGCGGTTTCATGTGGCACTCTATCAACCTTACCCACACAAGAGTGTTGGTTACCACAATTTTACGAAGCGAATTTCTTACCGAAGTTATACGCCGTCTTGCAAATAAAGAAGCAAAATGCGAAAAAATGTACGTTCCGTTTATCAACATTAAGAACAGAAGCGTTTTTTATACGGATATTGCCCACAAAAACGGTGAGGAGCTAAAAGAGCATCTCGCCGCGTCCGTAGCAATGCCGGGAATTAACCACCCCGTTATGATAAACGAGCTTAATCTCTATGACGGCGCGGTAGTGGACAACATACCGGTCTTCCCCTTGATGCAGCTTAATCTGGATTATATTATCTGTATCCATTTCGACGATTACAACTACACATTTGAATCCCAATATTTTGATAATAAAATAGTTAAGATCAACTTTTCCGGTGATAACAAGATATCGGATTCAATGTGGTTTACGAGAAGCGACGTCAAGGGAATGGAAGAACAAGGCTACAGAAAAGCGAAAGCTATAATGGACTTTGTATTCGCTGACGGACTTGAAAACACAGAAGCCATATACAACAAGATCGAAGCATTGAATGCGATGAATTCCCACAGAGTGCGCCGCACAACATCCGATATTATTAACGATAATTTTGATAAGCTTAAAAAGCGCCTTGCCAAGAGAAAAATTGTTGAATAAGAGGTAGTATTATGAAAATAACAAAACGCATTAAAACCATTGCGGTATGCGCAGTTCTCGCTTGCGGCGCCATTGCCGGCGCGGCTTTAGGTGTCATGGTATACCAGACCGTAAAGGCCGTAGAGGAAAAGATCAAGAATACAATAAACGTTAAAAACATCATAAGCAAAATTCCTTTTTTAAAGCGCAAGGTAAAATAAAATGGAACTTAATATACTAAGCTTTAATACCCAACATTGTATGAACTATATTACTCGTAAGATCGATTACGAATCCGTTGTTAACCTGATAAAAGAATTGGACGCGGATATTATCGGTCTTAACGAAATGCGGGGTGTCGGTGAGCTGGAAGGTTATGAGGCGCAAATGGAAATTCTGGCTTCTCTTGCCGGATACCACTATTATTTCGCTCCCGCGCTTCTTGTTTGCGGAACCAGCGAATACGGAAACGGAATATTATCAAAATACCCCATAAAAAGCGCACAAAAGATAATGATTCCCGATCCCGAAACAAAAAGCGGACATCAGCATTACGAAACCCGTTGTATACTTAAAGCGGAAATAGACGTAGGTGCCGGGCTTACGGTTATGGTATCTCACTTCGGCTTGAACCTTGATGAGCGTGTGAATGCCGTGAAAACGCTTATACCTGCTCTGGAAGAAGAGAAATGTGTTTTTATGGGAGATCTTAACACTACGCCCGAAGAACCGGTTCTTAACGATATCCGCACCCATATGAAGGATGCCGATGATATGTTAAGCGGAAAGCTGCTTTCCTTCCCCTCGGATAAACCGAAGATGAAGATCGATTATATCTTCGTATCCCCCGATGTAAAAATAAAATATGCGGACATACCTGCAAAGATCGTTTCCGATCACAGACCGTATATTGCAAAAATTGAAATTTAAAAAAACACACAAAAAAGGCTTTGGGTTTAAACCAAAGCCTTTTTCGTTGTCGGGGTGATTAGCTTTCCCAAAATTTTCAAAAAGGGTTTTTTTGATTATTTCTGTGTAAGTCTGTCCTTGAGGATGGCGTTAACATAATCGGAAATAGCCTGCGAGCCGCTGAGCTGGCAAGGCTCGGAAATTTCTTCAAATCCGCCGCCGAAGTGTGTCTGGCAGTTATCCTGATACGTATCTGCTCCAAATCGGAGAGCAGAAACACGGTTTGTTCCGTGAAGTCCTTCCATACCCATAAAGAATACTGCTACGCGGTAATCGGAAACGGCTTCGGTAAATTCTTCCCCGGAAACGTGACGGTAATCTTCGCTGTGAAGATATACCTTGAATTCCTCCCAAAGAGCTTCAAGATCCGCAACTTCCTTTGCGTCCGTATCGCCTTCAAGGCGGAGGCGCGCAACCAGCTCCTCTGCATTCATATCCCATACTTCAATAACAACGGATTTTCCGTCGGTATCATACTTTACGTTATTGAGGTTTTCGGGAATAAGTCCATCGGGATAAAGCTGAACGGAAGCATTTCTGTCGCCGCAATCGAGAGCTTCAATGTAGTTGATGTGAACCTGTCCGCTGAATACAAATGCGCCTGTGGAATGCTTGGAAAGACGGGTATTGCTCTCGTCAACAGACCATTGATTTTCGCCGGGAATTTCTTCGCGGAAGAAATATTGTACGTCTTTTGCAAGCACCCAAAGCTCGTATTCGTCAATGGGCGCAGTCATATCCGCAAATACAGTTTTGACACCGTGACGGCCATATACCGCAGAATTGAGAACTGCTACGCGGGTGTAAATTACGTTCCAGATATCCTTTTCAACGTTAAAAGAATATTCGTTGGTGCCGACCTCCAAGCCGCCGAAGCAGTTTTTGTATTCTTCGGAGGAATAGAAGCTTATGCCCGGATAACTTGCGGTAACGCCGTCAAGCCCCGTTACGTTGATAACATCGTATTGGCTGAACAGTTTTAGAGTATCGTCGATAACAAAGAGGATATCCTCTGCGGAAAGGGAGAACCACTCGCCGTTTTCTCTTCTTGCGACAAAGTCGTTAATCTGCTCTGCGGAATAGATGTTTACGACCGATTTGCCGTCAACTTCGGAAGTGAATAAATACTGACCGAACTTGCCTGAAAGCTGTTCCTGAGGAACCGGAACGGTAGTATCGGTTATTATACTCTCTTCCTCGGGAATGAGATCGCTTACATCAGGTGCATAGGATTCCGTATCCACGGGCTTGTCCTCGGTTTCTGCCATACCCATAAGCATAAGTCCGCCGGAGAGTATGCATACCGCCAAAAGGAGGGAAAGCGCAGAACGGAAAAATAGACGTTTGCTGAATTTCATACTTTTACCTTCTTTCTGTATTTTAGTGTGACCACATTATAAAATACAGATGTTATAGAATTGTAATGATATTAATCGGAAGTTGTAAGGTTATTGTAAAGTGTTGTAAAGTTTACAGAAGCTACGGTGCCTTTTTGGGGTTCGGACGCAAATTCAAGGCTCGTTCCGTGGGCTTCCGCAATACGTTTGCACAAGGCAAGTCCCAAGCCCGTGCCCCCTTCGGCGCGGGAACGGGATTTATCGGTACGGTAAAAGGGCTCGGTAATATGCAAAAGCTGTTCCTGCGTCATTCCTATTCCCGTATCCTTGACGTACAGCTTTACCGTTTCTCCACAAATTTCCGTGCCAATGGTAACCGTACCACCGCCCTTGCACGCCTTTACTGCGTTTTCTATAAGATTGGAAAGCAGAATATCCAAAAGAGGCTCGTCTACCAAAACATTTATATCCTCTGCGGTACACAAAAGTTCCACTCCCCTGCTACGGGCATCTTTATCCAATCGGTTGCAGGTACGGTATGCAAATCCCCGCAAGGAAAGCTCCTTTGGAGAAATTCCGTTTTCACGGATAAAAGCTGAATCAAGCAAGACTTCGCTTATATCTTTAAGCCGCATTGATTCGGACATAATGTATTTTGCCGCTTCCACACGCTCTTCTTCGGGAATTTTTGCACCGCAGATATATTCTGCATATCCGTGTATCGCCGTAAGAGGAGTGCGCATTTCGTGGGCAAGGTTATCCAGCATATTCTGCTTGCGGTCTGCGGTATCCTTAAGCTGGGTTATCTGACGGGAAACCTTATCCGCCATTATATTGAAATCCCTTGCCAGAGCGGAAACCTCATCATCCCCCTTGTCCGAAGCGCGCACGGAAAAGTTGCCGTTTGCAATATCGCCCGTGGCTGACCTGAGCTTTATGAGAGGAAGGTACAGTTTTCTTAAAACAAAATACAAAACCACACCTAAAAGCAGAGATGCTGCCAGTGAGCTCGAAACAAAGACGATACAAAGACGGGTGAACTCTTTGTCAAGATATGACACATCCTTGGAATAAATCATAGTGATTGTGCCTTCACACACGTCCCTGCTGATAACTATATAACGTTTTCCTTCACTCCGAGTCATGGAAAGGGTGTTTTGGGCGGGAGTGGGAATTGATTCGGAAATACTTGAATAGCTCACGTTTCCGTCGGTAATGAATTTGAGGGAAATGTTTTTACCTTTATAAAACTTGCCATATGTAGCCTGCAAAAGTCCTGCGCTTTGTGCGCCTGTATATTCGTAGTCCTTTTCGAAAGCATCCGTTATGCTTAAAAATTCGGTACTGCAAACGTTTTCTGCGGCTTCTATATTGTTATGGAAGGTATACATAGCCAAAGCGAAAACAGCCGTATTAAGAAACAGCAAAAATAATATGAAAGTGAGCAAATATGTTCGCTCAAAAAATTTCATTCTCATATTTCAAAACGGTAACCGACTTTGAATACGGTTTTTATCCTGTCCTTTATTCCCAGCTTGTGGCGAAGCTGTTGTACGTGTACGTCTACCGTGCGGGTATCTCCGCAGTAATCGTAATCCCACACCTTTTCAAGTATTTTTTCACGGGAGAGTGCGAGGTTTCGGTTGTTTATAAGCAATTCCAGCAAGGAAAATTCCTTTGGTGTAAGAACGGCGAGAGAACCGCTTTTGTATACGTTTCTGCTGCTGAAATCCACAGTAATATCATCAAAAGAAAAAGTATCTGCGCCTCTTTTGGTGCGGCGCAAAACAGCCTGAACACGGGCTGTAAGCTCTGCCATTTCAAAGGGCTTGACAATATAATCGTCCGCACCCAGAGCAAGTCCTTTGATACGGTCATCAAGCCCCGTTTTGGCTGTGACGAATATTACGGGCACATTGTTGAGCAAGCTCATTATCTCAAACCCCGATATGCCGGGAAGCATAACGTCGAGAATGATCAGATCCGGCTGTTCACTTTTTACAAGTGATAACGCCTGAACCCCGTCATACGCAGGGATACATTCGTGTCCGACGAGAGTGAGATTTTTACACACCAAACGGTTTATGGGAAGCTCATCGTCAACTATAAGCAGTTTTGCCAACGTTTTTCACTCCTTGTACTTTAATAATCCTATTATAACAGACGGATGTTATGAAATTGTAATGAAAAATAAATTTATTTTAAATAAAATGCACATTGAAAAACCTTGATATCCGTGGTAAAATCCCTTTTTGGAAAAATAACGAAAAGGAAAAAACGAATGCTTACCGCTGTAATTATTGCCGCGTTGACCTGCGTGGCGTTTATATGCAATATTCTTATAAAACCAACCGTAAACATAAAAGGTAAAAGCTACGGAATATATTGGATTCCTCCCCTGCTGGGCGCCCTTGCTTGTATTTTTGCGGGAGTAATAACACCGAAACAGCTTTTTGAAGGACTTACTGCAGACAGCGATATCAACCCTTTAAAGATACTTGCTTTGTTTTTATCCCTCACACTTATGTCGGTACTGCTTGACAGCGCAGGTTTTTTTAGTTTGCTGGCATCAAAGACGCTGTCTATGGCAAAGCACAGCCAATGGGCGTTGTTTATATGTCTGTATCTTACGGTGTCCGTGCTGACGGTATTTACATCAAACGATATTATAGTACTTACCTTCACACCGTTCATCTGCTATTTTGCCCGTAATGCAAAAATAGACCCCGTGCCGTATCTGGTAGGTGAATTTGTAGCCGCCAACACCTGGAGTATGGCTTTGGTGATCGGAAATCCCACCAACATTTATCTTGCGGGAACGACGGGAATCGATTTCGGCGAATATTTCTCGGTAATGGCGCTTCCCACTCTTTTTACGGGTGTTGTATCCTTCGCCGCGCTGTGCCTTATATTCCGCAAAAAGCTGTCTTTACCTATGAACGCTGCGGAAAACGAAAAAGCAAAAGCCGATATTCCTCTGATGATTATCGGCGGTGTCCATCTTGGAATATGTATTTTGCTTATGGCGGTTTCCTCTGTGATAAATATTCCTATGTGGATAGTTTCGGTAATCTGCTTTGCAAGCCAGTATTTATGTTCTTTCATTTACTGTATTGCCAAGAAAAAGCTTATATACGTTGTTGATTCCTTTAAAAGAACGCCCATTATAACCGTGCCCTTCGTACTGTCTATGTTCACCCTCGTGCTGGCATTGGTAAATACGGGAGCAACCCAAGCGGTGAGCAAATTCCTTCTGAACGGAGAAAGCATACTTAAATGCGGTATTTCCTCCTTCTTTGCCTCCAACTTTATAAACAACATTCCTATGAGCGTGCTGTTCTCGGCATTGATCGGCGGAGATATGGCGGCTGTGTATGCTTCTGTCATCGGTTCAAATCTGGGCGCATTCCTTACCCCCGTTGGAGCCCTTGCGGGAATAATGTGGACGGGACTCTTGAAAAACCACGGCGTAAAGCTTTCCTTTGCAAAATTTTCACTTTACGGAATTTTGGTTTCCGTCCCCGCGCTTGCGGCGGCAATATTTGGACTTTATATAATGATGTAAAAAAATCACCTCTCACGAGGTGATTTTTTCGTATGTAAATTTAACAGTATTCTGCTTTGCCGGTCATAAATACTCTTCTGTCCGAGCAAACGCGGATAACGAGATCGCCTTTTGCGAGAGAAACGGTTATATCCGTATCCGCATCGCAATATCCCTTTGCCACGGCGACGGCGGCAAGGGCGCAAGCTCCGGTTCCGCAAGCGGCAGTTTCTCCGCTTCCCCGTTCCCACACACGCATTTCAAGTCGGGTACGGGAACACACCTTGGCAAATTCCGTATTCACACGGTTTGGAAAGCACCTGCTATGCTCGATAACGGGACCGAGCTCCTCCAGACAAAGCTCCTTCGGATTATCGCAAAAGATAACGAAATGAGGGTTACCCATAGAAGCAGTAGTACCGTGAAACACTTTTCCGTTTGCAGATACGGCGATATCGTCCATTACCTCGGATATTCCCATATCCACTTTAATTAACTCGGCAACTCCGTTTTCGGTGATAGGATACAGTTTTTTTATCCCTGCCCCCGTTTCCAGAGTTATGCAGGGCTTATTGACTATACCTTTATCTACTGCGTAACGTGCTACACAGCGTGCGCCGTTGCCGCACATTTCCGCTTCGCTTCCGTCTGCGTTAAAGATACGCATTTTCACATCGCAAATATCGGAGGGTAAAACGAGGATTATACCGTCTGTATTATATTTTTTTGAAAGTATAACGCTTTGCTTTTCAGGCTCTTCAATATCCCCGTTTATAATAACGTAGGAATTGCCGATACCGTGCATAGGGGTATATTCCATTTTTACTCCTTTTTGGCAAACAACGTGCAACCGTATGCCCGATATTCCTCTATAAGTTGGCGGACACGCTCTTCGGATGCGCCGAAATGCTTTGCAAGACAAGGTATGCACATAAATTCCTCTGCGCCTCTGTTTATCAGCTTTTTATGGCACCCTACGTCATCTGCGGTGAGGGAAGCGCCGCAACGGATACATTTATGCATCGACTATCTTACATCTGAACAGACGGCAGGCGTGGGGCTGGAGGTTGTGGAAACGCATAACGTCAACAGCTTCGCCGGTTTCACCCGTCCAGAGTTCTTTCCACACAAGCTTTTTGCCCGTGGCATAGCCCAAGCCAACACTGTCAAGCTGGAAGTTGGGGCCTTCCACGTTATCTCCCATATTGAACACGCCGATGGCGAGGTCGCCGTCGTCAAGACGTTTTGCCATCATATAAACTCTGCCTGCCCACCAGTTATCGGATTCGATAATATACGCCTGACGGCAGCCGGGATCCTGATTTATGGCGATAACATCTTTATTCAAAAGAATGGATTTTGTTTCGTCTGTCATATCTCTTACGTCGCAGCCGATCATAAGAGGAGAATTGAACAGCGCCCATACGGTAAAATGGGTCTTATATTCCTCAAAGGTGCAGCCCGTAAGACCGACATTTCCTTTGCCGTTCATACCGACAACCAGCATATCCATATCGTTAAAGCAGCCTGCGCCGTTGTAATCCCAGATATTAAGCTGATGCAGGGTAAGATCTCTTATAGACGCCCAGCTATCCACAATATCACCGGTAGAGCGCCACATATGTGCGCCCGTAGTCTTTATCCATTTATGTGTTTCCTGAGTTCCCCAAGAGCAGGCGGAAAACAGAATATCTCTTCCGCTGTTTGCAAGGGCGTTGCCCATTTTTTTATAAAGCAAATGTCCCGGCACAAAATTGGGACGGAAGCAAAAATCATATTTAAGAAAATCCACGCCCCATTCGGCAAAGGTCTTCGCATCTACGTACTCGTGGTCAAAGGAGCCGGGATAATCCGCGCAGGTTCGTGTTCCTGCACAAGAATACATACCGAATTTAAGTCCCTTTGAATGAACGTAATCCGCAACAGCCTTCATTCCGTGGGGGAATTTCGCAGGGTCTGCAACCAGCTTGCCCTCCGCATCACGCTCACGCAAGGACCAGCAATCGTCAATAACAAGATAATTATAGCCCGCTTCAAGCAGACCGTTTTCTACCATCGCATCCGCGGTGGTGCGGATGAGTTCATCATTTATATTCGGTCCAAAAGTGTTCCAGGAATTCCAACCCATCGGGGGTGTTTTAACTACCATAAATTTGCAATCCTCCTTGTATTTTATGAATAAATTATATGCTATTAAAAATAAAAAGTCAATCACTTTATACAAAAGTTATTGAAACGGTGTATAATTAGTGATATAATGAAAAAAATAAGTGCAGTTTAACCGACTACTGTAACGCGTTAAATATGAGAAGGAGAAACTGCATGAAAAAATCTTTATTTGTCCTGTTGGCTATTTGCGTAGTCGCCTTGGCGGCGCTTACCGCATGTGCCAGCGGATGCGACGATCGAACAGATGCGTCCAACACATCAACCACGTCCAGACCTAATGTGTCCAAGGATAACAATTCCAGACCCGAAAATTCCAAAAATGACACATCTTCGCCCGTTTCCATACCTGACGTATCTATGGATATGTCTGATATGAGCATTATTCCCGATATGAGCGATATGTTTCAGGATGGCAGCACTATCGGCGATTATTCCGACGGTATGCTGCAGGAGTCCGGCAGCAGTTCGAAGTAAAAAAGCGGCTTTCACGCCGCTACATAAAATTTTCAGGAGGTACATATTTTGAAGCGTTTTATTGGTCTTGCACTTGTTACGGCGGTACTTTGCGGTTTGTTATTACCCATAACCGCAAGCGCGGTAACGATATACGATTACAACCTCATCTCCAAGGGGAAATCTTATGAATATTCCACCTGCTACACCGCTCAAGGTTCTCCCTACACCTCGGTGGACGGAAAAGAACTTACCGACGGCAAGCTTCCTGCAGATGATTACGGCACTGATTGGATCGCTTTCGATTACCGTCTTGAAGCGCCTATGTATGCGGTAATGGATCTGGGTAAGAGCTATAATGATCTGGGAAAGTTCAGAGTATATCTCACTGCGACCAACCATTCCGGTATTGACAGACCCTCTGAATGCGTATTCTACGTTTCGGAAAACGGAAAAGATTTCACCAAGGTGGGCGAAGGCAAATACGAGGACGAATCCGCAAGGAATACTTGGTGCACCCTTGAGCTTGACGGAAAAGTGAGCGGAAGATACGTTAAAGTTTCCTTCGGCGATGCGCCTTTGTCCGGCGTGTTCGTTTTCTGCGGAGAGTTTGAGGTTTACACCGTTGAGGGCAGCGACGTACCTGCCGCTTCAATTCCCGGAATCGAGATAATAAGCGATTCTTATTTAAAGCTGGACGGAGATTATATAACAAAGCTTCATCTTAACCACACCGTTGAATACGTGCTGGAAAACCTTGACAGTACGGAAAGGGTATTTGCCTTTGATGCCAAGGGAAACAAGCTTTCCGAAAAGGATGTTCTGAAGACCGGAGATTATTTCGCAAAGATAGTAAGCGATACCGAAATCGACAGAATTTACGCAGTTGTTGAAGGTGACATCAACGGTGACGGTAAAATCAACTTATCCGATTACCTTTACAGCCTGCGCATAGACAAAAACAATATTAAGGTTTCCGATGCGGGAAAGAAAGCAAATTGCGGAAAAGCACGCATCAAAAACCATATTATAGGAGCAGAAAATATGTTTGCCGCATATCCTCATCATCCCGTTGCGCCTGACGTACACGTAACGGAATATGCAAAGCATTCTTTGACACTTACAAAAACAAACGATAAGCTTTACACGTTATCTACCACCGCTTCCAACGGAAAGCCCCTGACACAGACCTTCTATAAAACCGATTGGGGAACCTGGAATATAGGAGCGCTTTCCATCGGCAACGTTAATATTGCGGGAGGCGGTACCGACTGGGAATACGTTTTCCGCGCTAAAGGTGCCGAAGGCGGTTTTTCCGGCGGAAACCACGCCAACGAAATATTGGTTGAACTAAAAATATACGACGGTGTTTCCGGCAAAGAGATAAAGCTTTCCAGCGGACAAAAGGTGCAAAACCTTGAAAAAATAAAGATAGTTGAAAAAACAAAGCTGCATCTCGGAAATTCCGACAACTGCTATGCCGCCGTTACACGAAACTATATGTTCTACGGCGAAACGATTACGCTGGATTGCGATTTTGAGCTTATAACCGATATGGAGTTTTCCCTTTCCTATACCTGTATGTTCCCCGTTCCCAAGACTGTAGGCTTATACTGTCTGTTCAGAAACGTTGACGGCACCGAGAATTACGTGGAAACTACGGAGGTAGGCAAAGCGGATTACAGCGGTCCTATGTATAAGGACAACGCCGCAACCGAATGCGTTATCTGGGGCAAAAAGAACAGAGATTACGCCTTTGTCGTTCAAGTCAGCACGGTAGAAGATTCCCTTGATAACTTCAACAACTACGCAAAGACCTTCTATTGGGATATGAACACCACTTCCAACAAGCTGTATTTCTCCCGTTTTCCCGATTCTGCTTACGAAAAAGTGGAAAAAGGCACAAAATGGCACACTTCCAGCGCTTGGACGGTTTTCTGCCTTGAGGACAACTAATACCAATATACATATTTTCCCGTAGTGGTCTTCACTACGGGATTTTTATATACATATAATTATATTAAAAAGGAGTGATGAAAATGGACACTGTTTTAGTGCTAACGTCAATGACTTACGCATACAAAGCGCAAGAATTGCTGAACAAACACGGAATAAAAAATTCCCTTACCAGAAACGCGCAGACACAGCGTATACGCGGCTGCGGATACGGAATTGTAATAGATACGAGCCAGAGCCAGTATGTGCAAAACCTGCTTTTAAACAACGGAGTAAAAATTGCAGGAATTACCGGAGTGAACAAAAGATGATATATTTTGATCATGCCGCCACAGGATTGCCGAAAAGCGAAGGCGTTATAAACGCTGTGGCTTCTGCAATGAGATTCTGCGGAAATCCCGGACGCGGAAGCTACGAGCTTTCTTCGGCAGGCGACCGCGCATTGTTTAACTGCAGGAATGAATTGGCAAAATACTTTGATACCTCGCCTGAAAACTGTGTACTGACAAAAAACACCACCGAGGCGCTGAATCTTGCCATAAAAGGCTATGTTTTGGGAGCAAAAAAGAAAATCCATATACTGGTTTCGGATTTTGACCACAATGCAGTTGCACGGGTAATATATAATCTAAAACAAGAAGACAAAATAAGGGTAACCGTTTTTAAATCCGATCTGTTTGACGATAAAAAAACTATAGAAAATTTTGAAAACAGTATTACCGCAGATACGTCGCTTGCGGTTCTTACCCACGCTTCCAACGTATGCGGACGGATATTTCCCGTAAAAGAAATGGTAAAAGCGGCAAAAAGCCGCGGCATAACGGTTATTACCGATATCGCGCAGACCGCAGGAATACTGGATATAAAAGCCGGTGAATACGGAGATATTCTATGCTTACCCGGTCATAAGGGACTCTACGGCCCCGCGGGAACGGGTGCGATGGTAATGGCAAGAGAATTTGATAAAGAATTACATCCGCTCATTCACGGAGGCACGGGCATACTGTCTGCCGATATGAAAATGCCCGCTCATCCCCCGGAACGGTTTGAAGCGGGCAGTCTGAACGCACCTGCCTACGCAGGTCTTTGCACAGCGTTGAAAGAATTGAATTCAAGAGATAAAAAGCTCACTCAAAAAATATACAAATACCTTTTGAACGAGCTGAAAAATATGAAAAGAATAACAGTGATCGGCGCACCCGATGAGGACAAAACAGAAAACTGGGTACCGATAATACTTGTAAATCTATGGGGATATCACAGCCAGGAAGCCGCCGAAATGCTGGCAGAAGAGAATATTGCCGTGAGAGGCGGATTACACTGTGCATATAAAGCCCACAAAAAGCTGGGAACATTAAAGACGGGCGGTTTGCGCATAAGCCTTGGAAGAGGAAACACAATGGTACACGCAAAAGCGTTAATAGACACTCTCGCCCGCAAGGTGTCCCGTTGAAAAGGCGATCTGAAGATTATACCCGCCGGTATAAGCATCAACATCAATAACTTCACCTGCAAAATACAGCCCTTTGACAAGACGGGATTCCATTGTCGAAGGGTTAATTTCTTTTACGTTTATTCCGCCCGAGGTAACGATGGCTTCCTCCACGGGACGGGTTCCCGTAACGGTGAAAGAAAGATCTTTAAGAAGATCGCAAATACGTCTGCGTTCCTCCTTGGTGATCTCGTTAACACGTTTTTCGGGAGAAATGCCCGAAAGATTGACAAACACGGGAATAAGCTTTGAAGGAAGCAAACCCGATAAAACGTTTGAATATATCTTGTTTTTGTTATCCGAAAAATCCCGAAGCAGACGTTTATCCAGCGTGTCCTTATCCAATGCGGGCTTAAGGTCGATAGATATCTTAACGGGATAATTTCCGCCGATAACGGCGGATGCGGAAAGAATTGTCGGTCCGCTGACACCGAAATGGGTAAAAAGCAGTTCCCCCTCATCGGAATACAGCGTCTTTTCGTCTTTGGTAAACTTTACTGCTATATTACGGAGAGAAAGTCCCATAAGATCGCGGCAGGTTTTGCCTTCGCATACCAAGGGCACAAGAGAACCGCGGGGTGTAACCACGGTATGTCCCACCGCAGAAGCAAGGGCATATCCATCTCCGGTAGAACCGGTGCGGGGATACGACTTTCCTCCCGTAGCAATTATTATGTTCGGAGCGTAATAGGTGCGGGAATGGCATTTTACACCGATAATCTTACCGTTTTCGGTAAGAAGCTGTTTTGCCGTATCTTTTACGCAGGTACAAAGCTTTTCGGTTTCGCGGCGGAGGCAATGACGAATATCCTGGGCGCTGTCACTTTCGGGAAAAACGCGTCTGCCCCTCTCGGTCTTTAAAGGAATTCCGCGGGAAGAAAAAAACTCCATAGTATCTTCGGGAGAAAAATCCGTAACAGCACGGTACAAAAAGCGGGGATTTGTGGGCACGTTTTCTAAAAATTCGTTGAGGTTGCAATTATTGGTAAGATTGCATCTTCCTTTGCCGGTAATGCCGATTTTTAAACCGAACTCTTTGTTTTTTTCGATCACAAGCACTTTGGCACCGTTTTGTGCCGCCGTGATCGCCGCCATCATTCCTGCGGCACCTGCGCCGATAACTATAACGTCCTGCATACAGACAACACCTCCTCGCTGAAAATGCTCCACGGATACTCCGAAACCGGCGGAACGGAAACGACAGTTTTGCATTTTCCGCCTGAAACAAAGCTTAATTTATATGACCACAATGCGGTTTTATCACCTGCGCCGCCGTAACGCTTATCTCCGTAAAGGGGCGTTTTGCGGGAGGAGAACTGCAAACGTATCTGGTGCGTTCTGCCAGTTATCATTTTGGCTTTTACAAGGGCATACCCCTCTTTTTCGGCAAGTACGGTGTATTCAAGAGAGGCTTCTCTTACCCCTCTCCGCATACGCTTTACCACGTAGGATTTGTTCTTTTGGGTATCGTGATACACAAGGTCGGAAAGTACACCGCTTTTTTCGGGCAAAGAACCGACGGTTACAAACAGATACTCTTTATCAAAGCCCGAAGCACGCAATTTTTCCGCATTTGCGGAGGTAGTGCCAAGCAGTACAGCGCCCCCTGCAACCTTATCTATACGGTGCACGGGATAGGCTTCACCGCCGCAAGCACTTCTTACAAGAGCGGGCAAGCTATGCTCCCCCGTGTCCTCGCACACCGTGCCTATATCCTTTTGGGCTGCTATGCAATTTTTATCCCGATAAAGTATATCCATTATATTTCACCTGCCGATATATGATTTTACCACACCGAAGACGGTTTCGCAAGGAAAATAAACAAAATACTTTACTTTTGAAAATACCGATAGTATAATATTTACATTCAATATCTGAAAAAGGAAGATAACTTGCTATGAAAAGATTATTGGGGTTTGTTTTGAGCGTTATTATGTTAACTTCTCTGCTTATAGCCACACCGTATCCCGCAGAAGCCGAAGGCAATAAAAACTACAACGGCTTGAAGGTGGCTTATATTCCCATTGATAACCGTCCCGTTAATTATGACCGTGCGATAATGCTGGCAAAAAGCGTGGGAATTGATCTGGTAATGCCCGAAGAGGACTTATTCAGAACAGCTCTTGACAATATGTCCCCCAATAAAAACGGTTCTACCTACGGCGACAGAGAAGAGCTTCTTGAATGGTTAAAGGAAACGGACAAGACCTGCGATTATTTCGTGCTTTCCCTCGACCAGCTTTTAAGCGGCGGATTGGTTGCTTCCCGTTGGCTTGATAACACCGATCTTTCTTTTGAATATGAGGTTGCGGATTATATTATAAATCTTGCAAAAAATAACACGGTAGTCCTTTTTGATACGGTAATGCGTCTTGCATCCACGGTAAATTACCAAGGCTACCAGATGAACGAGTACAACAACCTCCGTTCCTACGGATCAATGGCGAGAAAGGTACTTAAAGGAAACGAGCTTACAGTCGATAACATTATCGCAGGATACAAATACGCACCGAACGGAAGTAAGATCAGCACTCCCCTTTCGGAAAAAGCAGTTGATAAATATCTTGCATCCAGAACCAGAAAGTTAAAGCTTATCGACTACATACTTTCACAATCCCTTGATGATCTTGAATACTGCTATATCGGCGTGGACGATTCCTCCACTACCGAAAATATACAGACAAACGAAATAAACCTTATTTCAAACAAGCTGGGCGGCAACGGTGCTATTTACGCCGGAACCGACGAATTGGGGCTTATGGGTATAACCCGAATCGTTACCAAGCTGTACGGAAGCGCAAAGGTCGGGGTTACGTATTTCGGAAGCAATAAGGACCAGATCGCCGATGAGTTTGATTTCGCATCCCTTGAATATGAAATCGAAAACCACATAAGCTCCCTGGGATGCACTGTTGCGAAGGGCGGAGAAGGCGACGTAGAGGTTTTGGTTATTACCAAAAACGCAGGAAACGATCAGGCGGTTAAATTGGTGGACAAGGCGTTTTCGCTTATCGAAAGCAAGAAGCCGGTTATAATTATTGATCCTAATTCCAAAAATGCGGACTTCCTTCAAAAGCAACTGCTTACACGGGAATTTCCTCTTTCCATGCTGCTGGGATATTCAAACTGGAACACTGCGGCGAACGCTATGGGAATTGCGCTTTCCAACGGCATTTCAAGATACACCTACCTTGCCAACTGCAGTAATATTACCCGCCAGAGCCATCGAGGTTTTCTTGAAGCAAGCACTTTTGGATTTCTTAAAGATATCTCCTATAAGTATTACGGTTTTTCCATTGAAAATCCCAAAGTTTCAGGTTACGGAAGCTATACGGCTATAGTTAAACAGATCAACGATTCTCCCGTTATCACTTCTCTTTCCCCTTACACCGTAAGCGGGCACGAAACGGTTTCTGTAGATAACTTTAGATACCCTTGGGAAAGAACCTTTGAAATGACCTTTGACGTTAACGTTGCGGTCACCGACAGCGGTACAAAGGGCGACGTAAACGATGACGGCAGAATCGCCGTAAATGATTATCTTATTGCCAAAAGAATTGAAGCGGGAAACAAAACCCCGGATACGGATATGCTTGTACGGGCGGATCTGAACGAGAACGGCAAGATAGACAATGATGACTTCGAGCAAATCAAAAAGCATATTTTGGGCAATTAAAGATCAAAAAGCGTTACAGAAATTTCTGTAACGCTTTGTTTTTTATATTTCTTCCGCTATTTCGTAAATGAGCTTTTCTGTCTTTTCCCAGCCGATGCAAGGGTCGGTTATGGATTTTCCGTACACGGCGGTATCGGATATCTTCTGGCATCCGTCCTCGATATAGCTTTCGATCATAAGTCCCTTTACCATTTTACGCAGGTCATTAGAGCAACGGCGGGTGTGCATTACGTCCTTGGAAATACGTATCTGCTCTAAAAATTGCTTGCCCGAATTGGAATGGTTGGTATCTATGATGACGGCGGGATTTTTTAATTCCGAAGCGGAATACAGCTCGAACAGCCGGATAAGATCCTCATAATGATAATTGGGCATTGACTGTCCGTGCTTGTTTACGCTTCCGCGAAGGATTGCGTGGGTATAGGGGTTTCCTTTTGAAGTAACCTCCCAGCCTCTATATATAAACGTATGGCCGTGCTGGGCAGCATAAATGGCGTTCATCATAACTGAAAGATCGCCGCTGGTGGGATTTTTCATACCAACGGGAATATCAAGTCCCGAGGAGGTGAGTCGGTGGTTCTGATTTTCCACACTTCTTGCGCCAACAGCAACGTATGAAAGCAGATCCGAAAGATAGCGGTAATTTTCCGGGTAAAGCATTTCGTCCGCACAGCCGAATCCCGTTTCTGCCAAAGCGCGCATATGAAGCTGACGGATGGCTATAACGCCCTTGATCATATCAGGCTTTTCGTGGGGATCGGGTTGGTGCAGCATTCCCTTATATCCCGCACCGGTAGTACGGGGCTTATTGGTATATATACGAGGAATGATTATAATTTTATCCGATACCTTGTCCTGCACTACACGAAGACGATGGATATAGTCAATTACAGCGTCCTCTCTGTCCGCAGAGCAGGGACCGATAATGAGAATAAATTTCTCGCTTTCTCCGCTGAATACCTTTCGTATTTCTGCATCGTTTTTTTCTTTTACCTTTGCCATCTCTTCAGTAACGGGATATTGTTCCTTTATCTCCTGAGGAATGGGAAGCTTACGGTGAAATTCCATATTCATATATATTACCGTCCTTACTTTTTATCGAATTTTGTTCTGCGTTCCCCTGCTTTGCGCATCACTGCCCGCATCTCTTCACGCTGACCGTTGGCAACGTATTCCCTGAAACGGGAAAATTCTGCAGAAAACGCATCCATCTGTTTCAAAAGAGCATCTCTGTTCATCAAAAACAGTTCGCTCCACATCTCATCGTTTATTTTGGAAATTCGGGTAAGATCCCTGAAAGAGTCACCCGTGTATTTTTCAAGTCCTTCTTTGTCGTTGGCAGTCATCAGCGTTACGGCTATGCAATGGGTAAGCTGGGAAAGAAAGGCGATCATATTATCGTGCTCTTCCGGAGAAAGGACGGAGATACGTGAAAATCCCAATATTTCTCCCAACTGTTTGCAGGTTTCCACCGCCTCGGGAGTATTTTTTTCGGTGGGAGTTACGATATAATTTGCGCCTTTGAACACGCTGTCATCGCTGTATTCCACACCGCTTCTTTCTCTGCCCGCCATAGGATGGGCGGAAACGTACTCAACGTCGGAACGGAGCCTGCCTTGTACATTATTAACGATCAGAGTTTTTACGCCGGTAACATCGGTGATAAGCGTGCCGCTTCTGAAAAGATGCTGATACATTATTATCCACTTAACGAAGGTGGCGGGATATAGTGCAAATACAATAAGATCCGCCTGAGCGATAAGCTTCTCATCGGGAGTGGTTGCGCCTTCCAGTATCATGCCGCGCTCCAATGCGTAGTCTATATCCTTTTGCTCAAGAGTTATAGCGCGCACTTTATATCCCTGCTTGGACAGCGCAGAAGCATAGCTCCCGCCCATAAGTCCCAAACCGATTATGAGAATGTTGGTATTCTTATCAATCTTCATAACATTTTACCTCGATTCCCAAGGATTTAAGTCCTTCAAAAAAGTGGGGAAAGCTTTTTGATATAGCCTCTGCCCCCTCAATGACTCCGCCCGTAAGAGTGAGTAATACCGCAAGGGACATGACGATACGGTGATCGTTATGACCGCACAAAGACTCTGTGGGAGCGCGGAATTCTGTTGGGTATACCACTACCGAATCATCGTGTACGGTAACGGAAACGCCGAATTTTTTTAATTCCTCTGCCATAGCCGTGGCACGGTCGCTTTCTTTAAAGCGCAAGCGCGATGTTCCGTTAAACACGCCGCCATACTTTGCAGCAGCAACCGCAAACAAAACGGGGCCGAGGTCGGGACAATCACCTATATGAATAGTAGGAATCCCTGCATTAAGAAGAGAAAAATGTTTTTCGTAAATTTTATCTCCCTGAAGTGAATCCTCTCTCAAACCAAGTATATTTACGTTTCCGCCCAAAGAATTCAACGCGGCATAAAATGATGCGCCGGAATAATCTCCTTCGACGGTAGTTTCGGCGGAAACAAATCCCTTGCCGCCTTTTACAAACAGCGTATGATCGTCCGTCCAGCAGGCATCAACTCCGAATTCTTTTAATGCCTGCAACGTAAGCTCGATATAAGGGCGGCTCACCACCGGGGGCATTATGTTAACTACACTGTCCTCGCCAAGCAAGGGCAAAGCAAACAACAGACCGCTTATAAACTGACTGCTTACGCTTCCCGATATACGGTATTCCCCTGCTGTGAGAGGACCTTTGAGAATAACGCTGTTTTTATCCTGAGAAAACACAAAGCTTTTTTCACGGCTCAGCTCCTCGTATGCATCCAAGGGACGGCGAAAAAGGGACTGAGCCCCTGTAAAAGCAACGTTTTTACCGCACAAAAGTGCCACCGGAATGAGAAAGCGCAACGTGCTTCCGCTTTCCTTGCAATATAGCGCCTGATCGGGAGAGGCGTTGCAAATATCGGTTCCGTATACGGTTACGGTATCGTTATCATATTCAAATCTCGCACCGAGGCGGGAAAGACATTCAACTGTCGCCTCCACGTCATCGCAATCGGGAACGCCGTGAACAACGCTCTTGCCTTTTGCAAGGGCGGCGCAAATAAGCATACGGTGCGCCATACTTTTGGAGTTGGGGGCAGACACCGTGCCCGACGCAACTCCGGGTACTATTTCAACCTTCATTTTTATATCCTTCCAAAAGATAATCTATTGCTTCAAAATATCCGTTTACTCCGTGTCCCGAAATGGTTTTCACACAGACATCTCGGATATAGCTTATTTTTCGAAAATCCTCGCGGGAATCAACATCGGATATATGAACTTCAACCGTGGGGATCTTTACCGAAGAAACCGCATCACGGAGAGCGATGCTGGTATGGGTGTATGCGCCCGGATTAATAACTATTCCGTTTACACCCGTAAAGTATGCCTGCTGTATGGCATCTACAAGATCACCCTCGTGATTGGACTGATACTGTGTAATTTCGTTACCCGTGGAAACGCCATATTCATTTATACGGTTACACAGCGTTTCAAAGGTTTCCGTTCCATAGTGGGCAGGCTCCCGTATACCCAGCATATTGAGATTCGGTCCGTTTATAACAAGTATTTTCAATTTAAAAAATCCTTTCCTATGTTCTCAGCCACGCTGACCGCATCGCCATTCACAGCAATACGCTTATGGCAGGTGGAAATATATGTGTTTATACGCTCGTTATAGCGTTTCTCCACCGCTTCCCTGCTGGATGCCAACGGACGGTCCTCTGTAGGGACAAGCCGGTCTAAGGGGCGGTCGATGAAATATATAATACCGTTTCGGCGGAGCGCATTTACGTTTTCATCCCGCAAAACTGTGCCGCCGCCGCAAGAGATAACCACTCCCGAAAGCGCGGACAGCCGCTTGGTTACCGCAGTTTCCATATCTCTGAAGGCGGTTTCGCCTTTGGCGGCAAAGATTTCGGTTATTTCCGTTCCCGCTTCCTTTACGATCTCTTTGTCTATATCGTAAAATTCACGGTTAAGTTTATCTGCAATAAGCTTGCCCACGGTGGATTTTCCGCAACCCGGCATTCCCGTAAGCACGATATTCTGCTTGGATGATTTAAGCTCGTTGTATATGCTTTCGATAACGGTTTCATCATATTTGACAGATGCAAACAGCTCCGATGCCGCTACAGCCTGATACACCAGCATATACAATCCGCCTTCGGCAGGTATGCCCTTCTTTCTTGCGGACAAAACCAATTCTGTGGAAAGCGGATTAAACACCGCGTCCACTACCGCGCAAAGGTTGGGAAAAGCATCTATATCAATAGGCGTATTATCACATTCGGGAAACATTCCCACGGGGGTTGTGTTTATGATAATTTCAGAATCCGACAGTTCTTTGTATGCGTAAGAATATGTTACACAGCCTTCCTTGGGAGCACGTCCCACACGATGGATACGCTGTGCGCCCAAAGTCTTTGCAACCGCAAAAGCGGTTTGCGAGGTTCCGCCCGTACCGAGAATAAGCACTTTTTTGCCGCAGATACTGCCCGCAGTCCGCTCCACAAGAGCTTTAAGACCCATAAAATCCGTATTATAGCCGTACAAAAGTCCGTTTTTATTTACGATAACGTTTACAGCACCTATCTCACGGGCAGTTTCGCTTATATAGTGGAGATGGGGTATAACGTCTTTTTTGTAAGGTATGGTAACGTTTATCGCCTCAAACTCCCGCTCTTCCAAAAATTCGTTTAGTTTTTCACGGGGAATTTCTTTTAAAACGTAATCTGAAGTTTCTAAACGCCTATGTATATCCGGTGAGAAGCTGTGTCCCAGTTTTTCGCCGATAAGTCCGTATTTCATATTATTCTCCCTTAAGCCAATCCGTACCGAAGCGTGTGCAAAGTATGTCTGCAAGGGCTATTGCCGTTACGCTGTCAACAACCACGCGGGCACGGTGAACGATACAAGGATCGTGGCGTCCCGTAAGGCTCAGCACAGCATTTTCGCCTTTTTTAAGATCAACCGTGTTCTGAGAAACAAAAACCGACGGTGTGGGCTTTACAGCAGCGCGGAATACAAGGGGCATTCCGTTGGTAATACCGCCGTTTATACCGCCGTTGTTGTTGGTTTCGGTAGTAACGATCCCGTCTGTATAACGGAATCCATCATTACAAACGCTTCCTCTCATTTGGGAAACGGCAAAACCCGCCCCGAATTCAACGCCTTTTATACCGGGAACGCTGAACAGAGCGTGAGATATAACGCTTTCCACAGAATCGAACCAGGGTTCTCCTACCCCTGCGGGAAGTCCGGTCACGGCAGTTTCCAGAATACCGCCCACGCTGTCGCCCTCCGAAGCTGCACGGGAAATCTCCTCCTGCATAAGAGCGCCTTTCTCTTCGTTAATAACTGCGAACAGAGAGGTATTCAACTTATCTATGCAAGCGTTAAGGTTTGTATTATCAAATTCCGCATCCTTTATTTGACCGATGGAATGAATGTGCGTGCCGATGTTTATGCCTTTTGCTTTAAGCGCCTGCATAAGTATGGCACCTGCGGCTACGAGAGGTGCGGTGATACGGCCCGAAAAATGACCGCCTCCGCGGTAGTCCTGAAAGCCGTGATATTTACAAAACGCAGTATAATCCGCGTGCCCGGGACGGGGAGTTACGGAAAGGGACTCATATTTACTACTGTCTGTATCTCCGTTGGGAATGAGTATGCAAATAGGTGTTCCGGTGGTATATCCGTTGAAAACACCGCTGACGATACGGAAATTATCCTTTTCGCTTCTGGGGGTGGATATTTTTCCCCAAGGACGTCGAAGGTCCAGACGGGAAGCGATATATTCTTCATCTACGGGAATACCGGGTGCAATTCCGTCGATCACAGCGCCGATCTCTTTTCCGTGGCTTTCACCGAAAAGTGTAACGGAAATACTGTTACCAAAGGTATTTTTCATTTACAGTACCTCTCTTAACTGTTTTTCGAAAGCATCCAGCGGGAGCTTTCTGAATTCAGACGTGCCGATCTCACCGACATACACAACGTTGATATCTGCACCGGAAAGCTTTTTATCGTGACGGATGGCATTGATGACATTTTCTGTGTCAAACTCTGCGGTAACAGGCAGATAAAGAGCTTTTAAAACGGGAACGAGCCGTGCACGAACAGAAGCGTCGCACATAGGAAGCATACCCAAAGCCACGCATTCGCCGTGTAAAAGAGTGAGATCCATTGCCGTTTCAATTCCGTGTCCCACCGTATGACCGAAGTTAAGCACACGGCGGAGGGAGGATTCTTTTTCGTCTTGCTCTACAACGTTTTTCTTTATAATTATGCTTTTGGTTATTATTTCTTCAAGATTATCCTTTGTTACGCCGTTTTCGATAAGCTCAAAAAGAGATTTATCGCTTGTGAGCGCCATTTTGACCGATTCTGCAAGTCCGTTGGAAATATGTCTGGCAGGAAGAGTGGACAAAAGATCGGGATCTATAAGCACTTTTTTAGGCTGTTTGAACGCGCCGATCACATTCTTCACGCCATCCACGTCAATTGCGGTTTTACCGCCCACGGAAGAATCTACCTGAGAAAGCAAAGTGGTGGGAATATTATAAAAATCAACGCCCCGCATATACGTGGCGGCAACGAAGCCCGCAAGATCCCCTACTACTCCACCGCCCACGGCGACAACGCAATCCGTACGGGTAAAGCCGAGAGAGATCATTTCACCGCAAAGGCGCATATACGAATCAAAGCACTTGGTCGCTTCGCCCTGAGGGAGAGTGACTATATGGGGATGAGCGCAAAATGATGCGAGAATACCGGAATATTCCGCGGGAACGCCGTCATCCGTAACTATAAGCACCTTGCGGTCAAGAGAAAGATAACGGGACGCGTTTTTAAGACAACCGCGTTCGATTATTATATCATAACTGTTTTTTTCAAGTGAAAGAGGTAAAACCACTTTTATGCCTCCAATATTCAGGAAATATGAGAAAATGAGCCTACAAGCTTCAGCTTGTCGCAACAGGTGGAAAGCGCGTCCAGCATGGCTTTTCCGTTTTCGGAGTGGATATCTCCCTCTGCTTCAACAAAGAAATAGTATTGCCACAAAAGCTCCTTCATAGGACGGGAACGCAGAGATTGCATATTATATCCGTATTTACCTATAATATCGACCGCTTCCGCAAGCTTGCCGGCTTCATTTCGAACGGTGAACATAAGTATAAACCGATTTTCCATTGCCCTGCCGCTTTTTTGGGTGGGAACGGCGGACAGCACGGCAAAACGGGTAGTGTTGCACTTGCTTTCGTTAATTTCACTTTGGGCAACCTCAAGTCCGTAAAGGCTTGCCGCCTCCTCACTGGCAATAGCGGCGGTATGCTTATCTCCCAAATCTGCAACGTACTTTGCGGCAAGGGCGGTATTGACGTACTCGGAGGTTTCCCACCCCTTTTCCTCAATATATTTGCCGCATTGCATAAGCGCCTGAGGATGGCTTACAACACGGGTTATTTCTCCGATATCAGTGCCGGGAAGTACGAGAAGATCGTGGGTAACGGAAAGATCAAAGGTAGCGGTAACGTAAAGCGGGCCGGAAAAAAGCATATCGCAAACGTTGCCCACATCCCCTGCGCTACTGTTTTCAATAGGAAGGACGGCAGTATCACATTCGCCGTTTACAACCGCATCATACGCTTCGCCAAAGGATGGAAAGCCTACACGAACCGCATCCGGAAAGATCTTGCCAGCAGCAATAGATGCAAACGCGCCCTTAACGCCGCAATATGCCACCTTCATACCGTTGAACAAACGTCCCTGATATTTGCAGGAAAGATCGATAACGTCACGCATAAAGGTAACGTAAAAGCTTCTTACGATATCGTCCGCTTCCGAAAGATATTCGGTATTTTTGCGGATTATCGCCTCTTCTCTGGCTTCGTCCTTAATAGGCAAGCCGTGCTCCATTTTATATTCGGCAACAAGGTGTGACGCTTCCATACGGCGTTTAAAAAGACGCGCCATCTCTTTATCGGTTTCATCAATAATTTGTCTTGCGGTGAGTAATCTGTTGTCTTCCATATTTCTTGGCAACTCCATACAAAATTAAACAAGTTAACAGTGTTAACATCTTTTTGAGGATTATACACCCATTTTGAAATAATGTCAATAGAAACCGATAATTTGCCTTGATTTTTTGCGTATTTAATGATAAAATGATGTTGTTAACACTGTTATCTGCAACTATGGAGGAAAATATGCCTTATACGGAGGAATATGTAAATCACGAGGAGCTGAAGAAAGCGCTTATTCTCGCAGGGATACGCCAGATAGAGCAAAACGGAATTAGCGGTTTGTCACTCAGAAAAACGGCAACTGAATGCGGAGTTTCCTGCGCCGCCCCCTACAGACATTTTGAAAGCAAGGCAGGACTTATTTTTTCTATAATCGCATATGTAAACGGTCAGTGGTCGTTACTTAAAGAGCAGATATCCGCTTCTTTTAAGAACGATAAACGCAAAATGATTATTGAAATATGTGCGGCAACGGTCCTTTTCTGGAGAGCGAATCCCAACTTCCAAAGCGTAATTATGCTTGATGATAAGCTGTTGGACGATGAACAGATAAAGGAAAAAAACAAAGTATCTGATGAGATTTCCCGCTTGGTAAGTTCCTTGTACTCCGATGAAAAGAGAGATTCTATAGTATTTATGGTACGTTCCGTATTATACGGTGCGGCTGTAGACAAACACGTTGATATATCTTTGGTACGAAGCTGTTTAGAGGCGATAATAAAATAAAGAAAGGCGCTCCCTATGAAGATAAAGACAAAGCAAATGCCTTATTCAAAGGTGAACACCCTTAAAAAACCAAAACACAAAAAGCCGGTAAAGCCGAATATTTTGTTCAGAAGTATCGTGAGGATCGCGTCTATACCCGATCTGATGAAGGTAAGGTTCAAATACGAAGGCAGACTGCCCGAAAAAATGCCCTGCCTTATACTTATGAACCATTCCAGCTTTATTGATCTGGAGATCGTATCCAAAATAATGTACCCCCGCCCTTACGGTATCGTAACCACGTCCGACGGGCTGGTGGGCAAGCGCTTTCTTATGCGCCGTATCGGCTGTATTCCCACCCAAAAGTTTGTTAACGATATTTCTCTTATAAAGGATATAAATTATCTTTTAAAGGTAAAAAATACAAGCGTGCTGATGTACCCCGAAGCGAGCTACAGCTTTGACGGCACCGCAACTCCCCTGCCCGAAAAAATGGGACGGCTGTTAAAGATGCTTGCCGTACCCGTGGTGATGATAACCACCGAGGGCGCCTTTTCCCGCGATCCTCTTTACAACTGTCTGCAAAAGCGCAAGGTAAAGGTGAGCGCTAAGGTGGAATGTCTGCTCACACCGGAGGATGTTGAAAAAATGTCCGTAAGCGAGCTGGACGGAGCTTTGAAAAAAGCGTTTTCGTTTGACCATTTCAAATGGCAAAGAGAGAACAAGATTAAAATTGACGAGCCCTTCCGCGCAGACGGGCTTGAACGCATACTGTATAAATGCCCGCACTGCCTTGCGGAAGGATCTCTTACGGGCAAAGGGATATCCATAAAGTGCGCTTCCTGCGGAAAAGAATACGTGCTTGATGAATACGGTGTTCTTGAAGCGACGGAGGGTGACACGGAGTTTTCACATATTCCCGATTGGTACGCCTGGGAAAGAGAAAAGGTAAAAGAAGAAATAGAAAACGGCAATTATTTGCTTGATACTCCCGTGGATATCGGTATGTCGGTAGATTTTAAGGCGATATATATGATCGGCGAAGGAAGGCTTACACACACGGCAGAGGGATTTACCCTTACCGGCGCCGACGGAGAGCTTGAATACAGGCAAAAGCCTTTGTTTAATTACAGTCTGTATGCGGATTATTATTGGTACGAGATAGGCGACGTTATATGTATCGGCGATAAAAACGCTTTGTACTATTGCTTCCCGAAAGCGGGCGCGCCCGTTGCAAAAGCCCGTCTTGCCGTGGAAGAAATGTATAAATCCCAAAAAGCAAAAGCAAGAAATTGAACGCAGAAAGTCCCCTCCGGTACCGCCTTCACAAGTTGAATTGGATTATAGTGAATTTGGAAATGCATTAAGAAAATTAATTAAGGCAAAAGGATATACTTGGGGAAGGCTTTGCAGAAGCTATTGGTGTTTCTTATTCTTCTATGATGAGTATATTAAAGGGCGAGCGCCGCGTGTATTTGCACGTTTATTTAAAGATGCTCGATGTCCTTGGAGTTTCCGACCTTGCGGTTATGAGCGATTTTGCTAACCAGCCGGATATGGTTTACAAAGCAGAATTGTATATGCGCTTGGTATCAAAAATAGATACGATGCCGACGGAAGTCCTGGAAAATATTCTGGGAATAGTCACGGGAATGGAAAAAAAGGATTAGGTTTAATTTTTTGTAAACGCATTCGTTAGAAGAATGTTTGATGTGTTTTAAAAATGACAACACACCCACCAAATTGGTGGGTGTGTTGCTAATAATTAGTTAATAATCAAAAGCCGCAGTAATCTCTGCGGCTTTCAATATTTGTGTAAATACAGCGATGCCTTTCATTGTGTCAAAAAATATTATAAATGTTAATAATGCTTTTTGTTTAACACCCTGAATTTCTTAAAACCAATGTAAAGTACGTAGCCCTCGCTGGTCACTAAACGAATGTAATTATTTCCGTATTCGTCAATGCCGATTTCAGATTTAAAGATTTCTCCAATTGCCGATCTTATCTGATCGTAGGCATCAAAATCGCCTATAATAACGGACCAGACTTCTGAAAGTTTTTTGCCGTGGGAATCTAATGAAAAACGAGTGATGTCACTAAACTCGATTTTAAAGTAGCGGTGTTTTTGCAAATCTTCTTCAAGTTCAATTACAATTGTATCGGTTTTGGATTTTCTCCATTTGTTTGTATCTGCACTATAATTGATATCCAATATATACAAATCATGGAATTCTTCAGTTTCTAAAAAAAACTTATATAGCGCAGTATTGTACTTATCTTTAAGATTATTTAAATACTCTTCGTGTGCTTTTCTTTCTAACATATGCTGTATATGTTCTTCGTCTTCGCATTTTTGTTCGTCAAAATCGGACTCATTTTTCATATTAACTATCTCCTTTTTAAAATAACTATGCAAGCGCTGTCGCAGACCGAAAGTATTGTACATTTACCCCAAGAATCGTATGCATAAGAAGCAACGAGTGCGCCACGTCCTCTTGAGTTTATAATATCATACTCTTACCGCACTGTCAAGAAAAACATTTTTACATTGGCGCAGAACACCCCAAGAAGCCTTACGGCAGCTTGGGGTGATATTATTATTGATTTTGCAAAAGCTGTTTGTTGTATTGCAAGGTATAAAGCTGATAATATCTGCCTTTTTGTTTAAGCAGTTCCTGGTGGTTGCCCTGCTCCACGATCTCGCCCTTGGAAAGCAGGATTATATTATCCGAATGCTGAATGGTGGAAAGACGGTGGGCAACGATAAGCATTGTACCGATATTCTTCATTCTTTCAAGAGAATCCTGAATCAAAAGCTCGGTTTCGGTGTCAATATTTGCGGTTGCTTCGTCAAGTATCATTACGGCAGGACGGTGAATTACCGTGCGGGCAAAGGAAAGAAGCTGTCTTTGTCCCGCAGAGAAGTTATTACCCCTCTCACGCACAACCTCGTCCAGACCGCCTTCCAGCTTATTTATAAAGGAATCTGCGTTAACGTACTTGCAGGCTTCCAATATCTCCTCGTCCGTAAAGCTGTCCTCACGCAAAACGATATTGCTGCGTATAGTACCCGAGAACAGGAAAACGTCCTGAAGCATTTGTCCGAAATGCTTGCGGAGTGATGAAAGCTTTATCTTCTTTATGTCGATACCATCAATGAGTATCTGACCTTTCTGGATATCGTAGTTTCTGCAGATAAGCGAAAGAATGGTTGTCTTTCCGCTTCCGGTAGAGCCGACAAATGCAACGGTCTGTCTTGCCTCCACCTTGAAGGATACGTCCTTAAGCACCCATTCGCCGGGAACGTATGCAAACCACACGTTGCGGAATTCGATCTCGCCTCGGATATTTTCAAGCTCAATTGCGTCGGGCTCGTCCACCACCTCGGGAACCATATCGAAAACGGTGAATATCTTTTCCGCAGAAGCAAAGGCGGACTGAAGCATATTGAACTGCTCCGCCAGAGTCTGAATGGGGTTAAAGAACTTGGAAATATACATATAGAAGGTTACGAGAATATCTGCGGTAACCACTTGTCCCATAAATTCCGTTTGTTTTATATATCCTCTGCCGCCCAGATAAAGCAGACACAGAACAGAAGAAATATACAGCATATAGACCATAGGTCTGAACACGCCGAAAACAAACATCTGCTTTTGCTTTGCGCTGCGAAGCTTTGCGCTTTTTTCCAAGAAATCTCTGTTCTTTCTGTCTTCCTTGTTAAAGATCTGGGTGATCTTGATACCGGAAAGATTTTCGGAAAGATAGGTGTTTATATCTGTTGTTCCGTCCTTTACGGCGCGGTATGCTTTTCTGGAAAACTTACGGAATATCCAGGTAAACAGCACGACGAAGGGCACAAAGCACAGCACCATAAGTGTAAGCTGATAATTAAGGAACAGCATTGCGGTGAGAACGCCGAGAATAACGAAAACGTTTTTAACCATTGTTACAAGAATGTTGGTAAACATCATTGATATGGCGTTGGTATCGTTAGTAACGCGGGTAACAAGCTTTCCTACGGGAATATTGTTAAGCTGATTATGAGAAAGGCTTTCTATGTGGGTAAAAAGGTCCTGACGCAGTGAGGACAATATTTTTTGTCCCGTTTTCTGCAAAACTATTGCTTGAAAATAGGTACAGACCATTGATACGATAAGAAGAGAAGCATAAAAGCCAACCTGGAAAAACAGAGTGTTGAGCTCAAAATCTTCTCCTACAAGCTCAACTATATTACCTACGATTATGGGAGATATGATATCATAGGCTATAGAAACCAGCATTATGAAAAACGCAAGCAGGAAGGATGCCCAATGAGGACGGGCATATTTAAGAAGACGGCGGATTATTTCGCTGTCCTTCATATTACGGTCAAATCCGATGGCCTCCTTTTTGTTTTTCATAAAGGCATATGCCAAAACAAAAATGAGTGTAAATGTGCCGATAACGGCGCCGACTATCAAAAGAGGATAAAACTCACGCATTGTTATTCGCCCCCTCTTCTTCAAGCTTTTGCAGATCTACCATTTTGCGGTATTCGGAATTGGTTTCGTAAAGGTGAGTATGGGTTCCCACCGCCGCTACAGTGCCGTCTTCGACAAAAAGGATCTTGTCCATTTTCTCGATAGTGGAAATTCTGTGGGCGATAAGAAGTGTTGTCATACCCTTGCGGGTATTGGATAAGTTTTCGAGTATTGCTTTTTCTGTTTTGGTATCTACTGCGGACACGGAATCATCCAGAATAAGAATGGGTGCATTGCGCAAAAGAGCGCGGGCAATGGAAATACGCTGTTTCTGTCCACCTGAAACGGTAACGCCTCTTTCGCCCAAAACGGTGGAATATCCTTCGGAAAATTCAATAATATTTCCGTGAACATCGGATAATTTTGCCGCTTCGGTTACAGCATCCGTATCGTATTCGTCCATTCCGAAAGCGATGTTTGCGGATATAGTATCACTGAATAGGAAATTATCCTGAGGAACGTAAGCGCATCCCTCACGGAGCGAGCGTATGGTGACGGAATTTACATCCTTGCCGTCAACGAACAAACACCCGTCCTCCACGTTGTATGTGCGCAGAATAAGGTCTACGATAGTTGTCTTTCCGCTTCCCGTCTTTCCTACGATACCTACGTTTTCACCTGCGTTTATCTTGAAGGATACATCGTGCAATGCGTCAAATTCTCCATCGGGATAACGGAAGGAAAGGTTGCGGAATTCAATATCGCCCTTAACGGAGCCGATATCAACAGCGTCTTTTCTGTCTTTAACGTCGATGGGCGCATCCAAAAGCTCGCTCACGCGCTTTAAAGATGCTTTGCCGCGGGATGAAAGGTCAATAAGCTCGGAAACTGCCATTATGGGCCACACAGTAGAGGTAAAATATCCTATGAATTCAACAAGCTGACCTGCATCAAACACGCCGTTATAAACCAGATATCCGCCGTAACCGAGAATTACGCATACTACGGATTCAACGAACAACATAACGAGAATTCTGAGCAGTACGGAAGCACGGGTAAAAACGATATTGGCGTGCTCGTTTTCTTTATTAAGCTTTTTAAATGCCCAAAGCTCTTTTCCTTCTTTTACAAACGCCTTTATAACGGCTATGCCGGAAAAGCTTTCCTGGGAGAAATCGGACAGACTTGAAAACGCCTGCTGACGTATTTCCCATTTTTTCATCATATAGCTTCCGATAACCGAGCTGACCGCAAGCAAAAGCAGCATAGGTATCATAGAAAGCACCGTCATTACGGGGTTCATACGCCACATTTTAATGACAGACAGCGCACCGAGAAAAAGGGCATCAAAAAACATAAGGATTCCCGAAGCAAAGCATTCATGAATGGTTTCAAGGTCATTGGTGAACAGACTCATCATATCGCCGACCTTGTGCACCTGGTAATACTGACGGGAAAGATCTTTTGCGTGGTCAAACATAGAATTGCGTACGTCGGTTTCAACCTTGATAGCTGCACCGAACAGACAGATACGCCATAAAAATCTGCCGAATACCATCATTACGATTATTATAATAAGTGGCAGACATATCTTGTCCAGCAGAAAATCCATATCGAAGACATATTGCACGCCGTCAACCTCGGCAAGTCCTGTCTTCATACCGTTAACGACAAGTCTGTACAGAGCGGGAACCATGAGCTGTGCATAGTCTACCGCGATCAATGCAGCAAGTCCCAAAAGCAGCCAAAAAGCATATTTAATATAATACCGGTTGATATGCTTTCCGAATATCATAACAGATCACCTCCTGTGTGGAATCAAAATCATAAACGTATTGATTTTACCACAATACTCTTGCTTTGTCTATAATAAACGAAAAATAATGCATATTTCTTTAAAACGCACAAAAGCGCATTGTGTTCGCAATGCGCTTTTTGACTATTTAATTCTTTACGTTAAGTCTTGTGTTCGTTATATCCAGCCAGTAAATAAGCTTATCAAGCTGTGCATTGACCGCCGCAGCTTCGTCGGGATCGGAAAAAGCGTTTTTAACGGTAAGCTTAAGCCCGCTGACAGAAGTTTTTGTCTGTGAGCAATACGCCATTTTTTCTTCGGCAGATTCGGGAATACAAGCGGTTGAATACAAGGATTCCATAGCCGTAAGAATATTCTGCTTGCCCGTATCCGACAAGGATGTGAACAAAGTATCCGATTCCTCCAGCATTGCCTTTACGTAATCAAGCTGTGCTTTTACGGTATCTCCCATACGGTAAAGCTGTACGGAAGGAGTGCGGAATGCACCGTAAGTTATCTGGTGCTGATACGTATCGGGAGAAATGTTGGAAAGAGCAAATACCGCCACGCCGTCTGCGCCCGCCTCAGAAACTTCTGTAAGCTGATATGCAAAATTAAGCCTTGAAGTATCCATAAACGCGGCAAGACCGGTGGAATAGAAGCAGTTTCCTTTGCATATCTCCGCATATCCTGCGGCATTTTCAGAAACATATGCGTTATCTCCGCTATAGGTCATAGAAAATACTTCGTCGATCCAGCCGTTATTCACCCACATTTTTACATCTTGAAAAATGCTGTTTACAGCGTAATTCCGATCGGGATAAACGGCGCAGGAAAGCCAAGTATCAGGAGAGCTTTGGCAGACCAGATCAAAAACTTCCTTCACAAAGGAATTTATGATACCGCAACGGAAGGATATCCATTTTTTCATTTCTTCGGAGCCCGCCGCAAAAGTGCGGGGATCTTCTTTAATACCCGTTTCCTTTGAAAATGCTTTTATAATGTCCTCGTTATATCCGTAATCGTATTTACCGTAGTTAAGCTCGGGAAAACGAATATAATCAAGATGCAGACCGTCTATATCGTAGTTTTCCAGAATTTCACGGTATACGTTAAGAACGAACTTGCGGCACTGTGTATCGTTGGGATTAAGGAAGACAAAGGTGGCACGCTCGTTATAATAATAAAATTCGTTTCCTTCGGAATCCATAAGTAGCTTATCGCTGAACTTTTTGAGTATGGGGCTGGAAAGAGTACCGTCATTATTAAGATAACCGGTAAAGAAGTTTTCACACCAAGCGTGAACCTCGATACCGTACTCGTGGCAAATGCGGACAAATCCCTCCAAAGCATCGTAATCGCCGTTGTTGGAGCTGTGCTCGACACCGTCAAGATCCATGTAACCTATAAAATATCCATCGTAAAAGGTTTCAAGATAAAGAGCGTTTACGTTGAGCGCCACCATTTTTTCCACGGTAGCGCGTACTTCAGCATCACTTTTTTCGTATGCTCGGTACCACATGGCGCGGTTTTGCGCGCCCTTACTCTCTATTGTTGAATAGCTCAATATTTCTGCTTTTTCGTTAACGGAGGAGCATATCTCCAAAGCGTAAGCCATATCTCCCTCTAAAATAGCTTTTTCTGCCAGCTCAAGCTGTGCCTTAAGCTCGTCAGCCGCAGAGGAAATATCGGAATATGCAATATTCAAATATGCTTTTTTCGCTTCGGAAAAGCTTGCAAGCAGGCTGTCAAGACTATCCTGCGCAAGATTAATACAAAGGTCGGGTGTGTTTATAATAATAACCTTGTGGTTGGTCTTATCCAATCTTACGTACTGCCCTCTCATATACACGCTTGAAAGAGATTTAACTGCATTGCCGTGGGCAGAAATCGCAAAACCGTTTTTGGGAATGGTAATATTTCCCGCATAACTTTCGGAAACCGAATTGCCGTTTTCGTTCACGGCAATTTCATAGCCGTAAACGTTGGTAGCGGTAGAGGATTTGTTCATATATACGATAACCTGATTCTCTCCACGAACAGTATTTACTCCGTCATAAGAAAGTGCGGTAACCGAATATGAAGGTCCGTTGGGGAAAAGCTCTACCTTGGTACCTACAGCGGCTTTTCTTGCAGAATAATAGGCTTTGTGGTCCTTGTGAATACTGATAACGTAACCGTTTTCGGGAATTTCGCTGTTGCCCTCGCCATATATGACCTTGGTAACTGCGCCGTCAACAACAGTGATCTCTGCGCCGTATACATTAGTGCCCGTAGTTTTGCCGTACTCGGGAGTATAAATGGCGCAAACACCCTCGGGAGTACGAATTCCATCGATAATATCTACGTTTACTACCACATCGCCTACCAGTGCATAATAACTGGAAAGGTGGGTCGTGGTTATATGCTCGGTTTCTGCGGCATAGCCTGCCTCAAGCTCTTCGGTATACGAAACAGCATCGCTTCCTACGCATACAACGGTAAAACCGTTTTGCTCGGGAATAAAGCTTTGGGCGTTTTTATCCCACACCTTTGCCACGTAGCCTTCCACCACAGTGAAGTCCACACGCTCTTTATCCGATTTGGGAGTAACTGCGCCGAGAAATTCACATGTATAGAGATAAAATCCATCTTCGTTTATAGTTTCGGAATTTATAAACTCTTTTTCAAATTTAATTTCGCCCCTGCTCGTTATCAAAACGGGGTCTTCGGAAATTTCAACCTTCACTTCCGATTCCTCCTTGCTCACGTTCTCGTTATCTTCGGGTTCGCTTTTACAAGCGAATAAAGAAAACACGGTGAGTAAAACAAGAAGCAGACTCAGTAACTTCTTCATAAGAACACTCCTTTTGGTAATGGTAATAATATACACCAAAACACAAAATTCGTCAAGTCCAATAAAAACCCCAAGAAGCCGCAGGGCTTCTCGGGACGTAGAACGGTTTTTACTTGATTTCGGGGCTGAAGCCGAGATCGTAAATCTCGTTTTTCGCCTTTTCAAGACAGTGTGCACAGCCGTTAACGGTAACGGTCTGGGTGGAAAGATCTACGGTTGCATCTACGCCTGCTTCCTTAAGGGCAGCGGTAATTCTTCTTACGCAGTTTTCACAGTGCATATCGGGTACGAAAATTTTGCTCATAAATGTTTTCTCCTTTTATACTAACTTTTTTATAGTTTGAGTTAATTCGGAAATGATCTCCTCATCCCCTTGTTTAATTCCTTCGCTGACGCAGGTGCGGATATGTTCCTCAAGCAAAATCGAAGCAAGAGAGCCCAGCGCCGCACGGGAAGCAGATATCTGATTAAGTATATCCACACAGTACTCATCGTTTTCCAGCATATTTTTAATTCCCCGTATCTGCCCTTCTATACGGCTAAGGCGGTTTACAAGCGCTTTTACCTCCTCGGGAGAACGGTGTTTTTTCTTTTGACACGAGCACTCTCTCACAGTTTTTTACCTCTCAATCTCAAAGCATTCGTAACCACGCACACCGAGCTGAAGGACATTGCAAGTCCCGCAAGCATAGGATTGAGCAGAGGTCCGCCGAAAATATGAATAACACCTGCGGCGACGGGTATGCAGATAACGTTATAACAAAACGCCCAGAAAAGATTTTGCTTTATGGTACGCATTGTCAGCTTGCTCAACCGCACTCCGCGGGCAACGTCCACGGGATCGTTTTTCATAAGCACTATGTCGGCGCTGTCGATAGCTATATCACTTCCGCTTCCCACGGCACAACCTATATCTGCTGCGGCAAGGGCGGGAGCATCGTTTATTCCGTCCCCTACCATCATTACGGAACCGTAGCGGGATTTAAGAGTGGATATTATCTCTGCCTTTTGCTCGGGCAATACCTCGGAGTACACCTCGTCTGCACGGAGCTGACCGCCCACGTATTCCGCGCAAGCACGGTTATCTCCCGATAAAAGCACGGTTTTTATTCCCATATGGGAAAGGCGATCAAAGGCTTCACGTGATGTAGGCTTCAATTCATCTGCTACGGCGATAACTCCGTAAACAGTTTTATCTGCGGCGACGTACATTATGGTTTTTCCCTCGGAAGAAAGGCGCGCCGCCTCGGCATCGTATTCTGCGGTGGATATACCCTCGTCCTCAATAAGCGTTTTTTTGCCTACCAAGACCTTGATACCGTCAACAACACATTTTACGCCTTTCCCCGAAACGTTTTCCCAATCCTGCGCTTCGGAAACGGGCACTTCCTTTTCCTTGGCATATGCCATAACCGCAGAAGCAACAGGGTGCTGTGAAGGTGCTTCGCAGGAAGCCGCATAACGGATAAGCGTTTCTTTATCAGACGATACGATATCCGTAACCGAAGGCTTACCCACGGTAACCGTTCCCGTTTTATCAAATACTGCAACCTTTATTCCGTGGGTGGTTTCAAGGGCTTCTCCGCTTTTAATAAGAATTCCGTTGGATGCACCCAATCCCGTACCCACCATAACGGCGGTGGGAGTGGCAAGTCCCAAAGCGCAGGGACAGGCAATTACCAATACGGCAGTGAAGATTCTTACGGCAAAGGAGAACTCCTCTCCTGCTATAAGCCACGCGGCGGCAGACAGAACGGCAATAGTCATTACCGTGGGAACGAAAATTCCCGAAACCTTATCCGCCAGTTTGGAAACGGGTGCTTTTTTGCTTTGCGCGTTTTCCACAAAAGCGATAATTCCCGAAAGCACGGTATCCTTTCCCACGCGGGTCGCCTGAATATACAGCGCTCCGTTCTGGTTAAGGCTTCCTCCGGTAACCGTATCCCCCGGTTCTTTGGAAACGGGCATACTCTCGCCGGTGAGCATAGATTCGTCTACGGTACTGCTTCCCTTTACAACAATTCCGTCAACGGGGAACTTTTCTCCTGCTTTTACCAAGAGAATATCGTCTTTTTTTACAACCGCAGTGGGAATATCCGTAACGATATCTCCCGTTAAAAGATGAGAAACATCCGGTGTAAGCGCCATAAGCTTTTTTATAGCGCCCGCCGTCTTGCGTTTACTGCGGGATTCAAAATATTTGCCCAGCTTTATAAGGGTTATTACCACTGCAACGGATTCAAAATACAGATTGTGTACTGCGTGAGCATCGTTTACCACGTTAAAGGTCTGCACAACGCTGTAAATAAAGGATGCCGTTGCTCCCACAGCTACAAGAGTATCCATATTGGGATTGCCTCTGAACAGAGAAGAAAAGCCTACCGTAAAGAATTTATATCCGATAATCATTACGGGAACACAAAGAACTATCTGTGTTAACGCAAATCCCAAAGGCGATTTTTCTATATGGCAAAATTCGGGGATAGGCAGAGAAGAAAAGAACATCTGACCCATGGAAACGTACAAAAGAACAAGGCTCAATACCCCTGCGACCAGCAAGCCGGAGGGCTTTTTTTCCTTTTCCTCGGATACCGCCTCCGCCAGCTTTACGTCCTCACGGATACCGAAGCCCGCTTTGGCAATTACTCTTTCAAAATCCGCAAATCCGACTTGCTCGGGATCGTAGCTTACGGTCATTTTTTCTGTCATAAGATTAACTTCACATTCGGTTACACCGCTAAGTCTTGAAGTTACTCTTTGAACAGCGCCCGAGCACGCCGCACAGTGCATGCCCGTAATTATATATGTTTCTGTTTTCAAACAGTTCACCTCCTGTCTGTATTATATACCCCCAATGGGTATATTGTCAATAGAAAATCTGTGTGTTGACTATGTTTTTTTCCTATGCTATAATTAAAAAAAGCGGTTTTGGAGGCAGACTTATGAAGCTTTTGTTGATCACCCGTGAAAAAAGCGATATTTCAAAAATGTTTTTCTCTTACGCAGATTGCCGTACTGTATCTCCCGAAATTACGGAAATAGAAGATATTTCCGTATATGACGGCGCCGCCGTGCTTGGCGGCACGGAAGATAAGCCAATAATCCTTAACGCATATTTGCGTGAAGCTTTGGAGCGTTTTGCGGACACGGGCAAGCCTCTGTTCCTTGAATATACGGACAGCTTCCGTTGTGTTTATTCTGCTTCTCCCGTAACGGTTTCTCCCCACAGACTTGTAGCGGACATTTCGTTCGGTGAAATCAAGGAAGGCGATCTTCTTGACAGCCGTTGTAACAGCTACATACGCCCTCATTTTCTTATGCCTGATACTCTTCCCCTTTTGTATTACCGTGAGTTCACTCCCGCTCACGACAGAATTGAGGACAGAAAAGATGACAACGTGTTAAAATATGCCGCGCTTTTTCAGGATAAAAACGTGCTTACTGCGGCATTCAGACTTTGTAATTACAGACAAGCCGTGTTTTCTCCTCAAAAGAGATGGGACTTTGTAATAAACTATATTTTCGGATTTTTGGGGATTCCTCTGCCCGTCAGACATCCCGAGCCTCAATACAAGATAAAAGGTCAGCTTGAAACACACTTTTACGATGAGATCGACAAATGCGTTTCAAGATCTTTAAAACTGCTTAAAGAATATCTTGTTGACGATGACGGAATGAAAGGTATAAAAGAAGGACTGAGCCACAATATCCTCCCCGACGGAACACGCATAACCGCAGACGTGGTGCGCACCGACTGCACGGGGGAAGCCGCAGGAGCGTTTTTGTTTTCCCACAGCACCGACCTGCAGAAAAAGGGCGAGAAAATGTATGATTTTTGCTATGGTCCTTTGATGATACACGGCGGTGAATTTGATGGGATGGTAAGATGGTCGGAGCAGGCGTGGAACGTATGTTATCAGGATGACGTTGCCCGCGCTATAATCCCTTCCCTGCTGTATGCTTATTTCGGATTGTCCGATAAATACGTAAGCGATGCTGAAAAGGCACTCACTTTCCTTTGCGAAACCACCTGCGCAGACGGTTTGCGTCCTGCAAGGACGGATATACTTGAATATATAAGATCGGGCGAAGCGGTGCGTTCCCTTGCCAACCAAGAAAAGGGGTATGCAAGCGCGCATTACAACGCTTATTACAGCGCGGCTTTGCTTTTGGGATATATCATAACAGGAAAGGAAAGCTTTAAGGAAGCGGGCGTAAAGGGTCTGGAAACCTTGATGAGTAAATATCCCGATACGGTGCGTGAGCACAGCGAAACCTCGGAGTTGTGCAGACTTATATTCCCGCTCTCGGTTTTATATGCGGCAACCAAGGAAAAAGCCCATTACGATATGCTGGACAGAGTGTTTAACGATCTGCAAAAACACCGCCACACATCGGGTGGATACGCAGAATGGGACACCGGCTACAAGGCGGCGTGCTTTAATAATGCAGGCGGTGAATGTTCTCTACTCTCGGTAAACGGAGATCCCGTTGCAGACCTGCTGTATTCCCTTAACTGGCTTCCCTTGGGGTTTGCTTTCGCTTGGCACGTGTGCGGCGAAGCGAGATTTCTTAACGCCTGGAAGGATATATGCACCTTCTTTATAAAGACACAGCTTATAAGCGAGGATAAGCGGTTAAACGGTGGCTGGTGCAGAGGAATTGACCTTGACCGACTTGAATACTGCGGTATCCCCCACGATGTAGGCTGGGGTCCCTGCAGTCTGGAAACCGGCTGGACAGTTGCGGAAGTAACCTTGGGAATGCTTATCGGCAAAGGACTTGTAACAAAAAAGCTGATTAGAAAGGTTTAAGGACACAGATATGGAAAAATTATATTTACTTGCAAAAGGATACACAAACCGTTTTCCTAACGGTAACGAGCCTTACCAGATCACTACGCGGCTGCTGGAAGAGTGCGGTGAGGTTGCAAGCGAGGTTAACCATTTTGAAAAAAGCGGAATAAAATCGCTCAAACACGGTGAACCCTCAAAGCAACATCTTGCTGATGAGATCAAGCAAGCTGTAAACGCGCTTATGCAGCTCGCCGTGTACTACAACGTAGAAAACGAACTGGAAAAATCTATCGATATTTCTCTCGAGAAGATGAAAAACGAAAACTTAATATAACGTAAAAAGCACCGAATTGATCGGTGCTTTTATATTATTATCAATTTTGTGCGTTCAACACTTCCCCGTATTCCTTTACGGGAGGGACGCCGAATTGGTTTGCATATTCCTCACCGAGGAAGCATCCGAAGGAGGTTATGCGCTCAAACCCTTTGGCGCGGTAAAACAAAACGTCTTTTTCCAAAACCTCGCGGTTAAACGGCAGCTTTACATAGGGCTTTTTCCAGCCGGAAAAGAGGGAGTTATCCATCCAATATTCCAGCACCTTGGAATCTTCTTTACTGAAGAAGGCAAGGAGTGAATCCAAAGAAGCTATTTCCGCAACGTTCTTTTGGCAGGAAATATCGTTTATTGAATGATCAAAGCAGCGGCGGATGGGCGCAAATTCAAGGAATATTCCATCATCGGGTTTGACGGAAGGAGTGTCTATGGTGCCGTGGTACGCAAGATACGCAAGGCGGGCGTCGCCGCGGTACGCTTTTAACCCCTTAAGCATTGCGTTATAAATTAACATCGCTTGGTCCGAAGCCGAAAGAGAACGGCACTTTTCGCACATACAAGGCGCGGAAGCCACGTCGTCTATCCACAAATGAAAATATTTCCCGTTCCAAGGTATAAGAGAAGCAAGCAGCCGCGTGCGTTCCGAAAGATACTCCAGCGCCTCCCCGCAAGAAGGGCACATATTAAAATCCGCAGTACGTTCCCCCTGCCCGTTTTCCCTGAACCAATGGGGATTTTTTGAAAAAAGCTCACGGGGTAAAAGCCAAGAAAGTGCGTGGCACTCCAGCTCTACTCGCACTCCTTTTGAGGAAATACGGTCAATAAAACCAATTACCTCGGGGTCGCTTTGTCTTGCCAAAAACGCTTCAAGGGTCTGAAGCGCCTCGTTTCCTCCCGCAGGATGCAACCCGAGGGTATCAAGTCCGCTATTCAAAAACAGATTTTCCCAATAGGAGCCAATATCCGTATCGTGAATAATAATTCCCTTAGAGCTCAATTCATATCACCCGAATTAAATCTTATAAAAATATATTAACACACCCTTATCATCTTGTCAACACTGCCGTTCTTGACTTATTTTCACCGATATGGTATATTACACATACTTGTAAAACTATTTACCAATGGAGAACGAGCGCTTTGAAACACAGTGAAAACTCCATAAACGCCCTGTCCGCACAGGAAAAAGAGTTTTTGGAAAAATTGCTTGAAAAAGAATACGTTTTGATTGTGCGTGTAGCAGAAAAGATGCTGGGCGAGAGTTATCTGTCCCTTAAAGACGAAGCTTTAAGCGAACTGCATTTATTGCTGATACGCAAAATAAAAGAGCTTATGCGCCACGAATCGCCCGAAAAATGGGTGGTTACTGCCGCTAAATATATTGCACTCCACGTAAAGACCGAGCAGGCAAAATATCAAAGCAATTTTTCCGATACGGATATTGACGATGTTTTGTATGCAGAAGATGTTTTTGAAATGGCGTTGTATAACATCTGGCTGGAAAATGACGTGTATTCCCTGCTTAAAAACGAGCTTACACCTCGTGAAGCACAGGTATTTGGGCTTATGTTTGAGCAAAGGCTTTCCTGCAAAGAGATAATGCAAAAGCTTGACGTAAGCGAAAGCACCGTATGGAATATAAGAAAATCCATAAAGGATAAGTACAGCTATACCATAAAAAACAAACTTTTTTAAAATTTTTCAAAAAAGTTTATAGAGGTTTTTGGGTTTTTACATCATGTATTAATGAGGGGTAAATAGATGGATAAAAAATTGCACGAAACGCTTGGCGGTGCAGAACTAAAAAAGCTTATAACGGAAGACAAGCTTTGTATAGAAGAGCTGGATGCTGCCGCTTTGCAAAAGCTGTTCGATTATGAAACAGCTATGCTTTGTACCGACGAAGGCGATATCGATACGCTTAACGCCTGCGCCGCACGGCTTGATGCGGTAAACGGTCCGCTTGTTTCCAAAGAAGAATTCTTTAATATTATAAATAAAGATATACCGGCAGTTAAGCCGGCAAGACGTTTGCAGTTTAAAAAGGTGTTGCTCGTTGCGGCAATGATAGCGATAATCACAGCCGCTATTACACTTACTGCCACCGCTGTGGATTTTAATCCCTTTAATTATTTCAAAGAAGTAATCGCTATGGGTCCCGGAGGAACCTTGAACAAAGGCGGAGTTACCTTAGAGTATCATGATGTTCAAGAGGAATACACGAGTGTCCAAGAGGCATTGCAAAGTAAGCATATCAGTATTTGGTATCCCTCTGTTTGGCCTGACGGCATAACGCTGAAAAATATTGAATTCTCTTCAACTGCATCTTCGGAAGAAATAATACGTTTTATGACCAACAATCCCCATATCAATATGTATCTTCAGGCAAATACAGGAAAAAACCACTTCCATGGTTATTCAGAAGAATTTACAATTGAAGACTGCACATTCTATATCTTTAACGATACTCCGGATCCGTCACTGCATTACGCAGTCTGTTTTTATGGTGATTACTATTACTGCGTCAGCGCGGATTCCTATGAAAATATTATCCTGATATTATCTAATCTGAAAAGATCATAACCCCTTCGCCCGCAGGGTATATTCGGGCGCTGAATTTGCTATATACGGCCATGCCAAACCGTCGTATATATACCTTCACCCAAAAGGCTGTTGTTTTCAACGGCCTTTTGGATATTATTAAATTAAAATAAATATATTCTGCATAAACGGTAAAAAAAACAATAATTTTGTTTTTGGTATTGACAAATCTACCCCCGAGTATAATTATATCACACAAAAAGGAGGCATTATTATGAAAAAATATTTGGCTTTACTATTGCTTATTTCCACAGTTTTCCTTGCGGTTTCCTGCATAGCGGAAAATAATTCTTCCGCACCGGAGGGTTCGGACGTATCCGTGCCGAATGAATCTTCCCGACCCAAAAAAGAAGAGGACGAGTACTCTCCTATTGAGAGCTTCACCTTCGGCATACGTTCCGACGAAGGATACAGAGTTTTGGAATACAGAGGCAATGATCCTATTGTAAAAATTCCTCCCGAATACCAAGGGCTTCCCGTAATCGGTATTGCGTCATACGCTTTTAGCAGCGGCAATGCACAAATAGTTTATTTGCCAGAAACCATTACCTACATAGAAGAAAACGCTTTTTGGGGCAACCAAAAAATATACAAAGTGGTGTTAAACGAATCGCTTGAAGTTATCGGTAAACGCGCTTTTTACGGATGCTCAGCTCTTAAGAATTTAACTGTGCCTGCAAGCGTAAAAGAAATCGGTTCCGAAGCGTTTTCCGCAAGCGGATTGGAGAGTATAACTCTTCCCGAAAATCTCGAAACGATCCCCTCTTACGCTTTTATGCTTTCCAAACTCAAAGAGATAAGCCTTCCCTCCGGTATAAAAAATATTGAGGCGGGCGCATTTTCCTATTGTTATGAGTTGGAAAAGATAACCCTGAACAACGGTTTGGAAACAATTAGCGACTCGGCGTTTGCAGCTTCCGTCATTAAAGAAATAACTGTTCCCGATACGGTAAAAACAATAAACGAAACTGTTTTTTCCGAATGCGCTTCTTTGAAAAAAGTGTATTTTGAAGGAAATGCACCATTGGATTACTCCACGGATACAACTCAGAAGTATACATATAATGTAGAATATACAGTATACTACAACGAAGGCGCAGAGGGTTTCACCTCCCCCGAATGGTACGGATACACCTGCCTGAAAGTGGGCGAATCTTTGCCCGAAGAGCAACCCCCGCAGGAGGAGCAGCCCGCGATAAAACAACTGGATACATATTTCCCCGAAGAGTTTTTTGAATATTCCCGCCTTAATACCGGCGATGCTGTTTTCGATATAAACGTATCAACAGAAGGAAACTTCGATGATGAGGCTGTTCCTAAGCCCGGCTACGTTAATTTTATTGATAAAGACGGTATAGGTCAGAACTGGAAATTAACGGTAACGGTAAGCGATAATATAAAATGCTTCGCTTTTATAGAAATTGACGAAGGTATCGCTTACAGAGTAGGCAAGGTATTATACGTTCACAACACCGAAGAGAGCGACGAGCCTTTGATGATCCATACATATCTTAATGATATATCTACAAATCGCGGATTTTGCTATATAACAGGCGACGGTGAAGTGGTTTACGGCAGTTCCGGCAGTGATAAAAACGAAGCTTATTACCTCGGCGCAGTTATTAAAGGCAATTACTGCCCGAAGTTAACCGGAACAGAGTACAAGTGGGAAGGAAACGATGTTTTTGAAGAATACTTCAATAATTACGTTATCGATGATTATAAAACCGACTGGACGCATATTGGTATCACCGAAGGAGTTTATACCGATTTTACCTACAAAGGATATACAAAATTCGATGTTTACCGCGTAGAATACAACAACACAGAAGAATATTACGCAGTACCTTACGGCGAAACACAGATCGAAGCCGTATACAAATTCCAGTTCGATGATACTATGGTTCCCGTCTGGATAAAACCCGAAGTATAAAATCACCCCAAGAAGCCTATCAGCTCCTCGGGGACCCCGTTAAAATCACCCCCAACAAAATAGCTCCCGTCTTTTTACAGACGGGAGTTTTTGTTTGGTTGATATTAAAAATAACGCTCTTCGATCAGTTGAATTATATTTCTTATAACGGCGTTTTGCGGATACATAGTGTCATCCGAATGTTTAAGAAATTCGCTCCACTTAATTAAATATTGTCTGTAAAACCGCTTTATTGCCCATTTGTATTTACGCTCTCCCGAAATTTTCAAGATAAATTCGCAGAACTCGTTATAGTATTTATAATATACCAGCGATGCCGCGCCCAGCAGATCCGTTTTTGAAAAGGAGTGCAGAAGTATATTTATTACCTCATCAAAAGAAATGCCTTTGCTTTTTGAAAATAAATATACCTCATGTCCCGGGCTGGGAGCGCAATCTATGGGGTACAAGCCCTCCGGTATCTTACTATAAGGAGAAACAGCCACAAACTTTTTCATAATAAACCTTCACTTTTAAATCAAACGGATATTTTAGGTAAGTCTTCGTACAACACTTCCAAAAGCGTGTCAAAGGTACTTTTATCTTTGTTATCCATATTATACGAATGATGCTCAAAAACGCCTTTGTAGTTGCAAATATCGCCCCTATCGACGAAGTATTCGAACAGTTGACCGTTTTTACGAATGATCACGTGCATATTTCCAAAGACTCGCCGGTCGTACTTAAAATACACTAAATCGCAACCGCGATCGTTAACGACCTCTTCAAGCCGTTTTTAATATTTTTTATATTTAAACATAATAATTATAAAACCTCTCTTGAATAATACGTTTCTATAGCTTTTTTGATTGCTTTTCTTCTCTCTAAATATATAAATTTTTCGTTTTGAAGAACGATTTTGTAAGATCTAATCCTTGCAAAAGAGGATTTCTGTATAGAGGCTATGTCTGTCCAGCGAAAACGTTGCAGTGTCTTTTTGAAGAAACAAACAGAAATACCGCGCTCATCAATAATCACAGATTGAAATATAAATTTGAAGCCAAGGACCAAATACAACAACAGCATTGCAAGCATAGACAAATTTATATATACAAGCACTTCCGCTAACGGATAATCGCCCCAAATTGAAGCGATTGAAAATAGTATCTCTACAAAAAGAAAGAAGCACGGGATGCCGATAAAGAAGGTCAACGAATAATAAAGGTTTTTATTGAATTTCATATTATACCCCTTAACATATTTGCTTTAACAGCGTTTAATCTTCAATGCTCAATTAATATAATATTGTGATCGGAGGCGATTTTACGTATATCCTTAAGTTTCATATACCCTACCGGTCTGTTCACTTTCTCGCCGTTAACGAGAAAATTTACAGAAGTATATCTCGGCATAATATTAAAAAATAACTGCAGCCAGCTTTTCACAGATGTAATCCGATAATGTTCAAAGCTGATGATATCAGTATACTTCACCTCGTAACAATCGACGCCGTTTTCAACTTTCGGGTTTATAACCTGCAAACTTTCTTCCTTAAGTATCAAAATTCTGTCTTGAGAATTTGAATAAATCCAAAACAGTAACAAGATGCACAAATAAGCACAGAAAGAAATGAGTATGCCGACAAGAAAGTCAACAGAAAAATCAAAAAACAAATAGACAGCGCCGATAATAAGCGCAGGGATAAAAAGCGCACTGATAGCGATTACGCCGGGTGTAAACTTCGCTTTATTAAGGTTTATCATACTTTCAACGCCTTTAAGTTAATAATAAATTAGGAGAAGCCGGTTGTAATATCATACTACCACATAAAAATAAAAATGTCAACAGCATTAAACTGTTGACGAAAACGAAAAAAACACTCAAGTCTTTGGTGCACCTTCAGGGATTCGAACCCGGGACCCACTGATTAAGAGTCAGTTGCTCTACCAACTGAGCTAAAGGTGCATATAGACTTGAGTGTTTTTGGCGCCTCTTTTAGGACTTGAACCTAAGACCCCCTGATTAACAGTCAGATGCTCTAACCGACTGAGCTAAAGAGGCGTGTCAGCATCGACCTATCTTCCCGGGCCGCTTCCAGCCAAGTATTGTTGGCACAAACGAGCTTAACTTCCGTGTTCGGGATGGGAACGGGTGGACCCTCGCTGTTAAAGACACTGACTATGGACTTTGTTTTAAAGAACA
>JAZNZY010000021.1:0-176912 GCA_045595165.1 Eubacteriales bacterium
GAAGTACATTATGACGAAGATGCAACTCGTTTTTATCTTTATCATAATATGACACCTGACGTTAAAGTATTAATGTTTGGTATTGCACCTACAAAAGACGAATGTGAAGTAAGAAACTTAATTGCTTCTAACATTGAAGAACATATTGAAGAATATCTCGGAAGTGTAATTACTGAAGAAGACATTGCTTAACAAAAAAAGATGCTCTGCCGTAAAAAGCAGAGCATCTTGATTTTTTGCTGTCATATTGCTGTCAATAGCAAAACGAGAACTGTAAAATCCCTTGAAATCAGGGGTTTTAAGAAGTGTAGGATTATTCCCACTCTATTGTTCCGATAGGCTTGGGTGTAAGGTCGAGGAGGACGCGGTTGATGCCGTCTACCTCGTGGGTGATACGGTCGGTAATGCGGTGGAGGACATCATAGGGGATCTCCTCGATGGTGGCTGTCATAGCGTCAACGGTGTTTACGGCGCGGATAATTGCGGGCCAGCCCTCGTAACGCTTGCCGTCCTTGACGCCTACGCTCTTTAAATCGGGCACGGCGATAAAGTACTGCCATACCTTGGATGCAAGACCGCAGTTGTCGAACTCTTCGCGAAGGATAGCGTCCGCTTCACGGTGGGCGTGGAGTCTGTCACGGGTGATAGCGCCAAGGCAGCGCACGCCAAGACCGGGACCGGGGAAGGGCTGACGGTCTACCATAGATGCGGGAAGACCGAGGGCTTTACCAACGACTCTTACTTCGTCCTTATAAAGCAGCTTTACGGGCTCTACCAGCTCCATAGCCATATCCTCGGGCAGACCGCCAACGTTGTGGTGTGCCTTTACTCCGTCGGATTCGAGGATATCGGGATAAATGGTGCCCTGTGCCAGGAAGCGAACGTCTGTAAGCTTGCTTGCTTCTTCGTCAAATACAACTATAAATTCGTTGCCGATTATTTTACGCTTTTTCTCGGGCTCGGAAACGCCTTCCAGCTTGGTAAGGAAGCGCTCAGACGCATCAACGTAAACCAAGTTTGCATCCAATCCCTTTTGGAACACTTCGATAACCTGCTCGCTTTCGCCCTTGCGCATAAGTCCGTGGTTAACGTGAACGCAGATAAGCTGTTTGCCGATCGCCTTTATAAGCAAAGCGGCAACTACGGAAGAATCCACACCGCCGGAAAGCGCCAGAAGGACTTTACCGTCCCCTACCTGCTTACGTACCGCTTCCACCTGCTCCGCGATAAAAGCATTTGCCTGTTCTTTTGTCTGAATACGAGCCATTGTTTCGGGTCTTTTATTGGAATCCATTTATACATTACTCCCTTTGTAAAACTTGCTTTTAAAAAGAATGATATATTTTACCACACTTTTTTTCGTTTGTCATTGTTTTTTTGCAAAAAAATATAAATATTTCTTGGCTTTCTGCCCGCTTTCCCCTTTGGGATTGACAAACATAGCGAATCGTATATAATGAAAATACAGACCTTGCTTTATAAAAAGGAGAATTTGATATGAACAAAAAGATTATTTCCCTTTTACTTTGTTTTGTTTTATTGCTTTCTTTTTCCGCCGCGCTTTTCGGCTGTGAGGAAGCGGAGGAAACATCAAAGGAGCAAAGCGTAACCCCGCAGGAATCCATACCCGAGGAGGAAAGCAAGACTATGGTAAACGTAAAAGATCTGCCGGATTACGGCAACGTAACCTTGGGAAAAGCATATACCAGAACCGCACTTTATCCCAATGATTCCGAGCCCTCCTATCCCGACGATGGCAACAAGAGTATGACGGACGGCGAAATAGCTTCCTCAACCGCAAAATATTCCGATAAAACCTTTATGGGCTTTAACAAGAGTATTTCCGAATACACCTCCAAGGGCTACGCCCACGTAACCGTTGATCTTGGCGGAATTTTCTACGTGGATAAATTCACTGCCCACGTTGCATCCGCTTACCACGAAAGCGTGGGAATTTCCGCACCTCAGTACGTGGATATTATGGTTTCCCACGATGGGGAAAGCTGGTACAAAGCGGGCAGAGCCCCCGTTAACGATACCGCTGAAGTAAGCTGTATTCCCATAACCTTAGAACTTGAATGGGCGCTTACCGCAAGATACGTTCAGTACAGATTTATCGGCCACAGCAACTGGATCATGGTTTGCGAGGTTGAGGCGTTCGGTGCGCAGGCAGAGGAAGAACTGCCCTACCCCGAAGAAGGCGACGTGCAGACGTTTTTGTTTATAGGAAACAGCAGTACCTATTTCTTTGACGTACCCACCAAGTTTATGTATATTGCAGAGAGCGCGGGTATAAATATCGACGTTTCCTATTGCTGTGTGGGCGGCGCGTATCTCAGCCAGTTTGCGGATGCAAACGATGAAAAGCACGGCAAGGCGTTAAGAGCACAGCTTGAAGAAAATAATTTCGATTACGTTGTTTTGCAGGATAACGGCAACGCAGACTACGAGGATTCCAGGCCCGCTTGCGATATTCTGGTGCCCATGCTTCGTGAAACGGGTGCCACAGTGCATCTTTACAAGCGTTATTCCTCCAACGACGTGCCCGCAAACCGTCTTGAAAGCGCATACAGACACGAGGTAAACTACACCCGTCTGGCAGAAGCTTTCGATATTGAAAAGGTCGCTCCCGGTGCGGATGCGTTCCTTATATGCGAAAGAAAGTATCCCGAGCTTGTTATTTACCACACCGATAATTCCCATCATTCCGATTTAGGTGCATATCTGCTTGCCTGCGTTATGGCGGTAACCTATCTGGATATTGACCTTGATGACGTTACCTACACCGCAGGATTTGACGCAGACACCGTGGCAAAGATAAAGGATTGCGCACGTATCGCCTGCGAAGAAGGATTTGATTACCCGCAGGATAAATAAAAAATACTTGCCCGCAGGGCAAACTTCACTTCGTCGGCATCGACGAAACTTCACTGCGGTACGCAACTTCACTTGGGCGTAAAATGCCCAAACTTCACCAAAACATTCAAAAAAGTCTTATTATAAGTAAAGAAAGGAGCACAATATGACGAAAAAGAAAATTATAGTATTATCTATATTCGCCGCAGTTATCCTTTGTATCGCAACAGTTTGTGTATCGGTTTTAATCTATAAAAACAGCTTCTCGAAAATATCACCGGATAAAGTGGAAAAAGTGGTTGTTTGGGTTGATGGTCCGACAAAAGATAAAGAACTGAACACCGAAGAAACGGAAGCGCTTATCAAGATGTATAATGGTTCCAAATATGCAGGCAACGGCAAAGGCGACGGTGGTACACCGCAAGTTCAAGCGATAGTGTATTTTACCGATGGTTCTGTTTTACGTATAAGTGAATTTCGATTAATTGATAGAGATATTGAGGTAACTTTACGCAGCAAAAACGGCATCGAAAAACGGTGGTTCTATTTAAACAATCAAGAACTACTCGATTATCTGACGAGTTTTCGTGCTCAGGGTGAAAAATGAAATCACCCCACAAAACCTGCGTTTTTGCGGGGACCCCGAAAACAGAAGCACACAAAAAATACTTGCCCGCAGGGCAAACTTCACCAACATAAAAAGGACGAGGAAAACCTCGTCCTTTCTTGCTTTTTAAGTGAAGTTTTTGCCCAAAGGGCAAAAGTGAAGTTTGTGCCAAGGCACGAGTGAAGTTGAGCTTGCCCCGTGGAGGCAAGCTCATTTTTTGGAGTAATTATTTAACCAAAATACTTTCTATAATTCCGGTATACATTGTGTGGTAATCCTTACTTGCATACCATTTTTCGTTTACCGCATCCGACATCGTTTCTGCGGGCATACGGACTGCACCCTGCTTGCGGCAGATGATAACCGTTTGCGCCTCGGCGTAATAAGGAGTATCTCCCTCGTAGGCTACGGTGAGGTTGCAATGGGCGGTCTTATCCTCGTCCCTGCCGGAAACGGTGCCCATATAGCGGTACATATCCTCATACCCTTCGCCGAAAAAGCAAAGGGAAAAGGTTTCTTCCGTATCCATAAAGGTTTTGGTATAGCGGCTGTCGCGGACGAAAGCAAATGCGGCAGGTGCGCCCCAGATAACACCCACAGAGCCCCAAGAGGCTGTCATACCGTTGACCGCATCCTTGTTCCCCGCAACTATAAGCATTTTTTGCTTGCCGATCTTTTGAAAGGGGTTTATATTCGCTTCATAAGGATTTATTTTTTTGAACATTTAATTCACCTCATTTATTTATATGAGAAAAACGGTTTTTAAGAACGCGGTGAAGAATATATCCCAGACCGTAGCAGGAGATGACCTCCCCCGCAAAAAGGGAAAGATATATTATCCACAATGCATCCGGCACGTTGTAAATATAGGCAAGAACGGGAGGGATAACCAGTGTGTTTGCCAGCACGGGAAAAAGTGCCGCCAAAAGAAAATGCTTTTTGCCCAATTTGCAAGTCAAAACCGCCGCAACAAGGGTGGCAAGAGAACCGAAGATAATATCCCAGATAACCGCGTTTGCCAGCAGGTTTGAGATTATACACCCGATAAACAGCCCCGGCACGGCGGCGGGGAGAAACACGGGAAGAATGGTAAGACATTCGGAAAACCGCACCTGAAATACGCCGATAGGGTTTGGTGAAACCAGCGTAAGCACAACGTACAACGCGGCGATTATCGCCGCCTGGCAGATAAAAAGTGTCCTTTTTTTCATTGAATTTTGCTCCTTAGTTTTGATTTAAGGGCAACAATAATTGAACACGAATCGTATTGTGACACGCTGTTTTTAAAGCTGCACCGTGTTTTGAAACAGAATATTTTTGTCAGAACAAAGAAGATTTTGCCGATTATACGGGGGTATATCGGCGAAATCTGATGCAGTTATGGCGGAAATAGGCGTTTCAAAACCGATTTGGGTTTGATTATTGTTGTCCTAAGTGAGGATGGTTACGAACTCACTGAGTGTCTATATTAACATAAAATTTTTACTTGGTCAAGAAAATTCAATACGTCGATTTTTGCAATCCTTTGCAAAAATCTTCCATAGTTCGTCGTTCCCCGTTCCCAGTTCCTAGTTTCTTATATTTTCAAGTACGGAATAGGGTATCTTCATATTGCCTTGACCAATACCGATCTCGATATGGGGCTTCATTTTGGCGTGGAAATCCGTTCCGCCGGAGATCTTGAGTCCCAATTCCTTTGCCATAGACTGAAATTTATCCTGCATTTCGGGAGTGTATTCGTTATAATATCCCTCGATACCGTCAAGCCCCACGGCTTTGAGCCGTGTGAGAAGCTCTACAAGCTCCTCATCGGAAATGCGTATAAGATGAGGATGGGCAACGAATGCGTGCCCGCCGATATCTTTAATCAACTTAACCGCTTCCTCTGCGGTAAGCGCCTGTGTGCCGTCATATGCGGGCTTGCCCACGCCCAGCCATTTATCAAACCCCTCTTTTACCGAGGAAACGTAGCCTTTTTCCATCATTATACGGGCAAAATGCGCTCTGCCGATAATGCCCGAGGGGGCGATGGCATAGGCTTCTTCCATAGTTACGTCAAATCCCAGCTCGTTAAGCTTTTTGCAGTGATTAAGGGTGCGTGTATTGCGGGCATCCATTACCCCGTCCAGCGCTTTTTTAAGAAGCGGATGGTGGATATCTATATCGTAACCCAGAATATGGGTTTCCGTTTCCGATTGCACGGAAAGCTCAATGGCGGGAACGACCTCTACTCCCACACGCTTTCCTTCCTCTACCGCCTCTGCCACGCCCGAAACGGAATCGTGATCCGTAAGTGCGATGGCGGCAAGACCTTTTTGCGCCGCGTAAGCCACAAGCTCACGAGGGGACATACTGCCGTCCGAGCAGGTGGAGTGGGTGTGAAGATCTATAAGCTTTTCCGACATAACGCATACCGCCTTTTTTGGAATTTTTTATATTTTAGCACACAAAAAACAAAAAATAAATATCTTTTTTTGCGTTAAACCCTTTTTTATCCCTTTATTTTGTGGTATATTTATATTAAAGGAGTGTTTAATGTTATGAAGTACTTATTTGAGATACATTGTCATACCTCGGAATCCAGCGGATGCGCCAGCGAAACGGCGGAAGCCACGGTAAAGGCTTACAAGGAAAAAGGATATGCGGGTGTGGTTATAACCGACCATCTGGGAATAGGCAGTAAAAAGGACGATTGGGCAGAGCATTGCCGCCGCCAGCAGGCAGGCTACCGCAACGCAAAGGCTGTGGCGGAAAAATATGGTATGACCGTGCTTTACGGTGCGGAAATAACGGTGCGCCCCTTTGGCGGCAACGATTTTTTGTGTCTGGGACTTGAGCCCGAATGGTGGAGCGACCATCCCGAGCTGGAGGATATGTCTTTATACGACATACTGAAGACCGTGCGGGAGGCGGGAGCCTTTGTTTCCCACGCCCACCCCTTCAGAGAGGCAAATTATATAAAAAGCATTGTGCTTGTTCCCCGTTTGATAGACGGTGTGGAATTAAACGCAAACCGCACGGATTTTGAAAACGAGCGGGCGGCGGAATATGCGGCGGCATACGAAAAGCCTCTTACCGCAGGAAGCGATAACCACACAGCCCACAGACAAAAAAGAATTTTCGGTATGGATTTTTATGAGTGCCCCAAAACGGAAAAAGAACTTGCCGAACTTTTATTTGCGGGAAAATACGATATCAAGACGGAGTAAAAATGTTAAGACGATTCGCAACCTATTACAAGCCCCATAAAAAGCTTTTTATGCTGGATATGGCGGCGGCTTTTCTGGTTTCGCTGTGCGATCTGGTCTATCCCATGATAACGCGAAACATCATAAACATCTACGTGCCCGAAAAGATGCTTAATCATCTGCTTATATGGGCAGGGGTAATTCTGGGAATATACCTTGTAAAATGCGGGCTGAACTATTTTATACAGTACAAGGGACACGTGCTGGGTGTGCGTATTCAGGGCGATATGCGCAGAGATATGTTCCATCACCTGCAAAAGCTGCCCTTTGCGTTTTTTGATGAAAACAAGACGGGCGTTATTATGTCCCGTCTGATGAACGACCTTTTTGATATTTCCGAGCTCGCCCACCACGGACCGGAAAACCTGTTTATATCCACCATTTCTCTTATCGGTGCGTTTATACTGCTTTCCACCATAAACGTGTGGCTGGCGCTTCTGCTGTTTTTGCTCATTCCTCCCGTAGTATTCTTTGCGGTTAAGACGAGGAAAATGATGCAGGACGCTTTTAAGGAATCCCGCACCCGCGTGGCAGAAGTAAACGCCAACGTAGAAACATCGGTTTCCGGTATACGGGTTTCCCGTGCATATACGGCGGAAAACCACGAAAACACAAGGTTTGACGAAGCCAACGAAAGCTTTAAAAAGGTGCGCGGCAAGGCATACCGAGCCATGGGTGTGTTCCATTCGGGAATGACGCTTCTTACGGATATAATGTACCTTGCGGTGCTTGCCGCAGGCGGTTTGTTCTTTTACTACGGCAAAATAGACGGCGGTGATTTCGCAGCGTTTATTCTTTACACCACCTCCTTTATACGCCCCATAAACAATCTGGTTATGATCTTTGAGCAGATACAAAACGGTATGACGGGATTTACCAGATTTGTGGAGATCATGGAAGTAAAGCCCGAGGAAGAAACGGGTGTTACCGACCCCGGCGTGCTTAAAGGAGATATAGAATTCAAAAACGTTTCCTTCCATTACGGCGACGAGGAAAACAGCAAGAATATTATAGATTCTCTCGATCTGCACATTCCCGCAGGGCGGACTGTTGCGCTGGTAGGACCTTCGGGCGGCGGTAAGACAACGCTTTGCCATCTTATTCCCCGTTTTTATGAAACGGTATCGGGAAACATTACCGTTGACGGTATGGATATAAAGGATATTTCACGTTATGCTTTGCGTAAAAATATCGGTATGGTTGCCCAGGACGTATTCCTGTTTGGCGGTACCATAAAAGAAAATATCGCTTACGGCAACCTTGACGCTACCGATGCGGAAATTGAGGAAGCGGCGAAGAGAGCGAATATTCACGATTATATTATGACACTTGAAAAGGGATACGATACCGAGGTGGGTGAACGAGGCGTAAAGCTTTCCGGCGGACAAAAGCAGAGAATATCCATTGCCCGCGTGTTCCTTAAAAATCCCCCCATACTTATTCTGGACGAAGCCACCAGTGCTTTGGATAACGCCACGGAAATGCTGATACAGCAATCCCTTGAGCAGCTTGCCAAGGGCAGGACCACCCTTGTGGTGGCTCACAGACTTTCCACCATAAAGAATGCGGACGAGATAATCGTGCTGACAGCAGACGGTATTGCCGAAAGAGGCAACCATGAAACGCTGCTTGAAAAAGACGGGATCTACGCAGGACTTTATAAATATCAGTTCAAGCAATGATAACGGTAAACGAATATTATAAAAAGCTGTTTGGTCAAAAGGTGTATAAAATATCCCTTGCGGGAGGGTACACCTGCCCCAACCGTGACGGAACCAAGGGATTGGGCGGATGTATTTTTTGCTCCGCTTCGGGCAGCGGTGATTTTGTGCCCCACCCTTCCCTGCCGATGAATGAGCAGATAGACCTTGCCATCGGGAAGGTTAAAGCCAAGGGCGCGGAAAAGTATATTGCCTATTTCCAAAGCTTTACAGCAACCTACCTGCCTGCGGAGGTTTTACGGGAAAAATTAGATTGTGCCTACGAGAGAGATGATATCGTTGGTGTAGCCATCGCCACACGGCCCGATTGCCTGCCCGATGATATTCTGGATATGCTGACTGAGTATTCCCGCATAAAGCCTACCTGGGTGGAATTGGGATTGCAAACGGCAAACGACAAAACGGCTTTATATATAAACCGCTGTTATCCCACGCAGGTCTATATCGATGCGGCAAGAGAGCTTAATAAAAGAGCTATTCCCTTTGTTACCCATATTATTTTGGGGCTTCCCGGAGAAACGGAAGAGGATATGGTAAACACCGTAAAGACCGCCGTGGAATGTAAAACTCAGGGCATTAAGCTTCAGCTTCTGCAGATACTCTCCGATTCCCCCTTGAAAGAGGAATATCTTAAAGGCAAAGTTACCCCTATGGAAGAGGAAAAGTATTACGCTTTGTTAAAAAAGCTTCTTTCCCTGCTTCCCGAAGATACGGTTATCCACCGTCTTACGGGGGACGGAAGCAAAAAGACCTTGCTCGCCCCTCTCTGGTGCGGGGACAAAAAAAGAGCGATTAACAAAATAAACGCTCTTTTAAGGGAATTTTAATAACCAATCCGATGATGAAAAACGAGGCAGATGATCTGCCTCGTTTTTGTTGTCGGGGTCCCCAAGAAGCCGTCAGGCTTCTTGGGGTGATTTTTATTTATTGTATTCTTCAAATACGGTGTAGTCTTCCACAAGCTGAATTTCATCCAGAACGAACTTGGTGCCGCTGGTGGTTGCGCCCGCGTAGTTCCAGAACATATACACGCCTGCGATCTCGTTAAGGGGATATGCTTCGCCGCCGGTGCCTGAGCCGGAGCCGGTGCCGTAGCGGTACGTGAAGTCTTTTACAGGGAACGCCATCCAGCCCTTGAAGTTCTTTACGGGAGAGGACTGCTCCAAGCCGAAGCATCCGTCGCCGCCGTGCTTGTATTCCACCCATTCATCACTGCCCTCTGCAAGGTAATAGAAGAACAGATCGGGCACATAGTCGCTTTCATCGGTGGTGTAAAGATCACCGGTGGGAGAAACAAGACCGAAGTTTGCTTTGCGGAATTCAACGTCCGTAAAGTCCACCCATACGCGGAGATATGCGGTGGAGGGGAAGGAAGCGGTGTTTTTGTTTTCATCCGTAGCAAAGATATAAAGTCCCTGATTATCTCTGCCCTCGCTCCATACGGAAAGAGCGTTGGAGCCTTGATATCCGTTTTGAGTAAGTTCAAAGCGGCTGTTTGCATCTGCTTCCGCAGAATTCCAGGTGCCCACGTAAATATCGCCGTTTACCTTGCCGCCATAAACCAGGTTGTTATCGGAAGCGGTAAGGTTTTCCACGGAATCGAAGTTTGTAAAAGTACCTACAAAGTTTACGTCGTTTTCGGAAACGTAATCGGATACCTCTTTTGCATCGGTTGTAAAGGATGCGGAGATGCACTCGCCCTTTTTGCCGAATACGTCGATAGGATATACTTCTACGGTGTACTCGGTTTCGGACGCAAGTCCCGAAAGAACAAAGGTAAGGGATTCGGGCATAGGCTCAAAATAATATTCGGAGAAATAGTTGAATTCCTTCTTTTCGCCGTCCGCGGAAGTACATACGATATTATAGCTGTATACGCAATCGTCATCCGTTGCCTGATTAAAGGTGATCTCTGCGGAAACGGCGGTAACCGTGCCGACGGTAACAGCCGCATCTGCGCCGAATACGGGGTTCGCGCTCTTATCCTCGCGGTTTTCCTTGGTGTAGAGCCAAGTGGATTTATCTTTAAGATTATTTATCTCGTAAACCAACTGCTCGCTGCCGTCTGCGGTCTTGAAGAAATCATCGGTAAGCAGGTTATAAGGAAGTACGCGGACACGGTTATCTGTGGAAACCTCTACTATGTAATACTGCGCCGCATTGTCCGCTCCGGGAGGAACGGTGCCGTAGGTCATACCCGTGGTCATTTCAAAATAAGCTAAAGTGCCCGTGCCAAAGAGGGTGTAATCCTTCTGATAGCAGGAGGTGGGGTTGTTTATGGGACCGTGGGAGTGGCCCGAGAAATTGAGAACCTGGGAATACTTGGAATACGCCTTGTCAAGCTCTGCAGACTGAACCGCGTACCATTCGGAGCTTACATACACGGTATCCTTTATATGGTGGTGCTGGAAGGTAATTATGGGCTTATCGGGATCGTCATTGGCGGCAGAAGCCAAAGCTTCCTCAAGCCAAGCGATATCCTCTGCGTAGTCGCCTTCACCGTAGGTGGAAACGCCGATAAAATGATATCCGTTTATAACAACGTGCTTGTTAAGCTCGGGATCAAGATTTTCGGTATAGTTCTTTTCGCCCACGGAAAGATCGTTAAGATTACAATAATATTCGTGGTTGCCCATTACGGTGATAAGCTGGGTTTCGTCCTTGATATTATCGTTTACAATTCTTTTCCACGCTTCGAATTCATAAGGCTGACCGTAGTTGGTAAGGTCGCCGACCACTACCATAGCGTCTACCTTCTTGTAATCCTGCTTATCTGCATAAGCATATGCGGAGGTGAGAAGCTTTGCAAGACGGGTTGCGGATGTGTCCGTTACAGCGGAAACGTGGGTATCCGAAGTGACGAGAAAACGCAAAGCGGTTTCGAATTCGCCGTACTCCACGGCAGGAGTGCTGTTATCTGCGGGGGAAGAGGATTCGTTGCCTGCGCCGGTGCAGGCGGAAAGGATACAGGTGAGTGCCAACATGATTGCAATTACCACATTTCTTTTCATTTCATTACCTCTTAAGGTTATTTTTTTATTACAAAATAATATTTGTCTTGCTTTAATTTTTCCACGGCGGCTTTTTGCAAGGCGGAAGCGGAAATAAGGGTGCAGTCTGCTTTGCATATCTTACCGCGGCGAATATCGGGATAAGACAAAACGTTTTCAAAACGGCTGTACTTTTGCTCGGCTATATCTTTAAAATCGTGGCCGTATAGATGCACTTCTCTTCGGGTGCCGTCGTAATCCTCAAGAATATATCTTGTGGTTTCCTTGTTAAGGCAATACGGCGCGGAGGCGATCTCCTCCATACCGTGCATAAAGGTACAATGATCGTTAATATCGCCCACCATAAGTATCTTTCCGCCCATCTCCGCAAGGATACGGAAGGGAGAGTTCTCTCCCACGGGAGTTTTATCAAGATGGTGGCGGGATGTCATTTCCTTTGCCCTATACCCCTTTGCGGCGCAGGAGTGGGTGGGGTGCATACTGCGTACCACGCCCTCCATTTTAACAAAAACACGGGGAAGCAAACCGATGCAAGGTTCGGTATCTCTTACAGAAAAAAGTGGCTGATTTTCGCCCACGTTTGAATAGGTTAAAGCGGGCAGTAAAAGAGTGCCTTTTTCACCCAGATGTTCGCACAAAGCGTTTAAAAAGCTCTCGGGCGTTTCGTCCGTGCCCAGTGCCTTCATAGAAGAGTGCATAAGCACGGTATCTCCCGGAAAAATGCCGAGAGAAAGAAAATCTTTACTGAAATTATACATTTTATTAACATCACTCTCCGTTAAAAATTATACTATATTTAATGCAAAGTGTCAACAGTTGACAACCGCCTTTTTTGAGTGTATAATCACTTATACGGAGGATTGTTTATGAAAAGATTGATCGTTTTTTTGTGTGTTTTGCTTTGTTTTACCTTTATAATTGATCTTCCTGCGGAGGCGTATGATATGAAATACGGAAAAAGCTTTTACGAAAAGGTTATAAAGCTGGAATGTGAATATATAGAAAGCCTCGCCCTTCCCAACGGCGCGGTGGGATACGATGTGCCCAAAACGGGCGGGGATTTTGATGTAAGCACCCTTCCCACGGTGGACGGAATAACACCCGAGGAATATACAAAATGGGCGTCTACAAAGGTCGTTCCTTATTTTTCTGCTTTTGCGGTATTGGGAATAATGGAAGCGGATTACAAAAATGCGGAAGAGATCGCCCTTAATTATATAAATTGGTACATAGCCTCTATGAACACCGAGGAAAGCGACGTTAACGGCGTGGCAGGCACGGTATACGATTATCAGGTGTTCGTTTCTCCCGATAAAAAGAAGGCGGTGCAGGTAAGCTTTATAGATATTTACGGAGATAATGCCCGTAATTATGACAGCACGGATTCCTATGCATCCACCTTTATACAAATACTTTGCGCATACACGCAAAAGTATGACAGTTCCTTCCTTGACGATAAAAAAGACCTTTTGGAAACCCTTAAAAACGTAATATATTCCACCTACTGCGAAAAGGTGTCCCTTACCGGCGCAAAGCCCGATTATATGGTGTGTTATCTTATGGATAACTGCGAGGTATACGCAAGCTTCCGTGATCTTTCGGCTTTGTACCCCGAATATAAGACGGACGCGGAAAAATTCAAAAACGGTATAATGACATCCCTTTACTGCGATGACGGATACTATTACCCCGCAGTATTTGAAAACGGCAAGACCGCATATACCATTGACGATAAGACTTCTTTTGATTTTTATCCCCACGGAACCAGCCAGCTTTTCCCCGTAACATTTGGCATACTCGACCCCGAAAGCGAAGAAGCAAAGGCGCAATATGAATTGTTCAATTCCGTTTACGGCCAAGACGGAAAAGCGGGCAAAGACTGGACAAGAGGTGACTGCGGAGATGCATATCCTTGGGCGCTGAATTTACGTGCCGCCGTTAAGATGAATGATCTTAAGCGGGCGGAAAGATACGTTTATTACGTTTATACAAAATATATTGCCACCGCACACAGTTATAACTACTACTGCGGCGAAGCGGGAAATATGCTGCTTGCTTTGACAGAGCTTTGCGAAAAAGGCGTTTGGGAAACCGAAAACGAGGCTTCCTCCGCCGTTTCCGACACTTCCGAGGCGGTAACACAAAGAGAAAATAACTTTAAAAAATATATTCCCTATATCGCATTGGGCGCATCTGTGGTGTTTGGCACTGCGGCGATAATCTGGGCGTTGAATAAAAAGAAAAAGCAACCCTAAAATGCTTGCGCATTTTTGGGGACCCCGCAAGAAAAAAGCACCCCTAAAATGCTTGCGCATTTTTGGGGACCCCGCAAGAAAAAACACCCCTAAATAACAAAACAAAGGAGGTACGGCGTTGAAGGATATTCTCATTTTCAAGCGTGTTGAGAAAAAGTACAGAATAGACGAAAGCAAAAAGAATATGCTTCTTGCCGAAATAGACGATAACCTTGTTCCCGACCCCCACGGAAAAAGCACCATATGCTCCGTTTATCTCGATACGCCTGACAGGCAGCTTATACGAAACTCCATAGATGCCCGTACATATAAAGAAAAGCTCCGCATACGAAGCTACGGCACACCCCAAAAGGATACGAACGTTTTTTTGGAAATAAAAAAGAAATACAAAGGCGTGGTGCACAAAAGGCGGGTGAAAATGCCCCTTACAGATGCTTTGGAATACGTTTCCACGGGGAAAACGAATATAGATACCCAGATAATGCGTGAAATTGATTACGCAATGCACTTTTACAGACACCCTGCCCCGTCTATGCTTATAGCATACGAAAGAGATGCTTATTTCGGCAAGGAGGACGAAGGGTTACGGCTCACCTTTGACCACAACATTCGGTTCAGAGAGGGAAATACCGATCTCACTCAAGGCAGTCACGGCGAGAAGATACTGCCCGAGGGCGAATACGTGCTTGAAATAAAGACAAACGGCGGAATGCCGCTGTGGCTTTCCAATGCTTTGGACAAGCTTGAAATTTATCCTACCCGTTTTTCAAAATATGCAAACGCACACTATATATCATTAACATCCTCAGTATCGAAAGGAGAACAGTAAAATGCCTTCAATCTTTGATTCCGTAATAACCGCCGAGGTAACGGTAAAAACCTTCCTTATCTGCCTTGGTTGTTCCTTTTTGTGCGGCGTTATTGCCGCTTTGGGTGCAGGGATAAGATCCCGCACCAGCAAAAGCTTTCTGGCATCCCTTATACTGCTTCCTATGATCGTATATACCGTTATTACTATGGTTAACGGAAATATCGGCACGGGCGTAGCGGTAATGGGCGCGTTCTCTCTGGTAAGATTCCGTTCCGTCCCCGGAAAGGCAAAGGATATAGTTTCCATCTTTTTGGCTATGACGGCGGGTCTGGCTTGCGCTTCGGGCTACGTGGCGCTGGCTGTGCTGTTTACTCTTATCGTAAGCGTTATAGCCGTGGCAATCTCCTTTATAAAGATAGGCGAGGACAGTTCCCTTTTGCTTAACATAACCGTGCCCGAATCCCTTAATATCGCCCACGGATTTGACGATCTGTTCAAAACCTACACCAAAAAATACCGCCTTATTGCAACCAAGACCAGCAATATGGGAAGCCTTTATAAGCTTTCCTACCGCGTGGAATTAAAGGACACGGACAAAGCCCAGGAGTTTATCGACGCACTGCGCTGCAGAAACGGGAATCTGGAAATAATGCTTACAGAACCGCCCGCGACGGAAGAATTATGAACGAGGAACTATGAACGAGGAACTATGAACTAATGGTGGATTTTTGCGTAACGCAAAAATCTTCCGTAATTCCTCATTTCTCATTAATCATTCCTCATTAAAAAAGCACCCCGCAGGGTGCTTTTTTTAATACATATAGTAAGAGTGTGCGATATCTGCATACTCTTTTAATTTTTTATCGCATTCCTTTAAATATTCGTGTGCCGAAAAATCCGGTGAGCGGATAATATCCGAGCCGAAGAGGAGGTCGATAAAGGAGCGTCCGTTATAAACGGGTGCGAATTCGAATTCTACGTTATTTTTGCGGATAATATCCAAAAGAAGCAAAGCGGATTCAAAGGGGCGGAAGGCGGTTTTATCCGTTATATGGAAAAACACGCCGCCGCACACCTGCCCTGCGTGCTTTGAAAAGACGGGTGTGAAGTAACAGCCGCGGAGCTTTACACCCGCAAGACCAAGCCTATTAAATTCCTCTGCCGTTTTCTCCCCGTCCAGCCAAGGGGCGCCGATAAATTCAAAGGGGCGGGTGGTGCCTCTGCCCTCCGAAAGGTTTGTCCCCTCAAAAAGGCAATTTCCCAGATAGCACAGCGCCGTGTCGGGCGTGGGTATGTTGGGAGAAGGAGGGATCCACAAAAGGTCGGTATCAGAAAAAAGCATATTCCTTTCCCAGCCCTTTACGGGGATAACCTCCAATTTACAGCCGATTCCCTCTTTTTCGTTTATGTAGCGGGCATATTCGCCCATAGTAAAGCCGTGTCTTGCGGGAAGCGCGTATCTGCCCACGAAGGAAGAAAAGGAAGTATCCAGAATATTCCCATCTGCATAGCCGCCCACGGGGTTTATACGGTCAAATACCACCATAGTCTTGCCCGAAGCGGCGCAATCCTCCATAGCGTAAGAAAGAGTATACATATACGTATAATACCTTGCGCCTATATCCTGAATATCGAAAGCAACTATATCCAAAGTATCCAGCACTTCTTGTTTTATGTGGGGCTCGCTTCCGTAAAGGCTGTATACGGGAAGACGGGTCTTTTCGTCGGTATAAGTATCGATATGCTTGCCTGCCTGAGCGTTACCCCGCACGCCGTGCTCGGGCGAAAACATACAGCGCAGCACACCCATATCAAAAAGAATATCCGCCGTGGAAGCAAGCTGTCTGTTTACCCCCGTGGGGTTAGTGATAAGTCCCACGCGGCGGTTTTCAAAAAGAGAAATATATTCGTTTATATTGTCAATTCCGTTTAAAACAGTTTTGCTCATAACTATATCTCCGAAAACACGGTATCGTAAAACTCTCTGCGGATGGGGTACAAAAGTCCGTTTTCACGGGTGGGGTGAACACGGTTGGTAAGTAGAATTGCGTACACGCCGGTATCATTATCCACATAAAGGGAAGTGCCTGTAAATCCCGTATGACCGTAGCTTCCTATGGACATTTTGCTTCCCCCGGGGAAAGGCTTGCCTCCGTAAAGCTGGAAGCCAAGCCCTCGGCTTTCGTCGAAATCGGGAGTATAGTCGGTAACCGCGAGAGAGAAGGTCTTTTCGTCAAGATACCCTGCCCCTCTTTGAGAAAGCATTTTTGCAAAACGGACGGTATCTTCAAGGGTGCAGAACACCCCTGCGTTTCCCGAAATGCCATTTAAAAATCTTGCGTTTTCATCGTGAACAACGCCGCACACTATCTCGCCCGTGTCAAAATCCCTCTCCGTGGCGGCACAGACAGCGTCCGCAGGGGGATTATAAAAGCTGTTTTCCATTCCCAAAGAGATAAAAACACGCTCTTTTACGATTTTATCCAGAGGCTTGCCCTCGATCTTTTCCAAGATCTTGCCCAAAAGTATATATCCCATACAGCTGTACACGGTTTTTGTCCCCGTGGGATATGCAAGGGGGCGGGAAAGAATGGCGGAAACCGCATCGGTATTATCCCCTTTGTAAAGAGGCATATGGGCGGATATGCCCGAGGTGTGTGTCATAAGCTGAAAAACAGTTATATCCTCCTTGCCAAAGCATTGGGGGATATATTTGCTTATTTTATCGTTTACGGATATCTTCCCCTCCTCCATCATACGCAGGCACGCCATCGTGGTGCCTATAAGCTTGGAAAGAGAAGCCATATCAAACAGAGTGTCCTCTGTTAAGGGGAGCTTTTCGGGATAAAGGGCGCGGTTGCCGCCGTAAAAGCTGAAAAAGGTTTCGTTCCCTCTACCCACCGCGGCGGCACAGCAGGGATATGCGCCCTGCTCCAAGCCTTTTAAAAGTATATTTTTTAAGCTTTCCGTATTCATGATTTTGATGTGAGTCTGCGGATATCCTCTTCCTTGCCTACGGTTACGATATGGTCACCCGACGCAAAGACAAAATCCGCGCTGAACATAGGACGCAGGTTTCCTCCCCGCTTTACGCCTACGATATTTATACGGTATTTTCTCAATACCTGCAGTTCGGCAATGGTTTTGTTTTCCCAGGAGCGGGGTATGGGAATTTCGTACATGGAGTATTCCTCTGTAAGGGGAATGTAATCAAACACATTGCGGGCGCTGAAACGGGTCGCCATACGGAATGCCATTTCTTTTTCGGGATACACCACCTCGTCTGCGCCGATCTTATACAGAATCTCTGCCTGAATTTCACGGTTTGCCTTGGTGCAAACGTATTTTGCACCGTGCTTTTTCAAAAGGGAGGTGATTATGAGAGAGGATTCAAAGTTTTCGCCTATAGTTACAAAGCAAAGGTCAAAGCTGCTGACACCCAGAGAGGCGATAACCTCTTCGTTTGTACAATCGCCTATACTTGAATCGGCAAAGATAGGCGGAAGCTCCTCTATAAGCTTTTGGTTGTTATCCACCACCATTACCTGATTTTTTAAAGCTATAAACTTTTCTGAAAGATGTCTGCCGAATCTTCCCATTCCGATAACGAGAATTGATTTCATTTTACTTTTTCCTTTCTTTTAACCTATAAGAACCTTGCCCGAAGGACGCTCCACGGGAGGGTGGGAACGCTTTTCCGCAAGGGAGAGAATAAAGGTGAGTCCGCCCAGTCTGCCCGCAAACATCAAAACCATTAAGATGATACGGCTGGCAAGAGAAAAAGAGGGGGTAAGTCCCATACTGAGCCCTACCGTACCCACAGCGGAAACCACCTCGAACAGCACTTCCTTTAACCCGAAGGGTTCGATAGCACATATTATCATTGTAGCAACTGCGGCGGCGATAAGGTATATTAGCACGATAGCGCTTGCTTGCCGCACCGTATCGTCATCTATCCGTCTGCGGAAGACGTTTACGCTTCTGTCTTTTTTAGCGCAGGCAACGGTAGCAAATATAAGCACCGCCACGGTGGTGGTCTTTATGCCCCCTGCAGTAGAGCCGGAGCATCCGCCCACCAGCATAAGAAGCATTGTGAGCAGTAATCCCGATTCCGACATATCCCCGAAGCTTACCGCGTTAAAGCCTGCGGTACGGGGAGTGACGGCGGCAAAAAAGCTGTGATAAAGCTTTTCGAACAAATTAAATTCCTTAAACGCCGCGGAGGAATATTCAAACACAAGCATTGCGGCGGTACCGCCCAAAACCAATACCAAGGATACGGTTAAGGCGATCTTGGTGTGAAGCAGGCATTTTGAAAGGCGGAAGCGGTTGCGGATAAGATCGTTCCAAACCAAAAATCCCGTGCCGCCGATAAGAATAAGAAAAGCCAAGGTAAGAATTATAACAGGATCGGTTGCCACGGTGGTGAGGGAAGAAAAAGCCTCCGTCCTGCCGAAAAGGTCAAATCCCGCGTTGCAGTATGCGGATATGGAATGAAATACGGAATACCATATACCCTCGCCCCAGCCTAATTTGGGAACGAATCTGAAAGCAAGTACCGCGGCGGCAACAAACTCTACCGCAAGGGTGCCCAAAACTATGTTACGCACAAAAGCGCTCAGTCCTTCGTCCATACGGTCTGTTCCCGAAGACTGCATCATAACCTTTCTGTCGTAAAGAGAAAGGCGTTTGCCCGCAAAGAGAAATCCCAGGGAGATAACTGTCATTAACCCCAGACCGCCGATCTGGATCATACACAGTATAACAGCCTGTCCGAAGCCCGACCAGCAGGTAAAGGTATCTCTTACAACAAGTCCCGTAACGCAGGTGGCGCTTACCGCGGTGAACAATGCGTCCCCGAAAGGAACGCTCCCCTCCCCTTTATGTGAAACGGGCAGGGACAAAAGCACGCTCCCCACAAGAATTACCAATATAAAGCTTATGGCGATAAGCTGTGTATGGGTAAAAGAAAACTTCTTTTTTATTTTATTGGGCATAGACGCTGTCACCCCTTAAAAACTGTCTTTTTATGCTTATATTATACCCCTAACGCTTATGTATGTCAACACATTTGCCTCTCTATTGACACACACAAGCGCAAATGGTATAATATGTTATACTTTTTGAAAGGAGAAACCCTATGCACACGAAAAAATTTCCCTTTTTATATGCATCGCTTTTGTATTTTGTTAACTCGCTTTTATACGGAGTGTTGGCTGTTTTGGAAGCAAACGGCAAAAAGGACAGGGTAACCCTTTTTGTTACCGCAGTCTTTTGCCTTTTTCATCTTACTTTCGGGTTGATACTGTTTACAAAAGAAGCTGTTATTTCTGCGCCCGTATGGAACGCACTTTCCGCTATGGCGCATATTGTCATGGCGTGGATAGGGTTAAAGTCAATAGCCGTAGTATTGGCGTTTTCTGGGCTTGCGAATATTTTTTTGGGCGGAGAAAATCAAATGGCACCTGAAGTTCACGGTGCGTTTTTCGATATTTACGCTTCATTTGCCGCTTTTATTGCGGGTGTGAACGCGTGTGTAATATTTATACTTATGATAAAGACCCGTGTCCGATTTTTCAAGAAGCTGTGGTTTGTGCCCGGTATTCTTTACGTCATATACGCAATTTTACGAACAGCGGTTGCCGTGTCGGGTTTCACATATTTTTCTGTAACGTTCGCCTGCATCGCCGCTATAACCACCGTAGCAGTGTTTATTACGGGGAAACAGATAGCTGTAGGAAGCCTTACGAATTCTTAAAGATACTTTACCGATACAAAAAGGACGGAGCGCATACTCCGTCCTTTTTATGTTTATTTTAGTACTATATACATTTTTTCGCTTGTTTCGCTTTGGGGAGAAAAATCCTTTTCGCCGTAAACAAAAACTTGTGTAAAGCCTGCCTTGCGGGCGCAAGCGGAAAAAGAGTCTACAGAAAAATACTTTTGCAGAGTAGTTTCGTCCTCTCTTGAATAAACCCCGTCCTCTTCGGCAAACATAGTAAGGTAAAAGGTGCAATTTTCCTTTTTCCCGTCCCATTGGTTTTGCCAGATAAGCATATCATCATCCACCTCGTAAACGAAGGAATTATCTCCGTACACCCTCTCATAGCGGTACAGACTGTTTATATCGCACACCATTACCCCGCCCTTTTCCATATAAAGGCGGCAGAGAGAAAGAGTTTTTATAAGCTCCTGCTCCGAAGAGAGATAATTAAGGGTATCAAAAGAACATATTATGCCCTGCACCGTTCCGTACAGCTCAAAAGAACGCATATCCTGATTAAGAAGCAATACGTCCTTGCCGCAAGTATTTTCACGGGCGCACATAAGCATTTCGGGAGAAATATCAACTCCCACCATATCGTAACCCATATCCGCAAGGAGGGTGGTTATTCCACCCGTGCCGCAGCCCAGGTCAAGCACCTCTTTTACGGGGATATCCGAATGGGTTTCAAAGCATTTTTTCGCAAACACGGCGTATGGCTCGTACTGATCGCCGTTGACGGTATCGTATATAAGCTCTATCATTCTACGGTAACGGTTATTCTGCCGTATTCGGAACGGCCTGCCATACCGTAATCGGCAACGACCTCAAACCAATCCTCTCCGGTGAAGCCTTCGTAAGGAGTGTAGATAAAGGTGCCGTCTGCATTTACGGAAACGGAGCCGTTTGCCGCGCTTACCGCAAGACGCACTCCTTCAGTAGGCAGGGTAGCTTCGGGAATGATTAAGGTTCCCGTTACGCTTTCGCCTGCTTTGCAGGTTACATTATCCGCATAAGGAGCACCCTCGGGCACACCCAATTTACCCTTTATAAACAGGTAAGTTTCTTTGTATATACAGTTTATTGCGGGATTAGTGGAAACGTATGCGTTGTAGATCGCGCCGGGCATACCCGCAAGATAGTACATATGAACGGAATCTGTCATAAATCCGATCTCTGCGCCAACGTAGAGGTAGCTTCTGTATCTGTCTACCCACTTAACTTCGGAGGTGCTTTCAATCTCGATCTCGATACTCATACCGTAAAGCTGTGCCATCTTAGCTGCATCGTATATACGCTGGAGAGGAACATCCTCGTTAAACGCATAGTTGGGCTGGAGGCAAGCGGTATCAAAGCCGAATTCGCGCCAACGGGTGTTACCGGAAGCACTGAAATAAGGAATCCAAGTGGTCTGGTAACCAAGACTTCTTATATAATCGCAGATATAATTGCAAAGCTCCTGAACGTGAGGATCGGATCCGCTCATTTCTTCAACAAACCAATAGAAGCCGGAAAGACGGACGGAATCATAGCCTTTTTCCTTAAAGCCCTTGACCTGCTCGTCTACAAACCATTTAAGAACCGCTTTTCTGTCCTCGATCTTGGTAAAGTCCATCTGCTTGCCGTTAAGCTCGCCGAAATTGGTTGCGCCGTAAACGGGATAGAAGAGGGAAAGGTATGTGCCCACGGAATAATCCTCGCCGATCTCGGGAAGAGCTTCCTTCATTTCATCAACGGCGGCGTCAAGTGCGTCGAAGTTGTAGTCTGCCATAAACTGCCAGTCGATCCAAGCCTGCCACTCTTCTCTGGTAAGCTCTTTTTTCTGTCCGCCGGAATAGAGATACTTAACGTAAGGCAGATACATAAAGCCATCGAAATAAGTATCCTTTATCTCGCCCTTTTCAAGATATGCAACGTATGCAAGATACTGTTCCTTGGTAACCTTTACTTCGTTGGGGCAAAGGTAGGAAAGCACTACATCGTGCATACCGTCGTACTGATCGGGAGTGCCGTAGCCGGAACTTACTGCGGGCGCTTTTATGGGAGTTTCGGAGGGATGGGCGGCGTTTTTGCCGTCGCAAGTGCCGAAAATTTCGATCTCATCAAGATAAACGTGTGCGGCAATAGAGAATGCTATCTTAACGTATCTTGCTTTATACGCTTTATCAAACTTTCCGCCGAAGTTTACCTTTGCGCTGGATGCATCGGAGGTGTTTTTCTCCTCGTAAACGGTGTGCCACTCCTTGCCGTCTACGGAAACGGAAACAGAAAACGTTTCGGGCAGACGGATGCCGGGCTGATGGGACGCCAAAAAGCCTACCTTCACTTCGTCCACAGCGGCAATACCGCCCAGGTCGAATACAGCGATTCTGCCGGTGCCGTGAGTGTTACGGAACCAATTGCTGTCGCTCATAGTCGCCTGCTTTGCATACTTACCGTCGGTAAGCTTGCCTGTATCGGGAGTAGTATTGTAATTGGAATTTATGTAGTCGGTACCTACATCGGTAAGAGCTTCGTAGGTAAGGGGATTGATACCGAGAAGCAAATTCTTGCGGTCTGTAAATCCTCCAAGATAGGTTTCTTCCTCTATAACGGGAATTCCCTGCGCGCCGTAATAGGTATTGATACCGCTGAGGTTATCGGACGCCTTTTCGGCATAGGAATATACGCAAATTTCATCCAACAGCATATACTCGCTGTTAATTCCCTCAAAGGTAAACTTAACGTATCTTGCACTTACAACGCCCTGAAGGTTTACGCAGATCATATGCTTTGCTTTGTCTTTTTCGGTACCGGAGAACTGATAAATACCTATATTCTTCCAGTTTTCCCCGTCTTCGGAAACGCTTACGAATACTGCTGTGCACACGTCTACGCCATACTCTGTATTTTTGCAGGAGGACGCTTCGAAATCGCTTAAGTTTTCCTTAACTGCACCCAGGTCGATAACAACAGACGCGCCTGCGCCGGTAACAGCCATCCAGCCCGTTTTTACAAACTTGTAATGGGTTTCTTTGAATTCGCCGTCGGTAAGCAGACTTCCCTTGTTGGGGAATTTTTCGTTATCGCCGCTTGACACGGTATAGGATTTACCCTCGGCAACGTTTACTCTGTCGCCGCTTCTGTCCGCCTCGCCCTTGATGGCAGAGGTACGGTCGGAAAGCATTTTTTCTATACTTTCTTTTGTAAGAGTATAGGAAACGCCGTGAACTACATCGTCGGAAACGGTTTCGCTTACGTCGCCGGAGCTTTCATTTCCGCCGGTAGTACAAGCGGAAAGAAGCAGGATCGCCGCAAGGAATACACACATCAGCTTTTTCATTTTTTGTTCTCCTTTATTATAAAATAAAAAGCGGGAGCGGCAATGTACCGTCCCGCATAACTTTTGATTATATTACTATATTACTTTCTGAGCATTGCTTCCGTCAGGAACGTATATCTTTTTAATATCTGCTCCCACGCCGCGGAGCTTTTCACAAAGATGCTCATAGCCGCGCTCGATATGATAAATATTATCGATAATGGTTTCACCTTCGGTTGCCAGTGCCGCAATTACCATTGCCGCACCTGCGCGGAGGTCGGAGCATTTTACAGCCGCAGGCTTTAAGGGCTTGCCGCCCTCAATAACGGCTTTTCTGCCGTCCACCGTAATAACGGCGCCCATACGGGTAAGCTCCTCAACATACTTGAAGCGGGTATCCCACACGCCCTCGGTAAGAATACTCGTGCCCTGTGCAAGACAAAGCAAAACGCATATCTGGGGGTTCATATCCGTGGGATAACCGGGATAAGGCATTGTTTTTACGTTTATTCTGCGGAGAGGCTCCTTTGCGGGCTTTACACGCACCGCATCGCCGTAGTCCTCTATCTCCACACCCATTTCCTCCAATTTTGCGGTAATGGATTCAAGGTGCTTGGGAATTACGTTTTCTATGGTAAGATCGCTTCCCGTAGCGGCGGCAGCCATCATAAATGTGCCTGCTTCGATCATATCGGGAATTATAGCGTAAGTAACGCCGTGAAGGGATTCCACGCCGCGGATCTTTATAACGTCCGTTCCTGCGCCGGAAATATCCGCGCCGCAGGTGTTAAGGAAGTTAGCCACGTCAACTATATGAGGCTCTTTTGCGGCGTTATCGATGACTGTCATTCCCTTTGCCATTACGGCGGCGAGCATAATGTTTATGGTTGCGCCAACGGAAACTATATCCATATATATGGACGATCCCGTAAGTCCTTCGGGAGCAGTACAGCTGATGCAGCCGTCCACCACCTCAACCTTTGCGCCCAGCGCCTCAAAGCCCTTGATATGCTGGTCGATAGGTCTTACGCCGAAATCACATCCGCCGGGGCAGGCTGCGCGAGAAATACCGAATCTGCCAAGCTCTGCGCCTACAACGTAATATGAGGCGCGCATACTGCGTGCCAGTTCGTAAGGCGTGGTGCCGGGACGTACGCCCGCGGTGTCTATCTCCACAGTAGTGCGGTCCAGCATTCTGACATTTGCGCCCAAAGCGGACAAAATATCCAGAGCAGCCTTTATATCGCTTATTTCGGGAAGGTTTTCAATAACACATTTATCCCCTACCAGAATAGTTCCCAGCAAGATGGGGAGGGCGGCGTTTTTCATACCGCCAACAGTTATACTGCCGTGAAGACGTTTGCCGCCTATGACAGAGATCTTTTCCATTTATATACACCTTTCGGATACGTTTTCATAAATACTCGACAATATAATATACGGAAAAATTGATTTTGTCAAGGGTTTAGCCGTTAATACATTGTATGCACCTCAAAATCAACTTGACAAAACAATTGTTTTGCTTCATAATATATAAAGGTAAAATTTGGAACTTTACGCCCAAGGGCGTTGCACATACATATTTTTTTGTTTGAGAAAGGATAAATAATGGCTAAGAAAAAAGAAAAAGAAACAGCCAAAAAAGAAGTTAAAAAGACGGAAAAAGGCACAAAGCTTAAAATAATCCCTCTGGGCGGTGTTGACGGGATAGGTATGAATATGACTCTGCTTGAGCACGGCGAGGATATTATCGCCGTTGATTGCGGTGTCGCTTTTCCCGAGGACGATATGCCCGGCGTTGACCTTGTCATACCCGATTTCACCTATATTCTGCGTAACCCGGACAAATTTTGCGGGCTTATACTCACTCACGGACACGAGGACCACATCGGCGCAGTACCTTACCTGCTCAAGCAGGTGGACGTGCCCGTATACGGCACCCCTCTCACCTTGGGAATACTCCGCCTGAAGCTGGCGGAGCACGGTATAAAAAATCCCGACCTGCGCGAGGTTTTTCCCGGTGAGACCGTAATTTTCGGAAACGCGTTTGAAGTTGAATTTGTCAAAGTAAACCACTCTATTCCCGATGCGGTGGCGCTGTGCGTGACCACCCCCGTGGGAAGAGTTATCCACACCGGCGATTTTAAAATAGACCTGACCCCTACGGATGGCGACGAGCCCATTGACCTTTACCGCTTGGCGGCATTGGGACACAAGGGAATAAAACTGCTTATGGCGGATTCCACCAATGCGGAGCGAGAAGGCTACACCCCCTCCGAAAGCGTGGTGGGAATGTCCTTTGACAAGCTGTTTTACGGCTGTGAAAAGCGTATAGTTATCGCTACCTTTTCCTCTAACGTCCACCGCATACAGCAGGTTATAAACGCGGCGGTGAAATACGGAAGAAAGGTCGCCGTTACGGGAAGAAGCATGCTCAACGTGCTTAAAGCCGCAACGGAATTGGGATATATGTCCGTGCCCGAAGGAACTATTATCGACCCTGCGGAAATGCGTCTTTACAAGGATAACCAGCTCACCCTCCTCACCACGGGAAGTCAGGGCGAGCGTATGAGCGGTCTTTACCGTATGGCAAACGGGGAGCATTCCCTTATTTCACTGGGCGCAAACGATCTGGTGGTGCTGTCCGCATCCGCTATTCCGGGCAACGAAAAATTGATCGGAAACATCGTAAACGGACTGTATAAATTGGGTGTTGAGGTTATGACCGTGGACACCGAGGAAAGCGTCCACGTTTCGGGACACGCCTGCAGGGAAGAATTGAAGCTGATGCACGCCCTTACCAAGCCCGAATTCTTTATTCCCCTTCACGGCGAATACAAGCATTTGTGTGCTCACGCATCTCTTGCCCGCGAAATGGGTATGAAGAGTAAAAATATAATGATTCCCGAAAACGGAAAGATTATCGAAGTCGGCAAGCGGGGTCTTACCCAGGGCGGCAGCGTTCCCGCCGAGCAGGTTCTGGTTGACGGATACGGCGTGGGCGATATCGGCGCCACGGTTTTGAAGGACAGACTGCAGCTGGCAGAGGACGGCGTTATAGTAGTATCCGCTACGGTAGACTTTACTATTTTGGAAATGACGGCGGGACCCGAGATAATCACCCGAGGATTTGTATATGCCAAGGAAAACGAGGCGCTTCTTGAGGAGCTTACCGACAAGGCGGCGGAGATAATACGTAAATTCGTATATAACGGCAAGCCCGATATGTTTGCTTTGAAGGAACGTGTAAAAACCGCCCTTTCCTCTTATATCTACAGTAAGACCAAAAAGAAGCCCATAGTGCTTCCTGTATTCACGGAAAGTGAAATATATTGACCCCCCACAAAAAAACACCCCTAATAAGTTTTAACAGAGGTTGAAGAATGAAAACCGTACTCATAACCGGCGCATCCCGCGGGATTGGTGAAGCCTGCGCAAGAATATTCGGCGAAAACGGCTGGAAGGTCTATCTTAACTGCCGCCATAATGTGGGGCTGCTTGAAGATATACAAAAGGATATTCCGGACAGCGTGTTGCTCCCCTTTGACGTTTCCGACAGAAAAGCGGTGTTTGAAGCCATATCGAACCTTCATATAGACTGCCTTGTGAACAACGCGGGAGTTTCTCTGGTTTCACCTTTTGATGCAGTTACGGAGGAGCAGGAAAAAGCCCTTTACGGCACAGACCTTTTCGGTGTGCTCAACTGCTCCCGCGCAGTGCTTCCGGGGATGATACGCCGCAAAAGCGGATGCATTATAAACCTTTCCTCTATGTGGGGAGAAACGGGCGGAAGCTGTGAGGTGGACTATTCCGCCGCAAAAGGGGCGGTGATCGCCTTCACCAAGGCGCTGGCGAAGGAAGTCGGCCCCTCAGATATCCGCGTCAACTGCGTTTGCCCCGGTGTGATCGATACGGATATGAACGCACACCTTTCCGTTGCGGATGTAAACGATATCGTGGACAGCATCCCGCTGGAGCGCCTTGGCAGAGCCGAGGACGTAGCAGAAGCGGTGTACTTCCTCGCCTCCGAAAAAGCGTCCTATATAACCGGCGCCGTGCTGGACGTCAACGGCGGAATAATATAAACTCGTATACAAAAATCCTCCGATAAATTCGGAGGATTTTTAATTTTGTTGAAAAATTGAGCACTATTCTGCTTCTTCGGGAACGTAAGGCTCGGTTTTAATTTCCATAAGCTGTTCCACCGTGTATCTTTCGGTGGGGTAAGCGATAATCACATAATAATATATGCCGTTATCGTTAACATACATAGTAACGAATTCAGGAACCTCTGCATTTATATCCGTGTATTGCTCTCGCACATATATTCTTCTGCCGTTTTCTTGGTACTCGTAATACATCTTCTTAAGATTAGATTTAGGATAAGAAAACAAAGTTGCCTCAATCCCTTCAATTTCAAATAGGTCGCCACCGTTGGAAGAACGCGCCTTTGTGTATTTTTCAACCTGTTTTATAAAACTTTCTTCTGTATGCATCTTAAGCGAAATGCCTTCATTATCGTTTTCGGCTTTAAATCTGTAATTTGAACCATACCAGAACACCTCATATGAACTAAATCTATCCGGAAATACGGGAAGTTGAATGTTATCAATATCGAATAATTCCACGAGATCATCTTCTTTCGATACCAAAAACTCCGAACGCATACACTTGTTATAACCGTTGGAAAACTCCGTTTCAAAAAGAAACTCCATCAATTCGTCCATAGAGCTATACCTAAAGAATCCAACATCGTGGTTTTCGACATGATCTCTATCGCCGTATACCGGTTCGGAAAGCTTCATATAATACTTTCCGTCCTCTTTGTAAATTGTATGGGAATCCATTTCGACAATTATTTCTTTTTCTGAACAACCTATAAAACATAAAATGGTTGAACATACAATGCTTGCAAGTAGAAGAGAAATTATTCTATTTTTCATTCAATATCACTCTCCTTGATATCTCTTTATGGGTTCATTGGATGTAAGCAGGACATCCGATTCTTCTATTCACATTATACCACACACGGAGGCCGTGTTCAATTATACAATATGTAGAAATTCGCGCGTGAAATTTATATATAAAAAACAAACAAGATTTTTGCAAAAAATATTAAAAAACTCTTGATTTTATGGAAAAAGCGTGATATAATTGCGTGTCAAGAAATCGGGCGGTCCTCTGCGGCTCGGCAAGAACGCCTGTAACTTTTATTATTTTTGAATTATTAAAAGGAGGAAAAGCTTTATGGATATGTTAAAAGCTTTTACTGACGAGCAGCTCAAGACTGAGGTTCCTTCCTTTAACGTTGGTGATACCGTTAGAGTTCACAACCGTATCGTTGAAGGCACCAGAGTTAGAACTCAGCTTTTTGAGGGCACTGTTATTGCGAAGAAGAACGGCGGTATTTCCGAAACCTTTACCGTACGTCGTATGTCCTACGGCGTTGGTACCGAGAAGACCTTCCCTCTCCATTCCCCCAACGTGCTCAAGGTTGAAGTTGTTCGCCATGGTAAGGTTCGCAGAGCTAAGCTCTACTATCTGCGTGACCGTGTTGGTAAGGCAGCTAAGGTTAAAGAACAGATCTAAATTTGCGGAATTAAGTGTCAGGGAACTGACACTTTTCTTCTTTAACCCCATTTGAACAAAGCGTAAAGTTTTTTTGACGAGGTAAAACGATATGGAAGAAAACACCTCTGTAAACATTCCCGAGGAGATAGAAAGCACAGTCGAAAACACAGCCGAAAGCGCGCCCAAGAAAAAGAAGAAAACCTTTTTCGGTGAATTGTACGATTGGATCGAAACCTTTTGTTTCGCGCTGGCGCTTATGATCGTACTGTTCGTGTTCGTGTTCCGCTACGTCACCGTAGACGGTAATTCTATGATGAACACGCTCCACAACGAGGATAAGCTTATAATATCGAACCTTAATTATACCCCTAAAACGGGAGATATAGTTGTAATATACATCGAGGGGCAGAACAAGCCCTATATAAAGCGTGTTATCGCCACCGAGGGGCAGACCGTGAAGATAGATTTCGAGAAATGGGAGGTCTACGTTGACGGCGAGCTTTTAGAGGAGGACTATGTCTGGCGCAGGGACGGCGATATGCATTACGCCGCCTTTTACGACGGGGAATTCACAGTACCCGAAGGACAGGTCTACGTTATGGGAGATAACCGCAACGATTCCACGGACAGCCGCGTGCTGGGCTGTCTGGACGAGCACTACATTATCGGCAGAGTTATAGTAAGACTTGCGCCGGATTTCGGAACGGTGGATTAATATGGCAGACCCTATAGTATGGTACCCCGGGCATATGGCGAAAGCCAAGCGGCAGTTAAAGGAAATGTCCTCTATGACCGACGGAGTTATAGAGCTTCTTGACGCACGCGTGCCCTATTCATCACAAAACCCGGATATAAAGGAGCTTTTCCCCCAAAAGCCCAGGCTCACTTTAATAAACAAATGCTCCCTCGCCGATGAAGAACAGACAAAGGCGTGGGTGGAAAAGCTGCGCGCCGAGGGAAGAACGGTTATTCCCATAGATTGCAAAACGGGACTTAATATAAATTCCGTTGCCCCCAAGCTCCGCGCCCTTATGGCTGAAAAGCTGGAGAGAGCCGCAAGCAAGGGTATGACGATCACTCTCCGCGCTATGGTGGTGGGTGTTACCAACGTAGGTAAATCCACCTTTATAAACAGCTTTACCAAAACCAGCAAGGCTGTGGCGGAGGACAGACCCGGTGTTACCCGCAATCTTAAATGGATAGCATCCCCTTACGGAATAGACCTGCTCGACACGCCCGGTCTGCTTTGGCACAAATTTGATGACCAGCAGGTTGGCATTAACCTTGCCTGCACCGGCGCTATAAGAGATGAGATCTTGGATACCCTCACCCTTTCCGTAAAGCTTTGCGGAATTTTGAGAGATAAATATCCCGAACTGCTTGCAGAAAGATATAACATCTCCTTTACCGATGAGGATATGGATTTTGAAATATTCGAAAAAATCGGCAGAAAGCGCGGAATGCTCATAAGTGGCGGCGAGATCAACGAAGAACGCTGCGCCGCTACTATTCTGGACGAATTCCGCGGAGGAAAAATAGGCAAAATAACTTTGGATACGTTGGTGTAATAAGTATGAACTGGGATATTGAAAATCAGGTCAAAAGCGAAGGCTATAACATTATATGCGGATGCGACGAAGCGGGCAGAGGTCCTCTTGCGGGTCCCGTGTTTGCCGCCGCAGTAATTCTCCCTCACGGGATAGATATTCCCGGTCTTAACGATTCCAAAAAGCTTACGGAAAAGCAAAGAGAAAAGCTTTTTGATACCATTATTCAGCTTGCCGAGGATTACGCTATCGCCAGCGCAAGCGTAGAGGAGATTGAGGAAATAAACATACTCAACGCATCTATGTTGGCAATGAAGCGGGCGGTGGACGCATTAAAAACCAAGCCCGATTACGCTCTGATCGACGGAAACATAGCCCGCGGATTTGACGTGAAAGCCCGTCCCGTAATAAAGGGAGATGCTTTGAGCCCGTCTATTGCGGCGGCGAGCATACTCGCCAAGGTGAGCAGGGACAGACATTGTATGGAAATGGATGCTCTTTACCCTGAATACGGCTTTGCAAAGCACAAGGGCTACGCCACCAAGGACCACAGAGAAGCCATACTTAAACACGGCGTTTCCCCCGTACACAGAAAGAGCTTTTTGAAAAAGCTTTTGGGTGAATAGCTTTATGAAGGACATAGGCAAATGGGGCGAAGACAAAGCCGCAGAGTTTTTGATTTCAAAGGGCTACAAAATACTCACCCGCAACTACCGCGTAAGAGGCGGAGAAATAGATATAGTTGTATTCCGCCGAGGAATTCTGGCTTTTGTTGAGGTAAAAACCCGCACAAGCGATGCCTTTGGCACCCCCGCGCAAGCGGTGGACGAAGAAAAGATAAAACGGTTTGCAAAAGCGAGAAAAGACCTTACCGATCATTATTTGAAAAACGGAAAAATACCCGTTAAACACAGATTTTTTACATTAAACAGACGAGTTTATTCATTGCGGAACGATATTATCGAGATATACGCATTCCGCGACGGAAGAATAAAAAGCATAAATCACATAAAGGATGCGTTTCAATGAAATACTACAGCACACGCGACACACAAAAGAAATACTATTCCTCTCCCGAGGCGATCTGCAAAGGTCTTGCGCCTGACGGAGGTTTGTTTATTCCCGAGGAGTTTCCCACCCTTTCCGAAGAAGAGATAAACGCTTTTTACGGCTATGAATATTACCGAATAGCCGCAGAAATACTTTATAAATTCTTCCCCGAGCTGGGCAAAGATGAAATTGAAAATGAGTGCAAAAAAGCATATGCTTATCCCAATTTCGATCCTACTCCCGCACCCGTAAAGGTTTGCGGCGATACCGCTTTTCTTGAGCTGTGGCACGGTCCCACCTGCGCATTCAAGGATATGGCGCTCCAGATAATGCCCAGACTTCTTCGTATGTCTATGGTAAAGATGGGTGAAACAAGGGTTGCTCATATCGTTACCGCTACATCCGGTGACACGGGCAAGGCGGCTATGGAAGGCTTCAAGGATCTGGAGCAGACCCGCATAACCGTATATTATCCTACCGACGGCGTTTCCGAAACCCAGAAAAGACAGATGGCTACCCAAGAAGGCAACAACGTAAACGTTATCGCCGTGCGCGGTAATTTTGACGATGCCCAGTCTGCGGTAAAGGCGATCTTTGCAGATGAGGATATAAGAAAAACGGCGCAGGAGCAGGGAGAATTTCTGTCCTCCGCCAACTCTATAAACATCGCACGTCTTGTGCCTCAGGTGGCGTATTACGTTTCTTCCTATATCGATCTGGTTAAAAACGGATTTATAAAGAAAGGCGAAACCCTTAATATTTCCGTTCCCACGGGCAATTTCGGTGATATCCTTGCAGGCTGGATCGCAAAGAGAATGGGCATTCCCTTGGGCAAGCTTATTTGCGCTTCCAATAAAAACCGCGTGCTTACGGATTTCTTTGTAACCGGCGTTTACGATATACGCCGTCCCTTCTATGCGACCACATCTCCTTCTATGGATATTCTTATTGCTTCCAATCTTGAAAGACTTTTGTGCCTGTCCTTCGGTCCCGAGCAGACCAAGGCGTTTATGGAAAGCCTTAAGGAAGACGGCATTTTCACCCTTACAAAAGAACAGCTTGACGTGCTGGAAGCCGAATTCGGTTGCTCCTGCTGTGATGACGAAAGCACCGCAAAGATAATTAAGCACGTTTTCGATGAATACGGCTACACCGTGGATACCCACACCGCCGCCGCGGTTATGGGCGCAAGCAACGGAAAATGCATGGTGGTTTCCACCGCTTCGCCTTATAAATTCGCTCCTGCGGTTGCGCAGGCGCTGGGTATGAAGGACACCTCCCACGAGGCTTTGAGTGAATATACGAAAACCGTTATTCCCGCGCCTCTTGCGGATATATACAAAAAAGAGATCCGCTTCACCCGTGTAGTGGATAAAGCGGATATAAAGAAATCTCTTTACTTGCAGTGATGACAGCCTTCGGCAGGCTTAAAGGTTTCGCAAGCGGTCTCGGATGAGCATTCTGCGTGGGTAGGACCTACGCTGATCTTGGATGCGGTGCATTTGTTATGCTCTGCGTGATAAACGCAATCGCAAACGGTACAGTCAATTCCGCTGTTTACGTGCTTTTGTTCCATTATTGTTTTCCCTCCCTTACGGTAAACAGTGTTCCCAAAACCCATAAAATTTATTCTTGTTTTTAAAAAGGCGGTGGTGTTTTCTTGTCGGTATTCGTAATAGCAGACCTGCACCTTTCCCACGGAGCAGACAAGCCTATGGACGTTTTCGGCGCAAAATGGGAAAACCACACCGAAAAATTAAGAGAAAACTGGTCAAAAACCGTTAAGGAAACGGACACGGTGGTGATCGTTGGGGATATTTCCTGGGGTTTACGGTTTGAAAACGCGGTGGACGATCTGGCGTTTATACACGCCTTACCGGGAAGAAAGATAATTTCCAAGGGCAACCACGACCTTTGGTGGCAAAGCGCAAAAAAGCTGAGAGAGTACAAAGAAGCCTCCGGCGCAGACAGTATTGAGTTTTTATATAACAACGCCTACCTTGCGGAAAACCTTATTATCTGCGGTACGCGGGGCTGGGTCGAAGAAAACGGCGCAAGTGAGAAGGACAAAAAGATTATCGCCCGTGAAGCAGGCAGGCTTAATCTTTCCGTAAAAGAGGCTTTGCGTCTTAAAGAAGAAAACCCGAGTGCGGAGATATTGTGCTTTATACATTATCCTCCCACAAAATCGCTTACCCGGGTAATGAAAGAAAACGGAATAAGACGGTGCTGGTACGGACATTTGCACGGCGCTTTTAAGGATGCGCTTCCCCAGCATATCGACGGGATAGAAACCCATCTCGTTTCCGCGGATTTTTTAAACTTCAAGCCTGTACTCATAAAGGAGTAAAGATATGAAAAAGACAGCATTGATCGCACTTATTTTAGGAATTATAATGCTTGTTACAAGCGTTGTGCTTCCCGTTATTTCCATCATCATTTCATCGGCACAGTCTGCATCTATGGGAATTATCGGCGGGGCGGACGGACCCACGGCAATACTTGTTACGTCATCCTTGTTTTTACGCGGATGGCACGTTTTGGGAATACTTGCAGGGCTTGCGCTGACCGTCACGGGAACAGTACTCCTTATAATTGCAAAGAAAAAGCAAAAATAGCATTTTAAAAAGCACTTGGATCTATTCCAAGTGCTTTGTTGTTTCTATTGCTGTATATTCCGGATTAAAGGTTGCGTTTATGCGGTAGCGGAGATAATCCAGATCCGCTTTGCCGGAAAGGCTTGCCAGCAGACGGTTTTTGGTAATTCCTCCCGTGAGCTCCACGGCGCGGTCGAAAAGGCGGGCTCCGGGAGTTTCTGTAACGGTAATGCGAAGGACACCGCTTTCCAAAAAGTAAAATTTTATTACACGGCTTGAAGCGGTTTCGCAAAAGGCAAGATTCAAGGTTATTACGGGAATACCGTCCTCGTTTTTGCCGTACCTTGCAAAACTGCCCACAACATATTTTTCGCCTCTGAAATCCAGTTCCGTGTATTCCCCGCTTTCCGTGCCTGCGGTAACACGGCGGACTCCATCGGGTGAAACGAAATCTATGTGCAGTTTTTTATCCTCGTAGAAAAAGGATATTTTGGTTATCCCCTCGCCGTAGTTGTTTTGGACAGCCCGCAGGACTACGGGCAAAAGGCTTGCGGAAACCGCATTTTTTGAGGTTAAAGAATATGTTTTTCCCGAAACCGAGCGCAAAAACCGCTCTTTTTTTATGCGGGCGATAATCCCATCCCGAGAAGAGCGCATATCCTCATAAAGCGTTGCCGCCGTTTTTTGCAGTGCGCGGTATGCTTTTTTGTTATCGGGCAGAGGTCCGCCGAAGGAAGCGTGACCGAAGTGCTTTTCAACGATAGTAAAAAAGCTGCTTTGCTGGAATACCTCCTCCGTGCCCCCGTTGGAGGCAATTACTATTCCGTTTTCCTTTATTCCCAGCACGTTCTGACCGAACATTCCGTTTAACAGAAAGCCCTTGTAATTACGCCCCGTCCAGATCTGGCATCCGTAATCAAAGCCGCCGTATTCTGGCGGGCAGGTGCGGTGGCGGCGAAGCATTAAGTTTATATATTTTTCGCTGATTATCCGTCTTTCTTTCCAGACACCGCCGTTCATAATAAGCACGCCCAATTTTGCGGCGTCCTCGCGGCGGAGATAAAGCCCCCAACCGCCTTTTTCTATACCCTTTGGGCAGGTTTCCCAAGGGTGCAGGTCTATGCCCAAGGGCTTCCACAGTCTGTCCTCCAGATATTCGTTTATTCCCACACCCGTAACCTTTTTGATAATGCAGGACAGAATGTAGGTGTTCATACTATTGTATTCGAACTTTTCGCCGCCGTCAAATTTGGTTATAGATTCAAAAAACGCCTTTCCCCAATCGTTTTCCGTAACCGCGCCCAGCTCGTTGAAGGATATGCCCGTGGACATTGTGAGCAGTTCCTTTACGGTTATGTTCCCCTTGGCAATACGGGCGATATTCCCCGCATCCAGCAGGTCTACCACGCGGTCATCGGGGGACAAAGCCCCTTCGTCAAACAGCATTCCGATAGCAAGACTCACCACGGTCTTGCACATGGAATAGGTGGTATGCCATATCTCGCCCCGATACAAGCCGAAATCCCCTTCAAAAAACACCTTGCCGTTTCTTATAAGGGTTATGCCGTGTAGAGCTATGCTTTTATCCGATTCCAGCTCCTTTACAAATGCGTTTACTTTTTCGGAGCTTATTCCCACAGATTCGGGAGTAACACGCTCAAAGGGCTGGGAAATGGGCATTATACCGGGGAAATCCGGTTTTTGAGGGTAAAACGGGATTGCCGTAAGCGCCTTTTTATTTGGAGAAAACAGACGGTTTATAAGCTTTAAGCCCCGTGTGTGAAAGAGCAGATCCATAAAATAACACCACCTTACGGTAAATTATACCACCTAAATGTTAACAAATCAACGAAAGAAAATATCGAAAAAAGAGAAGGTTTGTAAAAAGCCTTCTCTTTTTATCGCAGTAATTTTATTCTGCCGTATCGAACTGGGAATTATACAGTGACGCATAAAATCCGCCTTGTGCCATAAGGCTATCGTGGGTGCCCTGCTCGGTGATACGTCCATCACGCATAACCAGAATGTTATCCGCCTCCTTTATGGTGGAAAGACGGTGAGCGATAACAAAGCAGGTCCTGCCCTCCATAAGAGAGCGCATAGCGGACTGAATGTTCTTTTCCGTGCGGGAGTCTACGTTGGAGGTAGCTTCATCGAGAATAAGCATAGGCGCATCCGCAAGGAAGGCGCGGGCAATGGTTATGAGTTGTTTTTGCCCCTTGGATATGCTTACGCCGTTATCTGTTATGACGGTATCGTATCCTTCGGGCAGGGTGTTTATGAATCCATCTATATGCGCCTGCTTGGCGGCATACTCGATCTGCTCACGGGTGGCGTCCTCCTTACCGTATGCGATATTCTCCGCAATAGTGCCGCCGAAAAGCCAGGTTTCCTGCAGAACCATTGTATACGCCTTGCGCAAGGAATCACGGGTATACAAGCGGATATCATTGCCGTCCACGGTAATGCTGCCCTCGTTTACATCGTAAAACCGCATAAGCAGGTTGATGAGTGTGGTTTTTCCCGCACCCGTGGGACCGACAATCGCTGTTACACTTCCGGCAGGGACTTTAACCGACATATCCTTTATGACAGTTTTGTCCGCATCGTAACCGAAGGTAACGTCCTTGATCTCCACGTCGCCCTTTACGTCTGTTAAAACGATAGCGTTTTCATCGTCAACCGTTTCGGGAGAAGTATCCAGTATACCGAAAATACGGTCTGCCGCCGCCAAAGCGGACTGAAGGTCTGCAAGTATGTTTGCGAATTCGTTGATAGGGCCTGCGAATTTACGGGAATACTGTACGAATGCAGACAGATCCCCCAAATTCAAAAACAGTATGCTGGCAGGGGGCAGAGTGCCCGTAAGGGAAAGCATAAAGAATATGCCGCCCATAAGAGTAACCAACGAAACCGAAAGGTTGTTTATGAAGTTTACGCCCGGCCCGATAATAGCACCGTGGTAGTCCGCTTCATAATAGGCATCGCAGGACCGGGTGTTGCGGGAATCGAAGCTGGCGCAGATATCCTCTTCCCTGCCGTAAATGCGTATGGTACGCTGACCGGAAAGCATTTCCTCCGCATAGCCGTTAAGCTCGCCCAGCTTGGCACTCCTTCTTTTGAAAAGAGGACGGGTACGCTTGGTCTTATAGCGGGTAAACAGTATGGAAATGGGCACTGTTACGGCAAACACGCCGATAAGCACGGGGGATATGGAAAGCATATATCCCAGCGATCCCACCACCGTAACAACGGAGGCGCATATCTGCAACAGATCGTGGGAAAGAGATGCGTTTACCGTGTCTATATCATAAGAAATGTGGCTTACTATATCGCCTGTCTGGTGGGTATCGAAATATCCCGCAGGCAGGGTGAGCAGGTGGTCGAACACCTCTTTACGCAGGGTGTAGGTTATTTTTTGTCCCAATTTTACAAGCAGAGCCGCAAGAAGGAAGGACAAAAGCGCAGAAGCCGCATAAACAATAACCATAAGGATAACGTTTATGGTAACCACATCCATATCCACCTTGCCCACGCCGAGGTTTATGGCGTTTATCGCTTTTGCGGAAAGGGAGGGTCCCAGCAGGGCAAGCAGGTTTGAAGCAAGCATTAAAGCAAACGCCGTTACAACGTATAATTTATGACGGAAAAGATAGCTTCCCAAACGCAAAAGCGCCGCTTTTTTGCCTTTTAAAGATGTTTTTTTAGTCAAGTACGGCACCTCCCATCTGCGAATTGCTTATATCACGGTATTCTTCGCTCATTTCCAAAAGGTACTCGTGAGTGCCCATTGCGCTTATTCTACCTTCGGAAAGGACGATTATCTTATCGCAACTCATAACCGAGCTTACACGCTGTGCTACGATAACTGTGGTACTTGAAGCCGTGTCCGTCTTAAGCGCCTTACGCAAGGCGGAATCGGTGCGGTAATCCAAAGCGGAGGAGGAATCGTCCAGCACCAAAATCTCGGGGTTGCCCGCAACAGCACGGGAGATAAGTGTTCTTTGCTTTTGTCCGCCGGAAAGGTTGTTGCCCTTCGAGGTAAGCTCGCGCTCGTACCCCTCGTCAAATCCGGTTATAAACCCGTCTGCCTGTGCGGTTACGGCGGCAGAGCGCATTGCTTCATCGGAAATATCGCGGTAAAACTTTATGTTTTCGTTTATTTTACCTGCAAAGATAAAATCGTTTTGCATAGCTGCGCCGAACATTGTGTGCAGCTTGTCCGCAGGAATGGTGCGGATGTTCTTGCCGTCTATATACACGTCCCCCTCGGTGGCATCGTAAAGGCGCATAAGAAGGGCGAGTATTGTGGTCTTTCCGCTTCCCGTTGCACCGATAATGCCCAGGGACTGCCCTTTTTCAAGGGTGAAAGAAATATCGTGAAGCACGTTTTTGGTGTTGTTATATGCGAAGGAAACCTTATCAAAGCGGATAAAGCTGCCGTCTTTTTTGGGAGGATAGTCGGTTTCGGAGCATACTTGCAGGTCTGCGGGAGTATCCAGTACCTCCGCAACTCTGCCTGCGGAAGCTGAAGCCTTTGAAAAGATAACGAAAAGCCTGGAAATCGCCAGCATCGCCATAGAAATAAGGGTGAAATACTGGATAAACGCAACTATTTTGCCCGGCTCGGTAAGATCGGCGTTTACACGGAAAGCGCCGATAAATACCACGGCGGTAAGGCCCAAATTCATAAAAAAGGTCATTACGGGGTTGGATGCCGCCATGGTGATATTTGCTCTTTTCTCCTTTGCGGCAAGGTTGCGGTTGGCGGTATCGTAGCGGCGGGTTTCGTATTCTTTGCGGGAAAGCGCTTTTATAACGCGAATTCCCTGAGCGTCCTCACGGACTACCTTTACCATTCCGTCCACCGCCTTCTGGGTATCGCGGAACATGGGAAGGCCTTTGCGGGAAATGCCGTAAACGGTAATAAATATAAAAGGCAGCACGCACGCCATTACTCCCGTTAACACAGGGTCAAGCGTTGCGGTAATAATAAGTCCGCCGATAAGCATTATGGGAGCGCGTATTCCCATACGCTGTACCACGTTCATAAAGTGGTGGATATTATATGTATCCGTGGTGAGGCGGCTTTCCAGAGATGCAACGGTATATCCATCCGTCTGGGCAGGAGAAAGGGACATAGTGCGCTTAAAAAGATCGCTTCTTATCTCTCCTGCTACGGATTTGGAAACCTTTGCCGCCATTCTGTTTGCGGTAATGTTGCCCACCACCGCCAGAGCGGCGCAAAGCATCATAAACAATGACCAAATTACTATTCGCTTTATAACAGCCGCAGTATCTACGTCGGTCTGTCCCTCAAGAGGGCGGATAATATAGTCGATAATATAGCTTAAAATATACGGTAACGCCAATTCAGCCATGGTGGCGAGTATCTTTACGGTAAAGGATACCGTCATTCTGCCGCCGTAGGGCTTAAGGTACAAAAGTATTTTCTTCAAAGACGTTCTCCCTCCCCTGCCGTTTCCGAAAGCTCGCCGTATGATGCGGCTTTTTTTGCGATTTTTTGCAGTACTGACATAAACACCGCAAATTCTTCTTCGTTTATATCGGCGGTGATGTATTCGTTCCAATCCTTCAGGATACTGCGTATGCGGGGCAGTTCATCTAACGCCTTTTCCGTGGGGTACACAAGCAAAACTCTTTTGTCGGTTTCGCTTTGTTCCCTGCGGACGTACCCGTGGGATTCAAGATAAGAAAGGGCTCGGGTAACATTGCTTTTGTTTATATATACCATCTTGCAAAGTGCTTCTTGGGTTACACCGGGATTTCTGCAAAGGGTGAGTATATACGGGAAATGGCAAGCTCCCAGCCCCGTCCCCTCAAGGCGGTCTGCGCGGTACATCATACCGCAACGGCTTATGATATTTATATAACGCATTGTGGATGCCATAAAGCTACCTCTTTATAAAAATTAGTTGCGCGCGCAACGATTTGCAGAAAGTATAGCATATTTGTAAAATAATGTCAAGTAATGTATTGCCCAAGGTAACGTCTTGAAGCTGATGCGATGGCTAAATAGCCCGGAACGTAAAAACGCATAAAAAGAAATCCGCCAAAGCGGATTTCTATCTTAAAGCAAGCAATAATGCAAACAATCACCCCAAGAAGCCTAGCGGCTTCTCGGGGACCCCGATAATAATGGCGAGAGCAAAACTTATTGCCCTCGCCAATTTTTATTTATTTGCGTTTTTACGATCTGCACCGTTTAGGCGAGCCGAATTAGTAGTTGATCTTCTTCTCTGCGAAGTATGCCTGAGGATGTGCGCAAACGGGGCATACGTTGGGAGCCTTCTTGCCGATAACTACGTGGCCGCAGTTAAGGCATTCCCAGATAGTATCGCCTTCCTTGCTGAACACAAGACCTTCCTTGCAGTTCTTAAGAAGCTTTCTGTATCTTTCTTCGTGTTCCTTTTCGATAGCTGCTACGCCCTCGAAAAGCTTTGCGATAGCTTCAAGGCCTTCTTCACGAGCTTCCTTTGCGAAGGTATCGTACATATCGGTCCACTCGTAGTTTTCGCCTTCTGCAGCAGCCTCAAGGTTTGCTTCGGTGTTGCCGATGCCGCCGAGAAGCTTGAACCACATTTTTGCGTGTTCTTTTTCGTTGTTTGCGGTTTCTTCAAAAATATTTGCGATCTGAACGTAGCCTTCCTTGCGTGCTACGGATGCGAAATAGGTATATTTGTTTCTTGCCTGGGATTCGCCTGCAAAAGCGGTCATAAGATTCTGTTCAGTCTTGGTTCCTTTAATGTTCATTGTGTTTCTCCTTAATTTTTAAACTGTATATTTTTTTATTTTTTTACATTCTTCACATTCCCTGCGCACGGTAAGCTCATAGGAAACACATTCTCCCAAAGCTCGCTCCAATGCATACGAAACCTCTTGGGATAGGTCGCTCACATCCCCGCAACTTGGGCAAACTGCGTGCCCGTGAGGTGTAAGTGTCTTATCAAATCTGTCTGCCGCGAAGGGAACTGCGATCCTGCGGATGAGCCCTTCCTCTGCCAGTTTGCCCAAATTGCGGTATATCGTGCCCAAGGATACGTTGGGTATATCCTCTTTTACCCTTGCACATATCATATCCGCATCCGGATGACAGCAGCTTTCACGCACGGCGGAAAGTATTGCTTCTCTTTGCCTTGACATTTGCGCCTCCTTTCAAAAAGTAGGAATGATTACTGTTATTAGTATATCATAAATTCTGCAAATGTCAATAGGAAAAACACAAAAATATAAAAATTTTTCTTTACACCGTTAAAGCCTTGTTTTTAAGACGCAGGTTGTCTGCGATCATAGCGATAAATTCCGAATTGGTAGGCTTTCCTCTGGAATTTTGTACGGTGTAGCCAAAGAAGGAGTTGAGCACCTCAAGATCCCCTCTGTCCCACGCCACCTCGATCGCGTGGCGGATAGCCCTTTCCACACGGGAGGAGGTGGTGCCGTATTTCTTCGCCACCGAGGGATACAATACCTTCGTTACGGAGTTGATTATATCGTTATCGTTTATTGTCATTATTATAGCCGTGCGGAGATACTGGTATCCCTTAATATGTGCGGGAACGCCGATTTGATGTATTATTTTGGTCACTTGTGCTTCAAGATCGGTTTCATCGTTTTCTCTGCGCACGCGCAACCTTCGGGATTTATCCGCAAGGCGCACCACACGCTCTGCAAGAGTAGTGTAATCCGGCGGCTTGATCATACAATAAGAAGCGCCCGCTTCACAGCACTCCTCGAAAAGCTCCTCTGAATTAAACGCCGACATCATTATAAACGCGGGAGCATTATCCCCAAGCTGTTTTCTGCACTCCCTTATCAGCCCTGCGCCGTCAAGCACGCCCAGATACAGTTCGCTTATTACCACATTCGGCTTGCTTCTGCAGATTCGTGTGAACGCCTCCCTTCCGTCCGATGCCTCGCCTACTATCTCCACGCCTCGGGGACGGAGATGCTGTACGCACTGGGCGCGAAACTCCGCCGAACCGTCTGCTATAAATACTCTCGCTCTTGTCTGCTGTTTTTCCATTGCCGTTACATCCTTTCAAAAATGCATTATGTTTTCCGTTTGGCAGAATTATAACACATTTGGCAGTTTTTGGCAATAGTTTTTTGCCAATTTATTCATCTTTTTGCCAACTTTTTACGACATTTGCCACCAACAAATTTGTTTTTGCGACAAAAAGCGGGATTTAATTATGTAAAACTATTGACAAAAGCGTAGCAGAAGGATATGATTTAACCGTAAAATACGACCCGGAGGAAAAGAAGTTTTGGCAAAAAAGACACTTTTAATAACCGGTTTTGACCCCTTTGGGGGAGAAAAAATAAACCCCTCCTTTGAGGCAGTAAAACGACTGCCCGAAGGAATCGGGGATTACAATATTATAAAGCTGTGCGTGCCCACTTCCTTTGAAAAAGCAAGTAAAACGGTGATCGCCAAAGCCGAAGAATTTGAGCCTGATGTGATAATTTGTGTCGGTCAGGCGGGAGGCAGAAAGGGTGTTACGCACGAAGTTGTCGGTATAAACTTACGTGACGCCCGCATTCCCGATAACGACGGATATGTGCCGAAAAACGTTCCCGTAATTGAAAATGCGCCTGCCGCATATTTCTCCACCCTGCCTGTAGACGATATAGTCGATGCGGTAAACCAAGCCGGCGTGCCCTGCTCCAAATCCTATTCCGCCGGAGCTTTTGTGTGCAACGACCTGCTTTATTCCCTGCTTCACCGCTTTGACGGCACGGACAAAAAGATAGGATTTATCCACGTGCCTTTTCTTCCCGAGCAGGCGGAAGATAAGCACCCATCCCTTTCCTTGGAGCAAATTACAACCGCCCTGACAGCGGCGATAGAGGTAATATAACCGGGAGAAAGCAAAAACCACGGCGAAAAACGCCGTGGTTTAATTTTAAGATATAAGCTCGTTGACACCTTCAAGATAGCCCGTGGGGTTGTAAAACACCTCGTAGCCATCGTACTGAATCTCCTTGTACTTTTCGTCGCCTTTTTTGTTGGTTTGTATCCAAAGTCTTAAAAATCCATCTTCATCATAAGCATAGGTGGTTTTTATCGTTTCCGAGCCGAATACGTTTCTTTTTATTGTTCTTGAAACAAGAAATCCTCGGTTATCGTACTCAAAGGTCAAGGTGATCTTTGTTGCGCCGTCGGAAAAGGGTTCGGAATAGGTTTCAACGTATTCGGCAAGACGTCCGTACTTATCGTAGGAATACTCCTCTTTACGCGTTTTGCCATTACCGTAATCGGTAAAAGCCTGCGTCAAGTTTCCGTCTTTGTCATATTCATAGGTTCTTGCGCCGGAATGCGTTGATATCAGATGTCCATTTTCATCATATGAATATGTAACGACCCGTTCTCCGTCCACCATTTTAACACGGTTTCCGTTTTCGTCATATTCATACACGATGCCATTGGCTTGTATGCACCTTCCGTTGGAATCGTATTCGTATTCAGAAGTGTTTTTATTATAATTCAATCCATCGGTTGTCGAAGTGAGGCTGACAGTGTTTCCCATTTCGTCAAACTCTTTTTGCAAAGAAGTGGTGGTCGGCGGATCATCATAGTAGGTAGTAGTGGTTATAAATCTCGGTAAAACCACAAACTTATCCAACTGATCGTAAACGTCCTTGTAGGTCTGTATTTGCAGGAACAGAATATACGCCTCTTCGTACTGCCCTTCTTCGATACAGACAAGAGCGTTTTGGTAAATTTCTTCAGCCGCTTCTTCGCTCATTCCCAGATCCGAGCCGCAGCCGCACAGAAAAACAAAAGAGAAAACCAATAAAAAGGCAAGTGCTTTTTTCATAATCAATTCCTCCGTAATTTTTATATATTAAGTATAAACCAACTCGGACCGATTGTCAATAACAATAAAAGCCGGGGTCAACCGGCTTTATTGCTTTAATTTGCTGTATTAAGCATATTTTCTATAAATATTCCGTAGCCTTTGGTGTGATCGTTGACAAGCACATGGGTTACTGCGCCGGCAAGCCTGCCGTTCTGGATAATGGGTGAGCCCGACATCCCCTGAACGATACCGCCGGTGGCTTCAAGAAGAGCAGGGTCGGTAACACGGATAAGAAAATTTTTGGTATCCCCCGAATCTTTATACACCTTTACAATTTCTATATCGTATTCCCCTACCTTGCCGTTTATCTGGCACAGCACGGTGGCTTTACCCTCGGTAACCTCCTTTTTTTTGGCTATCTCCATTGGCTGGCGGAGAGCTGCGGGCAGGGTGGAAAACACACCGTAAACTCCCGTGTGGGTGTTTTTAAAGATCTCGCCCCTTACCTCTTTGCCAAAATTACCCTTTAATTCACCGGGAGTGCGGGTGTCGCCTTTGTCTATGGCGGTTATATTTACATCCACCACGTACGCCTTGCCCACGGGCATTAATGACCCCGTATCCACATCGCAGATGCCGTGTCCCAAGCCGCCGAAATCACCCGTAAAGCCGTTTATATAGGTTACGGTGCCGATACCTGCGGTGGAATCCCGAACCCACACACCGATACACCATTTACCCGTTTCCGAGCTTAACACCGGCTTTACCTTGACCTGACGCTCGTTCCCGTCCTGATCTTTTACGGCGAGCACCATTTCCTTGCCCTTGCTTTGATCGACGGTGCTTACAAGCTCCTCCGAAGTGGAAAGCTTTTTGCCATCTGCCGAAATAATTGTTTCCTTTACTTTTATACCGCTATCCTTTGCAGGTGAGCACAAGCCTGCGGGAGTTGTTACGTCTGCCGTGCCCACTACCAAAAGCCCATCCGTGAAGAATTTTACTCCGAAATTCATTCCGCCGGGAATAAGCTTTTGTCTTGACGCAGAAGCCGACAAGCCCGAAAGCATACCCACACAGACACAAGCACAAAGGATAAAGGCGGTAAAACGATAAATCCTTTTCATAGCATCACCTTTTACTTTTTTTAAGATGAATGATTAAAAACGCCCTCGAAACAATTATGTGCAAAACACACCTTTATATGCTTTGATAAATAAGGAAAACGCAGAAGAAATTACTTTCTTCTGCGTTTATCGCTTTGTTTTGTTTTTTGGTGATTTTTGGGTTTATTTTTGTTTTGATTTTTGGTGTCATGAACCTTTTTGCGGTAAGGCAGCAAAACGGGAATAAGATCTTCCCTGCCCAATTTATACAGCGCTTTTTTGACCATGGGCGCATTCTCGGGACGGTACGCCTGAAGCAGAGCACGCTGAAGCTGTTTTTCCTCATAAGAACGGGGAACGTACACGCTCTTGCCCGTAAAAGGATCTATACCCGTATAAAACATACAGGTGGATGCAGTGCCGGGCGTGGGATAAAAATCCTGCACCTGCTCGGGGTTTATATTGTTTTCCTTTAAATAAAGAGCCAATTCCAGCGCGTCCTCAAGCCTGCTTCCCGGATGGGAAGACATAAGATAAGGAACGAGGTACTGCTCTTTACCCATAGACTGAGTTATGGAATAAAACTTCTTTTTAAAGCGGTTATAGGTTTCGATGCCGGGCTTGCCCATATAATGAAGCACGTTATCCACGCAATGCTCGGGAGCGACCTTAAGCTGACCGCTTACGTGATCACGCACCAGCTTTTTGAAAAACGCATCGTTTTTATCTGCCAGAACGTAATCGAAACGGATACCGCTTCGTATAAACACCTTTTTGACGCCTTTTACCTTTTCCACCTCTTCAAGCAGGCGGATGTAATCCGAGTGGTCCACCTTCATATTGGGGCAAGGGGAGGGTTCAAGGCACTTGCGGTTAACGCAAAGACCGTGCTTTTTCTGCTTTTCGCAGGAGGGGAACCGGAAGTTTGCGGTGGGGCCGCCCACATCGTGGATATATCCCTTAAAATCCGGTTTGGCGGCGAGTATCTCCGCCTCTCTCACCACAGATTCCACACTACGGGATACCACCTGCCTGCCCTGATGGAAGGCGATGGAGCAGAAATTGCAGTTACCGAAGCAGCCTCTGTTGTGGGCTATGGAAAACTTGACTTCGTTTATGGCGGGAACACCGCCAAACTGCTCGTAATAGGGGTGATACTCCCTCTCAAAGGGGAGCGAATACACCGCATCCAACTCGTTACGGGTGAGCGGAGGCATAGGGGGTGTCTGCACTAAAATTTTATCCCCGTAATCCTCTATTAATGCTTTACCGATAACGTGGTCCTGATTTTTTGCCTGAATATCAAAGGCTTTTGCAAAAGCGGCTTTGTCTGTCTTTAAGGTATCGTAATCCCCGATAAATTCGGTTTCGAACTTGGGGACAAAATCCTTCTCCGCAAGATAACAACAACCTCTTACGTCCCGAATTTTTTTGATAGGAACGCCTTTATCCAACAAAAACGCGATGCGGCGGAGTATATTTTCTCCCATACCGTAGGTTAATATGTCCGCACGGCAATCCACAAGTATGCTTCGCCGCACAGAATCCGTCCAATAATCGTAGTGAGCAAAACGGCGCGTAGACGCCTCTACTCCGCCGATAACGATGGGCACGTCCCCGTATGCTTCGCGGATACGGTTGCAGTATACGATGACGGCGCGGTCGGGTCTTTTGCCCGCAACACCGCCGGGAGAATAATAATCGCTGTTGCGTTTGCGGCGCGCGGCTGTATAATGCGCCACCATTGAATCTATATTGCCGCTGTTTACGAGAAAAGCAAGGCGGGGCTTGCCGAACCGTTTAAAATTCTCTGTAGTGCGCCAATCGGGCTGGGGAATTACCGCAACGGTATATCCTTCCGCTTCCAGCACCCTGCCGATGACTGCCGTACCGAAGGACGGGTGATCCACGTAGGCATCACCCGTCACGATAATAAAATCAAATTCGGTTATACCGTTTGCCAATGCTTCCTCTTTTGTAATAGGAAGAAAAGCCATGATAAGTAATTAGTTACGGTAATTTTCGATAGTTTCGTCGATAGCGTCTTCTGCCGCATCCTTGATGCTCTCGAAGGTAGAAACTACATCCGTCTTGCCTTCTCCTGCGAGATTCTGCATCATAGAGCCGATACCGCCGAAGTTATAGAAGGAACCAACGTCAAACTTAAGATTTGCGAAAATGTAATCGTCCAGCATTTCTTCGGATTCATCATCGCGGGCATCGCGGGATTTAAGAGTGGTTTCGTAATATGCGGGAGTGAGGTAGTTCTTTGCTTCGCAAGCGATAAGCTCGGTCATATATGCGGAAAACTCTTCATCGGGTGCGGAGGTGGGAATTACAACAACGTATGTGCCGGATCCGGAGGGGGTATAATAATTTTCCTGTTCCAAATCAAACTTAGGAATGGGAATAATACCGAATTCTATACCGTTTTCATAGTTACGGAGCTTCTTGATTGCGGAGAATACGCTGCAACGGAACAATGCTCTGCCTTCGCCGAAGATATCCAAAGAGGTCTTCCAAACATCGGTAACACCGAATTCGGTGCCAAGGGTGTTGGAGCAAATGTGCCAGGTGTTTTTCTTTGAATATTCCTCAAGCAGACGCTGAGCGACGCTTACGGAACGGGTGGTATCAAAGGTAAGGTAAGGAAGGTCATCTGCATCCTTTGCAGCAAGGGATTCGCCTGCAGCGGAATAGAAGGTGTACGGATCGGAGGTTTCGCTTACCAAGCCCCACTGATCGTTATAATCCCACTTGCCGTCGCCGCTTTCAACGGTTGCTTTTTTGCACATTTCCAGCATGGTATCGTAAACCCATTCGCCGTCTTCAACCATTTCGTACAAGGACTTTTCACCGGGGAAAAGGGTTGCGTACATTTCCTTATTGAAAACAAGGGCACGGGTGGATATTTTGGACATTATGGTGATATCGCCGGTGGAGAAATAAAGCTGATCGGAAATAGAGAAGGCTTCATTTGCACCCTGTGACCACCAAGGCATGGTAAGATCGATATAAGGAGAAAGCTTTTCGCTGTTAAGTGCATGAAGCTTGCCTTCCTGAGCGAGATTAACTGCGCCGGAAAGGAAAGGCATTGCCATATCGTAGTTGCCCAAGCCGCCTGCGATATCGTCCTGAACTGCGGTGTATACGTCTTTAACGTAAATGGGGTTTATAACAACGCCGGTAAGCGATTCTACCAGACGGTTACGCTCTTTTACCGCATCGTTGATAACCGCATCGGTAGTAGGGTACTTATCAAATCCGATATCCTCGGAGAAATAAGTGGTCTGAACCTCGTTGCTGGTTACGGCAACGTCAAAGGTAGCGTAAGTGGAGTCGTTTACGTCCCATTCAAAAGCGGGAAGGTTGGTAACGTAACGGTCGGAATCGGGATCATAGCCCGCTTCGGTCTTGGATTCGTTTTGTTCAGTCTTGCTGACATCGGTATCCGTATCGTTGCAGGAAACCAGCAGACACGAGCCGATCATAAGCAAGCAAAGAAGTAAAACAACTATTCTTTTCATTTTTGCCTCCGTTTAAATAATGTTTGGTTTTTAACAAAACCGCGCGGCGGGTTGAAAAACCCGCCGCGGGCGAAATAAAAAAGGAGAATAGGTCTTTATTAATCTCTGAAGTTTTCGATAGTATCTTCGATAGCAGATTCAATAGTATCGGTAACCTTTTCTACGGAAGACTTAACGTCGGTACCGCCGGAGGACATAAGTCCGGAAAGGATGGAGCTTGCGCCGGAGAAGCCGTAGATATAACCGGTATCGTAAATTACGTTGGAGAAGATGAGGTCAAGCATACGCTCGGTTTCATCGTCCTTGGAATCGCGCTTCTTAAGAGTTACTTCGTAGTAAGCGTCGGTTACGTAGTTCTTTGCTTCGCAGCAAACCAGCTCGGTCATATATGCGGAGAATTCTTCGTCCTCAACACAGTTGGGAATTACAACTGCGTATGCATAGTGAGCAGAGCAGGGAGTGTAGTAATTTTCCTGGTCAGAGTTAAGCTTAGGCATGGGGATGATACCGAATTCAACGCCTTCTTCGTATGCACGAAGCTTCTTGATAGCGGAGAATGCAGTGGTTCTGAACAATGCTCTGCCTTCGCCGAATACGTCGAGAGAAGCCTTCCACTTATCGGTAGCGCCCATAGCGGTCATATTCTCAGCCATGATAGCCCAACCGTCAGTCTGAAGAGCTTCGAGAACCTTAATAGCAGCGTCGATGCTGGAGGTGGAGTTCATAGAGAATACGGGAAGGTCATCGGAATCCTTTGCACACATAGTGTTGCCGGATGCGAGATAGAACATATTAGCGTCGCCGTGAGAAGCGGAGCAGCCCCACTGGTCATCAAGATCCCAGTCGCCGTCGCCGTCCTGAACAGTAGCAACCTTTGCAAGCTGTACCATTTTATCGAGAGTCCATTCGCCGTCATCAACGACTTCGTACAGAGTCTTCTCGCCGGGGAAGAGAGAAGCGTACATATCCTTGTTGAAGGTAACTGCGGTGGAAACGATCTTCTGCATAATGGAAATATCGCCGGTGGTGAAGTATACGATACCGTCAACGGAAAGACCTGCGGTAGCATTTGCATCCCACCAGGGCTGGGAAAGATCGATATATGCGGAAAGCTTATCGCTGTTGAGAGCGTGAAGCTTGCCTTCCTGAGCGAGAGTAGCTGCGCCGGGCATAAAGGGCATAGCCATATCGTAATCCTTCATACCGCCTGCGATCTGGTCGTTAAGGGCGCTTACAACGTCCTTTACGGGCCAAGCTACGATCTCAACGCCGGTAAGCTGTTCAACGTAGTTGTTACGCTCCATAACTGCAGCGTTAAGTACTTCGTCGGTAGTTTCATACAGATTGTAACCGATCTCTTCGGAGAAATAGGTGGTCTGTGCTTCGTTGCTGTAAACGAGAACGTCAAAGGTGCCGTAAGTGCCGGAATCGGTATTCCAAGAGAATTCGGGAAGATCTGCAACGTAGCGATCGTCGCCATCTGCCTTGGAAACGGTGCCGCCCTTGCTCTCATCGGGAGTGCCGTCCTGGCAAGCCGCGAAAACGCTTGCTACCATAAGCACTGCGAGAAGAAGGGCAATAATGGAAATTCTTCTTTTCATGGGGAAAAGTCCTTTCAATTTTTTGTTTTTTATATTTTTTGTTTTTTAGTTTATGAACGGAAGCAATCTGCCACGGAATTTGCGGAAACGGAAAGTCCTTTTTCCTTCAAGGTGCCGTATTCATCGGCATATGCAACTGCGCCGGAGCGTATCGCCAGCAAAATATCCGTTCCTGCGGGCAGGGTTCGGACGGGGGAAGCTCCCTCTCCGTCACAAATGAGGATTGCCGTCTTTGCCAGAGCGAACAAGCCGCAGGCGTACTCGGGAGAGATGCTGTCTGCGTGATCGAGAATAAGCAAGGGAATGGAATCGAATTCCTCAAACTGCTCGGCGATCTTCTCATAGGGCGCGATGATAACGGGGGACAGCGTGTAAGGGTTGCCCTCGGGATCGGAAGCCCAGATACATTCATAATAATGAACGGACAGCCAGAACATTGTGGGAGTAACCTTTTTCATTATAAGACGGTTTATATCCTGCTCGGTGCAAAGGAAGGTATCATCCTCGCCATCATCGGAAAACAGGTCTATACCGTATTCGCTGTATTCACCGATAGTATCCAGAAGCTGTTTTTTCAAAGCAGTTTCCTTCATAAGCGCGGAATTTTTCGCCGCCATATCGGTAAATGCGGCAAGTATCTGCTGAGGGGACATCTCGGGGTTTATGAAGGTGTCGATATCCGTCATAAACTCGGTAAACAGACGCTTGCGCTCTTCTCTTACGGAAGAGAGTCCGCCGAAGGTGCGCACTCTTCTGGGAAGCTGATTTATAAACACTTCCCACTCCATACGGCGCTCACGAAGAGCTTTTTCCAGCTCCTCGCACTTCATAAGTGTCTGTGAAGCGGCGAAGGTTATACGCTTGCCCTCTTTAACGGGGAAGGTGATAAGGCCGGGATGCTTTTTCACTTCGTTTACAACACGGTCGTTAAGCAGAGAAAGGGAAGAAAGCTCGCGGTAGATGCGGTCTATACATCCGTTTACGGAAGAAAAGGACACTCCGTAACGGCGGGCACAGCCGGCAAAGATTCCGTCAGGCGAGAGAGAATCCGTATTATATGCGGGAAGGGATTGCACGCTGCTCTTTACCTCCGACCAATAGGAAGCAAGGTCATCTCCCGTTTCCGCAAGGCGGAGAGAAGGAGAAATATCGCTTCCCACTATGATGGGACGGGCAGGAACGCGGGCAAGGGCTGAATTGATTATCCAATTTGTGGAAACCTTGCGTATAAAATCCGCTTTTTCCTCTGCTGTGAGAGTGATGAAAGAAACGTCATCATCCTTACCCTCGCAAAGATCGCGGTAAAGCTTGTTGGGCATACCTGCTTTGAATATGCGGGCATACAGTCTTAACATAGGCTTTACTCCCTTTACGGGACGGGCGGGGATAATATAACAATTCTGATCGAATATAAACGAAGAATCATCTGCTCTGTTGGTTATATAACATTCGTTATAGGGAACTCCGCACACCTCTTCAAAATATGCGGTGGCAAGGCGGATGTAAGCCTCCCAAGTGCCGTTTGCGTAAATAGCGGAAATCAGTCTGGGATTAGCCGCGAAATAACCGTTTGCACGCTCGGCGTTGCCGAACACGGTATCCCCTGCCAAAAATTCCTCGTTAAAATAAGGCAGGCGGTTTTCGGTAAAGGAAAAGGTTCCGTCATTATGAAGCACTGCGGGGATATAATAAAGTCCCTTAAGGAGTGCGGGAGAGGAGGAAGAATATATACCTCCCGCCACGGTGGTGTTTACGGATTTTGCAACGATAAGTACATCCGTATCACCCGTTATGCGCATATCCTCTGCCAGAGTCACGAAACGGTTTGAATTTATTTTGCCTTGTAATATATCGTAGGAGTTAACGGGCAGAGCACCCTGCATAGGCGGATAAAGCTCCGTGCCGTTATTGAGCGCATCAAACAGATACTTTGTTATGCTCATATACATCCCTCCAAAATTTTAATATAAAGATACAGATATAGAATATCACACTTTTTTAAATTGTGCAACTAAAATATTGTTTTTTTACATATTTTTTTGTTAAACACGAACAAAACCATGCTCAAATCACCCCGAAAAAGAAATCACCCCAAGAAGAAACCGCCGCCGAAAAACACGGCGGCAGGCTTTCAAAAGTATTCTTTTATATGTTTTGCTATGTTTTCGCCCCAGACGGCACAGCCCAAGGGCATCCGATAGGAAATCCGCCCGACCGGTTTTTCGCTTTGTAAAGATTAATCTGTGTTTTTCGAGCGTTTTCGCGCTTTAGTTACAAGAATAATAACAACTGCTATTCCCGCGAAGAGCAGTGCTCCGACAGCGGCTAAAGCCCATGCCAAAACGCTATCAGCTACTGACTGCGACACAGCGGTATTTAAAATAACGAAGACGGAAAAATGGTTTGTAGTAAAGGTGACGCTGTTAGCAGAAACTAAGGTGTTCACGGCCTCTAAACCGCCGTCCTCAGTTACGCAATAAACCGTATAGTCCTCTGTGGAATACGCATCTTCGCAATTAAACGGCAATGTAACGGAAACGGTGCCGTTTCCAAAATCGTGGATATATTCCTGCCCGCTACGAAGGTTGATTTCATAGATTATTACTGAATTCTTATCGGCAAGTGCTGATTGCTGTACTGCGGAAAGGTTTTCCAAAAGAACGGGTGTGAGTTCAACGGTAAACAATTCGGACGTTTTCTGTTCGGCAACGGCGGTTAGCGCGGCGCTGTCAAAAGCAACAATGGCATTCCCCACAGAGATTTCCATAGAAATCCCGCGCTGCGCCGCCTGCGCTGCTATATCCGTTCCAAAAGACAGCCCGTTACAACCTTCGGAAGCAGAAAATGAAAGCGTTCCGCCATCTGCGGTATTGTTAAGCAATTCGGTTTGCTGTTGCTCATCCAAAATATCAATAAACGTATCGGTAGGCGGACAGCTAATATCAGATTCGTCTTCCGAATTGTCTTTTTGTTCGGAGCTCACTTTTCCGAATTCGGTAGGACGGGAAATGTCATTTTTGAAGTATACCGTAAATCCGGTTTCATACTGAAGACCGATGGAAACCAGTTTTCCGTCCACAAGTTCAAAGCCGTCCTGCAAAAGCGAATCCACAAGGTCTGTATCCGACTTTATCCATTCCGGCAAGTCCATAATTGTTTTCAGATATCCCTTAATATTGAATTCCGCATGGCCTTCTTTATGATTAGTGATCACGCCGTTTTCGTCAATAGATGCAATCTCGGGGTTGTCACTCGTCCATTCAATAAGCGGTTCAACATATATAAAATCTTCGGTTTCCGGCATTTCCATCTCTATCGGTTCAAGAAGCTTGCCGTTAAAGCCGGTTTTCACGTTCAGCCAACCGTAGCGTATACGGCACTCTGATTGATCAACACACAGTTTCAAGGCATTACCCTGATTCATATAATATTGCACACCGTTCAAGGCAAGAACAGTGGCGGCGGCGTTTACGCCGTTTTCATAGGAATAGGTTAATCCGAAGAAATCGTGCCAGCCATTTCTGAAAAGCTCGCCTACGATCATTTCGTCCTTGCGTTCGGGATTTTCCAAATAATCTGTTCCGCACCCGTCACCGGTATAAGGATTTGAGTGGGTAACCAGATCGTTAACCCAAATCAATTTAGAACCGGCATCGGACGGTTTTTCGCCGCTGTACAGCATAAACCGGCCGTCAATATAAACCTCTCCGCTGAGGTTTCTGGCCGGAACGGGACCGTCGCTGTCATAGATCGGTCTGATAAACTCGATATTGTCTAAAAAATAAATTCGAGATATCATATCTCTGTCTGTGTATGGATTAACGCCCCAGACCGGGTCATATAGACGCCATTCGCCATCTACATATACGAAGCACCAGGCGTGACCGACATATCCGGGTTTTGAGATATCTTCAAAGGTCACCGAAGCCATATCATCTCTGCAGCCATCGCCCCACGCGGCTGGAATGCCTGCCAAGCGACACATATCGCGCATAAGCATAGCTTGACCCAAGCAGTTGCCAACGCCGTCGTAAAGCACGTCATAGGAATAAGACGATCCGTCTTCGATGTATTCAATATTCTCCACGATCCAGCCGATGATGGCATCTACCTTTTCTTGGTCGGTAGTACAGCCTTGTATGACCGATTGGGTGTGCTCGGTTAAAATGCGTTTGTCCTCATCCAATCCGTACGTCCAACGCAGACCCAGTTCTGGATATTTTTCAATATAAATCTCATCAAGATATCGAAAATTGTCCTCTGTCATTTTAGGTGTGTATTTGAACAAAACGTCGTCCTTTTCCTCGGCAAAAGCCACCGAGCCGGTAGGTGTAGACGAAAAAACAAGAATAAGTGCAAAAGCCAGCACCGCAATACGGTACAGTTTCACGGAAAGCAAGATAACTACCGCCTTTTTCATATTTTTCTCCTTTTTAAGACAGATATTCTTTCATATGCAAAGCAATATTTTCGCCCCAGACGGCACAGCCCTCGTCGTGAGGATGTCCGCCGAACACGGGTAAATCCACGTCCCCGCCCTCGCACAGGAAGCGTGTGTTATCAAAGCAGCGGAAGAAGGTGTTTTTAATATATTCGTTTACCTTTTTGCAATTTTTGGCGGCGGATTCGGGATATTCAAAGGGAGGCGCGGTCTGTACGACAACGCATATCCCGCATTTTCCCAGAATGCCCGCAACACGAGTGATATCTCTGCATATATCTTGGGCACTTCTGCCGTGAAGAAGATCGTTTGTGCCAAGGCAGATAACGCAAATATCGCAATCCTTCGCTCTTTCCAGCCAAGCGGCATCGGATGCGGCATCGGATGCGCGGGCGGAGCCTATGCCAAGGTTATAAAAGGAATATTCCCTTCCCAGCTTTTCTGCGGCTACTGCGCACCAATGGGCGTAGCGGTTGGGAGTTGAGCCGATACCCTGGGTAATGGAATCTCCGAGGAAGCAGATGCGTTTTTTCACTTCCCTCTTTACCTGCACGGTTAAAGGTACGGGAACAAAAGGAGTGCGGACCCAAGCGCCGTTTTCATAAATAAAGGTGGGGATAATTATTTCCTCGTGGCAGGGAAGCTTTTTGCCCTTAAATGCGTATTCCACGCAGAGATATTCGCCTCTACCCGCTTTGATTTTCACCGTGTCGGTAAAAAAGCGTTCACCGGGAAGAATGTTTTTATATGATGCGCCTTCAAAAAGTATTTCTGTAAATTTTTCGGGCTGTGCGGGGTTTTCCATACCGCAACGGGGAACTACGCCTACGCGGGCGCAGGATATCTGCCACTCGCCGCAAAGCATATTCGCCACGGAGCGGGACCCGTCCGCAAAGGTGGAATCCACCGTGTTGCCGAACATAAAGCGGTATTCGCTTCCCCCTGCAAAAACCTTGTAATATATTCTGCAAAGGTGCTCTTTGCCGTCTGATTTAAAATATGTCTGGTCAGCGCTTGACGCCAAAGTATCGGAAACGAAAGTATGCATGGTATCAACTCCTTTAAGGTGAGTTTCAAATATAATCGGATAAAAGATGAAGCTGTGTTTGTTTTTCCGGATTTTTGCAGAATTTGTTGAACTCTTGCACTAGTTCAGAAAAGGATGCGTCCTTTTCTATAACGTTTCCGTCATTGTCAATATATTCGCTACAAAACTCCATGCTATAAAACAAACCGCAAGGAACAACCATAAAAGGACTGTTCAATTTAAAAACACGCTTTTTACGCCAAAGGTCCCTCTTAACGTAAACGCCTTTTTCGTCATACGAAGGCTGAAGAGAATCATCGTCAAGCGGTTCTTCGGAAAAATAAACAGCATTGTATTTTTTATCTTTCTCTGTAAAGAAGGTGTGCAATTCAGCCGCGGTTATTTCTTTGAAAAAACGTTTTTGGGAATCCCAATACCAGCAATAGATAAACAAGTTCCGTTTAACAAAAAAATCTGCAATACTTAACACCGCTTTTTCCGTCCAATAGCCGCTTGGAGAAAAGGTTTTGTATTTTATTTTGGGCTGCTTGCAAAAAGATATGGGATTATCAAACAGTTGGCAAGAGGGAGAATAATCAATTTTTACAGGCGGAAGCTTTTTCTCCTTGTTGCAAGCCGTACACTTGCAGATGATGTTTATTTCTTTAAAATCTTCTGTATCTTCTCTGCGAACATAATTAAAGGAAATGCTGAAAAAATCATTTTTACACGAGCATTTCATAACAGGAGGATATTTTTCTTGTATAAGATCATACCAATAATCCGCACTGTCCAGCATAAAATAAGATTTATCGGTTCGGGTGGTTGCAACGCCTACACCCTCATCTCGAATGTAACGAATTTGAAATTCGTTTTCGCCGTCCGAAGTCACGATCGGTTTGGAAACAAAAACTTGCATAATATCACTCCTTTAAGGTGAGTATATCACGGAAGAAGAGAAAAATCAAGGCGTTTGCGCGGAGCGCAACATCATTGATGCGAAGCATCACATCGTTTGCACGAAGTGGAACAAATCACGCCGTAGGCGTGTATGGAATCCGCAACTTGTTGCGGCATGGAATCAAGGCGGCGCCGTGTATGGAATCCGCAGCTTGTCTGCGGTATGGAATCAACACGAAGTGTTGAATGTAATCAATCCGAAGGTGAATACACGCTGACGCGTGATGCCATACGCCTAACGGTGATTCCATACACCCTGCGGGTGATTCCATGCCAATCCTTATGCACCCCAAAAGCGCAAAGCGTTTTCGGGGGACCCCGCTTCGGATTGGATAGAAAAAAGACCGTTCGATGAACGGTCTTTTTTCTGGTGGAGCATACGGGACTCGAACCCGTGACCCCAACACTGCCAGTGTTGTGCGCTCCCAGCTGCGCTAATGCCCCGTCGAGGCAAATTATAACATACGGTGCACGCGTTTGTCAATAATCTGCCGTAAAAATCATATTGTGTGGGCGTAGACGGAAAAATGATACTCTTTTTCCAGTTCTTTTGCGGCGGAAACCGCTTCCCTTTCCGTTCCGAAAACGCCGAAGACTGCGCTTCCGCTTCCGCTTAACATTGCGTTTTTTGCGCCCAAAGCCAAAAGGCGTTTAATTGCGGTCTTACATTCCGAAGGACACACTGTATCAAAAGAATTGAAAAACAGGTTTTCCTTGTACGAAACCGTTTCTCTTTGCGTTTCGTCAAGAAGCGAATACATTTTTCCCGTGGGGCAATCCGCATCCGGCTTGACTATGGCGAGATGAAGATGCTCCTTCTCCATTGGGGTGACAATATCACCGATACCGCCGCATCTTGCCTTGCCGCCGTAAACGCAAAAGGGTATATCCGCGCCAAGAGGCGCGCTGATGCTTGCAAGGGTCTGCGTATCCAGCCCCGCATTATACATTTCATTAAGCCCGCGGAGGACTGCCGCCGCATCTGCGCTGCCGCCGCCCAACCCCGCTTTGGAGGGAATGTGCTTTTTTACGGTTATTTTAACGGACGGAATTGTGCCCGTGTAACCGAAAAACGCCTGCGCCGCGCGGTACGCAAGATTATCCCTTTCGGGCACGTCCATATCGCAAAAAACACGCAATGTATCGCACTTTTCGAATGATACCTCATCATACAGGCTTACGGTGTGCATTACGGTATCTATTTGGTGATACCCGTCTTCACGCTTTTGCCCGACGGACAAAAACAGATTTATTTTTGCAAACGCTTTTTCTGTCATTTGGAAAGGTCCTTAACGAATTCGTTTATACGCAAAATTGCTTTTTTAATATGGGTTGCGGAGTATGCGTAGGAAATACGGGCATAGCCCTCTCCGCTTTCGCCGAATGCGTTTCCGGGGACTATTGCCACTCCTTTTTCGTTCAAAAGCCGTTCGCAGAATTCCTCCGAAGACATACCGAAACGGGAAATATCCGCAAATACGTAAAACGCTCCGTCAGGCATCATACAGTCGATACCCGCTTCATGCAAGCCCTTTACGATAAGTCTGCGTCTGCCGTTGTATTCGTCACGCATATATTCGATATCCCCATCCCCGTTTTTGACCGCTTCAACGGCGGCGTACTGGGCGGTGGTAGGGGCGCACATTATACCGTACTGATGTATCTTGTGCATCTGCGCCGTTATCTCACGGGGGGCAAGGGTGTATCCCATACGCCAGCCCGTCATAGCGTAGGCTTTTGAAAATCCGTTTGCCACGATAGTACGCTCCCGCATACCATCAAGAGAAGCGATGGAAACGTGCTTTGCGCCGTATGTAAGCTCTGCATATATCTCATCGGAAACAACCACGAGATCGTGCTTGATGATCACGGGCGCGATGGCTTCAAGCTGTTCTTTTGTCATTATAGAACCGGTGGGGTTATTGGGGAAGGGCAAAACAAGCGCTTTTGTTTTTGGAGTTATGTGCGCTTCCAGTTCTTCCGCCGTGAGAACGAATCCGTTTTCCTTTTTCAAAGGAAGTATAACGGGCACGCCTCCTGCCATAGTAACCAGAGGATCGTAACACACGAAGGAGGGCTGGGGCACGATAACCTCATCTCCCGGATCAACGATTGCACGGAGCGCGAGATCGATAGCCTCGCTTCCTCCCACGGTAACCAGAATTTCATCCTTGGGGTCATAGGTAAGACCGAAGCGGCGGAGTGCATATTTCGATAATTCCACACGCAGTTCCATAAGACCGCTGTTGGAGGTGTAGTAGGTCCTGCCCTCCTCAAGAGAGCGTATACCTGCTTCACGGATATGCCAGGGAGTGATAAAATCGGGCTGACCTACGGTGAGGGCGACCACGTCTTTGCGGTTCTCAAGCATATCGAAAAATTTTCTTATTCCCGAAGGCTGCAAGGAGCAAGCCCTTTGGGAAAGGATTTTGCTGTAGTCCATTACCAACCGTTACCTCTCAGGTCCACGGGGTCTTTTTCAAAGTTTACGCCCCAATCCTTGTAGCGTTCCATTATAAAATGGGTAGCGGTTGCGGTAACTCCGTCGATAGTGGCAAGCTGTTCCGCCACGAACACGGCAACGTCACGCATAGTGCGGCATTCCACCAGCACGGCGAGATCGTATGCGCCGGACATAAGGAACACGCTTTTTACCTCTTCGTAATTTGCGACACGCTCTGCCACCGCATCAAAGCCTTTATCACGCTGGGGAACGGTCTTGAGCTCGATAAAAGCGGAAACGCTTTCCTTGCCTGCCTTGTCCCAGTTGATAATGGTCTTTGTGCCCAGAATAATACCTTCGTTTTTACACTCGTCAAGCAGGTTTTTTACTGTGTTAACATCGGTATCCAGCATTACTGCAAGCTCGTCCGCACAAAGGAGAGGGTTTTTTTCGATAATCGAAAGAAGCTTTGTTTTCATATTTTATTCACTCCTAAAACAGAGATAACTGATCGGTTTCGGGAAGACCTCCCAAACAGTTATTATTTTTAAGTATTTCCACCACGTTTTTGTTAAGTCCTGCGTTTATGCGCAGTTCTTCAAGGGTGGCGCAATCGGTTTCGTGTATGGTTTTGTAAATGTTTTCCGCCGCGGTGTCGCCAAGACCGTTAAGGGCTGAAAGAGGCAGACGTATTTTGCCGTCCTCGGGCTTAAAGACATATGCTTCGGATTTATATACATCAACGGGTAAAAACTTTATACCCCTCGCATACATCTCACGAACCATCTGCATTACAGTGATGGTGTCCTCGTCCTTGGCGGTGGTATCCGAAAGGGCTTCCAATTCTTCTATGCGCTTGGATATTACAGAGGGAGAGGACATAGCCAGCTCACTGTCAAATCCCGCATTTTTGGAGCATTTAACAGTGAAATAGGTTGCATAGAACGCCAAGGGCTCATGTACCTTGTACCAACCCAGACGGATCGCCGATATCATATAGGCGGCGGCGTGGGCTTTGGGGAACATGTAACGTATCTTGCCAAGGGATTCTATATACCATTCGGGCACGTTTGATGCCCGCATGGTTTCCACCATTCCTTCGGGAATGGGAAGACCTTTTTTGTTTTTACGGACGAACTCCATGATCTTGAAGGCGCTTTCCTTTTCCACACCCGCATACATAAGATATACCATTATACTGTCACGGGTACCGATAATTTCGGATATGGTGCAGGTGCCGTTTTTAATAAGCTCCTGACCGTTGCCCAGCCATATTCCCGTGCCGTGAGAAAGTCCCGAAAGCTGCAAGAGGTCGGAGAATTTGGTGGGGTGTGCGTCACGTATCATTTCACGAACGTAAGGTGTGCCGCATTCGGGCAGACCGAATGTGCCGAAATCCGAGCCGATCTGATCGGGAGTAACTCCCAGCGGGCGGGTGGATTCGAACAGCTCCATTGTGGCTCTGTCGTTCATGGGAACGGTGCGCACGTCCCTGCCCGTAAAGGTTTCCAGCCATTTGTATATGGTAGGCACATCGTGGCCCAGAATATCCAGCTTAAGCAAGGTATCGTGCAGATATTCAAAAGCGAAGTGGGTGGTGATAACCCCGGAATCGTCCTTATCCGCAGGGTGCTGTACGGGTGTGAAATCGTATATCTCGTACTGCTTGGGGATAACTACGATACCGCCGGGGTGCTGACCCGTGGTACGCTTTACACCTACAAGTCCGTTTACAAGGCGGTTTTCCTCTGCTTTGGAAAGGTGCTTTCCCTGCTCCTCCAAAAACTTTTTAACGTAGCCGTATGCAGTCTTTGAAGCGATAGTACCTACCGTGCCCGCACGGAAAATGTTTTCCTTGCCGAACAGAACTTCGGTGTAATGATGGGCTTCGGACTGGTTGTCCGATGAAAAGTTAAGGTCAATATCCGGCGCTTTTTCCCCGTGGAAGCCGAGGAAGGTTTCAAAGGGGATATCGTGTCCGTCGGATATCATCATTTCCCCGCACTTGGGGCAGACTTTATCGGGAAGGTCAAATCCACTGCCCACAGAGCCGTCGGTAAACCATTCGCTGTATTTGCAGGACGGGCATCTGTAATGAGGCGGCAGGGGGTTAACCTCCGAAACGCCGGAAAAGGTTGCAACTACGGAAGAACCAACCGAACCGCGGGAACCGACAAGGTATCCCGTACGCTCGGAGTTGAGTACCAGCTTTCTGGCGATAACGTAAAGCACGGAAAATCCGTTTTTAATAATGGATGTAAGCTCTCTGTCAAGACGGTTTTGCACTATTTCGGGAACTTTTCCCTCGTAGCCGTACCAATCCATAGCTGTCTGATGGCAGGAGGTGGTAAGCTCCTCTTCTGCCCCCTCGATCTCGGGAGTATAGGTTCCGTCGGGAATGGGCTTTATGGAACCGTCGATCATATCGGCAATCTTTTGCGGGTTGTCTATTACGACTTCCTCCGCTCTATCACCCAGATACGCAAATTCCTCCAGCATTTCCTCGGTGGTGCGGAGATACAATTTGCTTTCGCGCATGGCGTCCTTGTATTTAAGTCCCACCTGCATTATCTGGCGGTAGATTTCATCATCGGGATCTATAAAATGAGCGTCCCCCGTGGCACAGACAGGCTTTTTCAGCTTATCGCCGATACGGAGTATCTGCTTGTTTATCTCCTCTAATCTGCCGTAATCCGAGAGAGTTCCTTCGTCTATAAGAAAGGAGTTGTTGGCTTTTGGCATTATCTCAAGGTAATCGTAAAACTTTGCGATACGCTCAAGCTCGGAATTGGGCTTACCGTCCAGAATGCCTCGGAACAATTCGCCCGCTTCGCAGGCAGAGCCGATAATAAGTCCTTCACGGTGCGCGTCAAGCACCGTTTTGGGTATACGGGGATTGCGGTGGTAATAATCCAGATAAGACTGGGATATGAGCTGATACAGATTGCGGAGTCCCGCTGAATTTTTAACAAGTATGGTGATATGGTATGCGCGGAGCTTTTTGGGGTCGCTGTTTGCCGCCATTGCCATATTCATTTCTTCCACGTTTCTTATGCCCTGCTTGCGGAGTCTTTCCGCCATACAGGAAAAGATGGCGCCCAGCATCGCAGTATCGTCGGTCGCGCGGTGGTGGTTGAATTCGCCAAGGTTATAATAATTGCCGATAGAATCAAGAGTATGCTTGTTAAGATCGGAATTTATATATCTGGAGAGAGGCAAAGTATCAAGATATGGGTTTGTAAACTTTATTTTATGAATTTCGCACGCCTTGCGGATAAAGCCGATATCAAAATTTGCGTTGTGGGCAACCAAAATTCTGCCCCCCGCAAATTCAAGGAATGCTTTTACAGCTTCCTTTACCTTGGGTGCGCCCTTTACCGTTTCCGCGGAAATTCCCGTAAGACGGGTAATGTTTTCGGGAATAGGCATTTCGGGGTCAACGTATGTACCGAAGGTATCTATTATCTCCCCGCCCTTGTAAAGGGATGCGCCGATTTCGGTTATGGCGCAGTCCACGGGGGAAAGTCCCGTGGTTTCTATATCGAATATAATAAACTCGGTTTCGTCAAAAACACATTCTTTTGGGTTTTTAACTCCGAAAACCGCGCGGGCGGTATCGTCTACCAGATATCCCTCCATACCGTAAATAGGTTTTACGTCGGGATATTTTTTCCGCGCTTTCATTATCATAGGGTACGCCTGCACGTTGCCGTGGTCGGTAATTGCCACAGCGTTCCAACCCCAGGCGGATGCGGTAGCCATAACCGTTTCGGGATCGGACAAAGCGTCGTTGGCGGACATTGCGGTGTGAAGATGCAGTTCCGTACGCTTGCGGGGATATTTATCCTTACGGCGCAGACGCTTTATTTTATTTATTTTTTCTACACGGATAACCGTTTCTTTTTCGTAATCATCATAAGCCGCCTTGCCCTCTATAAGCAGTGCCGCACCGGGCTTGGGGGCGGAAAACTCCGTATCCTCTTTGTTTACGGAAAAACGGAGCATAACGGAAGCCTCTCCGTCGGTTATATAAGCCTTGTAATTGGTCTTGCTTCCGTCACGGGACTCCTTGTCCTCGATCTGGAACATCTCGCCGCAGATACACACGGGAATACGCTTGGAATAGGTGCGTCCCTCGCCGTTTACTGTGGGCTCTATATGTATTTCCTTTATGGCAAAGGGCTCTTTGCGGATAAGCTCCTTGAAGATGGGAGCGCGCTCTGTAAGATCGAAATGCATATTTCCGATCTGAGTACCGCCGATACCGTATTTATCCTCGGTATCCTCCACGGTTTTAAAGAAGCTGTCCTTGGTTTCCACTTCCTTGGGAGCGCGGTTTTTCTCGTACTCGGCATAATCCGCCTTTGCCTGCCGCTCCAAAGCGCGGGTATCAAAAACGGGGACGTAATCGTAATTTTCGTCCTCTTCGAAAACGAAGGTTATATTCTGTCCGAACTGGGCAAAAACACATTCGGAAAAGAATTTTCCCGCCCCTGACATATCCATTAAAGCGGAGGATATGCCCTTGCGGAGTTTTATTGTAACCAACGCTTTTTCTCTGTCATAGGAATAATCGTATTTATCCATTCCACCTCTGCCCAAGGTGATATTCGCTCTGTTGGCGTACAGCTTTACCAATTCCGACATATAATCGGTGGCAAAGGTACAGCCCTCGTAAACGGGCAAAACCAGACAATAATTAAGGCGCAAAGCGGAGGTAACGGTTTTCTCTATATCAAACAGTCTGTCTGCTGAAACGGGCATAGGAAAATAAAGCTCCATTTTAAGACCGTTGCCTGCGCGGTCTATTTGCAGCTTATAATCCGTGGCATTTTTAAGCAGCGATCTTTGCTCATCGGTAAAGGACACCTTGGCGAACTGCTTGTAAAACCGTTCATTCATTGATTATCCTCATTATCTCGTCTTTAAGTACTGTTTCTATCTCTTGTTCTTTTATCTTGCCGATAACTTCACCCTTGCGGAAGAGTACGGCTTCCCCGTTTCCTCCCGCAATACCTACGTCAGCCTCTCTCGCTTCGCCGGGGCCGTTTACCACACAGACCATTACGGCGACGGTAACGTATTTATCCGTTTTTATTCCCTCGCACAGCTTTTCCACACGGGAAGCAAGGGGAATAAGGTCAATTTTCGTTCTGCCGCAGGTGGGGCAGGAAACCACGTTTATACCGCTTTCCAAACCCATTACACGCAAAATTCGGTGGCCTGCGTACACCTCTTTCACCGGGTCCGCTGTTAAGGAAACCCTTAAGGTATCTCCTATTCCCTTCGCCAGAAGGGCGCCGATACCGATAGCGTTTCTTATAGTTCCGTTTTCCACGCCCCCCGCTTCGGTAACGCCGAGATGCAAAGGATAATCGCAACTTGACGCAATAATCTCATTTGCACGGATCATTTTTGAAACGTCGGAGCTTTTTGCGGAAAGGACTATGTTGTTAAAATCGTATTTTTCAAGCATTTTGGCGTTGTTCAGGGCGGATTCGGCAATAGCCTCCGCCGTGGGACCGCCGTATTTAATGAGCATTTCCTTTTCAAGGCTGCCGCCGTTTATGCCGATACGAATGGGTATATTCTTTTGGTTGCACACGCGGGCAACGGCTTTTACGTTTTCCTCTGCCCCTATATTGCCGGGGTTGATACGGATCTTGTCTATTCCCGCTTCCGCCGCCTCTAAAGCCAGACGGTAATCGAAATGGATATCCGCAACCAGAGGCATATCCGTAACCGCTTTATACAAAGGGATAGCGCGCACCGCGTCCATACTGTTTACCGCAAAGCGCAGGATGTGACACCCTGCGGAGCACAGCTCTTTTATTTGCTTTATTACTCTTTCCGTATCTGCCGTGTCTATGTTTGACATAGACTGGACGGCGATCGTGTTGCCGCCGCCGATAGTAAGTGAGCCTATCTTAACGGTACGGGAAATGCGTTTATGTTCGTTCATAGTTTCTTTTCGTAAATATCAAAATTTCTGGGAGTGTAAAATTCCCTGATTACATCTTCTCTTTTCGTGTATCGTGCCAGTATCCACATCAATTTTGCCAACGCGGATTCGTGGGTCATATCATAGGCTTCCAGAAGACCGAGATCCTCTTTTATCTGCTTGCCAACACGGTAGACCGCCATATCGCTTCCCTCGTTAAGCACCTGAGTGGTGATGACCACGGTAACGCCCTTTTTAACGCCTGCCCGTATCACCTCTTCAAAGCCGCCCTCTGCGGGAATACCGCCCACGCCGTAGGTTTCGATAATAACCGCATCGCTGTTATCCATCATATATTTAAGTGCGCCGCTGTCCATAGAAGGTGCCAGGGTGCAGACGGAAACGCGGGTGTTGAGAGAATCAAAAAACTCTTTTTCCCGTTTTTCCCGCTTTATATAATGGCGGACCTGCCCTTCGGAAACACGGGCAACCTCCGGGTAATTTATAGAAGAAAATGCGTTGTAGCTTTTGGAGCGTGTCTTTTTTGCACGGGTACCCAAGATCACTTTACCGTCAAAAACGATATTAACCCCCGAAGCATCGTCATCCGAAGCGTAGACAAAGCTATCGTAAAGATTTACACGGGCATCTGTGTTTTCCATATCCACAGGCTTTTGGGCGCCCGTTATAACCACGGGTTTGGGGGAGGAAAGCAGGAGATAAGACAATGCGGCGGCTGTATACGCCATTGTATCCGTGCCGTGAGTGATGACGAATCCATCGTACTTTTCGTAATTTTCCTTTACGGCGTTTGCCATTCCCACCCAATGATGGGGGCGGATATCCGTGGAATCCAGATTATAAAGCTGTAAAGTGTCCGCAACGCAGACGTCCTTTACGTCGGGCACGTATTTAAGCAAATCACTGCTGCCCAAAAGAGGCTTTAAACCCTCGGGTGTTCTGCGGCAGGCAATAGTGCCGCCCGTGGCGATCATAAGAATTTTCTTCATAAAAATCCTTCTGTTTTAAAAAAGTTTTATAATATCCTTAAAGGTTATAAGCACCATAAGCAGGAGAAGCAGTCCCATACTTACTGAAATTGCAATAGTAACCGCTTTTTCGGGCAGTCTTCTGCCGATAATTCCCTCGATAGCGTAAATTACAAACCGTCCGCCGTCCAACGCCGGAAGGGGGATAAGGTTGAATATACCCAGGGAAAGGGAAATAAGCACCATAAAATTAAGCAGATTTTCCACGATAACGCCGATACTCTCGCCCGTGGAGATAACGTCGTTCATAGCGTCGCCCATACCCACAACTCCGGATACGCCGGAAATTCCGTATCTGCCGGTAACCGTATCCAAAAAGCCCTGAACGGTGGTGCGTATGGTGGAAATGGGCTGCCAGAAGGCTTCATAGCACACGTTGGCAAAGGTCTTATCCTTGCGGTAGACCAAAAAGTCCATAGAGCCGTACTTCACGCCGTCCATTTCGTCCACGGGGAAGCAAACGTCTTTAAGCTCAACCGTTTCGCCATCTCTTTCAACCACAAGGTCAACGGGCTCGTTGCCCATGGTGGTGAGATAATACGCCATATCGTAATAAACGAAAATTCTCTTTCCGTTTATTTTTATAATTTTATCGTTTTCCTGCAGACCGTATTCACCCGATATATTTACGGGAAGTCCTTTTTCCTCGCTTACCGCTTCATCAACCAGCTGGGCTACGGTAGTAGAGCCGATAACATCGGTGGAAATCACAAGTCCCACCATTAAAAGCACGCTTAAAAGCACGTTCATAAAGGGGCCCGCAAGGACGATCACCATTTTCTGCCAGGTCTTTATATCGTTAATGCTGGGCTTGCCCCGATGCTCCTCGGGAATTTCGGTATCGTCTTCGCCGATCATACTGACAAAACCGCCGATAGGCAGGGCACGGATAGAAAAATCGTTGTATTTGCCCTTCTTTTTAAAGAGCACGGGACCCATACCGATGGAAAATTCCATTATACCCACCTTAAAGGCACGGGCGGCAAGATAATGTCCCCCTTCGTGAACGAGGACGAGTATTCCCAGCATAAGAACGGTAACCACTACCGTAATAAGTGTATTAGCCAATATCAGTATTCCTCCGCGACCGCGTTTCTTGCCGCGCGGTCTGTTTCAAAAATATCTTCCACGGTGGGATTTTTAATAAAGGACGCCTTTTGGTACGCCTTTTCCACCACGCGGAAAATTTCGGTAAAGCCAATTTTTTTGCGTAAAAACGCATCCACTGCCGCCTCGTTTGCGCCGTTGACCGCCGCGGGCAGGTTTCCGCCCCGTGTGATGGCTTCACGGCAAAGGGGAAGCAGGGTAAATGTATCTTCATCGGGCAAAGCAAAGGTAAGGGTGGAAAGGGTAGAAAAATCCAATTCCTTTGCAAGTCCTTCTTTTCTTTCGGGGTAAGTAAGGGCGTACTGTATGCAGGTGCGCATATCCGGTGCGCCGCATTGGGCAAGCACGGCGTTATCCTCGTACTGAACCATAGAATGTACTATGGACTGGCGATGGACAAGCACCTGAATCTGATCGGGGCGCACATCAAAAAGCTGTACCGCTTCGATCAATTCCAGCCCTTTGTTCATAAGTGTTGCGGAATCTATGGTTATTTTTTTGCCCATATTCCAGGTAGGATGGGCCAAAGCATCCTCGGGAGTGACCGTATCCAGCCTTTCCCTGCTCCAACCGTAAAAGGGTCCGCCGGATGCGGTGAGGAGTATTTTTTTCACCTTGTTTCCGTCAAGACACTGGAAAATGGCGGAATGCTCCGAATCCACGGGGAGAATTTTCGCCCCCGTCTTTTTTGCCATGGCGTTTACAAGGTCGCCTCCCGTAACCATACTTTCCTTGTTGGCGAGGCAAAGCGTCTTGCCTGCTTCCAGAACGGAAAGGGAGGAACGGAGCCCTGCAATACCCGTTACGGCGTTAAGCACGGTATCTCCCTCGCACTCTGCCGCGATACAGTGAAGCTCACTCTCCCCCACCACCTTAACGCTTGTATCCGCAAGGCGGGTTTTAAGGTCAGAGAGATATTCCTCCCCTGCTATTGCATAGAGGGGAGAAAATTCACGGCAAAGGGATTCTAATAATTTTACGTTGGAATGTCCGCTTAAAGCGGTAACCCGCATTCCGTGGCGGCGAGCCACGTCGCAGGTCTGTGTTCCGATAGAGCCGGTGGCTCCCAGAATTATCAAGCTTTTCATATTTTAATTTATACCACAAAAAAAGTAAGCAAAAATGCGAATATTGCGGTAGGAAGGATGCTATCGCACCTGTCCATAACACCGCCGTGGCCGGGAAGCAGGTTGCCGTAATCCTTCACGCCGCAGTTGCGCTTTACAACGGATGCGGAAAGGTCGCCTAATTGAATTATAATTCCTGCGGGGACCGCCAGCAGACCGAACAAAACATAGCTGTAATCACAGCCCAGCCAAGTGTTTACGATAAACAGATATACCAGCGTGACCAGCATAGTGCCCGTCATACTGCCGATAGCGCCCGCAACCGTCTTTTTTGGAGATATCTTGGGGCAAAGCTTCTTTTTGCCGAACAGCTTTCCCGTATACATAGCCATTGCATCGCTTACCCAAGGGGCGATGAATACCAAAAGATACAACTTAGGCCAAGTATCTCTCAATGCAACCACGCTGTATAAACCCAGGGCGATATAAAAGCCCATAAAGCCGATATAGGAAAGATCGTTTATATTTGTTTTTCCATAATAAAATACGCCGGAAAACCAGATATATACCAAAAAGACAAGGGTTGCCGCCAAAAACCATTTAAGGTCTATTCTTGCGGCAAAGGGTGCAAAGCCCACGTAAAAGGCGGAGGGCACCCAAAGATAATATTTTTTGTTAAGCCCTTTGCATCTGCTCGTTTCCCATACGCACATAACACCTGCCAACGCTAAAAAGATTGGGTATGCGGGGGTGTGGGAAAACACCAGCACGGGCACGAAAACGGCAAGGAGCACCAAAGCCGTGAGTATTCGCTTCATTTTTTCGTTTCTCCTTCCGTTCCGCCGAAACGGCGCGATCTGCCCGAATACCATTTGATGGCATCCATAAGAGTATCTTTATTAAAATCGGGCCAGAGCACGTCTGTAAAATACATTTCGCTGTAGGCGCACTGCCACAGCAGGAAATTGGAAATGCGTATTTCCCCTCCCGTGCGGATCATCAGCTCGGGATCGGGCATAGATGCGGTATACAGATATTCGGAAATGTCATTTTCCGTAACGTTCTTTTTACCCGAGGCGATAAGTTCGTTTACCGCCCTCGTTATATCCGCTCTGCCTCCGTAGGAAAGGCATATATTGACTTTAAGACCGGTGTTGTTTTCCGACGCCTTTATGCTTTCCTCCAGCGCTTTGCGGGTATCCTCATCGAAGCGGTGCATTTCACCCAGCACCCGAAGACGGATATTGTTTTCCGTCAGTTTGGGAACATAACTGCTTACGGAATTTTTTATAATTCCCGTAAGGGTATCCACCTCTTCCGCCGAGCGGGACCAGTTTTCCGTAGAAAAAGCATAGACGGTAAGATATTCAACGCCCAATTTACCGCAAGCATCGGCAACAGACACAAAGGTATCGAACCCTTTTTTATGGCCGTAGCCGGTGGGCATAAGCCTGCGCTTTGCCCACCTGCGGTTGCCGTCCATTATTATTGCGATATGACGCGGGATCTTTATATCATCCGCCATAATTAAAGTTCCATTATTTCCTTTTCTTTTTTGCTTACCACAGCATCAACTTCCTTGATATACTTATCGGTAAGATCCTGAACGCTCTTTTCGGAGGACTTCTGTTCGTCCTCGGTCATTTCGCCGTTCTTCTTCATAGTCTTGCAAGCGTCGTTTGCATCTCTGCGGATGTTACGGAGAGCAACCTTGCCCTCTTCGCCCATCTTGGTAACCTGCTTAACCAGTTCTTTTCTGCGCTCTTCGTTGAGAGAAGGGAACGCAAGGCGGATGCACTTACCGTCGTTCTGGGGAGTGATGCCCAGATCGGAAGCCTGCACTGCCTTTTCGATAGGCTTAAGCATATTTGCTTCCCAAGGAGTGATAACCAGCGTACGGGGATCGGGAGCTTTTACGGTAGCAACGCCATCGATAGACGTGGGAGAGCCGTAATAATCCACTCTTATCTTATCAAGGAGCTTGGCGGAAGCCTTGCCGACACGGATACCGCCGAATTCGTCTTCCAGAACGGCGATACTCTTTTTCATTTTCTCTTCATAGGGTTTAAGGTCAAGCTTCATTTTTGTTTCCTCCGTTTATGTTTTTTTAATTTTCAAGAATTGTTCCCACGGTTTCGTCCATAGCCGCGGTGTATATGTTGTCCGGCTTATCAAGCCTGAACATAAGTACCTTAAGGTCGTTTTCTCTGCCCAGCGCGCCTGCGGCAGTGTCTATTGCGTGGAGATCCTTTTCCAGCATCTCCGCATAGGTGATACGGTCATACTTAACCGCATCGGGATATTTTGCAGGGTCTTTATCATAGATACCGTCTATATTCTTTGCAAACATAGCCACGTCTGCCTTGATCTCCGCCGCGCGAAGCAAAGCGCCCGTGTCCGTAGTGAAGAAGGGATATCCCGTTCCGCAGGCAAGCACTATCGCCTTGCCGTTTTCCAGATGCTCGATCGCCTTGTACTGGGAATATACCTCGCAGATCTGTGTCATGGGAACAGCGCTCATAACCACGCAGGGTGCACCTGCTTTGATTATGGCGTCCTGAATGGCAAGAGAATTTATCATAGTACCCATCATACCCATATGGTCGCCGCGGACTCTGTCTATATTATGTCCGTGCTGTCTGCCGCCGCGCCAGATATTTCCCGCGCCGCAGACAATGGCTATCTGCATACCCTCGTCCATACATTTTTTAATATTCTCGCCCGTTTCCTTTAAAAATACGGGATCCAGAATATTGTCCTTACCGGAGAGTGCCTCGCCGGAAAGCTTTAATAAAATGCGTTTGTACTTCATTGCCTTTATTCCCCCTGTGTATCTGTAAACTGAATTAGCTGTATATCAATATATTCGTTCCAGCCCAGCATAAATGCGGTGAGCGGGCTTACCGAATAATCCTGCAAAGGAAGGGATAAGTATTTTTTGCTCAGCAGTATATCGTCGGGAAACAGCTTTTGTATATCTGCGGTGTCTTCTCTGCCGTAAAGCAGTTCACCTCCGCAAAGCTGAAGCAGCATATATACGTAGCTGGAGGGCTCGTGCCCCGCGTTTTTGGAATAATAGAACATAGCGCGCTCGCCGTAATAGGTGAGATAGTCCGTATTTTCTTTATCGCAGGGGATGCAGTAATCATCGCCGTTTTTCCACACGTGGAACAAAACGCACACTCCGTCGTATCCTGCCGGGGTATTCTTTTCTATATACCCGTTAACATCGACGTACACTGTATCCTGAAACATAATATCCAGAAACGCCATTTCGTAATTCTGAGGTACGGTATGGCTGTGAACGTAAAAGAGAGACTGGGTATCTATTGCAAGATTTGCCGAAGCAAAGCCGCGGCTTTTGTTTACGATCCATTCGCAGGCACGGTCTATATTTTCCTCCACGGTTTTGCGGTTGGCTTCCGTCCAGGAGGTAAAGGTATCGTTAAGAAAAACGTTTAATACAAGTATCTTTCCCGTAAGCTTGGGCATACTTCCCGCATTCTGCCGTGTGCCCAGATATATACTCTCCGACCAGCCGTTAGAAAGCTGTGAATCTATTTCGCTCTGAAGATACGCGAAATACAGACTGTTTTTAAGCTTCCATTTGCCGTCAACGTTTTCCAGCCCCAATTCCAGCGTTTTGCCGGATATTTTTACGGATATTACCGCCTCGGTATCATCAAAAGAGGTAACGGAAACCGATGCGTTTTTCGCCGATTTGGCGAAATCGTTTATATAGGTGTAATTATATTCTGCCTTGCCCTCGTTGTTTATAACCGAATCCGGTCCGTAATCGGGATAAGACAGCATTCTTTCCTTTACTTCGGCGGAAGAATAAGTGTTATCCGCCATAACGGAAAGCACCTCATAATACTCGTAATCGCCGCGGGCGGGAGTATATGCGTTTTTCTCGCTGCCGTCTGCCAGCGTTCCACCCGCAAAAATGCCCATAAGAACAATATCGTCATTTACAAGCTGCTGTGCGCGGGAAACAAGCTCCTCCATTCCCACGGGGGAATAATCCTCATCGGAAGCGGTATCGGAACCGTTTTCCTCCGCCGAAGAGGTATCCGAAATATCGGACGTATCCTGCGGCGCATCGGTGCAGGAGCAAAGGCAGACAAGACATATTAAAATTAAAACTAAAAGCTTTTTCAAACAAATCAACTCCAAAAAACTAAGGGGAAAAGAGAAATATATACTTAATCAGTTAATTATAGCAGAATACTTGAATATAATCAACCTTTTAAACGAATTTCTCCATTTTTTCATTGTAAAGACCGGTTCTGGTAATGAGATGGGAACGCACTTTATCCCCCAGATAACCAATAGCAAGAGCGGGGTTAAGACAGCGGTTGCAGGCGGCGCATACCGTCATTTCCACGGTTCCGTCCTTTACGGACACGCTCTTAATAAATTCGGAAATATCCACGTCCTTATATCCGCTTTTGGTCTTTTTGTTTATAACCATTTCGCCGGAAAGCTCATCCCGTATCTCATCATCGGACATATCCGTATCCAGCTTAATGGAATAGGTGGCGTAAGCGCACTCCGAAATATCCATAACGGGAGAAGCGGTATACAGCACCTCAAGTCCTTCGGGAAGCGCGCGGTTTATTGCCGCGGTGATGGCCTCAAAGGAAACGTCATCGTTATGTATGCGGAAATCTGCCGCCTCGTAAACGCTTTCCTGAAAAATGGAGAGAGGCTGTATAAAAACCAATCTTACGTGGGGGTTATATCCCTCGGTATACACTATATCCAATCCGCTTCTTACCAGAGCGCGGGAGATAGCGCGGGAGATATCAAGATGGGAAATATAACGCACCGTGCCTTTTTTGGAAAAGAACATTCTTACCGACAGCATTTTCTCTCACCTCCCAGTTTGTTTGCGCCGCAGGCAGAGCATTGCGTGCGGCAATCGGGCGTGGTAACGCCCAAGCGGGCTCTTTCGCTTTCACGGATCAAAAATTCCTTGGTTACGCCGCAATCGATATGGTCCCAAGGCAAAATCTCATCATAGGACATTTGTCTGTTGGCGTAAAAGGCGGGGTCTAACCCTACGGAAGCGAAAATATCCATCCATTTTTCGAAATCGAAGCATTCGTCCCAGCCGTCAAACCGCTGTCCCCGCTTGTTTGCTTCAACGAGGGCGCCGGAAAGCTTTCTGTTGCCCTTGGCAAAGATGGCTTCCACGTGGGAAACCTTGGATTCGTGCCAGGAATATCTTATTTTGCGGGTCTTTATGTTATCACGAAGGAGCATTTGCTTTCTGCGCAATTCCTCCATAGTATCCTGCTTTTCCCACTGGAAGGGGGTAAAGGGCTTGGGCACGAAGCAGGAAACGGATATACCCACCTCCACCTTTCTGCCGGGACGCTTTACGGAATAAAATTCGTCCACTATACTCTGGGAAAGGTTGGCAATACCCACGATATCCTCATCGGTTTCGGTGGGAAGACCATTCATAAAGTACAGTTTAAGAGAATTTCTGCCTCCGTCAAAGGCTTTGCGGCAGGCGGAGAGTATCTCTTCCTCCGTAATGTTTTTGTTTATAACGTCGCGCAGACGCTGTGTACCCGCTTCGGGAGCGAAGGTCATACCGCTTTTGCGAACGCTCATTACCTTTTCCATCAATTCCTCATAAAACGCGTCTATACGCTGGGAAGGGAGAGAAAGGGAAACTTTTTTTTCGTCCGTCCATAAAAGAAGCTTATCTATAAGCTCGGGAAGGCGGGTATAGTCCGAAACGGACAGGCAGGAAAGGGACATTTCCGAATATCCCGTGTTTTCAAAGCATTCCTTGGCGCAGGCGTTAATAACGTCGGGAGTTTTTTCACGGTAAGGACGGTACACCATACCTGCCTGACAAAATCTGCATCCTCTTATACAGCCGCGGAATATTTCCATAACGATACGGTCGTGGACGGTTTCGATATAAGGTATCTCCGAATTCACGGGGTAATATACCTTATCCAGATCTTTTATTATTCTCTTTGTGATCTTTGCGGGCACGCCGTCGTGAGGAGTAAATGAGCGTATGGTACCGTCGGAATTATACTCCACATCGTAAAGAGAAGGAACGTAAAATCCATCAAGAGTGGTGGCGGCAAGGAAAAGGAATTCTTTTTTCGTCTTGCCCTCTCTTTTACATTTTCTGTAAAGCTCCACCAATTCGGGAATAGCCTCTTCCCCTTCGCCGATAGAGAAAACATCCACAAAATCAGCCACGGGCTCGGGGTTATAGGTGCAGGGACCGCCTGCGATTATAAGGGGATGCTCTTCCCCTCTGTCCTTGGCAAGCAAGGGGATGTCCGCAAGGGAGAGCATATTTACCATATTGGTATAGCAAAGCTCATATTGAAGAGTGAAAGCAACTATATCAAACTTATCTAAAGGATCGCCCGTTTCAAGGGAAAACAGCTTTGTGCCCGTCCGGCGCATAAGCTCTTCCATATCCACCCAAGGAGCAAAGGCTTTTTCGCACCACACACCGTCAAGACGGTTTACACAGCCCATAAGTATTTTCATACCCAGATTGGACATACCGATCTCGTATGTATCGGGGAAGCAAAAGCACATACGGGTATCCACTTCATCGAGGTTTTTCCGTGTTTCGCCGTATTCGTTGCCCGTGTATCTGCCCGGCTTTTCCACGCGGGAAAGCAGGTGGGAATATCTGTCTGTATTCATAGTTATTCGGTTACCTCGCTTTCGGGAGTGAATATATCGGCGCCGCCGTGCATCGCGGCGTGGAATTCGTTTACAAGAATGGTGATCGCCTTGAATTTATCATAGGATTCGGTCTTGCTTACGTCGCTTTTGCTGAGTATTACCAGCACGTAAGGATGCTCGCCCAGATACACAGCACCATCGTGGAGAGAAGGCTCGATACCGTTGTCCTCTCCGTATTTGTGGCCAACGGGAATACCGCCCTCCACGGAGGTGATAAGCTCGTTATAGGTAGTCCTCTGCATAAGTTCAAGAACCCACACACCCTTTTCGTCCTGCGTGGAGTATTCATAAATATCCTTCATCATAACTGCAAGATCGGGTGCGGAGATAAGACCGAATTTATACCAGGTAGGCGCACCTACGTTGGTGTTTTTATTGCCGATAGAGGCAAGGTAATCGGAAAACGCCTGCTGACCGTACTTTTTGAGCAGGTGCACGTAGGCGGTGTTATCGGATTCGGTGATCATTATTTCCATAAGATATTCCGCGGTATAGGATTTACCCACGTCGCCGCTTTTAAGCACGCCCGAACCGCCGTAATATTTGGTTATGGCGATCTCTTCCGTAAGATCTGCCCCGCTTTTAAGTATAAACACGGCGAGAGAAGGCTTTATTACGGAGCAGGTCTGGTAAATGGTGGTGGTGTTATACGCCATGTGACAGCCCGTTTCCAGATCTATATATACGAAAGCAAAATTATCCTTTGCGTTGCCGGTGTAGCCCTCAAGCATATATTTTTCGTCTGTGGGGAAAACAAACTTGTTTCCCGTGCTGTAAAGAGTTTCCATAAAGGTTTTAAGGTTTTGGAATTCAAAATCCGCTGCGGAAGAATCAAAATTGTATTCCAGTCTTCCGTCCTTTACCAAATCCGTTTTTTCAAACAGATTTACGGGGATATACACGCTCTCTTCGCTTATTTCGCTTTCTTCGGGAACGGAAGTATCGGAAATATCGCTGCTTTCGTTTTCCACGGAAGTGTCAGGCACGGAAACGCCTCCCTCGGCTTCACAGGAAGCGAGGAGGAGGCACAAAGCCAAGAGAAGTATTATAAGCTTTTTCATATTCAAAGCACCTTTCTTAAGAACTGTCCCGTATAGCTGTTTTCGCAAGCCGCGATCTGCTCGGGAGTGCCTGTGGCAACGATAGTTCCGCCGCCGTCGCCCCCTTCGGGACCTAAATCTATAATATGGTCTGCGGTTTTGATAAGATCGAGGTTGTGCTCGATAACCACCACGGTATTGCCCCCGTCAACCAGACGGTGAAGCACGTCGTTAAGCTTGTCCACATCATAGCTGTGGAGTCCCGTGGTGGGCTCATCAAGTATATACAGAGTCTTTCCCGTACTGCGGCGGGCAAGCTCGGTAGCCAGCTTTACTCTTTGAGCTTCGCCGCCTGAAAGAGTGGTGGAGGACTGACCGATCTTGATATATCCCAAGCCTACCTCGGAAAGAGTCTTAAGACGGCGGTAAATAGACTGGTAGTTTGCGAAAAACTCCATACCCTCGTCAACCGTCATTTCCAAAACGTCGTAAATATTCTTGCCCTTGTATTTTACCTCAAGGGTTTCTCTGTTGTAGCGTCTGCCCTTGCACACGTCGCATTTAACGTATACGTCGGGAAGAAAATGCATTTCTATTTTTATGGTTCCGTCGCCCTCGCAGGCTTCGCATCTGCCGCCCTTTATATTAAAGGAAAATCTGCCGTCCTTGTAGCCTCTCGCCTTTGCATCGGGAGTAGATGCGTACAAAGCGCGTATATCCGTAAACATACCCGTATAGGTGGCGGGATTTGAACGGGGAGTGCGTCCTATAGGGGATTGGTCTATCTGAATGACCTTGTCTATATTCTCAAGCCCCTCAATGCCCCCGCATTTGCCGGGGTGGGCGCTTAATCTGCCAAGAGCGCGGGCGGCTCCCTCGCACAACACGGAATTTACCAAAGAGGATTTACCGCTGCCCGAAACACCCGTCACGCAAATAAGCTTGCCCAAGGGGAATTCCACATCTATATTTTTAAGGTTGTTCTGGGTTGCGCCCTTAACGGTGAGATACAACCCGTTTCCGCCGCGGCGGGTGGAAGGTACGGGAATTTTTCTTCTGCCGGAAAGGTATTCGGCGGTGATGGAATCTTCCGCCTTTAAAAGTTCATCGGGCGTGCCGGAAAACAGCACTTCCCCTCCCCTTACGCCTGCGTAGGGACCGATATCCACGATATGGTCTGCACTCATCATGGTTTCCTCATCGTGCTCAACAACAAGCACGGTGTTTCCCAGATCCCGCAGGGATTTAAGGGTGTTGATAAGCTTGATATTATCACGTTGATGCAGTCCTATACTGGGCTCGTCAAGCACGTACATAACCCCCACCAGCGCGCTTCCTACCTGAGTGGCAAGGCGTATTCTCTGGGCTTCGCCGCCCGAAAGACTGCCTGCGGCACGGGAAAGAGTGAGATATTCCAGACCTACGTTTTCAAGAAATCCGAGGCGGGAGTTTATCTCCTTCAATATCTCCTTGGCAACCGCCTTTTCGGTTTCCGTAAGGGAAAGATTTTTAAAGAATTCACGGAGTTTGGACACGGACAGTTCGCACAGCTCGTGGATATTTTTGCCCCCAACGGTGACCGCCAGCGCTTCGGGACGGAGTCTTCTTCCCTCGCAGGAAGGACAGGGTACGTTATCCATAAAGGCTTCGTAATATTCGCGGGATTCGGGAGAGGTGTTGGAATCGTATCTCCGCTTTACCATATTAACGATACCCTCGAACTTGGGTATACTGTAGCTTCTGCGGGCATATTTGTTGCCGTACAAAAGCACGTGCAAGCCGTCTTCGGTCATATCCTGAATAGGCGTATGAACGTCCCAGCCGTAGTGCTTGCCCACGGAATTAAACAGCTCGTAGGTATAGCTGCCCGGATCAAAGGTTTTGAATCCGTTACAGATTACCGCCCCCGAAAAAAGGGAAAGAGATTTATCGGGAATAAGTCTATCGGGCGAAACCACGTAGTTCATACCGATACCCGAGCAATCCTCGCAGGCGCCCACAGGGCTGTTAAAGGAAAACAAACGAGGCTCCAATTCCCCGAGAGAAATACCGTGCTCGGGGCAGGCGTAATTCTGGGAAAAGCGCAAAACCTCTCCCGTATCTGCCAGCATTATCTTTATAATACCGTTTGAAAGTCCTGCGGCGGTTTCGATACTGTCCGTAAGGCGGGAGGAAATACCCTCCGCCCGCATAACAAGACGGTCAACGACTATATCTATATCGTGCTTTAAGTTTTTGTCCAGTGCGGGAACTTCGGAAAGATCGTACAGCGTCCCGTCAACGTACGCGCGGACAAAGCCCCCTCTGCGGGCGTCGTCAAGCACCTTTTCGTGCATGCCTTTTTTGCCCGAAACCACGGGAGAAAGCACCATAAAACGGGTGCCGTCCTCCATAGTGAGCACACGGGAAACGATCTCGTCTATGCTTTGCTGTTTTATGGGAATTCCGCACACGGGGCAATGAGGTATGCCGATACGGGCGTACATAAGACGGATGTAATCGTATATTTCGGTAACCGTGCCCACGGTGGAGCGGGGGTTTTTGGATGTAGTCTTTTGGTCGATAGCTATAGCGGGCGAAAGACCTTCGATAAAATCTACGTCCGGCTTATCAAGCTGACCCAAAAACTGTCTTGCATAAGAGGACAGAGATTCCACGAACCGTCTGTGTCCCTCCGCATAAATGGTATCGAAGGCGAGGGAGGATTTGCCCGAGCCCGAAAGCCCCGTAAAGACGGTAAGCTTATTGCGGGGAACGGTAACGGAAATATCCTTTAAATTGTGTGTACGTGCGCCTTTTACCTTGATTTCTGTTTCCATATATTTTCCTTACATTAAACGTTTGATTCTGTCACGCAGTGCGGCGGCGGTTTCGAAATCCAGCACCTTTGCCGCTTCCTTCATTTGCTTTGTAAGCGCTTCTATTTGCTTCTTCTTTTGGCTTTCGCTCATCTTCTTGGGGTCCGCCTGCTCATTGACCGCGCCCGTGATAGCGATAGGATCACGAAGCTCTTTTACAATACTCTTGGGAGTGATACCGTGCTTTTCGTTATACTCCTGCTGAATCTTACGACGGCGGTTGGTTTCGTTTATGGCTCTTTCCATAGAGCCCGTTATTTTGTCACCGTACATAATTACCCTGCCGTTTACGTGGCGGGCGGCTCTGCCGATGGTCTGAACAAGGCTTGTTTCGCTGCGCAAAAAGCCTTCTTTGTCTGCATCCAGAATAGCCACGAGGGAAACCTCGGGCAGGTCCAAGCCTTCACGAAGCAGGTTTATTCCCACCAGCACGTCGATAGTACCCTTGCGCAGGTCGCGGATAAGCTCCATACGCTCCATAGCGTCTATATCGTGGTGCATATAACGGCACTTTACGTCGGCGGAGATAAGGTATTCCGAAAGGTCCTCCGCCATTTTCTTGGTAAGAGTGGTAACCAGAACACGCTCTCCTTTGTCTGTACGGAGGCGGATCTCGGTAAGCAGATCGTCTACCTGACCTTTTACGGGGCGCACCTCCACCTCGGGATCCAAAAGTCCCGTAGGGCGGATGATCTGCTCCGCTATCTGCTGTGAACGCTCCTTTTCGAAGGGGGCGGGAGTTGCGGAAACGTAAAGGGTTGCCCCTTTTTTATCCAAAAATTCACCGAAATTAAGGGGGCGGTTATCAAACGCCGAGGGCAGACGGAAGCCGTAATCTATAAGATTTTTCTTTCTGGCGTAATCACCGCCCGACATTCCCCGTACCTGTGGCACGGTAACGTGGCTTTCGTCGATCAAAAGCAGGTAATCTGCAGGGAAAAAGTCCAAAAGTGTATAGGGTGTGCTTCCCGGCTTTCTGCCTGCAAGCACACGGGAATAGTTTTCCACTCCCGAGCAAAAGCCCATTTCCCGTATCTGCTCCGCATCAAAGAGCACTCGCTCGCGGATGCGCTGTGCTTCCACGTATTTTTGCTGTTTTTCGAAATATTCTATTCTTTCGTCCAGTTCTTCTAAAATTTCGTGTATTGCCGCTTCCCGCTTTTCCTCGGAGGTAACGTAATGGGATGCGGGATATATGGCGGCGTGGGAAAGGCGTGCGTTTATCTCACCCGTGACCGTGTCCACCTGAGAGATGCGGTCGATCTCGTCCCCGAACAATTCCACGCGGTATGCGTATCTGTCCGAATTAGGGGGGAATATCTCTATAACGTCGCCGCGGACACGGAAATTGTTTCTGTCAAAGCCGATATCGGAGCGGGAAAACTGCAGGGACACCAGCCGTTTTATAAGGTCCCGCTGGGGGAATATCATTCCCGGGCGGAGGGAGATAACGTTTCTGCCGTATTCCTCGGGATCGCCGAGAGAATATATGCAGGAAACGGAAGAAACCACGATAACATCGCGCCTTTCCATAAGTGCCGTGGTGGCGGAATGGCGGAGCTTGTCTATCTCCGAGTTAATGGAAGCGTCCTTTTCAATATAAATATCCTTGCCGGGGACGTATGCTTCGGGTTGGTAATAATCGTAATAGGAAACAAAGTATTCCACCGCGTTTTCGGGAAAGAATTCGCGAAACTCACTGCAAAGCTGGGCGGCAAGTGTTTTGTTGTGGGCAAGCACAAGGGTGGGACGGTTTGCCGCGGCAATAACGTTTGCCATGGTAAAGGTCTTTCCCGAACCGGTAACGCCTACCAGGGTCTGGTCGGTATAGCCCTTGTCCAGCCCTTCGCAAAGAGCGCGTATCGCCTCGGGCTGGTCACCCGTCGCCGCAAAGGGAGATACCAGCTTGAACTTATCCATTTTTCCCGCCTCCTTAAAAGCAACAACTTATCATTTTATTCTAACACGAAAAGGTGAAAAAATAAAGTATTTTTGATGAATTCGCAAAAAAAGAAAGAGGAAACGTGTCTTTTCCCCCCAAAAAATACAAAAAATTCACATTCAGTCTATTGCCTTTTTCGGGCGGGTGGTATATAATACGGGAAGAAAGCGAGGAAACACACATGAAAAAGACAATTTTTGCCCTTATTGCGGCTTGTATGATATTTTCTCTTTGCGCCTGCGGAAGCGGCGAAACGCCTGACGTTAACGTGCCCGAAGGAATGACATACGTTAAAAACGAAATACTTGCGGTTTCTATGTGCTACCCTCTGGAATGGAGCGTTGACAGAAACGACGGTATGCTGTCCCTCCTCAAGGACACCTCCTCTTCTTCCATGGTAAGCACCTACGCCAGCCTTTCCGTTACCAAATACGGTACTGATGCCCAGAATTACAAGGATTACTGGAAGACATACGAAGAAAGACTTGCAGACGAGCTTAACGAGTACAAGGCTGTAAAGAATGAAGAGATAAAGGTGGACGGAAACACCGCGGGTAAATACCACTACACCGCAAAGGTAGACGGAAGCACTTATCATTTCGTTCAGGTAGTTGCTGTAGGCGGTTATTCTGCGTACATAATCACTCTCACCGCCAGCGAAGCCGACTATGAAAGCGTGAGCGCTGATTTTGATAAAATAATTTCTAATTTTTATTTCAATTAGGTATTGACAAACCAAAAGACTTGTGATATACTTTACAAGTCGAACACGGGGGCTTAGCTCAGTTGGTTAGAGCACCTGCCTTACAAGCAGGGGGTCACAGGTTCGAGTCCTGTAGCCCCCACCAAAAAAGAACGAAGCACAAGCTTCGTTCTTTTTTTATCCAAGCCGACTGTTCAAGGCGGCTTGGTATGGCATCAACGCGCTTTTGCGCGTTGTATGTAATTGCGGCGCACGCCGCGTATGGCATTTCAGTCGGCTTGATTACATACCGCAACAAGTTGCGGATTCCATACACGCCTATCGGCGTGATTACATACAACGGCTTCCGCCGTTGATTTTTGACATTCCTCTTTATTGACAAAATTTTACTCGGGTGATATAATATTTTCCGCCCAAGAATATATACAGAGGTGAAAAAGGTGAATATTTTTCACAGATTCAAAAATAAAAAAGTACAGTTCCTGGTGAATATGGTAATGATAACCATCGGCTGTGCGGCATACGCGGCGGGAGTTTTCCTGTTTTTGGACCCCAACGCCCTTGCATCGGGGGGAATTTCGGGTGTATCTATTATACTCAGCCACTTGATCGGCATTTTCCCCACGGGTACCTGGATAATCATACTTAACGTGCCCCTGCTGATAATCGCCACGTGGAAATTCGGATTCAAGTTCCTTTTCACTACCATATACGCCATAATAATGTCTTCCCTCTTTATGAACCTGGGTGCGGAATATATCGGCGCCGCCACTAACGATCCTATGCTTGCCTCTTTTGCGGGTCCCGTGCTGGTTTCCATAGGAATTGCCACCATATTCCACGCAGGCGCATCCACCGGCGGTACGGATATTCTGGTAAAATTGATGCGTCTTAAATTCAAGCATATCTCCACCGGCACTATCTTTATGATATTCGACGTTATGGTTATTATCGCATCCGCTATCTCCTTTAAGCGGTTAGAATTGTCCATATACGCCGGTGTTTGCGTAGTCGTTCAGACCATCGTGGTAGACAAGCTGCTTTACGGCTTTGACAGTGCGAAGATGATATATATAATGAGCGAGAAAAACGATATTATCACCCAGCGTCTTCTGAATGAGCTGGACGTGGGCGCAACCATCGTTCACTCCCACGGCGGATACACCGGCAAAAATCAGCCCGTAATAATGTGCGTGCTTAAAAAGCAACAGCTTCCCAGAGCAAAAGAGCTTATACGCGCGGAGGATAACGGTGCGTTCCTTATAGTAACAAATGCAACGGAGATACTGGGGCAGGGTTACAAATCCCACGACACCGCCGACTTGTAGGACTTGGTTATTTACCGCAGAACAAAACGCGAAAAAGTAAAAAAAGATGTACCGCGAAACCATCACTTTTTTCGCTGACATTTGTTCGAAGCACTATCAATGTAGGAATTCGTGAATACACGAATTCCTTTTTATTTCGCGTTTTTAAACGTTTTTAGTCGGTGGGCAGTACCTTTGTACAGCCCCACACGCCTAAAAATCCTTTTCTGCGCTAAATACCCGGCGTCCTACCTTCTCCTGTTTTATATATCAAAAACCACAGCTTTTTACCGCAGACCGAAACGCAAATGAAAATTATACCGTAATTACCGATGCGAGAGATCTTGCTTTTTCTCTCGCATTTTTGTTTTGTTTATAGGTAGGAATTTGTAAAAAACAAATTCCTTTTATTTTGCGTTTCTACGCATTTTCGCTCGGGAGGCAGTAGAATACTACAGCTCCCCTCTCGCAAAAAAGCGTTCTGCGCTAAATATCCTCGGGGTCCCCGAAAACGCCGCGCGTTTTTGGGGTGTTCATGCGTCCTACCTTCTCCTGTTTTATATATCAAAAACCGTGAGTTTTACCTTCTTCTACGGTAGTTTGGCGGGTTTGAGAAAACATAATGTTTTTGGTCTGCTGACCAAAAACTTCCATAGTTCATCGTTGCGGGGTCCCCAAAAATGCCTGCATTTTAGGGGTGCTTCTAGTTCATCGTTTATAGTTTTATTGACTTTAAACGGAAAATATGATAATATATAATAACCACTAACGATACGGAGGGCTTATAAAAATGAAAAAGGCTTTATCTGTTTTTCTTATTCTCCTTTTGCTGTGCGGTGTGCTGGTTTCGTGTAATGACAACACCCCCGCAGACGATGAGAGCGGCGCAGACGTAAGCGACAGCGATTACGGCGCAGACCTGCCCGTAAAAGACCTTAACGGACGTGTGATCCGTATACTCTGCAGGGACTGGAACGCCAACGGAAGCGGATCTATACTGGGATTCGGCGGAGAGGTGATCCAGAGAGAGGATTACTCCGAGGACACGGCTTCCGCAGTTGACGTAGCAAAGGCAGAGGTAAGACGCGTTATTGAAGAAAGATACAACTGCACTCTTGAAGGACTTATTACCGCCGCCGGGCAAGCGGAACTAAACCGGATGATCGTAGACCAGATGGCGGCAGGACTTTCGGGAGAAAACGCATACGATCTGTTGTTTGAAAATATTACCTACACCGCCGCATCCTGGCTTGACGGTGTATACAGAGATCTGAATTCCATTGAAACTATCGACCTTTCCAACCCTTGGTGGGATCAGCAGGCGGTAAACGATCTTTCCGTTGCGGGAAGAATTTTCGTAGCCCTGGGCGATATTAACACTCAGGATAACGACGGCACCTGGCTTATCTTCTTCAACAAGCGGTTGGCAGGCGAAATGTGCTCGGATTACAACTTTTACGAAATGGTTGATAACGACGAGTGGAATATGGACAACTTCATTACCATCTGCAAGGGTATAACCTTTGACAGCAGCGGTGACGGCAACGTAGACGAATTCGACACCTGGGCGCTGGGAACAGAAACCTATAACATATACGTTCACGCCCTTGCGGCAGGAGAAAAGGTAGTTTCCAAGGATACGGACGATATCCCCTATTTCTCCTTCCAGACCGAGGGTATGTACGATGCCCTTGCAAAAATAAGCAATTTTTACAGCGATAAAGGCACGGTTATGATCGCCGATGACGGCAGATTTTCCGGCAAGGGATACTCCAATGTGTTTGAAGCAACGGTAGTAAAAGCATTTACCGAAGGCAGAGAGCTGTTTTATATGGGCGGACTTATGAACCTTACCGCATTCCGCGCAATGGAGGACGATTTCGGTATGCTTCCCATTCCCAAGGGTAACCCCGATCAGGACAGATATTACCACTCCGTTTCCTACCACCAGACGTCCTCTCTCGCTATCCCCTATTCTGCGAAAGATCCCGAGGATCTGGGACTTATTATCGAAGCTCTCGGCGCATTGAGCAAGCAGCTCGTTACCCCCGAATATTATGACAGAACCCTGAAGCTTCAGGCTACCCGTGATGATGAATCCGGCAGAATGCTTGATATAATCTTCGATTCCCGTGTGTTCGATCTCGGCGCTATATATAATTGGGGCGGAGTGTGCGGACAGATGTATACCGCAGACCCCAACTATGCATCCCGTTTTGAGTCGGTGGCAGATAAGGCGCAAAGCGATATGGAAGAAACGCTGGAAATTCTGGTAGAATTTAATTAAAGCTGCAAAGCCTTAACGGAAAATTCGTTAAGGCTTTTCTCTTGACTTTGCTGATCGTTCATTGTATAATATGTTGTTGCCTTGCGCATATTTTAAATGGAAGGGTGGGCGCACAATGAATATCGGAATAGTTCTTGCAGGCGGATTTGCCAAAGGCGCTTACCAGGTAGGTGCGCTGAAGGCGATACGGGAATTTATCCCTATGGAAGACATAAAATATATAAGCTGTGCATCTATCGGCGCGCTGAACGGATATGCCTTCGCCGCCCAAAAGCTGGGAAAAGCCCAGGAAATGTGGCAGGGATTTTGCGGCGAGAACGCGGACACCAACGTAATGCGCCTGCTCCGCAGTGATAAACTGCAGCAGATAATTACAGACCTCGCCTCCCCCGAGGATAAGCTTTACAGCAAGCTGTATATCGCCCATCTCAACATAAACTCCATGAAGATGGTGTATTCCGAGCTTAATTCTATGCGTCAGCACACGAGAAAATCCCTTCGGGCGGGAATTGCTTTGCCCGTTTTCAACCGCCCCGTAAAGATAGAAAACGATTATTATTTCGACGGCGGCTTGGTAGACAATATCCCCGTGTATCCCTTGATGCAGCATAAATTGGATTATATCATCTGTATTTATTTCGACGATTATTGGTACACCTTTGAGGACAGCTATTTCGATAACAAGATAGTAAAGATATTTTTCCCCGATCCCACACGGGCAAAGACATCCTTCGTTATCTCCCGTGAAAGCGTGGACAGAATGCTGGAGGACGGATACGAGCGTGCCCGCGCCACCTTGAACCGCGTGTTTGAGGAGGGAACGGATAATCTTCCTCATATTTATAAAACCATAACCACTATTAACAGAGAAAATCCCAAAAAGAAGATCCGTCTTACTACGGATACCATAATCACGGGACTGAATAAAATCGGAAAAAAGATAACGAAAATACAAAAACCGTAATGACTTTTATAATCACCCCAAGAAGCCTTGCGGCTTCTCGGGGACCCCGTCAATCACCCCAAGAAGCCTTGCGGCTTCTCGGGGACCCCGACAACAACAAATACGCCCGATAAAACGGGCGTTTTTAGTTTTCAAAACACTCGAATCAGTTCAACATCGCTACACCGTAGCACAGATATGCCGCAAATGTAAGCCATACCATATAGGGCAAAAACAGTATTCCCGCAATGGGACGGCACACCCAGAATTCCCGTGTCAGGACGAATCCCACCGCCCACATAACCAGAATTACCAAAAAAGCGAGCATAAACGCCTGCCATTTAAAAAACAAAAAGGGCCACACAAAGTTTAAAGCAAGGGTTATTACGTACAGCACCTTCCAAAGCTTTCCTTTGCAGCCTGATGTGTATGCGAAATAGCTTGAAAGCCCCATAAGAGCATACAGCAAAGTCCACACTGCGGGGAACACCCAGCCCGGCGGGGAAAGCGCAGGCAAAGCGATGCCCTGATACAAGCCCGACCCTGCCGCAGTAAGCGCGCCCGCAAGCCCTCCCACAAACAACGGTATAAACAAGGAGAGTAATAAAACACCCAATCTTTTCACAAAAAACGACGCCCCTTTATCAGAAGAGAATTTTGTATTAATATAATTTATGTTTTTAACTTAAAAAATATGCAGTCAACTTAATGCACATCTGTTGCAAAACGAAAAAAAACGGTATATAATACGTATGTTATGCAACACCGCAACACGGATTTATGCTTTGCGGTAAAATCATTTTATTCACAGATGAAAGGAACGTAACGAGAATGGAACAGAAAAAACTCAAAGTCGCCGTTGTAGGCGTTGGCGGCATATCCGAGGTACATATTAACGGCTATAAAGCCTGCCCCAACGTGGAGCTTTATGCTTTTTGCGATATCAACGAAAAAACTCTTAAATTGAAGGGCGAGCGCCACGGCGTTACCCGTCTTTATACCGACGAAGCAACTATGCTCGCAGAGCTTCCCGAGATCGACGCGGTTTCCGTTTGCACCTGGAATTCCGCCCACGCGCCCTGCACCATTATGGCGCTCAACGCGGGCAAGCACGTTCTGTGCGAAAAGCCTATGGCTATGAACACCGAGGAAGCCGAGGCTATGATGGAAGCGGCAAAGCGCAACAATAAATTGCTTATGATCGGCTTCGTGCGCCGTTTCGGTAATGATGCCGCCGTGCTTAAGGATTTTATCGATGCAGGCGATTTCGGCGAAATTTACTACGCAAAGGCAAACTACACCCGTCGTAACGGATGCCCCGGCGGTTGGTTCGGTGAAAAGGCACGCTCCGGCGGCGGTCCTCTTATCGACCTGGGAGTACATGTTATCGACCTTGTCCGCTATCTGCTGGGCAATCCCAAGCCTGTTTCCGTTTACGGCGTAACCTATGATAAGCTTAAAAACCGTCCCGGAATTAAGGGAACGGTGGATTATAAGTCCGAAACCGACGCGGCAAAGCCCGTTTTCGACGTTGAGGATATGGCAAGCGCGCTTATCCGCTTCGATAACGGCACTACTCTGGCTGTGGAAGCATCCTTCAGCCTTAATATTCCCCACGATGTGGGCAAGATCGAGCTGTACGGAAGCAAGGCGGGCGCAGTGATCGACCCCGAATTAAAGATATACACTCAGCAAAACGGTTATCTCACCAACGTGACTATGCATCAGTCCACAGCACTCAGCTTTGACGGATTGTTCGAAAACGAAATATCCCATTTTGTAAGATGTATTACAGAGGGTATCCCCTGCCGCAATCCCGCAGAGGACGGCGTTGAAATGATGAAGATACTGGATGCGGTGTATCTCTCCGCCTCCACGGGACACGAGGTAGTAATTGAAGCTGTCTAAACTTCGCAGATCGAAACGCAAAAAACATTGATACGTAATAACAAATGCGAGAGATTTTAGTTTATCTCTCGCATTCTTGTTTTCTTAATAGGTAGGAATTTGAAAACAAATTCCTTTTTATTTTGCGTTTCTATAAATTTTCAGTCGGGGGGCAGTAGATTTCTACAGCACCCCGCGCCTGAAAATTCATTCTGCTTTGTTTATACAGCTTCCTGCTTCAATCAGACTTTCAGTTCTACAGACGGAATGTATCGAAAACAATTACACGGTTTTTTGCTCTGCAAAAAACTTCCTCATTCCTCATTCCTCATTAAAAAACCTCCGATTTCTCGGAGGTTTTTAAAGTATTAGTCGAAGTAAGCGTCCAGCAGGTCTTCAAGATTGTCATTGAAGGTTGCTTCCTTGGACTGCCAATTGGATGCGAAATCGATAGATCCGTTGTTTATGCAGATATTGAACTGATGTGCGGGCCAATCCAGCGCATAAGAATGGATATAACCGAAGTTACAGAGGATACCCTCACGGATGATCTCGATCATTTCGATAGAATCCTCATCCTTGGTGTATCTGTTCTGAAGGATTACGGTGTACCATTCGGGAACAACTGCGCGGTAGCTCTGTGCGCAGAGAGCTTCGGTGATCATACCGATAAACTCAAGGTTGTTCTTGCTGGTTATGGGAACTGCCATAAGAGAATAATCGTCCTCACAGGTGGAGTGGTAGTTTTCCTGCTCCTCGTTAAACTTGGGCATGGGGAGGATACCGAAGTTGCAATCGTAAGTATTGATAATACTTCCGTTACCCAGCTTAGTGGGAAGGAAGAGAGCGCGGTTTTCACCGAACATCTTTACGCTTTCAGCCTTGTCTTTTGCTTCGTAAAATTCGTCGGAGCTGTAAACAAGATCATAAACCATCTGGAGTGCGGTATAGGTCTTTTCCTGGTTGATGGTGAAATAAGGTCTGCCGTCCGCATCCTTGGTGGTTACGGGGATATCGAAGGCGTCCTGATATACGTCAATCTGAGTGGTGAGGCAGGATGTATAGCCGTATACCTTGGTATCGGGGTTATCGTCCTTAACGCTGGCGGTGCGGATAACCTCCATCATTTTATCAAAGGTCCAATCGCCGTCGCGCACAACGTCATAAAGGTTTTCGATACCTGCGTTTTCAGCAAGAGTCTTGTTAAAGAACATACCCTGCATACTTTCCCAGAAAAGGAGGGAAATATCGCCGGAAAGGAGGTAAAGGTTATCGTCGATAGTAAGCTCGTCAACAAGGTCCTGGGACCACCATTCTCTCTCAAGATCAACGTAGGGGATATCGTACCAGTCGATAAAGATGCCCTCTGCAATGAGAGTGGGGATAATAGCGGCATAGCCTGCGATAATATCGTAATCCACAGAACCGGTAGCCACGGTATCGCGCACGTAATCAATAAAGTCCTCGTGCACGCCCCAGCCGCCGTTTATGGGCTTGGAAACGATATCTACGTTAAAGCGTTCTTCAACAACCGCATCTCTTTCATAGATAAGGTCTTTTACTGTGGAAAAGCCCAATTCCTCAACGCCGAATTCGTAATCGTTTTCGGTACGCTGAAGAATGGTATATGTCTTTTTGCCCCAATCCTTTTCGGGCAGGCCGTCCTTTACGTTTGCGCGGTCATCAAAATCCACTTCGCCGTAGGATGCGTCAGTATTGGAAGCATTACCCTGAACGTCGGGATCTACGGTGTTACAAGCGCAAAGCACGGAAAGGAGCATAAGTGCTGCAAGTGCAATAGCAAAAATCTTTTTCATATGTTCTGTTTCCCTTCATATATTTACGTAAATACATTATATTACGGGTAACGCAAAAAATCAAGTTTTTTTAATAAATCTATTGCCATTCTTTACATCTTGTGGTAAAATCCAAATTGTAACCACTATATAAAAGCGGAGGAAAATTTTATAATGAAAATAGCAATTATCGGCTGCGGTACTATCGCAAACAGCGCACACATCCCCTCTTATATGAACAATCCCGAAGCAGAGATCGTTTATTTCTGTGATATCCTGCTTCACAAAGCAGAAGCTTGCGTAGCTAAATACGGCTGCGGTAAAGCTGTTGAAGATTACAAAGAAGTTCTTGCCGATCCCGAGATCGAGGCAGTTTCTATCTGCACTCCCAACAGAGAGCACTCCAAAATAGCTATTGACGCTCTCCACGCAGGCAAGCACGTTCTGTGCGAAAAGCCCGCTGCAAGAACTTATGCAGAAGCTCTTGAGATGCAGAAGGCACAGCACGAAACCGGTAAGGTTCTCAATATCGGCGTTGTTAACCGCTTTAACTCCGCTGTAAATAAAGTTCGTGAGCTTATCCAGCGCGGCGATCTGGGCGAAGTTTACCACGTATACGTAAGCTTCCGTTCTCACCGTTCTATCCCCGGCTTGGGCGGCGCATTCACCACCAAGGCTATCTCCGGCGGCGGCGTACTTATCGACTGGGGCGTACATTATCTTGATATCGTTATGTACTGCACCGGCGACCCCACTCCCAAGACAGTTACCTGTAACGCATACTCCAAGCTGGGCGTAGATATGCCCAACTACGTATACGAAGGCATGTGGGCTGAGGACACCAAGGACATTAACGGTACTTATGACGTTGACGATATGGTTTCCGGCTTCGTTCGTACCTCCGGTCCTTCCATCTCCTTCAACGGCGCATGGGCACAGAATATCGGCGTTGGCGAAAGCTACATCGATTTCATCGGCACCAAGGCAGGTATCCGTCTTAACTACGGCGGCGATTTCACCGTATACACCACCTCCTGCGGCTCTCTCTGCTCCTTCAAGCCCAAGTACAAGGATGAGCCTCACTTCCAGAAGGAGATCGACCGCTTTATCGAGTGTATCCACACCGGCGAAAAGCTTCCTTCTCATATCGATACCGTCGCTGTTACTGCAAAGATGATGCAGGCTATGTACGATTCTTCCGAACTCGGTAAGGAAATCGTTCTCGACTAATTGGAGCTGTCTAAAAGATCACCCCAAAAACGCAAGACGTTTTCGGGGACCCCGATCAACTTTGCAGATCGAAAAACGCGACAGATGAAATAACGGTTTTCGTTCACCCGTAGGGACAGACGTCCCGGCTGTCCGTATCAAAATAAAAATGTAGGAATCCGTTTTTTAACGGATTCCTTCTTTATTTTTTATCGCGTTTTTCTATAAATTTTTACTTCGCTAGCTGTAGATCACTACAGCACGCTCGTAAAAATTCATTCTGCTTTGTTTATACAGCTCCCCGCTTCAGTTGACTCTCGCTGCTACAGACATTGCGTTTCGAAAATGATTGTACGGTTTTTTGCCCCGCAAAAAACTTCCGAAATTCATCATTCCTCATTGCGGGGTCCCCAAAAATCCGCAGGATTTTAGGGTGCTTACTCATTCTTCATTGTAAACTCTTGACATTGTTGCACACTTTTAGTATAATAATACACGGTTATTTACTATAATAAAAAGGAGTTTTACAAATGGCAAAGTTATTTAATCAAGGTGTTGCTTTTACGCCGCGCCAGAATTATGAGCGCAAATACAATGCGTCCAGAGCAAATCTGTTGCTTGTGGTTATCGCCACGGCGATAAATATGTTTCTGATCGTAAGCGGATCTGATACATACTTCCTTTTTTCCGCATTTATTCCCTATTTTTTAACGACTATAGGAATGGTCCGGTGCGGACTTTTGCCTCCCGAATATTATGAATATCCCATGGAGGATTATATCTTTTACGATAAATCTCTGTTTGTAGCCCTGCTCATATTTGCGATAATACTTACATCGTTATATTTGCTTGCCTGGTTTATGTCAAAGAAAAACCGTGTGGGCTGGCTTATTTTCGCCCTTGTTTTCTTTGGGCTGGACACCGTGGGAATGTTGATATTTAACGGCATTGCCGCTGACGGTATAATAGACATCGTGTTCCACGCTTGGGTTATATACTATCTCGTTATGGGTATTATTGCCCACCGCAAACTGAAATATATGCCCGAGGAAGCACCTGTTACGGGATTTGAAGCCGTATCCGCCGAAACCGCAGAAGCTCCCGAAGCTGCAGCCGAGCCCGCGCAGAATTCCTCCGTATTAAGAACAGCCGATAAGGACGTAAAGCACAAGATTTTGCTCCAGAAGCGTATGTTTAATATGGATATTTGCTACCGCAGAGTAAAGCGAGTAAACGAGCTTGTTATAAACGGCAACGTGTACGATGAATACGAAGCGTTGGCAGAACAGCCTCACACACTGGAAGCCCGTGTTGACGGACATTATATTGTTGCCGCCTATACCGGAACACACAGTGTTATTTCGGTTGACGGTCAGCAGGTGGCAAAGAAATTAAGACTTATTTAAGTTGGAAAAATTATTCCCGAGGTATTACAATAATGAAAAAAGCACTTGTATTATCATTAATTTTATGTGTTATCTTATCCGCGGCGGGATGCTCTTTGCTTAACCCCGCGCCCAAGGATTTTGAAGTGGCGGATTATAATATGGTTATAACCGCAGACGAAGGATTTACAGAGGACACCGGCGGCGAATGGAGCCTGCAAATAACCAATTACAAAACCTATATCAGCGTAATGCCCTTTACCTACGAAGAGTTGGGCGATATAACTCCCGAGGAGATATATTCTCTGCAAAACGAGGATATTTTCACCCGCAGAGAGGACACCGAGGTTCTGGAAGAGGAAACCAAGAAAACGCAAAACGGCAAGACCATTATCCGCACTGTCTTTTCCGCCGTGCTGGACGGGGATGAAAACTACTACGTATGTTATCTGGTAGATATTCCCGAAAGCGAGCTTTGCGCTTGGGTGTTGGTTACCACCCTGCCCGAATATTATGATTCCATCAAGGAAAACTCGGACACCATAGTAGCAAGTCTTGCTGTAAAAGAATAGACATATAAAGAAGGAATCCGTTTTTGCGGATTCCTTAATTTTTTATTATACAGACGGCAGTGACCTGCGAACAGCTTGCGGGACGATGGGGACATCGTCCCCTACGGTTATCAAACAGCCGTTAAATAAATTTGTTTTTTGCTTCACGCAAAAAATTACCGAAGTTCATAGTTCATAGTTCATCGTTCATAGTTAAAAAATCCGCAGATTTACTCTGCGGATTTTTTCTATACGTTTCTCGTTGCGATAACGTCAATACCCGTATCGCAGACGTTGGGGATAACCACGTCCCCTATTTTTACGGGGGCAACCAAGGTAACCTCTCTTATTGCCGCCATGATATCAAACATTTTGCCCTTGGGCACAGCGCCCTTGGTACGGACGGGACATCTGCATAGATCGCCCTTTTCCACCTTTACGGTAGATGTGATAACACGGGTGGGCGAGGTAAGCTCGGTTTTGCCGTACGCCGCGCCTCTGGGACAGTTGTTGCCCGTAACCTCAAAGGTTTTTTCATCCACGGTAAGACGGCATCCCTTGGGACACACGATACATACTATATTTGCCATTTTACTCTGCCTCCTCCACCGAAACGGTGAGCTTTTCCGCATCTCCCACAAGGGAAACGGGGATAATTATATGCTCCATCTCACCGGGGGCGAGATGCTCTCTTTTGAAAGAAGCCACCGTTTTTTCGCCGTTTTTTACGGTAATGCATTTGTTGCTGTATACATTTCTCACGCGGAAGAACAGGTCCGCTTTTTTATCGCAATTTTCCGGTCTGATATACTGGGGAACGGTATAGGAAACGCCTTCGCCGTTTTCAACGGTGATAACTCTGCCCGCAGCCTTGGAACCCAAAGCGTATTTTGCGGCGGCTGCGCCTGCCCGCTCGCTCTCCGCAGAAACGTAATCCACCAGATCGTGAACGTGAACCACGTTACCGCAAGCGAAAATGCCTTCGGAAAGTGTTTCCATATTTTCGTAAACGTAGGCGCCGTTGGTACGGCGGTCGATGGGGATTCCCGCGCCGCGGGTAAGCTCGTTTTCGGGGATAAGACCTACGGAAAGCAGAACCGTATCGCACTCGATATCAAACTCCGTACCCGCTATAGGCTTGCGGTCAGGTCCCACCTTGGCGATAGTTACACCCTCTACACGGTTTTTGCCGTGGATGCGGGTGATGGTGTGGGAAAGATAAAGAGGAATATCGAAATCGTTAAGACACTGCACGATATTTCTGGTAAGTCCGCCGGAATAAGGCATCAATTCCACGCAAGCGTGAACCTTTGCTCCTTCAAGTGTCATACGGCGCGCCATAATAAGACCTATATCGCCCGAACCGAGAATTACGGCGTTTTTGCCCACCATATATCCTTCGATATTAAGGTATCTCTGCGCCGCGCCTGCGGTATAGACGCCCGCAGGTCTGTCGCCGGGAATGGATATTGCGCCTCTGGTACGCTCTCTGCATCCCATTGCGAGAACGATTGCCTTTGCTTTAAGCTCGATATAGCCCTGCTCACGACTGACAGCACGCACGATACGGTCAGAAGTGACCTCAAGGACCATAGTGTCCGTCAAAACTTCGATATTTTCAAGGTTTTCGGCGAAGCGGGAAGCGTACTCGGGGCCGGAAAGCTCCTCGCCAAAGCGGTGGAGTCCGAATCCGTTGTGTATGCACTGGTTGAGTATTCCGCCAAGGCAGGTGTCGCGCTCGATAACAAGAACGTCCGATGCGCCGTTATCTCTGGCGCTTATAGCCGCCGCAAGACCTGCGGGGCCGCCGCCGATAACTATAACATCTCTCATAACGCACCTCCCGAAAGCACGTAACTGCCCTCTTTGTCCTTTAATATCTTTTCCTTGGGGATACCTGTGTGTTTGTGAATAATATCCAGAACTCTGGGTGCGCAGAAACCGCCCTGACATCTGCCCATACCCGCGTTGCAACGGCGCTTCACGCCATCGATACTGACAGGGGGAATGGGGGTTTTGAAGGTGGCGTTTATCTCGCCCTCGGTTATGGTTTCGCAACGGCAAATAACTCTGCCGTAGGCGGGGTCTTTTTTAATGAGCGCGTTCTTTTCTTCCGCGTTAAGCTCCTTGAAGCGGATAACGGAACGAGAATCTATATGGGAACCCTTTTTGTTCAAGGTAAGTCCTGCTTCACCCAACAGCTCGCACACGTACTCTGCGATAGCGGGGGCAGAGGCAAGACCGGGGGATTTTATTCCTGCAAGAGAAAGGAAGCAGGGTGAAACAAAACGTATGATAAAATCTTCGTTATTTGTATTTGCGCGCATACCTGCGAAATTTCGTATATTGGTGGAAAGATTGAGGGTAGGCACGCTTTTGTAAGCGGCGTTGCGGACGAAATCCAGTCCCTGCGCCGTGGTGGAAATATCGGTTTTATCCGAAGTTCCCTCCGCATTGGGGCCCACGATAATATTTCCGTGAACGGTGGGAGAGATAAGCACGCCCTTGCCGTTTTTATTGGGGCATTGGAACACCACGGTGTTTACGATACCGAAAGCGGTCTTATCCAGCAGGAAATATTCACCGCGGTTGGGCTTAAGAACGTAATCAGGCTCACGCACGTAGCCTTCTACCTCGGCGCAGTTTACGCCTGCCGCCGCAACGATGAATTTTGCCTTGTACTCGCCTTTTTCGGTAATTACGGTGTTTTCCTTTATATCCGTAACCGCTTCGCTTAAATGCAGTTCAAGCCCGTTTACTACTGCGGTTTCCGCAAAAGCGAGGGCATATTCCCAAGGGGAGATAACTCCCGCCGTGGGAGCGTAAAGGGCAGAGGTCGCCTCATCGGATATATTGGGCTCCAGGGCTTTCAGTTCATCACGATCGAGTATTCTCAAGCCGGGAACTCCGTTTTCCACACCGCGGGCATATAACTCTTTTACGGTTTTGTCGTCCTCTTCGCCAAAGGCGCAAACGACAGATCCCGTTTCCTTAAAGGGAACGTCCAGCTTTTTGCAAATCTCGTGGGCAAGCTCGTTTCCCCGCACGTTAAGACGGGCGGTAAGTGAGCCGGGCACGGGATCGTACCCTGCGTGGATTATTGCGGAATTTGCTTTTGTGGTGCCCGTAGCGATATCATTTTCTTTCTCGAACAGCGCCACGCGAAGATTATATTTTGTAAGTTCATACGCCGCGGCTGATCCGATAACACCGCCGCCGATAATTATAACGTCAAACATTTTAATCCCCCAAGAACAAAAAAGTCCGTTTTCGGACTTTTTGCTCTATGTTAAATTATTATTCTTCCATTGTTGGGTATTATTTCGGGGACCCCGAAAAAGCGTTTTTAACAGAACACATACGTCCGTTACGCATTACACACCTAAAAACCTTTTTTGGGGTGTTTTATTTCTTCTTTTTAATAACAACTACTACCACTACAACTGCGATAACAACTGCTGCGATAACGATACCGATGATAAGACCGGTGTTGCCGCCTTCTTCTTTATCGGAAGGTTCTTCGGAATTGCCTACTGCGGGAACGGAGGTGTCTTCTTCGGACTCTTCCTTGGAGGGCTCTTCGGAGGGTTCTTCGGAAGGCTCTTCGGAGGGCTCTTCGGAGGATTCTTCGGGAACTTCCTCGGGAACGTAGTTGGGATCAAGCTCAAAGGTGTTAAAGGTGAGCACTGCACCGTCGCAAGTGAAAACAGTGAACTGGGTGATCTCTACGTAGCCGTCTGCGTTTACGCCCACAAGCTCTGCAAGCTGTTCAAAAGAAACAGCGCCCTTGTAGGAACCGGAAAGAAGGTCGCCGGTGCCGCTTTCGATATTATCGCCCATAAACTTGTGAATGTAGTTGTCGCCGCCGTTAATACGGATGCTGGTCTTACCAATGTCAAAGGAAAGGTCGTATACAAGGTAGGTGCCTTCGCCAACAAGGATAGGCGCGGGAAGAACTGCGTCTGCCCAAGGCCAGGTTCCTGCTGCAGAGCCGGATACAACGGTAACGCCTTCGGTTGTTTCAATGGTAATTTCCGTTCCGTTAACGGGGGTATTTACCCAAAGATCTTTGCAGTTATCGAAGATATCATACTTTTCTTCAATAACAACGGGCTCGTCTGCGGAAACGGGAATTGCGAAAAATGCGCAAACGAGAGAAACAATAATAAGTACGCTTAAAAGCTTTTTCATGGTTTTTACTCCTTTAAAGTGGTTTTTTCAGTACTGCAATTATACAATATCCCTTTCGGAAAGTCAACAATATTAAAAATAAAAATGCCCGATATTTCACGGGCATTTTTGTGCTAAATATAAAATATCAATTATCGATTACTTCTTTTTCTTTGCAACGATAACTACAACTACAACAACTGCAATAACAACTACTGCTACAACGATACCGATGATAAGACCGGTGTTGCCGCCTTCTTCCTTATCGGAAGGTTCTTCGGAATTGCCTACTGCGGGAACGGTGGTGTCTTCTTCGGAAGGCTCTTCGGAGGGTTCGTCGGAAGGTTCTTCAGAGGGCTCTTCAGAGGGTTCTTCGGAGGGTTCGTCGGGCTGTTCAGCGGGAACTGCGTAGTAAACTACTGCGCCGGTTTCGTGAGTCTGCTCTGCGAAGTTGTAGCCTGCGAAGTATACGATGTCGCCTGCAACGAGAGCTGCGAGAGCTTCTTTGTTTGCAGCAGCTTCGGTGCTTTCGCCGTGAACTGCGAATGCGATGTCGCCTTCCTGAACGTCTGCAAATGCGAATTCATAGTCGCCGTCTGCAGCCTTAACTTCTACTACGGAGTACTGACCTTCGGTTTCGGTGGGTCTGAGAAGTACGCATGCGGACCAAGCTACGTTGTATGCAGCGAGGTTGGTGGGATCGGTGATGATGGTGTTGGAATCGGTTACGATAGACTTGTTGAAGGGAACGTGCTTAATGAACTTTGCACCTGCGGGAATTTCAACGATAGGCTCGATCTCATTAAGATCTATGGATTCTTCCTGGCTTACTTCGCCGATTTCAGGACCGCCGGCAGACTTAAGGCTTGCGCCAACCTCGGTAAGACCAACCCATTCCCAGCAAACCTTGACGTCCCAGTCGTTACCGGTCTGACCGTGAGCGCCCATAAAGAAGGATACGGAAACGTATTTTGCGTTAACGGGAGCAGCGAGGTCGATAACTACTTCGCGCTGGAAGGACTGAGTAATGTCTTCGATAGTGCTGTCCATGGTGTAAGAGAATTCGTCGAACGCATTACCGTCTACGGAAGTACCAACGATAAGATCGCCATCGGTAGGAAGACCGATCATAGCGTTTGCGTAGCAGAACCAGTAAAGAGTAATGGTGTCGATGCTCTGAACGGAATCAAGTTCGAAAACGATGGTGCACTCGGTGGGAGTACCGGTGGTGCATGCCTTATTCTGAACAAGAAGGATACCGGCTTTGTTAAAGTCACGGGCTGCAGCGTCAGCTTCGGAAAGGATTGCGCCGTCAAAAAGCTGAGCGGGATCGTCAGATGCGAGAGCTTCAACGTTGTCGCCTTTGAATTCAACGGATACAACGTTTGTTTCTGCTGCTGCGGGTATCAGAAAAAGAACTGAAACGAGAGCAACTGCGAGAATTGCGCATAAAAGCTTTTTCATAGGGTTTTTTGCTCCTTTAAATAATAATATTTTGGTGAAGTGATTATACACTATTTGCAAGAGAAAGTCAACAACAAAAACAAAAATGTCCGTGTTTTACGGACATTTCTGCTTATATTTCTCGCTATTATCTTTTCTTTTTAACAACAATTACCACTACAACTACAATGGCAGCTACTGCAATTACAGCTACTACGATACCGATAATAAGGCCTGCGCCGACAACACTTGTCTGTTCGCCGGAAACGGGTTCGGATCCTTCGGTGTCCTCATCGGAAACGTCTGCTGCGGGTTCGGATTCATCGGTTGCGGGTTCGGATTCGTCGGTGGGTTCGGATTCTTCGGAGGGCTCTTCGGAAACGTCTTCGGAGGGCTCTTCGGAAGCTTCGCCGTTATCGGGAGTAGCGGTGTTATCTATAAAGTAAACAACTGCGCCTCTTTCAAAGGACTGTTCCTCAAAATTATAGCCTGCGAAGGTAACGGTGTCCCCTGCAACAAGAGCGTTGAGCGCAAGTCTGTTTGCCTTGGTGCCGTCTGCATCATCATCGCCGTGAACGGAAAGAACCATATCACCCTCTGCCGCATCGGCAAAAACAAAGGTTTCGCTGCCGTTTACCCATTCAACAGCCACTACCTCGTAAACGCCTTCGGTTTCGGTAGGTCTGATAAGTGCGCAGGAGGTCCACTTAACATTGAAATCCTGCATAGTTGCGGGATCGGTAATGATAGTGTAAGAGCCGGTGGTGATAGAGGTGTTGAACTTAGCGTGCTTGAGTGCTACGTGTCCTTCGGGAATTTCTACGATAGGCTCGATCTGATCGAGGGGAGTGTTGTCCTCGCTTACTTCCTCATAGCCGCCGTCAAGAACTTCATCTACCTCAAGGCCTGCGCCGACTTCGGTAAAGCCGACCCATTCCCAAAGAGGGCACCACCAGTCGCTGTATCCGTGGGGGCCGAATTCAAAGGTAACAGAAACGTATTTTGCCTTTACGGTCTGACCCAGTCTTATAGTGGTATCAAGCTGAAAGGAGGTATCGGGGTCGGTTTCGCCCTCGAAATCGTATGCGCCGATCTCGGTGTAAATGTCGCCGTCTGCGGAATAGCCTATGATAAGGTTATTGTTAACGGGCAGACCGATTATTGCCATGTGATACACGTACCAGGTGATATAAACGGTGTCTATATCCTGAAGGGAATCAAGCTCGAAATACATGGTTGCAATGGTGTTTTCGGTATCGTTCATATCGGTGTTCTGAAGCAGAACGATGCCTTCCTTGGTGAAGTCACTGGCGTTCGCATTTTCTTCGGAAAGGATCTTGTTATCGTAAAGAAGGGTAAGATCTGCTCCTGCGCGAACCTTTACGTCGCCCTCAAACCAAACCTTGGTTACGTTCGCCTTTGCATCTGCGGGGATAGCAAGCAAAGCGCAAACAACGGCGAGAACGATAAGTACGCTTAAAATTCTTTTTTTCATTGTTTTACTCCTTTTTTGAACACAGAAATTTAACGATGAACTATGAACTATGAACTATGAACGAATGGTTGATTTTTGTTCTGCGAACAAAAATCTTCCGAAGTTCCTCGTTCATCGTTTCTAGTTCCTCGTTTCCAAACGCTCTGCGTTATTTTTTACTGCTCCAATTATACGCTGTTTGCATAAAAAAGTCAACGGATTTTTAAATGTAAATTTTTATTACCCGATATGCATAATTATTTACAATATATTAATTTTGTGTTATAATGTAAGGAAAGAGGTGGTAAAAGATGAATTTTTTGCTTATACTCGATTCTTTTAAGGGAAGCATATCCTCTTATAACGCCGCAAAAGCTCTTAAAGAGGGCTTGGGAGGCGGAGAGATTGTCCCTTTTTCCGACGGAGGCGAGGGATTTGCCGAATGTGTCGAATACCTCTGCGGAGGTAAAAGAATATGTTTTCCCTCCTTTGACAGCTACGGAAAAGAAATATCCTCTTACTATCTGCGTATCGGCGATACGGCGGTGATCGAAACCGCGCTGGCGGACGGGCTTATTACAGTGGGGGAAAACCACCCGAACATTATATACGCCAACTCCTTCGGCACGGGACACACAATTAAAAAAGCTCTTGAAGACGGGTGCAAAAAGCTGATAATCGGATTCGGCGGAAGCGCCGTAAACGACGGAGGCGCAGGTGCGCTTTGCGCCTTGGGTGCCCGCATTGTCGGCGGAAAAGGGCTTACCGCCCTGGCGGGAGAATGGGCAACGAGTATTGACCTTGAGAATCTCACCCCTCTCCTGAAGGAAGCAGAAATTATATTCGCCTGCGACGTGGACAACCCCTACTGCGGGGAAAAAGGCGCATCTATGGTGTTTTCACCCCAAAAAGGGGCAGATGCCGCCACGGCTTTGCGTATGGAAAAGAGCCACAGGAAGTTTGCCGAATTCCTTTTCCGCGCTACGGGAAAGGATGTTTCCCACATACCCGGCGCAGGGGCGGCAGGAGGGCTTGCAGGTGGAATTATGGCTGTATGTGAGCCGAAAATACAAAGCGGGTTTGACGTGCTTTCAAGCCTTTGCTCGCTTAAAGAGAGAATTTCCCGCGCAGACGTGATTATTACGGGAGAAGGCAAAACTGATTCTCAGACTTTAATGGGAAAGCTTCCCTTGCGTGTAACGGCGCTTGCAAAGGAAATGGACAAAAAGGTCGTCTGTGTTTCGGGTATGATAACCGAAGAGGGCAAAAATCTGGGAGCAGACCTTTATATACCCCTTTCCCACGGGGATATTACTCCGCAGATGACCATGGCAGACCCGAGAAAATATCTTATTAACGCAGGAAAACAAATTAAAAATATATACGAGGTATGAAAATGGATACTAACCAAACCGCACAGACCCCCGAAATCACCCAAAACGAGCCCGTGGCAGTAAAAGCTCCCGCTAAAAAGCGCCGCCGCAGAAATTCCTGGTGGGGCGTGACTCTTTGCGTATTTCTGGCGTTCGGAGTATTTGTTTCCGCCGCCGCAGGAACGGGATTTTTGCTTTTGAGAAACGCCGTTGCAGGCGATATCGTACATACCGTGGTTGAAAAGACCGACGTGCTCTCCCTTGAAATCGGCGGTACTACGGTTGTGGAAAAGGTAGAGGAAGTATTAAAATCCTCGGGCAACGAAACCCTCGCTTCCATGACCACCGAGGAGATACGTGCTTTTGCGGAAAACGCAGGACTTGACGAAGCGCTTAAGGGATTGCTTGACCAAGCCCAGGATTATCTTACGGGGAATGCCAACAGCTTTGAAATAACTCCCGAGCAGATACTGGTTCTGGTTGAGGACAACAAGCAGAATATTTACGATGCAACGGGATATGAGATAACCGAAGATGACCTTAAGCAGATAGAAGAGGTGCTTGAGGAACACACCGAAACCATTAATCAGGCGGCGGAGGAGGTTCTTACCAATCCCACCGTAAAGACTACTATGACCACCGTTAACGTGGTGATAAGTCCCTATATCCCCATCGCCTGCTTTGCTGTATGCGCAGTATGTGTTTTGCTTATGATCCCCTGCCTGCGCAGAAAGGAAGCGGTGTTCGTATTCTCCGGTATGCCCGCGCTGTTTTTGGGAGCCGCGCTTACCGTAGTATATGCACTTTCCTCCACCATTACCGAATTCGTGGTAGCCCGGATATATATGCCCGCCACGATGCTGACGGTGGCAAGAACCGTTTTATCCGTAATTTTCGAGCCTATCCTTAAAGCGGGCATTATCGCCGCATCGGTAGGCGTAGTATTTATAATAATCCACATAATTCTTGCGGTTGTTTTAAAGGTAAGACACGCAAAAAAGGCTTGATGACACAGGAGGCACATCAATGGCACAATTAACAAACGGACACGAGCAGGCAAGAGCCCTTACGAAAGGTCTTTTTAAGGCGGTTTTGGGCAAGGAAAAGGAAGCGGTGCTTTTGGTCACCGCATTTCTCGCAGGGGGACACGTGCTGATCGAGGATGTGCCCGGCGTGGGTAAGACCACCCTTGCTTCCGCTTTGGCAAGACTTTCCGGTCTGGATTACACCCGCATACAGTTTACGCCCGACGTAACCCCTTCCGACATAACCGGTTTTAATATGTTTGATAAGCGCTCCGGCGATTTTGTGTTCCGCCCCGGCGCGGTAAGCACGGATATTTTCCTTGGGGACGAAATAAACCGCGCATCCCCCAAGACACAGTCCGCGCTTCTTGAGTGTATGAACGAGGGCACCGTCACCGTTGACGGCGAGATACACCCTCTCCCCAAGGTGTTTACGGTTATTGCAACCCAGAACCCTATGGGATTTGTAGGTACCTATCCCCTGCCCGAAGCCCAGGTTGACAGATTTTGTATGAGATTTTCCATGGGCTACCCCACCTTTGAGGCGGAAATGCGTATTGCCGCAGGTATGACCCACGAAAACACCCTGCCCACACTTACTCCCGTAACGGATGCGGAGTCTATTCTGGCTATGCGTGAGGAAGTAAAAAAGGTTGCGGTAGACGAAGAAATATACAAATACGCCGTTTCACTCATAACCGCCACCCGTAACAACAAATACATATCTCTGGGCGCATCTCCCCGCGGAAGCGTAATGGTTGTGCGCCTTGCGAAAGCATACGCATATCTGCAGGGCAGAGATTACGTTTTGCCCGAGGATATTCACGCTATGTTCGTTCCCTGCATAAACCACAGAATAACTCTTTCTCAGGAGGCAAAGCGTCAGTTCCTCTCCGTTGAGGACGTGCTGAACGCTATTCTTAAGGAAACGGATATTCCCCACCGCGGAAAAGGCAGAATATGAAAAAAAGCGAAAAGTTTGGTGAAACACGGCTTATAAAACAGCCCTTTTACCCCGTGCCCTCTCTTTTGTTCCCCTTTTACGGGGCGGCGGTGTTCGGACTTTGCTGTTATGCCATAATCCGTAAAAACACACCTATGGGAATAGCCGCCACCTTTTTGATGGTGCTTCCCGTTATATCACTTATTTACGCCTTTATATGCTTTTGCGGAATAAGCGCGGAATTAAGCTTTGATAAGCAATTCCTGCGCAAGGGCGAAAGCGCCCACGCTACCCTTACGGTATACAATTATTTTCCCATTCCCCTGCCCGGACTTACGGCGGCACTGTATCTTCCCAAAGAGGAAAAGGATGGGTACGTATACACCCGCATCCCCGTCAAGAGCAAGACGGGTGTAACTATGGGCGGATTGCGGGCGGTAACAGCCGTAAAGCAGGTATCCTTCGGGCTGGCGGGAAGATTTACCGTATACTGTAAAAAGCTTTCCGTCCACGATCCGCTGGGCTTGTTCAGAATAGTAAGCAGGACGGAGTTCACGGTTGATATGCCCGTAATTCCCGTAGAAGGCAGAAAGACCGATCAGCTTCGCACCGCAAGCGGTACGGGCGAGGGGGCGGACAGAAACCGCCGCGGCGATGACCGTGACGAGGTGTTCGAGATAGCAGATTACGCTCCCGGGGACAGCCTTAAGGATATTCACTGGAAAAGAAGCGCAAGGGAGGAAGAATTGCAGATAATCCGCTTTGCTTCCCCTAAGGAAAAATGCCATTGCGTGCTTTGCGATACGGGAGATTACCTCGCCTGCGGCACGGAAAATAAAAATGACAAAAACCCCGCGCTCCTGGATGCGGTTCTGGAAACCGCCTACGGAATGTGTATATCCCTTTCCTCGGAGGGTGACAGCGTTTTGCTGGCCTGGCGGGACGGAAAAGAGGATATAGGTGTGACCGCTTCTATGGAGGAGGGCTTTATTTCCCTTTGCAAAAGCGGATACTTACCACTTGGCACGGGCAAACGGATAGATCCCGTTATTTTAAGCGAGGCGGACGCGGTAACGCTGGTTACAGCCGCCGTTAACGAGGATACCGCCGCACAGATTATCGCTTTGCAGACCGAAGCGCCAAATATTAAAGGCATTGCGGTAATGGTGTGCGCTCCCGAGGGAAGCGCTCCCATAACCGACGAAAATATAATTAAAAAGCTGGAAAGCGCAGGAATTATCATAGGATTTTCCTTGGCAGAGAAGGGAGGAAAGGTATGAATTTCCGCCCCAATGCAACAAGAAAATACCGTATTTTTGAATCCGCCTCAACGGCAATGGGCTTTTTCGCCTGCCTTATACTGTGTATGGTTACCGTTTTCGGAATTGCGGGGTACGCAGAGCAGACCATCCTGCCCGAAATAAGCGTTGGCACGGTTTGGTTCGCTTCCGCGGCGGTGATCGCGGCAACGGGAACAGCGTTTCTGTTTTCCGCAGAATGGATAGTTTACCCCGCCCTCGCTTTGGGCGGAGCGGGAATTTCTCTTTTGTGCTTTATTCCCTTAAGCGAAGCCGTAACGGAAAAATTAAACAAGATAGGCGAAGAAATATACAAATTCGAGCCTGAATACTATATCCCATATCACGATTGGGAGCTTACTCTGGTTGCAATACTGCTGGCATCCGTCTGCGCAGTACTGCTTACCCACTTTATGTTAAGATGTAAAGTGCTCGTCCCCGTTTTGCTTACCTCCGGGGTAACGCTGGGACTGTTCGTTTCCCTTGAGCGAAACGAAAGCATACACTTTTTTGTAATGATCCTTTGTATTGCCGCAATGCTGTGCGTTGCCGTGCAGGGCAAAGGCGGAAAGGCTATGGGAAGCGTTATACCCATAACCAGGATCGGCGTAAAGACGTTGGCGTTTTTCCTTGCCGCCGCCATAGTGCTTATACCCGTGGCATCCGACGAGGCGTTTTCAAAATCCGTAATGGACACTATATCTCAGCTTACGGGTATAAAGCCGCCCACGGTTGCACCCGGCGGATTCGGGGACGCCAGCAGCGACGTGTCTATGGACGGATACGAGCAGTTTATGAACGACCTTGAGGAAAAGCAATCCCAGACCGACCTTGAGGACATAGAGTTTGATAACGTACTTTTATACATCGTGTCCGGCGCCGATGACGGCGGGGATATGTTCCTCCGCCGCCGTATACACTATGAATACGGTAATAACGCTTGGACTTTATCTACTTCAACCTCTGAGGATCTGACAGACGATTCCTTCAGGCTTCTTGCGGATGCCCAAAGAGGAGATCTTACTGCCCTGCCCAGTTCCCGTGATTTTATTACAGTTGCAGGCGTGGTCAAGCCTCTTTATCCTGCCATACCTGCGGGAAGCACGCATATCTCCAACCCCAACGAAGAGGCATTTTATGATCTGGACGGGGACGGGGTAAAGGAAAGATACCCTGCTGTTACCACCCACACCTACCGTTTTCAAGATATTGAATTCGATGACGAGTGGTTTGATTTCCTGCGCAAAAACACCGATATCGACTGGGGCTACGAAGCCTTTGGTATGAAGGATTACCAAAACCCCGAGTTTGTAATTTCCGGTGATGAATTGCTGGATAAGGAATTGCGTGCCCTTATGCTGGATCTTCTTATGCGCTACTGCGGTTATCAGACCTACGATGAATGGCTGGCTGCGGAGGATTCGGTTATAGATGCTATCGAAGCCGTACAGATATACCTTTCCGAAACCAAATATTACACAATGAACCCACAGATGTCCGATCGGTACGAAAATTACGATCACGAGAAGGACAGTATATACAACTTCCTGTTTAACACCGGCGAGGGATACTGCGTACAGTTTGCCTCCACCGCCGCACTGCTGCTTCGCTCCATCGGCATAAACACCCGTTACGTTACGGGATATTCTTCCAGAGGCGCGGACTTCAGCGGAAACAGGCATATTTACGATTCCAACTCCCACGCCTGGTGCGAGGTGGAGCTTTACGGTTACGGCTGGGTGCCCTTTGAAATGACCTACGCTGCTATGCAAAACTCCATAGGCTCCGAAGGACCTACCCTCGATCCTCCCAATTTCCCGGAGGAAGTGTCAACGGAAGAGCCTTCCGCCGACGAAAGTGAGGAAATAAGCGAAGAGGAATCAAGCGAAGCCGAGAGCAGCGAAGAGAAATCAAGCGAAGACTCTGCGGTTTCCGACGTATCCGATGACGGCTCTTTGGTTGAAAGTGTTGGCGAAATGTCGGCAGACCTGCCGAAAAACAATAAAAAAGCGATTATCTATTGTATTTGTATCGCTTTTTGTGGTATAATCCTTACGTTGACCGCCGCACTTATATACCGCCGCAACGAAAAACGGCGCAAAAACACCCTTAAAACCAGAGAGAAATACTCTCTGGGCGAAGGGGATGCGGAAAAAGGTCTTTTGGAACTGCATTCACAGCACATAAAGCTTTTGCGTCTGAAAGGCTTTACCCCCATCAAGGGCGAAAAATATCCCGAATATATCAAGCGTGTGTGCAGGTCCGCGCCCGATATGCCCAATCCCAAGTTTGTAATGGAATACTTCCGCAAAGCCGAATTCGGCGGTGTCTGCACCAAGGAAGAGCTGGCGGCGGCAGGAAAGCATATGCTTTTGTTGAACGATTACGTTTACACCACTTTAAAGGGATTTAAAAAGCGGAAGGCTTATTTTGACGGACTGCTTACAAAGCCAAAGCAAAAATGATTTTTTAAAGAAAAAAGGAGTAGGTTTTTATGACATATTGCCCTCAATGCGGATACGCACTTCGTGAAGGAGTGGTGATCTGCCCCTCCTGCGGAACAAAAACTCTTTGCGAAATTCTCACCGTAAAGGAAGAAAAAAAAGAAGAGAGTATAGCGCAAATCCTGACGAAAGCGGAGTCCGCGCCCCTCTCTGCCTCTGCGCAGGCGGAAGCGTTCCCGATCCCCGCGCCCGCAGAGGAAAAGGAGCAAGCGCCGGTAAAAACCTCATACAGCGATAACGTGCTTCCCACGGGAAGATACGCAGTCCTTTCCACGGGCGGATATTTAATAAACCAGTTGTTGTTTATGGTACCCGTTATCGGATTTATAATCGCTATCATAATGGCGTGCGCATCCAAAAAGGTAAACCGCCGCAGACACGCGCTGAGCGCGGTGATACTGCACATCATATTTTTGGTGCTGGCAGGCGGTATCGCGGGGATATCCGCGGTGTTCGGATATTCCGCAGTGGTTGCGGCAATAACGGAATGGCTTAAAGCTTTAATGTAATCACCCCGACAATAAAAAAGAGCAGACTGTGTCTGCTCTTTTTTTTAACGATGAACTAGAAACGAGGAACGAGGAACTTCGGAAGATTTTTGTTCGCAGAACAAAAATCAACCATTCGTTCATAGTTTATCGTTCATAGTTCATCGTTTCTTACGGTAAAACCAGTTGTACTGCGCCTTCCAATATCTTAAGCACGGGATCGCGCATTAATATAATCTCTCCGTCCACGTTAAAGGGGATACGGTTGGGAGAGCATATTTTTAATTTCTTGCAGCGGCGGAAGGTAACTACATCCTTCGCTTTTTCAAAATGCTCGCCTTTTTTATATATGTTTACCAGCTTTAAAATGCCCGCTCGGGAAACACGGTCGATACAGACAAAATCCATAAGCCCATCGTTTACCTTGGCGTACGGAGCGGCTTTATATGCGCCGCCGTAATAATTTCCGTTGGCGGCGAGGGCGAACATACAAGGGTGGGATCCGCCGAAAACGTCCTCATCATCACAAATAACGGTGTATTCGTATTTTTCGTACTTTAAAAAGCATTCAACCAGGGACATATTGTATGAGCCTTTTCCTCCCAAAATACGGCGGTATTTGCCCATTCCGTCTGCCACCGCGGAATCAAAACCCGCAGACGCTACATTTACGCTTATGTATCCCGTGCCGCTTTCCGAATCCGTAACGGAAATAACGTCCAGCGGTACTGTTTTTCCCTTGGAAACCCGCTTCAGATCTCGGAAATCCGACGGAGTGTAATCCGGAAACGCCTTTATAAAATCGTTTCCGCTTCCCGTGGGGACAACCGCCACGGAGCAGTTTTTACTGCCGGAGCGGATTATTCCCGTAACCACCTCGTTAAAGGTGCCATCTCCTCCGCAGGCGTAAATACGTAGGTGATCATCGGTGTTTTTTAATTGCTCGCACACCTCACGTATAGCATCCTTCGCGCATACGGTAACGTATTTTTCACATTTTTCAAGGTGTAGCTTATCCACCGCTTCGGAAATAATGTTCGAACGGTCTTTACTGCCCGCAACGGGGTTTAATATAAAAAGATGCTTCATTTATTTACTCCTTTGATATAGGGTGTGCGGCAAAGAGGGTCGGGCGCTGAAAACAACTCACGAAGCACTCTTTCTGCTCTTACCGAATTTTCAAATTGCTTGTTGCCCGCAACGGAAGCAGGCTTTACCACAAGAGAAAGAGAGGAACTTTTACTTATCTGCTTTATTACGGGAAGCCCTTTTCCTCCCGCCGCAAGGAGAGTAGTATGATTGGGCATTTCCGCCGCCTGATATTTGGTTATGCCGAAGAGCATGCTTACCAGTGCGCGGCGGACACGGGCAACCGTATCGTGAGCGCTGACACAAGCCGAAATAATTTCTTCCGTACCGCTTTTTTCGCGGCAGGCTTTGGTTATGCGTCCTGCCAAGGATTCGTCTATGCCGTAAAGCATAGCTTTATCTCCCGAATACAGCTTTGCCGCTACGCTTAAATAGGGGTAAAGGGCTGTATCGGGCACGGGGGAATCAAAAAAGGTCGAGGCTTCACGGGGGAGTCCGTCCTTCGGCACGCCCGCCGACCGTAAAGAGCCGGCGGAAGAAAAGAGGGGTGAACGGGGGATTATTTCTATTTTTAATAAATTCCGTTTTGATGCGGCTTTTATATATTCAAGGGCTAAAATATTGTTGGGCTTTGAAAGACAGCGGGCGGTTTCTTCTCCCAACGCTTCCGCCAAAACAAGCTCTGCCGCTTTGGGATATGAAAGATTTTTTTGCGTTTTTATGAGGGCGGATATCTTTTCCTCAAAATCACTCTTACATACAATATCCCTTGCACGCAACACCGCGTCTTTATCCTCTGCGCCGAAAACGAGGGCTTCAAACCCCGCTTCCTCGGCTATATGCACCCCTGCGCGGGCGAAATCACGGGCAGAAAGGGAGGAAAAGGGGAAAGGAAGCTCCAACACCCCGTCAAACCCGCACTCCACGGCGGCGGAAGCACGCAAATATTTATCGGCGCAGGCGTTGATGCCACGCTGAACCAGGTTTCCGCTCATAATTCCGAAAACTATTGGGTATAATTTATGCGCTTCATCCACCAAATGCTTGTGGCCGAAATGAAACGGATTGAATTCGCAAATAATTGCGGCGGTTCCTTTTAATCTTTCCATAAAAATCCCTTGCATTTATTTTCTAACGGTAGTATAATTAAAAATAATTAAAATGTCAAGCAAGGAGAAATGAACAATGTATATTCTTGTCGTAAACGCAGGAAGCTCTTCCCTTAAATACCAGCTTTTTGATATGGAGGGGGAAAAGCTTTTGGCAAAAGGTAATGCCGACCGTATCGGTATTGACGGCGTGCTGGAGCATCAGGTTATAGGTAAAGAAAAGACCGCCACTCCCACTCCCTTCCCCACCCACGCAGACGCTATTAAAAAAGTACTTGAAACACTTGTGGATAAAGAAGCAGGCTGTATCGAGAGTATTGATATGATCGGCGCAGTAGGTCACCGCGTAGTACACGGCGGTCCTTGGCTCACCAAGCCCACCCTCGTTACCGAGCAGTCCAAGGCTGACCTTCGCAAATGCCTTACCATCGCTCCCCTTCACACCAAGGGACATCTTGAGGGTATTCAGGGCTGTGAAGAGGTTATGCCTAACGTGCCTCAGGTGCTGGTTATCGACACCGCTTTCCATTCCACTATGCCCGCAAAGGCATACACTTATCCTATCGCATACGAAGTAGCAGAAAAATATAATATCCGCCGTTACGGTTTCCACGGCACCTCCCACAGATACGTTTCCGCTATCGCAAACGAATATCTGGGCAAGGAAGACAGCAAGATCGTTACCTGCCATATAGGCAACGGTTCTTCCATTTCCGCAGTAAGAGGCGGCAAGTGTATGGACACCAGCATGGGCTTCACTCCCCTTGACGGTATTATTATGGGCTCCCGTTGCGGCGCCATCGACCCCGCTATCGTTCCCTATATTATGGAAGCAGAGAATATTCCCGCTAACGAAATGGGCAACTGGATGAACAAAAAGTGCGGTCTGCTGGGCGTTTCCGGCGTATCCTCCGATATGCGTAACCTCCGCAAGGCGCAGGCAGAGGGCAACGAGAGAGCCAATCTTGCATCCGATATTCTCACTTACGAGATAAAGAAGTTTATCGGCTCTTACGCAGCCGCTATGAACGGTCTGGACTGTCTGGTATTTACCGCAGGTATCGGTGAAAACGATGCGAGAGTAAGAAGCGAAGTTTGCGCAGATATGGAATTTTTGGGCGTGAAGATGGACGAGGACAAGAACCTTAACTACCGCGATCTTCCCGTTCCCGCAGACGTTTCCGCTCCCGACAGCAAGGTGAGAATTCTTGTTATCGCCACCAACGAAGAGCTGGTTATCGCCCGCGATACCGCAGAAATCGTTGCAGGACTTAACAAATAATGATAGAAACTCTTACTTTTGTTTTTGAGATAATCGGCACGGTGGCTTTTGCCATTTCCGGCGCCATAACAGGTCTTAAAAAGAAAATGGATATTTTCGGCGTGGTAATTCTCGCCGTGATAACCGCCGTGGGGGGAGGCGCAATACGGGATATCGTGTTGGGCAATACCCCGCCCATGACGTTCAGAAACCCCGTTTACGCTCTGGTTGCCGTTGCCACGGGAATACTTACCTTTATCCCTGCGGTACGAAGGCTGGCAGGCAAAAATTCAAAAGTTTTTGATATGTTTTTGCTTATAACCGATTCTGTGGGGCTGGGCATATTTACTGTAATGGGTATACGCACCGCCATTAACTTAAACCACGGGGAAAACCTGTTTTTGCTGGTCTTCGTGGGAGTGGTTACCGGTGTGGGCGGAGGTCTGCTTCGTGATATGATGGCAGGCAACACGCCTTACATATTCGTAAAGCACATATACGCATCCGCTTCCCTTGCAGGTGCAGTCCTTTGCGTGCTTTTGTGGAAGCCCTTGGGCGCAACGGCGGCAATGACGATTTCCGCAGTGGTTGTAATAACCATACGCTTTCTGGCAGCAAGATTTAAATGGAGTCTGCCGAAAGCGGAATAGAAATTAAATGAGGAATGAGAAATGAGAAATGAGAAATTAAGGAAGCTTATTGCACCGCGGTGCAAAAAGCAACCATCATTCATCATTTATCATTCATCATTCCTCATTAAAAAACTCCCGATTTTATCGGGAGTTTTTGTTTATCCTGCTTGCTAAAGAATCTTTACTTGAAATTCTTTGGTATTTTTCTCATGGGTTTTTCGAGCAATACAACTATTACCGCGCAAATTATTCCGTTTGCAAGAACGTAAGGCGCGTTATAGACGATAGAATATATAAACGGCGAAGCGGTGGTGATACCGTAGACCGTTTCCGAGGCGGTGATGGCGTAAATGGTAATTCCGCTTATAAAGTGGATCAAAAAGCGCACGCCTGTGGCAACTGCGGTACCTGCGATACCTTTTTTAAAGAAACCTGCTGTTCCAACAGCGGCGTATGCCAAAACGTAATCCAGTAAAATTGAGGGTATTCCGTATCCGCCCGAGGACCACAGAAGATATTTAAGTAATCCGAAAATGGCTCCTGTGGCGATACCCCATCCTGCGCCGCGGCGCAAAGCAAGGATCACCAGAGGCACCATAAGTATGTCTATTCCCCCGCCCTGAAGCCAGGCGAAGTCGATCTCCAGCGGGCAGAGCGCCAACGCCAGAGCTACGGTTATACCGCATTCGCAAATTATCAAAAGTCTGTCTTTAAGTTTTTTGTTCATTGTTTTTTTACGACGTGTACTTACTGTTTTTAACGCAAAAACGGCTTGTCCTTTTTTATTAAGAACAAGCCGATAATTTTTTACCATTTCCAAACGCTTTTACACGTCTTCTCCCTTCCACAGCATTATCTGACAGGTTCATCGGGTATATTCTCAGCCGTATATATTATACAGCACCCCGTAAAATGATATTCAGTTTTTAAAATTTGCCCGAAACTCTACTCCTACCTCAACGGTGTATTTATCCTTGTTCTGGGTCACACCGGGAACGTAAGGGGGCGTATCCTGATACACCACGGTAAAGGATATGGCGTACCCAACGGGATTGCCGTCTTTATCCAAGGTGTATTCGCACACTATGTCTTTAAATTCCGTTTCCTCCTCAACCACGCTTACAACACCGCAAACCTCGGGTAAAGCGGTGCCCAGCAGGGAATAAAGCAAGGCGGATTTTGAATTATCCTTAATATAGTGGCGGTACAGCGTACCTGCAAGGGTTACTGAGGTTTCGGCAGAGCTTATCTGCTCGGTATCGAACACCACGGGAGGAGCGTATATCAGAGAGGAACGCAGTTCCTCCCAGGAGGATTTCTCCTCGGCTCCGTCGGTCGTAAGCACGCCGTCCTTCCAGCTTACCTGCATAACGCCGATATTATCGCCCATAAGGGTTTCTTCTATCTCTCCCGTCATACACAGAGGGTCTTCGGTTATGGTAACGTCGCCATCAGCAAGCAGGACACAGGTTTTTCCGCCAAGCTCAATTCTTAACGTAAAGCCATAGGCAACGTTGTTCATATCCTTAAACCCGTCCGTTACGGGTGTGATAAGCGTTTCGTCTACGCTGCAGGAGCACAAAACGAGAGAAAGTGCAAGAATTATGGGTATAAACGCCTTTCTCATTTTTTATTCTCCCTTTAAAAGCGTTTCAAGCTCATCCAGCAGCTCGGACACCTCGTAAGTGAGGGTATAATATCCGCCCGCACCGTCGATAGTATAATATGCCTTGGTAGATGTTACGCGGTAGAATACTATTTCGTCGGACTTGGTTTCGCTGGAAAGATTGATCTTTAACATTTCACTGCCGATTTCGTCGCCCTGCTGATATTCACCCTCTCGGGAAACGTTGATAACCTTGATATAGAACTGTCTGAACGCATCCATATCAATTTCTTTTCCGTTGCAGGTTACAGACTGCGCGATACCCGCTTCGTCCTTGCCGACAACAAAATTATAGCTTTCTCCGTCATAGGTAAACTTCATTTCGTTAACGTCATCAAGATACATATACAGAAGCGAGGAGCTTGCGTAATCCAGCGGTTCCCAATCCATCCAGGGAGCGGTTTCAAGATATACCTTTGCTATATAGGGGTTGATGAACTTGACTTCCTCGCCGTCGGAATCCAGAGTAGTGATCATAGATGCGACGTAACGGGAGCCGTCCTCCAAAGGATCGGAGAACAAAAGGTCCATTGTATACTGTCCGTATACGTAGTGAACGGTCAATGCAGGGTCGGTGCCCTCGCCGTCCTCGGTCTTGCCCAAACCGTATTTGGCAAGGTCCATATCCTCGATACCGAACTCAACCACCTCGTCACCTACCAAGGTGCAAAGCGACATAAGATATTCAACGTAGGCGGTAGTGTTTACGTATGCGTAATTGCGGTTTTCGGGGATAAATTCATCGGTAGTGATCATCCACAGACCGATAAACGCATCCGCAGGGTTGGCGTCCAGCTTGTCTGCCATTACGCGGATCTCATCGGTAACCATCATCTTTTTGGTATCGTAGCCGTCGATATCAAGTCTTACGTACTGAACGGGCTTATCGCTCTTGAAATTGATGGTGTGGATAACGTAGGTGCCGTCCTTTTGGTTTTTGATACTGTCGGGCAGCTCGGTCTGCACGGTGTTAAAGTTTTCGCCGTCGGTATAAATAAGCACGGTTATCTTCTCGGGCAGGTATGCACCCTTTGCCTCATCTCTTACCAAGGGAAGCTTTATACTGTACTCCCCGTTTTCGGAAACGCGGTTAAGGGACATAGCGATCTGAATGGAGTTTCCGTCCTTGGAGCCGATGCCGATAAACGCATCGGAAGAAGTCCAATCCGTATAAGGTGCGGGAGCGCGCTTAAGGTCGGAAAGTAAAGTTGCCACGTCTGCCTCTTCGTTGGAAAGCACCAGATTGGAGGAAGCGGACATTGCGCGGCGCAGACGAATGGTAAGTGTCTGGTCCAGATCGCGGAAATACATAGACATTTTGTCTATGGAATAAATTTCGTTGGTATCCGAAATAGAGTATACCAGATTTGCGGTAAGGAAGGCTTCGCCTCCTGCGGCAAAGGTAGACTCAACGTCGGAATTAAGGAGCAGATAAACGTGGGGCTTGCCCTCGTAACGGGCGTAATTATATGCACCCGTGGAGTCCTTATCGCCTATGATAAGCACGTGAGTATCGCCGCTTTTGGTAACAATAGTTATTTTCGCGGTGGTTCCGTCCCCGTCAAGCCCGTACTGAGAGAAATCCTTGGGGTTTGCAAGCTTTCCCTCCGCGCAGGTGTAGGTGGAGTTTACCACCAGATATGAGAACGCCTCTGCGTTGAGCTGAACACCCTCTGCCCCTTCGATATAGAAGGTGGAGGAGGACTTGCTCTCTCTGTAAACCTTAAAGGTAGTATTTTTGTTTTTAACGGTAATGGAAGTAAGGTCGCTTCTGGTAATGGAGGGGTACATAAAGGGCTTGCCCGTGGTGGTGACCACGTCGCCGTCCGTATCGTAGCCCGACATTGCGCGGAGAGAAAGCTCGATCTTCTCTTCCCCGCAAAGAGAGAGGAAAGAGTTTACAAACATATTCTCGCCGTCAAAAGCGTATGCGGTGCCATCCTCAAGGAAGCGGAAAAAATCTTCCTTTTTGAAGGAAACGTCGCTTCCATTGGCGGTGACGGTGCAGAATTCACTGCCCGAACCGGTCTTTACCTTGATTTTTCCCTCTTCCCCAACGGAAAGAGCAAATTTGTATACCACGCTGCCAAGGGTATCTGCAAGCAGGGCATCCTCATCATCCTTAAAGGAGATGGTGCCGGAAATTTCCTCCAGAGCATCCTTGCCCTCGGCGGTGAGAAGATAAAAAGGATCTATCTCCGCATCGGTAGCGGGCTCATAAAGGAAGATGAAATATCCACCGATCAGCACGGCGGCGGCAACCAGCAAAGCGATGACGATAATTCCCGTCTGCCTTGCGCTTGTTTTTCTCTTTTTGCCGTTTTCCGCCCCTGCGGATGCAAAGGTGGATTTTTCCGCGGTTATACCTTCATCCTTTTCCTCTTCGGGAGTAAAGGTTTCCGCATCTGTATAAATAATTTCGTTGCGCTTCATTTACAGGTGTCTCCTCTTAATATAAACACCGACACCCAGCACCAGAATTATAAGGGGAGCTACGGCGATAACTATAACGGAAAGTGTCTTTGCTTCGCCCGTTTCAAGGGAAAGGGCGGTATCCGCAAATACTTTGTAATCTATATCGGGAGAAACACGCTCGGTCGCCATCATTCTTGCCGCCGCTTCGATAACCTCACGGTTGCCGTACTGGGCGGAAAGGCTTGAATCGGACACGAACTCGGTACTTCCGCAGAGAGTTACGTACTGATATTGTGCGGCGTTGGTATCGTCATAATTCATAACGGTGGATATAGTGAATATGGGGAAGGCTCCCGAAACACCGTTTTTATCCGTTGCGGTACTGTAAGAGGTAAAGGAGGTGCCTACGGATGCTCCGTTTGCCGCCTTGCCGTTAACCAGCTTTACGGTATCGTCAAACACGGTCTTTATATCCGTATCGTCTGCAAAGGATATATGAAGCTGTGCGGCGATAGTACCGGTTTCCCCTGCAGGCTGTGCAAGAATGTTGTTCTTGTTAAGCATAAGAGAATGGGTCTGGTCTGCAAGGATGTTGTTGGGCTCGTAATCCAAGCCCCAAACCTCGCTTAAATATTCACGGAGATTGGGAAGATCGGGAGTGGAAGCGTCCACAAACACCATAAGGGCGCGGTCGCCGCCAAGGAACTTGTTTATAATATCCGTTTCATCGTCTGCGTTGGGGTTGTTTTTATCATAACCCGCCAGATCCTTCTGGGGATCGCAAATAACCATTATACGGGCGTTTTTGAATGCTTCCTCCAGCTCCTCGTCAGTAGCCTTGGTAAGGTCGATATTCTGTGTAGCAAAGCCTGCGTCCCGGAACAGAGAAACCAAAGATTCGGAAACGGTTTCGCCGTGTCCCTGAGTGAACAGAACGGAATAGGGCTCCTTGATAGAGCACTGTGTAATGGCGGAAACCATTCTGGCTTCGCCGTTGTATGCGTACAGGGAGCCATCGGATTCGGCGATCATAAAGAATGCGTCAAAATTAAGAATACGGGTGTGATATTTACCCTCTACGATAATATTACTTGCCGTAAGGGTGGTCTGGGTATAGTGCTTGATATCGTTTACGTATTTGGGATCGGTAGTTACGTCGAAATACGCAACCTCGATATTATCGGGGAATTTTTCCGCAAAGGCGAGGACAGTTTCGTGTACCATACGGAAATAATTGTATCCGCTCTGCTCGTATTCCTCAAGCCTGTCGCGGGCGGTGCAGAAGTGCACGGTGATCTCGAAATCATCGCCCAAGCCCTCAAGATATTCCACGGTTTCATCGCCGATAGAATAGAATTCTTCGGCTGTCATATCTATAGAAAAAATATGAGAAGCATTAAGGGCGGTGATAATAAGGTTTATACCGATAATAAACGCCAGAGTTACGGCGGTGAACACTATGGAAAGAGAGCCGTATCTAAACTTTTTGCTCTTTATAAGTTCACCGAAGGACATTTTCTTTTTGTTGTTTGCCATTGTGTGTTACCTCCTTATGACCAGCGGCGCTTTTCGTATACGCGGACAGTGAGAAAAAGGAACACTGCGGTAAAGCTGATAAAGTATACTACCGCGCTGAGATCCAGTATGCCGGAGGACATGGTGGAGTATCTGTCTATAAAGGAGAACCACTTTATAACGGTACGCACCCACTCCACGGGAATGGAGTTTACAAGAACACCCAGCAAAAGAATTACGATAATGAGTCCCATAGAGCCGATCGCCGCGTTAAGCTGGCTTTCGGTAAGGGATGAAATGAACACGCCCACAGCGATGAACGCCGCGCCGATAAGGAACAGCGTGAGCACGTTTAAGAATATATAGGAAAGGGAAGGATTTCCGTATATATAAAGTAAGTAGAAGTTAAAGGAGTTTACGCCCAGAACTGCGGCGAAAACGGTGAGTGCGGACAGATATTTTGCGATTACCATAGCTCCCAGAGAAATGGGGGCGGTAAGGAGTATCTGCTCGGACTTGGTGCGGCGGTCATCTGCGAAAAGCTTCATTGTAAGCAAGGGAATGAGTATTGCAAACACGAACAGCAGGCACAAAAAGTACATAGACATCATAGAAGTGTCTGCCTGAAGCAGTACCGTTGCGGAGAACAGCGCGCCGGAAACGGCAAGGAACATTCCTGCGAAAACGTATCCGATAGGCGTGGTGAAATATGAGCGAAGCTCACGACAATATATAGCCCACATTATTCTTCCCCTGCCTTTCTTACTCTTCTTACAGTCTTGCGGGATTCTTTTTCTTTTCTCTTTTCGGTAAGGCGGATAAAGATATCCTCAAGGTTGAGTTCCATTCCCTCAAGACCGATAAGATACCAGCCGTTTCTTGCAATAAGGGCAAACAGCGGCTTGCGGATGTCTATTTTATCCTCGGATTCGATCAGATAACTGGTGGAATCGGTATCCCTCTTGCCCAGAACCTCTGCGTATTTTACGCCGGGAAGGGCTTTAACGGCTTTGAGCACGTCGGCGTCGGGACCGACTATTTTTGCAACCAGCTTACGGGAGCCGTCAACGGCGTTAACAAGATCCTGGGTGCGCTCGTTTGCCACGATCTCGCCCTTGTTGATAACCACGATGCGGTCGCACACTGCCTGAACCTCGGGCAGTATATGGGTAGAAAGGATAACCGTATGCTGTTTACCCAGAACACGGATAAGGTTACGTATTTCGATTATCTGCTTAGGGTCAAGACCTACGGTAGGTTCATCGAATATAAGCACCTTGGGGTTGCCGATAAGCGCCTGAGCGATACCCACACGCTGACGGTAGCCCTTGGAAAGGTTCTTTATTTTGCGGTTGAATACGTCGGTTATCTTTACGACTTCGCAAACCTCTTTAAGGTGCGCATCCTTGGGAAGCGAGCACTTTTTAAGCTGATATACGAAGGAAAGGTATTCCTTTACCGTCATATCCACGTAAAGGGGCGGCTGCTCGGGAAGGAAGCCGATCTTTCTCTTTGCTTCCACGGGGTTTTCGAGTATGTCCACACCGTCGATACGGCAGGTGCCCGAGGAGGCGGAAAGATAGCCGGTAAGTATGTTGAGAGTGGTGGTCTTTCCTGCGCCGTTGGGACCGAGGAAGCCCATTATCTCTCCTTCTTCCACGTTAAAGGTAACACCCTTAACCGCTTGCTTATCGCCGAAATTCTTGTAAACGTCGATTATCTCGATCATCGGTTATTTCTCCTGTTTATCTATACTGATACCCAGATCCGCAAGCGCCTGTGCAGGTACTTCGGCAGGGCAGTCTGTCATAAGCTCGGATGCGTTGGATACCTTGGGGAACGCCACAACGTCACGCAAGGTGGGTGCGCCGATCATCTGCATTACCAATCTGTCAAGTCCCAGCGCCATACCGCCGTGGGGAGGTGCGCCGTACTTGAATGCATCCAGCAGATAACCGAACTTTTGCTGTGCTTCTTCATCGGAAAGTCCCAGCAGACGGAAAATGGTTGCCTGCAAAGCAGGGTCGGTTATACGGATAGAGCCGGAGGACAATTCAATTCCGTTAAGCACAAGGTCATACGCCTTTGCGCGTACCGAGCCTTTATCCGTTTCAAGATAAGGCAGGCATTCGTCAAGAGGTGCGGTGAAGGGGTGGTGCATTGCCAGCCATTCGCCGGTTTCCGCATCCTTTTCGAAGAAGGGGAATTCTACTACCCACAGGAAGCAATATCCCTCTCTGGGAACGTTAAGTCTGTTTGCCGCCTCAACACGGAGCTGACCCAGCTGGGTAAGAACCGCGTTATCGTTTGTATCTGCGATAATAAACGCCACGTCGCCATCGGTACAGTCAAGACGGGTGCAGATGCAGTTAAGCTCGTCCTCGGCCATAAACTTGCCGAAGGAGCAGGTGGTGTTGCCGCCGACCTTCTTTATCCAAGCCAGACCCTTTGCGCCGCATCCCTTTGCGTACTCGGTAAGCTTGTCTATCTCTTTACGGGTGAGCTTTTCGGCGTAGCCCTTGCAGGTAATACCTCTTACGCTTCCTCCTGCGGAAACGGCAGAGGTGAATACGGAAAAATCGCATCCCTTAACTATATCGGAAATATCGACGATTTCCATACCGAATCGCATATCGGGCTTATCGCTGCCGTAACGGTTCATACATTCACGGTAGGTGTAGCGGGGGATCTCGGGTACATCGACACCGAGAGTTTCCTTGAACACACGGCGGATGTAGCCTTCGCCGATATTAAGCACGTCCTCCATCTGAACGAAGGACATTTCAAAGTCGATCTGGGTGAATTCGGGCTGTCTGTCCGCACGCAGGTCCTCATCACGGAAGCAGCGGGCGATCTGCATATATCTGTCAAATCCCGCAACCATGGAAAGCTGCTTATAAAGCTGGGGGGACTGGGGCAGAGCGTAAAAAGCGCCCTTTCTTATACGGCTGGGAACGAGGTAATCACGTGCACCCTCGGGAGTGGAGCGAATGAGAATGGGGGTTTCTATTTCCACAAAGCCGTTTTCATCGAAATAATCTCTGGTAACCTTGGCAACCTTGTGTCTGAACAAAAGGTTTTGCATAAGGTCGGGACGGCGCAGGTCGAGATAACGGTGCTTTAAGCGGAGTTCCTCGTTTGCGCGGGAGTTTTCGGTAATTTCAAAGGGTGTTGTCTGGGAAACGGAGAGGATCTTCAATTCATCTACCGCGATCTCGATATCGCCTGTGGGAATCTGGGGGTTTTTGGAGGAACGCTCCCTTACCACGCCGGATGCGCACAGAACGTATTCGCTTCTTACGCCGAAGGCTTTATCAAAAACAGCCTTTTCGGTGTTTTCGTCAAAAGCCAGCTGAACGATACCGCTTCTGTCGCGCAGGTCGATAAAAATGAGCGAGCCCAGGTCGCGCTGTCTTTGACACCAGCCCATTACGCAGGCACGCTCGCCTGCGTTTTCTATAGTAAACTCACCGCAATAGTGAGTTCTTTTTGAATTTCCAAGTAATTCTGCCATTGGAATTTGCCTTCTTTCTTTTTGCAGGATTATTATTTTTGATATACCATTTTAAAACGGACAGCCGAGGACGTCTGTCCCTACGGTTATCGAACAGCCGTGGGATTATACCGATTGTAGGGGCGGGCGTCCTCGACCGCCCGCAATTCCTCATTGTTTTATTGTTTCCGCAATATCAGCCGCCGACAGTGCGGTTTCGTGCCGCGCTCCGTCTTGCATATTCTTAACCGTAACCGTGCCCGTTTCCGCTTCGTTTCCGCCGATAACGGCTGTGTAGCGGGCGTGAATTTTATCCGCATATTTCATTTGCGCCTTTATACTGCGGGAGCAAAGGTCGGTTTCTGCCTTAATGCCCATAGCGCGGAGCTGCTCGCAAAGGGTGAACACCTTTGTATACACCTCTTTGTCTGCGGGAGCGAGGTAAATATCGGGAGCGGTATCTACGCTCTTCAAAAGTCCCTCCTGCTCCAAGCAAGCAATAAGACGGGTAATACCCATACCGAATCCTACGCCCGACATTTGCGGTCCCCCAAGCTGGGAGACCAGACCATCGTATCTGCCGCCGCCGCAAACCGTGGACTGGGCGCCGATACGCTGGTCTATAAACTCAAACACCGTGCCGGTGTAATAATCCAGGCCTCTTACGATACCCGAATCTATAACGTAGGGAATTCCCGATGCATCGAGAATTTCCGTAAGTGCTTTAAGATGCTGTTCGCAATCCTCGCAAAGGTGCTGTGTGGTCTTGGGTGCGTTTTTTGCTATCTCCGAGCACACGGGGGATTTGCAGTCCAGCACGCGAAGGGGATTTTTGCCAAGTCTTTCAAGGCAGGTGGGACAAAGACTATCCGTATAACCGCCCAGATACTCGACAAGTGCTTCTCTGTATTTGGGGCGGCAGTTGGGGCAGCCCACGGAATTTATGTGAAGCACCACGTTATTGAGTCCCAATTCCTTGAACACGCTGTATGCAAGGGAGATGACCGTTGCGTCCGCCGCAGGGGATTCCGAGCCGAACAGTTCTGTTCCGAACTGGAAAAACTCTCTGCTTCTGCCTGCCTGGGGCTTTTCATAGCGGAAGAAGTTTGTGAGATAATACAGCTTCAAGGGCATTGCGCCTGCATAAAGGCCGTTTTCCAACATACTGCGGACAACGCACGCCGTTCCCTCGGGACGGAGGGACAGGCTGCGGTCGTCCCTATCCTTAAAGGTATACATTTCCTTTTGAACCACGTCGGTAGTGTCGCCCACACCGCGGGAGAAAAGCTCGGTTGCTTCAAAGGTGGGGAAGCGTATTTCCCCAAAGCCGTATTCCAGACATTTTTTGCGTATTACTTTTTCAATATACTGCCAAGCGGCAGTCTGCTCGGGAAGAATATCCAACGTTCCGCGAGGCTTTTTTATCTGTTCCATAGTAATTTACTCCGTAAATTAATGAGAAATGATAAATGATAAATGATGAATGATGGAAACCTTTTTTCGCGTTTTTGCGCGAAAAAAGCTACCGAAATTTCTCATTCCTCATTCCTCATTCCTCATTTTCTTTGAATCTCTCTCCAATCCAGATCTCCTCTGCCGAGGGCGAGGATAAGCGCTTCCGCCGTTGCGATATTGGTGGCAACGGGGATATTATGGCTATCGCACAGACGGATGACCTGAAGGGTATTATCTATGTACTCGGCATCCGAATTGGGATCCCGCAGGAAGATAACCAGATCTATCTCGTTATATGCGATACGGGCAGCGATCTGCTCTGCTCCGCCGTGAGCGCCCGCAAGCATACGGGTAACCTTAAGTCCCGTAGCCTCGCTTATATATTTTCCTGTCGTAGCTGTTGCACAAAGATTATGCTTGGCAAGCACTCCGCAATAAGCTATGCAGAATTCTGTGATAAGCTCTTTTTTCTTATCGTTGGCGATAATTGCTATTTCCATAATAATGATCGTCCTTTCTTGCCTTATTTTATTTAAGATAAAATTTTCTTCTTAAGGTGCGGTAAACTCCCTTGAACAAGGGAACCTCGTTTCCGCACAGACGGTATGCGATATTTACCGCCGCCGCCTCAAAGGAATACGCCTTGCCCTTGGAATTGCAAAAGGCGATTCCGCCCTTTTCCGCCTCCAAAGCCACGTTTTTATCCCAGGGAACGATTCCCAGCAGGGGAACTGCGGAATGAAGGATAATATCCGCAGGGTCGGGCAGTAAGCCTTTTTCCGCCTCTTTTTTGCGGAACATATTTATTACGAGATATTGCTCTTTTAATCCTTCTTTTGCCAGAAGAGAAGCCGTTTTCTCCGCCGCGCGGACTGCTGTGGACTGGTGGGCTGTAACGATGACCGCCGTATCCGCACAAGAAGCCAGAAGAGAATAATATGGCGAATATTCCGCCGAGGAATCTATGAGCACGTAATCGTATATGCTTTTGAGATATGTAAACAGTGCGTGGGTGCGCTCCGGATCAAGAAGAGATCCGTCATAGGTCTGGGGCGCGGGTATAAAATCGGGAAAACCGCGCTTCTCGGCTTTGATTATAGCTTTTTCCACCGGACAAGCGCCGACAATAACGTCCTTTATGTCAAAAAGCGAGGCGCTCTCACAGCCCAGAAGGATATCCATACTGCGCATACCCAAGTCCCCGTCCGCAACGAGAACCTTTTTGCCCAGACTTGTTAATGCCCCTGCCAGATTGGCGGTAACGAAGCTTTTTCCCACGCCGCCTTTAAAGGAAGTAACAAAAACACATCTGCCCAAAACCAAAACGCCTCCTTCCGCATTTTAAACATAAACCTATAGATATAATATTATATTACACTCACCACGATTTGTCAACGAAAATAAGTGTGAATTAATTTTTAATATGTAAGAAAAATGTTGACTTATGTTAAAAAATTAATATAATTATAATGACGGTATATAAAAATCTTTTTTTCAAAAAGGCGTGTTATATGTACAGAGAAAAAACCATATTGCTGGACGAGCAAGCGCTGGACCGCTCTCTTACCCGTATAAGCCACGAGATTGCGGAGAAAAACGAGGACATCTCATCTCTGTGTCTTGTGGGTATCCGCAGCAGAGGGCTTCCCCTTGCAGTCCGCATTGCCGAGAAAATTAAAAATTCCTACGGAGTAGCCGTTCCCGTGGAGGAACTGGACGTATCCCCTTTCCGCGACGATACGGGCGCGCCCTATTCCCACGGCACTTCCACGCTTAACGTTCCCGTAGAGGGAAAGACGGTTATTCTGGTGGATGACGTTTTGTATACCGGCAGAACGGTGCGCGCCGCTATAGAAGCGGTAATGCACTCCGGCAGACCCGCCGCCATACGCCTTGCCGCGCTTATTGACCGCGGCCACAGAGAGTTGCCTATACGGGCAGATTACGTGGGTAAAAACGTACCCACCTCCCGCAAGGAAAAAATTGCGGTGCGCGTAAAGGAATTGGACGGAAAAACGGAAGTTGCGATTTTAGAACCAACGGACGTAGTATAAAAATAAAAAACAAATTCCGAGGGATACGGAGCATTTGGATGCAGAAGGAATTTTAACGAGCGGGAGCTGTAGTGGACTACAGCAAGCGAAGTTAAAATTTCTACAAAAACGCAGGATAATTAAATTCAAAGAAATTCTGTAAGAATTTCTACCGCTGAACCGTTAGAGCGGACAGCCGAGGAGGCCTGTCCCTACGGTTATCGAATAGCCGTTTGTAAAGTGCGTTTTTGGTTCTGCGCCGAATGAACGTGTCCCAAAAAGGAGAAATAATATGTCTTCTCTCGCAAAAATTACTGTAATTTTACCTTCTCTCAATCCTGATGAGAAACTTAAAAAGACGGTGGACGGGCTTATTGAAGCCGGATTTACCGATATAGTCATTATTAACGACGGAAGCAAGACCGAATGTGAAGGGAACTTCCCTTCGCCCGAGGAATACCCCTGCTGTACGGTACTTAACCATTGGATAAACCGCGGCAAGGGTGCGGGACTTAAGACCGCCTTTGCATACGTTAAAAAAACACGCCCCGAATGTCTTGGTGTGGTAACCGTGGACGGGGACGGACAGCACCGCCCCGATGACGTGCGCGCCTGTGCTTTACGTATGCTGGAGGAGGGCAAGGTCATTCTGGGTGTGCGCAACTTCAACCTGCCCGGAATACCCGCAAGAAGCGTTTTCGGCAATAAGATGACCTCTTTCGTGTTTAAATTCCTTTGCGGAATGAAGATAACCGACACCCAGACGGGTCTGCGCGCCATTCCCATAGAGCATCTTGATGCGCTTATGTCCGTAAAGGGCGAGCGGTTTGAATACGAAACCAATATGCTTCTGGCATTCAAGGATTACGATATTCCTTACGGGGAAAATTCAATACACACGGTATACATAGAAGAAAACAAGACCAGCCACTTTAATCCCTTGCGGGATTCTGTCCGCATATACAAGCAGATATTCGGCTATGCCTTCTCTTCTCTTTCCGCCACAGCCATAGATCTTGGCGCGTTTGCGCTGTTCTTCTGGCTGTTGTTCCCCAAGGGAATAGAAAACAAGGAGCTGTGCACCGCAGTCTGCTCTGTTATGGCGAGAGTTATTTCCTCGTTTTGCAATTATTTCGTTAACTTTAGGTTTGTGTTTGCCAAAAAGAAGGGCGCAAAGCACACCTTGTTAAAATATTATCTTTTGGCTATAGGGGTTATGATAATATCCAGCCTTTCCACGGCGGGAATGACCATGCTGCTGCCCGAGGGCGCGGCTACGGGACTCATAACCGTAGTAAAAGCGGGAATAGACACACTGCTGTTTTTACTTACGTTCACCCTGCAGCGTGAATGGGTATTCGGAGGAAAAAAGAAAAATGATTAAACGTAATAAACAAAAGAAAGAACGCTCCAAGGGTATGAAGACGTTTGTGCTCGTGGTAAAGCGCACCCTTATAACCCTGCTGGTAGTACTGCTTTTCCTTGTGGGAAGCGTTTACGCGCTGGGACTCACCCTTGCCAACGGACCCAGCCCCTCTTTGAGAGATATGCTGGTGCTTTCCGCAAAGCAGGCGTCCGCTACCAAATGGCTTCCCGGCCTGTTTCTGGATGACGAAACCATTGAGCAGATAATGGCAAACAGCGAAAAGGTTACGGTAACCGAGATCGACGTAGAAAGCTTTAAGCCCAAGCCTCCCGAAGGTGCCGACGTAAGCGACGGCGAGGAATACGATGAATGGGCAGATTATCCCGAGGGAGTGCGCCTTGAATTTTTGCAGGGCTCTACCTACCGCGCGTATCTTACCGTAGTCAAGGACCCCTCCCGCGTGTTCGTGGGCGTATGCGATAATCTGGGAGTTGCGCCTCAGGGTATGCGTATATTCGATATAGCGAAAAAATACGATGCTCAGGTAGTTATTAATGCAGGCGAATTTCCCGATAACGGCTCCAGCCCCGGAAACGTGCCTATGGGAATTACATATACCCAGGGAAATTGCGTTTGGGACGATAAGGCGTACCGCACCTTTATCGGTATCGACGAAAACAACCGCCTCATCGTTAAAGAGGGTATGACCAGAGAAGAAGCAGAAGCTTTGAACATACGTGACGGCGTGTGCTTCCAGAACGGAAACGTGCTTATCACCAATGAAAACGGCAAGGTACAGCTTCACTACAGCGAAGGTAACGTGGGCGCTGCCCAGAGAACCGCTATCGGTCAGCGGGCGGACGGAACCATTCTTTTGGTGGTAACCGACGGACGCAGTGCCGCAAGTATAGGCGCATCCAGAAACGATATTATCGATCTTCTCGTTTCCCAGGGCGCTGTTGTTGCAGGTATGCTGGACGGCGGCACTTCCTCTCTTATGTATTTCGATAACTACATTTCCCGTTATCATATAGACGAATCCACTCTTGACCAATATCAGCTTCAGGGTATAGTAAACAAATACAAGGCGTTTATACCGCCCAGAACAATGCCTACATACTTTGTGGTAGCAAAGCAGGAGGGATAATAAAAATGGCAAAAGTAAAGAAATTTCCATATTTTTATACCGTTCTCGCTCTGCTGGTGCTGGTAGGCATATGCTGTGTGGCGTACGGGCTGGGACTGCTTAAAAGCTGGATGGCGGATTACGAAGCCACCCGTCCCAAATACGTTGCGGAAAACGTGTTTGAAACATATTTTAAAGAGCTGGACGTAAGCGCCCTTATCGAAACCAAGCCCTTTACCGTGTCCCCCGCGGAAACGGAAGCAGACCTTATTAAATACGTTACCGATCAGATCGGAAGCGGCGAGATAAAATACGCCGAAGCGGCAAGCGGCTCCATTACCGGCGACGTGCTTAAGTACGTGGTAAGCGCAGGGGATTACAAATTCGGTCAGTTTACCGTGGTGGATTCCGGCGAAAAGACGGAATACGGCAACTCTATTTACGTTATGGGAGATTACGAGTTCTTCTACAAGGTAGACACGGTTTCCGTAAAGATAATCGCTCCCTCGGACGCTACGGTTAAAGTAAACGGCTACACCCTTGACCAAAGCTACGTTACGGGCACCGAGGACACGGAATCCTGCGCCCATATGCCTGATCGTATCTTCCACAACGGCGATCCCACACAGGGTATAAAAATATCCACCTACGTTATTGACGGTCTGATCTACAAGACCGACGATATCACCGTAACGGACAAGGACGGAAAGCCCTGCAAGGTGGAAAAGGACGAAAACGGCGTATTTACCGCACAGCTTAATTACAGCGAAGAGCTGAAGGAGCTTTATTCCGAAAAAGCGCTGGCGTTTGCGGAAAGCTATGCGAAGTTTGCTCAGGCGTGCGGCGGATTTGGCAGTGTAAGTCCTTATATCGACGGAAAGAGCGAGCTTTATGAAAAAATAAGAACGCTGGAAAATTATTTCGTTCACTCTCACAACTGGTGCGAATTTCTGGACGAGCAGACCTTTGAGTTTTACGAATACGCCGACGGCGTGTTCTCCTGCAGAGTAAAGTTCACCTGGCACGCTGTAAGAAACAATGCCCGAGAGCAGTATGAATATATCGATCTTTCCTTATATTTCCGCCTCGTAAACGGAGAATATAAGATATATGATATGCTGACTCACAGCGACTTCAGTGTTCCCGAGGAATAAGAGGACACGTTCATTTGGCGCAGCTTTTCAACGATGAACGATGAACGAGAAGCACCCCAAAAATGCAAGCATTTTCGGGGACCCCGCAACGATGAACTTTGGTAGTTTTTTGCGTGACGCAAAAAACCGTATGATTATTTTCGAAATTTGCCGTCTGTAGTGCAGAAAGTCTGAAGTGAGCGATGGTAAAACGCTGTAGAAAACGTCTTTTAGACGTGTGGAGCTGTAGAAATCTACTGCCCACCGGCTAAAAGCGTTTAGAAACGCAAAATAAAAAAAGAAATTCGGTAGAGGTTTTACTTCTACCGAATTTTTACCTTATTTAGTGATTAGAACGGCGGGAGTAAACCCCCGCCCTACATTTGGGAACGCACTGAACAGAACTATTTACTTTTTGCGTTTCGATCTACAGTGTTTTACCGAGCAACAGCGAGCGAGCTGCTGCGAGCACCTCTTCTCCCGGATCGATTCCGCCCATTATTCGTGCCACTTCCTTTACGCGGCTTTCGCCGTGAAGGGGACGGACGTGGGTTTCTGTTCTGCCGAAGGATGCGCTTTTTGAAATGAGCAGGTGATTTTTTGCCAGCGCGGCGATCTGTGCGGAGTGGGTTACGCAGATTACCTGCTTATCCGTTCCTGCCAAAGCCTGCAGACGCATACCGATACGTGTGCTGGTGGCGCCGGAAATACCCGTATCCACCTCGTCGAATATCATTGTGCTTATATTCTCTGCCTTTGCAAGTACGCTCTTTACCGCCAGCATTATACGGGCGCATTCACCGCCCGATGCGATCTTTGCCACGGGACGGGGCTCTTCACCCGCATTGGCGGATATTAAAAACCTTGCCTTTTCCGTTCCCCAAGGGGAAAGGGGCGTTTTTTCAAACTCGGTTACGAAGGTAACGCCCGGCATATCCAGAGAAGAAAGGATATCCTTTATCTGCTTTTCCATTTCCTTTGCGGCGCGGGCACGGGTGAAATACAGCTTTTCGCCGAGGACAGACGCTTCTTTTTCCGCTTCTGCCAGCTCTTTTTCTATATCTTCCTTGCGGAAGACGCTGTTTTCTATACTGTTCAGTTCTTTTTCCGTTTCCTCCAGCAGGGATATGAGTCCCGCTTCGTCGGTACGGTACTTTCGGCACAGGGAGGAAATGAGAGAAAGGCGGGTTTCTATATTATCCAGAGCGGACTGAGGGTCGCCGTCGGGATCGTCGGTATAAGCGGTGACGGTATCTGCAATATCCTCAAGCTCCAGCCGCACGCTTTCAAGACGGGCGGAAAGCTCCTTTGCCTCGGAAACGTAATCGGAAAGGGTGTCGAGGGCACTCTCCGCCTGAGCGATAAGGGAAGCGGCGGATTCGTCCTTTTCATACAACGCGTAGTATGCGCTCCTTGCGGAAACCACGATCTTCTCACGGTTTATGAGCATACTTCGTTTTGCGCTCAATTCTTCCTCTTCTCCCGCTTTTATCTTTGCGCGGCGAAGCTCCTTAAGACGATAGGAAAGAAAATCCTTTTTTTCCTCCGTATCGTTCATACTTTCTTCCAGAGCCTGCTTTTCCTTGCGCAAAGCGGTATATGCGCGGTAGGCTGCCGAATATTCTTCTTTTTCAGCCTTGTTATCCGCATACATATCCAGCAGATCGGGATGGATGCTCTCGTCCGCAAGACGGGTGGTGTCCTGCTGACCGTGTATATCCAACAGATGCGCCGCCACGGCACGAAGCCTGCCCACGGGCACAACTCTGCCGTTTATACGGGAAACGCTTCTTCCGTCTGCAGTAATGCGGCGGGTGAGGAACAAATTCCCCTCTTCATCGGGGAACACGTCCTCTTTTTCCAATTCACGCAAGGCTTCATCGGAAAGCATACCGAAAACACCCTCCACCTCGGCGCTGTCCTCACCGGTGCGGATAATACTTTTATCGCTCCGTGCGCCGCAAAGCAGGGCTATTGAATCTATGATAATACTTTTACCTGCGCCCGTTTCACCCGTAAAGACTGTAAGCCCCTCGGAAAGGTCAAGATCCAGCTCTTTTATAAGGGCAACGGAGCGAATATGTAATGAAAAAAGCATATCCTTTATATCAGACCGCGCCGATCTGCTCCTTAAGCTTTACGCAGATGCGGTGGGCATCTTCCTCATTTCTGGTTATTAAAACTATGGTGTCGTCGCCCGCGATAGAGCCGAGAATGCCTTCGAAATTCATAGCGTCGATAGTAATGCAGGCAGCGGATGCCATTGCCATATAAGTGCGGAGTACTACCAGATTCATAGCCTGATCAACGCTCTTTACCGTATCCGCAAGTATTTTTGCAAATTTTGTTGCGATATGCTCGGATGTGGGCAGGGTTGCGGAAACGTAGCGGTAGCCGCCCTTTCCGTTGGATGTCTTTACAATTTTAAGCTCACGAATATCTCTCGATACGGTAGCCTGAGTACATTCAAATCCGCTGGCGCGAAGCAACAGCAACAGCTCCTCCTGTGTATCTACGTCACGGGTTTTGATAAGCTCCATTATTTTGGTCTGTCTTTTGATCTTCATTTACGCCGCTTCCTTTCAAACGTTGAATTTTTTATGGACTACCGAATAGAAATTTCGGTTCTTTATACGGGCTATTTTGGTGTGCCGTTCGCTCTTGCGGATAACCGCGTAATCCCCGGGGCAAAACTCCACGGGAGGTGCGGAATCCACGGTAATGCAGGCGCTTTCGCCTCCGCGCACCTCTGCCGCCACCATAAGCATACTGTCGGCAGGGAAAACTATTGCTCTCGTAGATGCGGTGGGATGGGGGCAAACGGGGGTAACGGTAATGGATTCAAGGCTGGGATGTATTATGGGTCCCCCTGCGGAAAGGGAATACGCCGTGCTTCCCGTGGGGGTGGAAAAGATGAGCCCGTCCGCCGAATAATCGGAAACGTGGACTCCGTCGGAATAAAGGTGGATATCCGCTATACGGGGAGATGCTCCGCGGGAGAACAGCACCTCGTTAAGCACCAGAAACTCCTCCTGCCTGCCGTCCTTTCTGTGAAGTGTAACGGCAAGGAGCATAAGCTCATCCACGGAATAATCGTCGGTCTTTAATTTTTGCAAAAGATGGGTTTCGTCGGATTCAATATCGTTCAGATATCCCAGCGTGCCGCAGTTTATTCCCACAATGGGAATATCTGCCCTTGCGGCGATGGATGCGGCGCGAAGCACCGTGCCGTCCCCGCCGATAGATATGATGGCTTCGGGATTTTTATCGGTAACTATCATACCGTATTCCGCCAGAGCATCGGTAACCTTCATTGCGGTATACTGAGCTTCGGGCTTTAATGTATTTACAAGGAGCTGAACCCGTTTCATTTAAACACTCCTTTCAAAAAGTGCCAGATATTCGGTGTTTCCGTCCCCTCCCGCAATAGGCGAGGGCGCTGTCTTTAACAGAATTAGTCCGTTTTCGGCGGCGGCTTTTTTTATTTTCTCAAAAACCGCTTCTTTTATCTTGCCGTCCTTATCCTTCACGATTCCCCCTTTGCCGATATTCTCTCTCCCCGCCTCAAACTGAGGCTTTACGAGGGAGATAAAATACCCCTTTTTAAGCACTCTTGCCACCGCGGGATAAACAAGTGTCTGGGAAATAAAGGAAAGGTCTGTGGTAACGATATCGGGTAAAAAAGGCAGGTCCTCGGGGTAAATATCCCTCGCGTTGGTGTTTTCCATAACGTAAACGCGGTCGTCTGCACGCAAAGTCTTATCGAGCTGATCTCTGCCCACGTCAAGAGCGATAACACGCATTGCTCCTCTTTGCAAAAGGCAATCCGTAAATCCGCCCGTGGATGCGCCAAGGTCAAGTGCGTTTAAGTTCTTCACGTCGATACCGAAAATATCCAAAGCGGCTTCCAGCTTTCTGCCTGCGCGGGAAACAAATTTGTCCGCGTCTTCTATGCGGATATCTTCAGCTCCCGTAACCTCCGTCCCCGCCTTTTTAACGGGGACGCCGTTTACAAAAACCCTGCCGGAATCAATATATTCTTTGGCTTTACTGCGGCTGGGGGCTAACCCCTTTTCCGCCAGATAAAGGTCTATTCGCATAATTTTTGCGCAAGGGAGGTGGAGTCTATCCCCGCAAGGGCACGTAGAGTTGCCGTGTCGCCGTGGGGTAAAAAGTCCTCTGCGCCGCAGACCGTAACACGGGCGCGGAGCTGCTTTTGCGCACACATAGCGGCGATACTCTCGCCGATACCGCCCTTTTTCATACCCTCCTCCGCCGTTACGATAACACGGGCGTTTTTAATAAGGTGGGTAATATCGGGCAGAGGCTTTACCCGTATAAGACGGATAAGGCGCACGTTGGTTCCGTTGGCGTGGGCGATCTCGCAAGCGCGGTAAGCCTCCGCCGTTTCACTGCCCGTGGTAATAAGCACGGTGTATATAAATTCACTCTGACCGAAATCGGTTACGGCGTAATCTATATCGGACATAGACTGTCCTTCAGGCACGTTTCCTCTGGGATAACGCACTACCGAAGGGGTATCAAGATCAAGGGCGCGCTTTAAGCACACCTTTAATTCGGTTTCCGTATAAGGGGACCACACGGTTATACCGGGTATGGAATTGAGATACGCCATATCGAACATACCGTGGTGGGTAGGTCCGTCCGCGCCGACTATTCCCGCCCTGTCAAGCGCGATTACAACGGGAAGCTTTTGCAAAGCCACGTCGTGTATAAGCTGATCGTAAGACCTTTGAGAAAAGGTGGAATAAACCGCAAAAACAGGCTTCATTCCCCCTGCCGCCAGACCTGCGGAGAATGTCATTGCGTGCTCTTCCGCTATGCCGACGTCAAAAAATCTATCGGGAAACGCCTTTGCGAAGGGGGCAAGTCCCGTGCCGTATTCCATTGCAGCGGTTACGGCGCAGATGCGCTTGTCCATCACCGCAAGGCGGGTGAGAGTATCTCCGAATACGGCCGAATAGCTTTTTCCGCTTTCCTTTACTTCGCCGCTCTCTCTGTCAAACCCGGAAACGCCGTGGAAAAATGCAGGGTTTTTCTCCGACGGGGCGTAGCCGTTGCCCTTTTTGGTGCAAACGTGTACCACCGAGCATCTTCCGTCCGCCTTGGCTTCCTTAAGCACGTCCTCCATAGCAGAGATATCGTGCCCGTCAAGAGGGCCGAAGTAGTGCATTCCCATCTGCTCGAAAAGATTTTCGTGGACCAGATGGCGTTTTGCCCAGTTTTTAAAGCCGGAAGCCATATCCACCAAGCCCTTGCCGATGCCGGGCACAGCCAAAAACACCTTCTGAACGAACCGTTTGAAGCCGAAATACTTTTTGCTTACACGGATACGGGAAAGAAGCTTTGACGTGGCGCCCACGTTGGGAGAAATGGACATACCGTTATCGTTTAAGATTATTACTAAATTATCATAGGAAGCACAGTTGTTAAGGGCTTCATAAGCCATACCGCCCGTAAGCGCCCCATCACCTATCACCGCTACGGTGATATTTTTTCTTCCTGAGATCTTATCCGCCGCCGCAAAGCCTGCGGCTGCGGAAATGGAAGTGGAGGAATGGCCCGATCCAAAAGGATCCGCCTTGCTCTCCGTCCGCTTCTGGAAGCCGGAAAGCCCTCCGTATTTGCGGAGGGTGTGCATAAACGTCCGTCTGCCCGTAAGCATTTTGTGAACGTAGCTTTGATGGCTTACGTCAAAAATAATTCTGTCCTCGGGGCAATCGAACACGCGGTGAATGGCAATGGTAAGCTCCACCGCGCCCAGATTGGACGCAAGATGACCGCCGTTTGCGGCGGTTACGTTTATAAGCTCAGAACGAATTTCCGCCGCAAGTATCTTTAATTGTTCGGGCGGAAGCTTTTTTACATCCGCCGGGGTGGAAATCGTTTCTAAAATCATACTTTTTTACTTTTTCTTTCCTTGTTTTTTTGAAAAAACGCTTAAAACTTTTGCGGTTAAAAGGGTTATTTCCCTGCTTTTTTCCATTCCCACACGCTTGCCCAGCGCTTTTCCCCCAACTGTAATGGAAGAAACGAGGGCTGTAAGGGACAGGGTGAGCCAGAATGCCAGTTCCCCATCAAGTCCGGAGAACAGTACCACGGCAATAGTCGCCGCAGATGCGCCGGAAACGACACCGCAAATATCGCCTACTATATCGTTGCAAAAGGAGGATACCTTTTCCGCGTTGGCGATAAGCCACACGGCGCGCTTGCCCACAGGGTCCTTCTTCGCCGCCATTGCGTTGAATGCGGAAATATCCGCCGTGGTGACGGCAAGGCCGATCATATCGAAGATAATACCCAGTAAGATAAATATAAGCAGCACCGCCAGTGCTGCCCAAACGGGGAGATCCTCCAGCGCCTCGCCGGACAGCAGGGACAGCAGGGCAGTCATAACGAAGCTGAATATAAATGCAAAGGTGATCCATATCCGCCGCGCACGGCGTTTGGAGCGTTCTTTATCTGTTTTCATAGTTTTCCTAAAATTTAAATAATTGTTTTTGATATTTAATGTCTGTAATAAATGAGGAACGAGAAACGAGGAATGAGTAACCCACCCCAAAAACGCACAGCGTTTTCGGGGAACCCCGGGAATTATGGTTGATTTTTGCAATACCTTGCAAAAATCTTCCAATGCGGACTACATTCACTCTTAACGCTTAGCTTTTATCTATCCATCTGTATGGATTGTTTTCTATATAATTTATTGCTCCGATCATATCGTTTTCATCTCGTATAACGTGATCGTGAAAACGGGATTGCCATATATTTTCACCGTATTCTTTGTTGCAAAACCGTTTGAATGTAGATACAAATTTTGAAACGGTAGAATTTGCACCCGTGTTATCGGTATGATTTTCACCCGTAGGGACAGGCGTCCGATTCGGGGTCCCTGCAAATGCTTTTGCATTTGCGGGGTGAATCTTCGACTGTCCGTTTCCGTTATCGGGTATCTGCAACAACAAATGTATGTGATTCGGCATTATAACATATTTTAATACGTTAATGCTTTTATAAAAATCGTTTAATTGGTTTATATATTTATCCGCAATTTTTCCGTAATATGTTAATTCAATATGCGGACGGTCGGGGACGCCCGTCCCTACGGTTTGCGGGTTGCCGGCGGTTATTTTTGATAATATTTGTTTCATATCCCGAACGCAAATAGTTATCATATATTCGCCGGGAGTACTGTAATCTTGTTTATCCCAACGGATGTTTTTACGGGTTGGGAGTGGTGGGTTATTGTTCATCATTTTTTTGGGTTTTATATTTGTATTCAAACAAAATATACAAAATAAAATACGCAACCAGCATTAAACAAAAAAACGTTAAAACGTCAACCGCCGCAAGCGCCTCAACTGCGAGAGCTTCATGCATATCCACCAACAAGCCGCCATGCGACAGTCTTCCGCCCAGCATAATTATGACAAAAAGATAAAACAAACTCAGTATTACCGCAACAAACTTTTCGTATTTCTTTTGTATCTTTAACAAACGCGGTGTTATGAATCGCGCGGTAAAGCAAGCAGCAATCCCTGCGGCGTTAAGCAACACCAGCCAGATGACCTGCCAATATTGAGGCAATTCCGAAATCAGTTTCTCTCTCGGCTCGATCATATATATTGTAAAAACTGCAAAAGCAAACGATGCCGCCAATCCAAACAGGGAATATTTTAAAATGTTTTTAAGCATATTTACCCCCTGATTTTAACTATGAACGATGAACGATGGAAGTTTTTTGCGGAGCAAAAAACCGTGTAATTGTTTTTGATAAGTAATGTCTGTAATAGTGAAAGTCTGAAGGGCGCAGGTCATTTGGATGCAGAAGCCTTTTTCGCGAGCGGGGAGCTGTAGTAATCTACTGCCTCCCGAGCGAAAACGGCTACAAAAACGCAAATAAAATAAAATTTTGAAGACGATTTTCGTCGGAAAAATTTTTACCTATTAATGTGTTATTAAAGCGGCGGGGCAAGGGGCGCCCCGAAAAATGCTTCCGCATTTTTTGGGGACCCCGGGCAAGCCGCCCGCCCTACATTGTGGGAAATAACTAAACAGAACTATATACCATTTTTTTGCGTTTTTGGGTCTGCGCCGAATGGACCCGCTCCCAAAGGATTTTTGATTAATGGCGACACGGTACGTAGACCTTGCGGCTTACGGTCAAGTAGGATTTCCCCGCGGTCTCCTTCTCGTCGCCGATGAAGGGGTTCCCCATTAAAGACCGAGGCGGAGCGTTACCGGTTCCGCGACTTGATTGCCTATGAGTCCGCACTGTAATCCGCACCGTGCCCATGCGTGTTTATCTGCCACGATAACAGTCTAGGCGTTTTCCGCCATAGCGCAAAAACGTTTTCTTATCTTCTTTTGCAGACATGATTTCAAACGCGATTTATTCGAGGTTCGGTAGCTAATCTCACCCCGACATGAACGTTATCCGCCATGACCCACTCAAAGCCGGCTACATCTATCCACAGCATCTGTAATGGTCGTACCGCGTGATAGGTCTAATCTTAATCACGTAGCCCCCTTTTCCTAAGTATAGGTCCGCCACGTAGAAAAAGCCTCAAAGGAAAGTGGGGTAGCCGCCCCATGCCGTTGGGGTGCGCCCACAGTCCACTCTCCCAGCATCCACCCTGAACTGGGCGTACAAAGCAAACACCAGGAGCTTCATCGATTTGCCGTTTGACGTATTTTTAGGCACGCCTTCAAAAACGCCGCGCTAACTAGAATACTGCGCCATCGCATATTCATTATAACACAGTTTTGCATAAATTCAAGGGGTTTTTCGGTTTTTTATACACTATTTATTCAATATATGCAATTTTACCGTAACAAATCACCCCAAGAAGCCTTGCGGCTTCTCGGGGACCCCGACAAAAAAACACCCGTGGAAGCACGGGTGGTCCGGACCACAATATATAGTATAAGAACGAGGAATGAGGAACGAGGAACTTCGGTAAGTTTTTTGCGAGAACGCAAAAAACAATTATAATTTTAAAACGGCGGGAGTGAACCCCCGCCCTACGTGGTTGCCGTGGCTATTCGATAATTGTAGGGCAGGGGCTTGCTCCTGCCGCGAACTGTTCGCACGAATCTTTCGTCTGTAGAATTAAAAGTCTGAAGGTGATTAAAGCGGACAGTCGAGGACGCCTGTCCCTACATTCGGAAACCAACTGCAGCGAAACTTTTCAACACCTTTTGCGTTTCGATCTACAGTGCTAATCGGGGTCCCTGCAAATGCGAACAGCATTTGTGGGGTGATTTTTTTACCGAGCGCCTAATATTCTCTCTACTTCTTTTAAATCCTCTTCTGTATTAACACCTGCCAGCTCGGTTTCATCGGGAAGGATAAATGCATCCACCTTATGACCTGCGGAGATGAGAAACTTGGGGACATCGGTAAGATAATACTCGCCGGTTACGGGGCTGGGGGTTATTTTTGAAAGGGCATCAAACAGTTTTTCCGAATCAAACATATATATCCCGCCGTTAAGCTCGGGAATACGCTTTTGCTCATCGCTTGCGTCCTTGTGCTCGATAATGGCGGTTACTTTACCGTCACTGTCCCTGACGATATGACCGAAGGGAGGGATATCCCCCTTTGCCACGAAGGTGAGTATGGTGCAGGCGTTACCGCTTTGGATGTGATGCTTTTGAAGCGCCGAAACGCTTTCCCGCCGAAGGAGAGGCATATCTCCGTTTATAACGAGAATATCCCCTTTATATCCCTTGAAATGATCTGCGGCGCACATAACCGCGTGGCCCGTGCCCTTTTGCTCCTCCTGCACAGCGTATGCAAAGGAGGGGAACGCATCCATAACCACCTGCTTTTCGTATCCTACCAGAATGACCTTATCCTCATCGGGGATTGAATCCGTATATTTAAGCACGTAGCCCAGCAAGGGGGTGCCGTTTGCTTTGCGCATTACCTTGGGAATATGAGTTATATCGCTGCCCAGACGTTTTCCTTTACCGCCCGCAAGTATTAAAGCTTTCATTTTTGGCAAACTACCTCTCAAGAACATATTATTAATAACAGTATATCTTGAAAACACTGAGTTGTCAACCACGGGAGGAATATATGAACACTGAATTTTTTGCAGGAACAAACACGGATAAAGGATTTATAGGATATCTGGACGGATATTTTTCCGATGCAAAGCGGCTGTATATTATTAAAGGCACGCCGGGAAGCGGAAAATCCACCCTTATGAAGCGGCTGGCTTTGGATTGCGAAAATATGGGGTACGAGGTGTGGCGTATACTCTGCTCTTCCGACCCCGCCTCCCTTGACGGAATCTATCTCCCACAAATAAAAAGCGGTATTGCCGATGGCACTCCGCCCCACGTTCTGGAGCCCAAATATCCTTTGGCAAAGGAAATAATTTTTGATATGGGCGTGTTTTTCGATTTAAGCAAGATAAACGGAGAGGAAATAATATCCCTTGCCCGCAAAAAAGCGGAGTGCTATAAACGTGGTTACGGATATATAAAATCCGCGGTGACGGCGGAAAAAGCAAGCAAAAAGCCGAAAAAAAGCGAAACAAACAGCAGGGGGTTTTTTAATTCCCGCCTTTTGTCCGCCCTGAAGGGAAAGACGGATTACTGTGTTTCCTCGGCGTTTACACGGGCGGGGGATATTGTGTGCAATTCCTTTCCCCAAGCGAAAAAAAGAGTATGTGTTGAGGAGAGCTTGTTTGAGGAGCTTATAAGCTTGGGTAAAATGCACGGGGAGCGGATGTCCCTTTCTCCACACCCCACCCACAGCGGTGAATATGACGGTGCTTTTTTTCACGGCAACAACGTTCTGATCACCCCTCAAAAACCGGAATACGACCCCGACGGACTTGAAGCGGCGGCGAAAATATACGATCTGGCGCGCAAAGCCTTTAATGACGCGGCGGTATGCCACGAGGAATTGGAGAAAATTTATTCATCGGCAATGAATTTCGGCGCGCTGGAGGGCAAATATCCCGCCCTTATAAAGGGGCTTACGGAATAATATGTATTTACAAAGCATATCTTTTTAAAAAAAGGAGATGTGCTTTAAAATGAAAAAAGAAAGAGGAAACATTCTTAACCCCCTGCTGGGGGGAATGATCGGCGGCGGCGCCATACTTATAATAGGGGTTATTTCTATGCTTATAACGGCGGCGGTGTGTATCGGTATGGAGGATCCCGCCTCGTATACGGTTGCAGGAGCGTGTATCGCCATGGGAATAAGCGGATGTATCGGCGGGTTTTTGTCCGTAAAGCTGGGCGGTGCGCTCATAAGTGCGGTCTACGCCGCGGTGACCACCCTTATAATTCTTGCGGCGGTAAGCGTGTTTTTGCCCGAAAGCGAGGGCGTGCTTGCCCGTGTGCTTCCTCCCGTTATCGCATCCCTTTCCCCTCTGCTTGGCGGATATATCGCTTTGGGCAGAAAGCAGACGAAAGCTGATATTATTAAAAAAGCGGCAAAGAAAAGATAAATGAGGGACGCGTTCATTCAGCGCAGACCCAAAAACGCACCATATGAACGACTGTTTGCAAACCGTAGGGGACGACGTCCTCGTCGTACCGCTTCTATTGGTTTAGAGGTAGAAATTCTGTAAGAATTTCTTTAAATCTTGTTTATTTGCGTTTTTGTAGACGTTTTTAGTCGGTGGGCAGTAGGTTACTACAGCTCCACACTCCTAAAAACGCCTTCTGCATCCACTTCGGGGTCCCTGCAAATGCGAACAGCATTTGTGGGGTGAAGGCTGCTCCGCGCCCTTCAGACTTTCTGCACTACAGACGGCAGATTTCGAAATTTTAATAAAGCCTGCCATCACTCCTCGTTTCTCATTTTCCAACAATATATTGTTTTTTTCTCTGTTATATAGTATACTTATTCAAAATATCGTACAACAGGAGAAAAGCCGTATATGAAAGAGTTTTTTGCATACTTTTTCGGTCAAGGGGAAACAGAGGAATTTGCCGCATTTTCCCTTGCCCATCTGCTCCCCATACTTGTTGCCGCGGGAGTTATACTGCTTATATGGCGGTTTAAGGATAAAATATCCGCTTGCAAACACGAAAAGGCGTTTCGATATACCCTTGCGTTTATGCTTATAATTTCCGAAATGTCCTATTACTGGCGGTTGGTGGGTATTACCTCCCTTGGCCCCAACCCCGTGGACCATCTTCCCATAACCGTATGCGGATGGGCGGTGATCTTCTGCAGCTTTATGGTGATCGGAAAAAGCCAAAGTCTTTTTGATATAGTATATTTCTGGCTGTTTGCGGGATCGATTTTCGCGCTCATAACCCCCACCGTAATTACATATACGGGCCCCACGCGGTTCAGATATTACCAGTTCTGGCTGGAGCACACATTGGGATATATTTCCATATTCTATATGGTATTCGTACACAAGATGCGCCCCACAATAAAAGGCGCATTCAAATCCTACGGGCTGTTGGGTGTGCTTACCGCAGTTGCCTTTGCTGCAAACCGAATTATCGGTCCCGGCGCAAATTATCTGTTTATGGCGCGCCCCGAGGATACTCCCTCCATACTGGATATACTTCCCCCCAATTTCGCGCTCCGCTTTGCCGTAATGATGGCGGCGGTGACGATGTTGTTTGTGGTGTCGTATATTCCTTGGTACTTTATAAAAAAACGAGAAACTATGAACGAGGAACGATGAACGAGAACGAGGAACGATGAACGAGGAACTTCGGAAGCTTTTTGCACAGCCGTGCAAAAAGCAACCATAGTTCATCGTTGCGGGGTCCCCAAAAATGCTTGCATTTTAGGGGTGCTTCTCGTTTATAGTTCATAGTTAAAAAAGCTCCGATCACTCGGAGCTTTTTGTGTTATTTGTTATTATTTCTTCTTTTTAACGATAACGATAACAACTACTATTGCAACAACTGCAACTACTGCTGCAACTATACCGATAATAAGACCGGTGTTGCCGCCGTCTTCTTCGCCTGCTGCTTCGGAGTTATCAACTACGGGAGTAGATTCGTCTGCGGGCTTGGATTCGTCTGCGGGTTCGGATTCGTCTACAGGATCAGATTCGTCCGAGGGTTCGGAGGAATCATCAGGCTGTTCTGCGGTGTTGGGAACAAAGAATACTACTGCATCGTCTGCTGCGGTGAGCTTTTCAAAATCGTAGCCGATAAGGGTAACGATATCACCTGCAACGAGGGTATCGAGAGCGTTTCTGTTATCCTGAGAGCCTGCTACGGTTTCGTCGCCGTGAACGGAGAGAACGATATCGCCGGTCTGTGCGTCTGCGAATGCAAAGCTATCGTCGCCGTTGAGCCACTGAACAGCTACAACGGAATATTCGTTTTCGTTTTCGGTGGGTCTGAGCAGCGCGCAGGAGGTCCACTTAACGTTATAGTTGTGCATGATGGAAGGATCGGACACGATGGTGGTAGAGCCTGCAACGATGCTGGTGTTAACGGGAACTCTGCCCAGATTTACTGCGCCTTCGGGGATCTCAATCTCTACTGCGGGTTCGCTTTCATCGGGTTCGGAAACTTCGGGAACCTTTGCTTCGGGACGAACGGAGCCAAGACCTTCAACAGAGTCTGCGGTACCAACATAGAAGCGGTATACGGTTACGGAAGAACCTACGGGGCCTTCTATGTAAAGCTCAAGAGAAGTGAAGCGGTGCATATTATCTTCAAAAATGCCTGCATCGCCCTTTTCGGTTACAAGGTAATCGCCCAAGGACCAGATACCGTAGCCTTCGCCGGATGCTTTCTGGTAGTTGGTCATTGTCTGCATAGAGGTGAGCCAGAGGTCTGCTACGGTGCCGTTGGCTTCTTTATCCTTACGGGTGTAGTGAGCCTGAGTGGACTGACCGAGCGTTGCGCCGTCTGCAGAGCCGTAATCGAATACAACGTATGCGCCTTCTCTTACGTTGAACGCATCGCCTGCCCAAACGGTGGCGCCTTCTGCATATACAACGTTAACGCTTGCGCCTGCGCCGGTAACGGTGAAGGTGACGGAGCCGTCTGCGTTGCAGGTGTACTCACAGTTGTTAACGGTAACCTTGCCGTTGGATTCATCGGCGGCGGGAAGCAGAGAGTGAACGATAGTGTCTGCCTCTGCGGCGGAGGTGCTGATAACGAATACGCTTGTGAGTACCATCATCAGTACCAAAGTAACGGAAATTAACTTTTTCATGGTTTTTCTCCTTTGGTATATATATTTGCGGGCAACTATTTGTCCGTATTTTCTGTTTCGGAAAGCTCCTGCGCGGGAGCGGGAGAATGGGCTTTGAATTTAAAGAAGCCCTCTTTGTTTAATCTGTTGTAAATAACCAATGCTATGGGGAATCCGAAAAGGCCTGCCACGCCGAACAGCTTGAGTCCCACGTACATAGATACGAGAGCCAGCAGAGGATGCAATCCCACGCTTTTGCCCACGATCTTGGGCTCCAAAAACTGGCGTACCACGGTGATGATGGCGTACAGCACCAAAAGTCCTATACCGACAAAGTAATTTCCGCGGATGATCTCGAAAACGCCCCACGGAATAACAACGGCGCCGGTGCCCAGAATAGGCATAATATCAACTACGGCGGTGAAAACAGCCATCAAAAAGGCGTACTTTATACCCAGAACGGTGTATCCCACAAAGGCTTCCATAAAGGTTATCATCATTATGACGCCGTAAGCCTTTATAAATCTCCAGACTGCGCTTACAAGCTGTCTTTTTATAGCAACCAGATGCTCGCCCACCACTTTGGGGAACACGCTTATCACCGCATTGTTTATGCTGTGATACTGGGAGAGGAAATAATAGAAAGCAACTATGGTAATTATGGTACCCACAAGCACGGGGGGTACGGTGTTCATTATGGCGTTTATGGCGGGAATTACGACACCGTTAAGATCGGTTACCAAAGCGGTGGCAAAGGAGGTAACGTATATATCGATATTCTCCCATATCTCCATAAGCTGTTCGCGGAAATCCACGAAGGGAATGTAGCCGTTGATGGTATCGATGATCTCCACGGCGTAATCGGGATTATTTTTCATTTCCGTGAGAATGGCGCTCACGTTCTGATACAGAGAGGTGATCTCGTTATATACGCGGTGAACTATGAGATACAACAGCACGCCCACCACGCCTACGGTGATGATAACCGTGCAAATTACTGTCAATATGCGGGGGATCTTGGTTTTTTTGCAGACCAAGTTGACCAGGGGATGCAAAAGCACGGCAAGCACGTAACCGATAATGAAAGGCATAAGCGCCCAAGCCAGATATTTCACAAAAACGAAGGCAAGCGCCGCGCCCATAAGCACGTAGGCGGCAATAACCAGCGTTTTCTTCCACGGTTCTTTTGGAAGCATAAAAAATCCTCCTTTGCATAACTAAAAAAACTATTGACAATCTTCGCCCCGTGTGGTAATATAACCTTTGCGAGGCCTGTTAGTCAAGTGGTCAAGACGTCGCCCTCTCACGGCGAAGGCAGGGGTTCGACTCCCCTACGGGTCACCAAAAAAACATCCGAACCCTGTTCGGGTGTTTTTTTATCCAATCCGAAGGATTGGTATGTAATCACGACGGAGTCGTGTATGTAATCGCCGCAGGCGTATGGCATCACGCGGTAAGCGTGCATTTCCTTCGGATTGATTACATACAATGCTTCGCATTGATTCCATACATCCCTCACGGGATGATTCCATTCACGCCGTTCGGCGTGATTTTTTTATTCCACTATCTCAACTACTCTATAATACTTCTTGCTTCCAACAACTTTAAGCTGTTCTTCCAATCTTGCTGCTTCGATAAACTCATCGGTTTCGGGAAGATACAGCATATCTTTTCCCTCGTTTACGGAAAGAAAGGTAACCTTTTCCCCTCTGTATTCCTTTACGGTACGGCGGGATGCGGCTTCTAAAACATCCGAAACAACGGCGGATGCGGTTGCTTTTCCGCCTGCGCCTCTGCCGCGGAAGGTTACTCCGCCAACACAGTCGCCGTAAACGGAAACGGCGTTAATAACGTCATCCGTAATGCCCAGCACCGTCTTTTTGCTTACAAGGCAGGGGGCAACGAAAAGCCGCACGGTATCGCCGTTTTTCTCGCCAAAGCCGATAAGCTTTACGGCGTATCCGCGCTTTTCTGCCGCAGCTACGTCCTCGCCGGTAACGGTATCTATACCCTGCATAACGGAAACGTTTTGAAGGGAGATCTGAGTATTAAAAGCAAGTCCCGCAAGAATACATATCTTACGCGCCGCGTCTGCGCCGGAAATATCCGCCGTTGGGTCCGCCTCCGCATAGCCTTTTTCCTGCGCCTGCTTCAAGGCGGTGTCAAACGAAAGACCTTCGTCACGCATTTTGGTAAGTATATAATTGGTAGTGCCGTTAAGAATACCGCACACCTTTTTCATATCGTTGCCCGCAAGACAATGGGTGATGGGATGTATAACGGGAATTCCGCCGCCTGCGGACGCTTCGTAAAGATAAGAAACGCCGTTTTTGACAGCCTCTTTTACCAGCTCCTCGCCGCAAGCCTCCACCACAGCCTTGTTGGACGTAACCACGCTCTTTCCCGAGCGGATAAGGGCAAGGGAAAACTCGTATGCAGGGTGTATGCCGCCCATAGTTTCCGCAACCACGGAAATTTCGGGGTCGTTAACGATATCATCTATATTTGCGGTTACGCGGTCTGCCAAAGGATGACCGGGGAACACGCGTTTGTCAAGTATACGCTTTATATCAAATTCCTCGCCTGTGCGGGCGGAAATAAGACGGGAATTGGTGCTTAACACCTCATACACGCCCTGACCTACCACGCCAAAGCCGAGAATTGCAATCTTCGCCATTTTGGACACCTCCATTGATTAGAACAGTTTACCACACCCGCAAAGGAAAATCAAGCACTATTTGCATATCTCCGTTTAAATATTCACTCTTTCGGCGCGTACACAGGCATTTTTGTATATTTTGTTGATATATCAACCCCGTTTTAAACCAAAGCGTTAATTTTTATCAACTTTAAATTTACCCCGAAAAATGGGAAAACTATTGAATTCCGTACCTTTTTGTGGTATCGTTATTAAAGCGATTTATATTTTTGCAAAGGACCTTTTAAAAATGCTTAAACTGTGCGATACGCCAAGTGCCGTAACGGCGTTTTTTGAACAAAATAATATAGATATTTCCTCTGCTTTGGCGGTAATGCGTTCGGATATGGCGTTTCCCGGCATTAAAGCGGATACCTTTATAGTCCTTACCGAGGAAAAGCTGATAGTTGCCGAGGGTGTAATTATTCACCAAAAAGGCAAAAAAGGAAGAGAAAGCCGCTTTGATTGCTTTGATAAACGGGAATACCTTATTTCCGAAACAGAAGACCCCAAAGCAGAGCTGCTTATTTCCACCGCCCGTATCACCGCGAAGATAGGCGGGGACGTTATACCCCTTTTTGACGTTTCCTCCGCCTGCAAGCACGAAGCAAACGTTATATGCGCCTGCATAAACGAACTTAAAAAGGACGGAAAAATTGACGAAAAGAAGCATGCCGACGAGCGCAGTAAAGATAAATTCTGCCCTAAGTGCGGTATGCGGTATCCCGACCAGCAAAGAAAAGTATGCCCCAAATGCCTTGAGAAAACCAAGCTCATTAAGAAAATGGCATCCCTGTTTTCCCGCTACAAGGGATATATGCTGATCTTACTTGTGGCATTTCTGGCGTCCTCCGCACTTTCCGTTGCCGTTCCCTACGTTTCCAACCAGCTCCTTTACGGAGAGGTTCTGGAGGAAGGCGGCAGCATGTACGGAATGATCGGCACCGTGGTACTGCTTATTATCGGAGTGCGGGTTGCCTTCCTTATAGTTAATCTTTTGGTGGGCACTTTATCCTCCCGTACGGCGGCGCAGGTTACCTACGATCTTAAGATGCTCATTTTCGAGAATATTAACAAGCTGTCCCTCTCCTTTTTCACATCCCGTCAGACGGGCGGACTTATGACCCAGGTAAACGGGGACGCTACCACGCTGTACTGGTTCTTTTGCGATGGATTTCCCTACCTTATAACAAACATACTGACCCTTGTTTGCGTAATGGGAGTAATGCTGGCGGCAAATCCCCTGCTTACTCTGTTCGCCTTTATAACCGTACCCGTGTTCTTCTTTGCATATAAATATCTCTTCCTCGCCTTCGACAAGCTGTGGGCGCGGAACTGGGCGAGAAGAAGAGCGCTCAATTCCCTTATATCCGACGTACTCAACGGTATGCGTGTGGTAAAATCCTTCTCCCGTGAAAACGAGGAGGGCAAGCGGTTTGAAAAGCGCAACCGTGCCCACGCGGAAACGGTGGCGGAAGCGGGTATGCTTTCCGCAAAAAGTTATCCCTTGATCGGATTTTTGCTTCAGGCAGGTCTTTACGTTGTATGGGGAGTAGGCGGCTGGCAGGTAATGAACCGGACCGGCAATATGGATTACGCCGCGCTGTCTGCCTTTATTGCATATTTCGGACTCATAACGGGACCCCTGCAGTTCTTTGCCGACGTTTCCAACTGGTGGAGCGAATGTCTTAACGCAATGCAAAGACTTTTCGAAATTAAGGATTCCGTGCCCGAGGTGCGCGAAGCCCAAAATCCCGTCACACTTACCGATATAAAGGGTGACGTTAAGTTTGACGACGTGGTGTTCTCATATGAAGAAAACCGTGTTGTTATCGACCATATTTCATTCGATGTTCCTGCGGGAAAGACGGTGGGTATTGTGGGAAAGACAGGTGCGGGAAAATCCACCCTGGTAAACCTGCTCACCCGTCTTTACGATACTACCGAGGGAAGCATATATATTGACGGAGTAAACGTAAAGGATATTTCCTTTGCATCTCTCCGTGAAAACGTGGCTATAGTTTCTCAGGAAACCTACCTGTTCCGCGGAACCATTAAAGAAAACATACGCTATGCCCGTCCCGACGCGACCGACGAAGAGGTTATGGAGGCGGCGCGGATAGCCAGTGCCCACCAGTTTATTATAAAATACCCCGAAGGGTACGAAACTATGGTAGGCTTGGGCGGAAAAGACCTTTCCGGCGGTGAAAAGCAGAGAATTTCCATTGCCCGCGCGGTGCTGAGAGATCCGAAGATACTTATTCTTGACGAAGCCACCGCCGCTATGGACACCCAGACGGAGCGCCAGATCCAGGCATCCCTTACCCGTCTTGCCAAGGGGCGCACCACCATAATGATCGCCCACAGACTTTCCACCCTGAGAGATGCGGATTTCCTTGTGGTTATAGAAAACGGAAAAATGCCCGAAAAAGGCACGGCGACCGAGCTGCTTAAAGCAAAGGGAGTTTATTACAAGCTTTACAAGATGCAGGCGGAAGCACTCAAAACTATCGGTATAGAGGAGTGAAAAACGTGAACGGAATAACCGAAACCATATATTTTACAGCAGAAAATGCGGAGTTTTATTTGACCGCAGGCGGTTTGGTCGGATTAAAAGCCTTTATGCCCCCCGTGGGAAAGGATGATCTTTCCGAAGAAACCGAAGGGAACAACACCCCCGTCTGGCAGGACCTGGGCAGAGTATTTTTGCACAGAGCGTTCCCCTACGATATGCCGGATAAATTTATTTCCGTTCTGGATAAGGACGGCAAGGAATACGGAATGATAAAGGATATTTCCGCCCTGCCCGAGGATGCTCAAACCATTATCAACGGGGAGCTTAAACGTAAATATTTTTGCCCCGTTATATCAAAAATACACACTGTATCGGCAAAATTCGGCTACACCTATTGGGAAGCGGACAGCGATATGGGACACCTTTCCTTTTCTATGCACGATACCTACCGTAATATCGCCAAGGTGGGCGGCAACCGACTCATACTCACCGACGTGGACGGAAACAGGTATGAGATAAAGGATTATCTGGCTTTGGACCGTAAGAGCTTCAGGAAACTGGAGTTATATCTGTAAACGAGGAATGATGAATGATAAATTTCGGTAAGTTTTTTGCAAAAGTGCAAAAAACTACTAATTAATTTCTTCGAAATCCACCGGCTGTAGTTCTTAAAATCTGAAGGACACAGGGCATTTGGATGCAGAAGGCGTTTTTAGGCGCGTGGAGCTGTAGAAATCTACTGCCCACCGACTAAAAACGTCTACAAAAACGCAAACAAATAAAATCAAAGGAAATTCTGCAAGAATTTCTACCTCTGAACCAATAGAGGCGGACAGCCGAGGACGTCTGTCCCTACGGTTTTCGAATAGCCGTTTGTGACGTTTTGCGTTTTTGGTTCGCGGGGTCCCCACAAAACCGAAGGTTTTGAGGGGTGTCTTCTGCGCCGAATGAACGCGTCCCCATTGGTAATTTTTATGACTTTACTCAAATTTAATCTTGACTTTAACAACAACCGAATATCCGGCGTTGGCACGGTAGAGGGAAACCACCTTTGTCTGCACAGCGAAAACGGCGAAGCAGTCTATGATATGACGGAATTTACGGAGATACGCTATATCCCCTATTTCGGCTGCTGCGCCATTGAGGCGACCACTAAAAACGGTGTTACGGAGATCTGCCGCGGAGATATGTCCGTTTCTGCGGAATTGCAATCCGCCGCAAAACGGCTTGCCTCATTTATAGAAGGCAGAGGTATCGGCGTTGCCGACCCTTACGCAAAGCGTTACTGCGAAAAATGCGGAAGACGGTTTGCGCCCGGGTCCGTATCCTGCCCCCATTGCGTGGACAAAACGGCGCTTCTCCGCAGACTGTTGCCCTTTATAAAGCCCTATATCCTGCCCATATCTCTGTCCCTGCTGGCGGTATTTGCCATATCGGCGGTGTCTATGATCGCACCCAGCATCAGCCGCACGCTGATAAACGATTACATCACCGCGGAAGGCATTAACACCTCGGACAGCAAGATATTTATCGGGTTTATCACCCTTATTCTCGCTATGACGGGAACGGGACTGCTGGGCGCGCTCCTTTCGGTAGCCCGAAGCGCCTTTGTGGTAAAGGCATCTACGGGGCTTCTTACCGATCTGCGCAAAACCGTGTACGATGCTATACAGAAATTATCCCTTGCGGGAGTTTCCCGCCGTACCGCAGGCGAGCTGATCAACCGTGTGACCGAGGACACCCAAGTGCTTCGGGACGTGCTGGTTAACGATCTGCCCGCACTTATACAGCAGGTTATCATATTCACGGCGGTTACGGTAATACTGTTCGTTATGAACCCCATGCTGGCTGTGGTAATTCTCTTGCCCGTGCCCGTAATGCTTGTGGTGTTCCGACTGCTTATGAAATACACCCACCGTCTTTACGGCGCACAATGGCAGGCAAACTCCGAGGGCGGCACCGTGCTTCACGATATTTTCTCGGGAATCCGCGTGGTAAAGGTGTTCGGCGCAGAGGAATACGAGAAAAAACGTTTTGAGAAAGCGGCGCGCAAGTTCAGGGACGTTTCCGTCCGCAACGAGCTTATATGGAACCTGACAATGCCCGTGGCGGATTTCGCCCTTTCTTTGGGAAATTACGCCGCCATATATATTCTCGGCAGTATGCTTTTGGGTAACGAGATCGGTCTTGGGGATATGGCGCTGGTGCTTTCCTACGTTTCTATGATCTACGGTCCTCTACGCTGGATGTCAAGTATGCCCCGACGTCTTACGAGAGCGTTCACAAGTATGTCAAAGGTGTTCGAGATCATCGACGAAGAGCCCGAGATATATGATAAAGACGAGTGCATCGAAGCGGAGATCGAGGGTAATATATCCTTTAAAAACGCATATTTCGGCTACAATTCCTACGAAAACGTGCTTAAAGACGTATCCGTGGATATAAACAAGGGCGAAATGGTAGGTATTGTGGGACGAAGCGGCGTAGGCAAATCCACAATGATAAACCTTATAATGCGCCTTTACGATCTTACGGGAGGCACACTTACCATAGACGGAAAGGATATAAAGGATTATTCCCAGCATTCCCTCCGTTCCCGGATCGGCGTGGTACTGCAGGAAACCTATCTGTTCCGCGGTACTGTGTACGATAATATCGCCTACGCAAAGCCGGGCTGTACGGCAGAGGAGGTTATAAACTCCGCAAAGCTGGCAAACGCGCATAATTTCATTATGCGCCTGCCCGACGGATACAATACCTATATAAGCGAACGGGGCTCCTCCCTCTCGGGCGGTGAAAAACAGCGTATCGCTATTGCCCGCGCGGTGCTGAGGGATCCGAAAATACTTATTCTGGACGAAGCCACCGCTTCGCTGGATACGGAAACCGAAAAAATGGTGCAGGATGCGGTGCAGGCTCTTTCCGAAAACCGCACTACCATCGCCATCGCCCACCGTCTTTCCACCTTGCGAAACTCCACAAAGCTGGTAGTGCTGGAAAAAGGCACGGTAGAGGAGATCGGCACTCACGAGGAGCTGATGAAATCCGGCGGACGGTACTCCAAACTCGTACTCGCACAGCGAAAAATGTCCAAAATGCAATAACACAAAAAGCTCCGAAATATCGGAGCTTTTTTAACTATGAACGAGAAACGAGGAACGATGAACTAATGAAACCTTTTTTCGCGGAAAACGCGAAAAAAGCTACCGAAGTTCATAGTTCATAGTTTATAGTTCATCGTTTTTCTTGACATCCGTTTTATTTTATGATACTATATGTGGGAATATAAAAACTTCTAATTTTCGGGAGAAAACGTAATGAACAACAACGAAAAAACAATGGAAAAAATAGTTGCCTTTTGTAAAAACAGAGGCTTCGTTTACAGCGGCAGCGAAATATACGGCGGTTTGGCAAACGCTTGGGACTACGGCCCTCTGGGTGTAGAGCTCAAAAACAACATCAAGCGCGCCTGGATGAAGAAATTCGTGCAGGAGAGCAAGTACAACGTAGGGCTGGATTCCGCAATTCTTATGAACAGAGAAACATGGGTTGCATCCGGCCACGTTGTTAACTTCAACGATCCTCTTATCGACTGCAAGAGCTGTAAAATGCGTCATCGCGCAGACCAGCTTATCGAAAAGTGGAACAAAGAAAACGGTATTGAAATGCACGTTGACGGCATGACCAACGACGAAATGTACGAATATATCGTTGAAAAGGGCGTAACCTGCTCTTGCGGTAAGTGTGATTTCACTCCCATCCGCAAGTTCAATATGATGTTCAAGACCTTCCAGGGTGTTACCGAGGATAATCAGGCAGAGGTATACCTCCGTCCCGAAACCGCGCAGGGTATATTCGTAAACTTCAAGAATATCCAGCGTACCACCCGCCGCAAGGTTCCCTTCGGCGTAGCTCAGGTTGGTAAATCCTTCAGAAACGAGATCACCCCCGGTAACTTTATTTTCCGTATCCGCGAGTTCGAGCAGATGGAATTGGAATTCTTCTGCAAGCCCGGCACCGAGCTTGAATGGTTCGTATACTGGAAGGATTATTGCTACAACTGGCTGGTAAACCTGGGCATTAGACCTGAGAATATCCGTATGCGCGACCACGACCCCAAGGAATTGGCGCACTATTCCAACGCCACCACCGACTTTGAGTTTATGTTCCCCTTCGGATGGGGCGAGCTGTGGGGCGTTGCTTCCAGAACGGATTTCGACCTTAAGGCACACTCCAACCACTCCGGCGAGGATCTTACCTATTTCGATCCCGAAACAAACGAAAAATACATCCCCTACGTTGTTGAGCCTTCCTTGGGCGCAGACAGAGTTCTGCTTGCTTTCCTTGTTGATGCTTACGACGAAGAGGACCTTTCCAAGGACGGCAAGGAAGATATCCGTTACGTGCTCCGTCTGCACCCTGCTCTCGCGCCCTATAAGTGCGCAGTGCTGCCCCTTTCCAAGAAGCTGGGCGATCAGGCAAAAGAGATCTACTATGACCTTTGCTCCGATTTTATGTGCGAATATGACGAAGCCGGCAGTATCGGCAAGCGTTACCGCAGACAGGACGAGATCGGTACCCCCTTCTGCGTGGTATACGATTTCGAATCCGTTGAGGACGGCTGCGTAACCGTCCGCGACCGTGATACTATGGAAAGCGTGAGAATGCCCATCGGTGAGGTTAAAAATTACATTTCCGAAAGACTTAAATTTTAAACGAGGAATGAGGAATGCGACGCGATGCAAAGCATCGCTAAATGAGGAATTTCGGAAGATTTTTGTTCGCAGAACAAAAATCAACCATCATTTCTCATTCATCATTCATCAATACCAAAGGGAGGAACAATGAAGCAATTTTTACAAATTCTGCGTTTCTCCCTTTCCTCATTCATCGCGTGGCTTGCGGAGTTTTTGCTGTACGATCTGCTCGTTCTTATCTGGGTGGACGATGCGGCGGTGCGTGCTCTTTATTACGTAGCCCGTCTTATAATCTGCATACCAAACTTCATTATTAACCGCCAGATGGTGTTCAGCAAAAACGAAAAGGTTACGAATGCCGTAATAAAATTTTTCGTGCTTCAGCTTGCGTTAATGATCGCATCTGCGGAAGCCACCCACTTTCTTTCCGAGGTGGTGGATATCGGCGAAGTGCTTACCCCTATCGTCGTCCGCGTCCCCGTGGATATCGCCTTCTTCGTCGTGTCCTACTTCCTGCAAAAATTCTGGATATTCAAAGATAATAAATAGTCCGTATACAAGGAAATCTCCCCGAAATATCGGGGAGATTTTGGTTTTTATTCAGTCGCGGCTTCTTCGGGAACGTAGGATTCCATTCCAAAAGAAAGCAACCATTCTTCGGTAGGACGGGTAGTGAAATCATACAATAAAATCTCACACGCATTATCATTATCAAAAGCATATAAGGCTATTTGATACGGAACGGTATCAGACACATCGGCGAAATCATGGTTCAACTTCAACGCATATTTCTCACAAACAAATATTTTCTTATTTCCGCTTTCGAGTATATATTGAACGGCTTTTAATCGTCCTTGTGAAGTTGTATAATAATACTCAGTCGCATTTCTGTCCGACACGGTCTTTGTTTCTTCAAGCGTAAACAAAGGATTGTCTATATAATCAATATATTCCATTTGATACCGCTGATTGAAAATCTCAGATGTAGAACAGATAAAAAAACCGTGCACTTTGTCAGGAAATTGCAAAGAATAAGAGTAGTCTGCTCCTCCCCAATATACAGTTTCCGTACTGCCTTGTTCTGGCAAAACAGGTACAACCATCTTGCTTATGTCGAAAACACGAACTCGTCCGGATTTATCATACGTAAAAACATTTTGAATATGTGCCAATTCGCGTTCCGTGAAGCCGTTGTTCTTAATTTTTGAGTATAATTCTGATGCACTTTTAAACGACAAATCGTGCATAACACTCATTTCCGTGTTTTTGTCTGAAAACGCATCAGAAAAATCTTTCTTCCAGCTCAGATAACACATATCGTATTCTGTAACAATAGTGTAATTGTCGTTATCGATAATTACATTGTTAGAAGCATATGTGCAAGAAGATAAACAAAACAGTAATAGTATCAAACATGCGAATGTTTTAATTAATTTACGCATAATCGTGTCCCCCTTTTATTTCATTTGTGTATATAACCGTTGACAAGAGCTTCTAATGTATCCATACATTCGTCGCAAAGCGCGGACTCTCCATTGTACATAACCTCTTGATAGAATTGATATGCCAATTCTGGCTCAACATACTCCATAATACAATGATACTGTCCCTCAATGTCATGGTTTTGACTATCGTAAACATCCGGTGCGCCAAACGTATGTACCGTTTCGTGTGCAAGATTTATACTCATTAATGCAAGTAATTCATTATCTTCACAAGTTAGATCATAAAAATTAATCACCGGTCTATAATCAACCACAGCTCCGAATACTTGCGATTGCCCAACATAGGTATACAAGTCAATGTGCATTCCATAATACTCTATACAGTATTCAGAGGTATCCCTGGTTGCCCACAACACATAAACATGGTTTGGCTCTCTCGTAGACATATTATACAATTGATTAGACATACGTAAAATGTTTTTATGGTGACCATCACAGGATGCAAAACATGAAGAGTTACACTCTTCTCCATCTAAGGGGCAGTCATCCGCAACCGCATCTGCAAAGTAATTCGGCTCCCCCTCACAAACGAACTCAACACCAAATGATCGGTTAAAGACGGCCGCAGCGAAGGCATTTGCGTCTTCAATATAAGAAACCATCGTATCATTCTCTAATAAAGTTGAATCAAAATAATGCACATAAGTTATTTTTGTTTCATAGAGTAGCCACTCATCTGAAGCGTCGGCATTATCAGTATATGTATATTGCTCTAACAGAGCACCATCCGAATTAGAGTTATTATATACGTTTAGTACTCGTCCACCTGCTTCACCTGTTTTTGCCGTGAATATGTAATTGCCGTCGGACGATTCGCTAATAAGCCATTTCGCTCCGTTTGTTGTGACGCTGTTTCTTAGAGTAATCGTTACATTGTTTGAGGTCAAGTCGCTTGATACGCCCATATAGTAGTTACCTGTCGTAACTGACGATTTTATCGTATAATAGCTACCGCTTGTGTTGTATGTGATTTTCCATTTTTGTGTTATCGACCGCTCTAATCCTTTTTGAACTAACCGTTTCCCAATTGCCGCTGTCCCATCTATGACATCCACATATTTTCCAGAAGAAACGTTTTCAATAAAGTATTCGCCATCTGGAATGCAACAATGGACAACGCATTGCGCTGTAATTACATTGTTATAAATATCTAATGTGCTTGCTGTTATGGTTGCAACGCCTAAAGATCTCAAATGAACTACACCTGAATCAGAAACCGTCGCTATGTTTACATCACTTGATGACCAAGATACCGGATTAACTTGTTGTGGAGCAATTGTGGCAGCAAGATGAATATATCCATCTTTTATACCTCTGGCCACCGTTTGGCTCATGGCAATACTGGTGGTAACAATAATCTCCCCATAAATTATCGTTAAGCTTGGCTTATAATCGCTTCGGTTATATGAACCAAAATATTTAAGTCGGTCTACGGTGCTGCCCGAGGTCGCGCCAAGCTCATAAATATTTCTTGTTTTGAAGATAAGGCCCATTCCCGGATGCCTTGTTCCGTTTATCCAAGTTATGACCTCATCGGAAATATCAAACGAATATCTTTGTGAAATTCCGGGCACGTTTCCGTTGCCGTAATACACTATTTGTTCATCTAAAACATCGCCTACGTAGGTATCTCCGCCTATGCTGCTCCACGTAGTAGTTCCGCTTTCGTACCACATGCCGGGTATCGCGTTATATTGCCGACATTCAATAGGAACTCGCTCACTTTGGCACATTAAGTCACGCAATTCTACTGTTGCACTTATAAGCTGCGATGTTTCCATTGACGGCAATTGAATGTTAGGGAACCTCATTAACGAACGGTAAACTTTGTCATCAACGGTACCAATATAAAGTACACCCGAAGTACCGGAATAATACGATGTTCCCGTATAAACCGTAACGTCTTCTATCGGTGCGCTTTCAGAATCGGTTACCTCCAAAGTCGGGTCTATTCTTATGGGATAAACTGTTTTCTCGTCTTTAAGATATTCCGCATCCACGTGTATGGTGAGCCCGTATATTTGGTTTTCTTTAATCTCTATGCAGGAAAGCTCGCCAAAGGTATTATTTCTCTCGTCTGCGGTGAAGATTATTATATCGCCTATATTAGCTTTTCTGTTGCCCTCGGAATCCGCAAGGTAGAAGGATCCCATTTCTTCCTTCACGGTAAGTCCGTTCGTATACAGCAAAAACTCATATTCCGTCTGCCCCGTATATTCGTTTACAACTATATCCTCTTTAAATCCGGTATAGGTAAGGGAATATTCAAGGGTGGTTTTTGTATCCAGCGTATAAGAAACGGTTTTACTGTCCTCGGACAAGGTGGCTTGGTTAAGAGAATTTGCAGGTATCAGCTTAATATCCACATCTTCGCTTTGCAGACGTATACCGTCGGAAAGCTTTGCACCGAAGGTGGTCTTAATACTGTTATCCTTTGTTTCAAATCCGCCCTCTGCGCGGGACTGTATATCAAGGGTTATATCCTTTGTGTTTCCGTCCTTATCCGTGTATTTTACGGGGTGGGAATACACGCGCATTGTGCGCATATTCTCGGAATCTTTAAACACAAATGTGTAATTATCTTTTTCTTCTTCCTTTACTCTGCCGATATATCCTCGGTCCGTTGCTTCTTCTTCGGGAACGATATCGGGTAAAGCAAATTCTTCGGTCTTTTGAGTTTCAACCGTTTCCGTACCTTCAACAGCATAAACTGTATTAACAGGAAAAACGGAAAAAGCCAAAAGAACAGCAAGCAAGAACGACAAAAATTTTATATTTCTTTTCATTGTTTTTCTCCTTTCAAAAATTTCGTACAATGCTCACGGTTTTGCCCCGAAGGGCATTAAAAACGCAAGAGCAGAGGAAATTCAAAGGGGAAAATAACCGGCAGTTTGTTTTTCATAGACGTTTCCTCCCGTTTAAATGATCAGAGTGGTTTTACCCCCTCACTATATAATGTCTGAAAACGGCAAAACGTCTATAAAAAAGTTTGAAATTTTTCTCTGTTTTTATATTATCATATAAACATACACGTTGTCAATAGGAAATATGTTAAAAACCCGTGAACATATCACGGGTTTTGGGTGTTTTTTCGGGGTCCCCGCAAAACCACAGGTTTTGTGGGGTGAATTAAAATAATTCCGCTTTACTTTTCTCTGCGGCGGCGAGGGCTGAAGCGAACCTTTTTAACGCTTTGTCCTTATCTCTGTAAACGGTGCTTCTCTCCACGTTGTAGCGCTCCGAAAGGGATTCCGCGCAGGAGTGGGCACGGGCAATATAAAAGGCGGTGAGCAGATCCTTTTGGTATGGTGTGAGGACACGCAGAGCCGCCTCGGTCCGCTTTATTTCCCGCAGGGCTTTGTTGGTGCGGGATATAAGACGGTCCTTTGCATCGATCATATCTATTACCGTTTTTTCGCTTCCGCCCGAATAAAGCCTGCTGTTTATCATCTCCAGTTCGTATTTATAGTTTTCCTGCGCCGCCTTGTTTGCGGCGTATCTTTGTAACAGTTCCTTTGCGTATGTCAATTTCTGCCTGTTTTCCTCCGAATTTCAACTCATAGTAAAAGAAAAAACCTCTTTTACCATCGGGAAACCTCTTCCCTACCATATTTCTCTTCTCTTTTAGAACAAATGTTCGTCTATACTTTGTAGGAGCCTAAAAACATACGGCGTATCAGCAGATAATCTCTTGCATCCACCTTGCCGTTGCCGTTGATATCCCCTCGTTTTATCTGGGCGGGTGTGAGGGTTATTTTGCCCAAAACGGCGTTGCGCGCCAGGTTGTAATCGTTGGCGGTTATAAATCCGTCCCCGTCCACGTCGCCGAGGATATCCGATTCCCCGTACTGTACCTGGGGCAGCTTTCCGTGGCTTACCCAGGTGCGGGAATTATAGCCTGCGGGAGCGCCTACGTTTTTTACGCCCGTTATCTGCACGCCGTTTTCCCATATGGGAGTACATTCGCACGCCAGCCCGCCGCCCAGATAAACTCCCACGTGACCGGGCATAAAGAGTATTTCACCCTTTTCGATAGCGGAAAAATCTTTTGTAACGTTGCAGATCCCCTGCATACCCTCCACACTGATATCCTCAAGCCCGTTGGAAGCGTACAATGCACCGCCGTAGACAGCGTTCGATCTACCTTCCCAGCCCCAGATTATGCCCTTTACCAGACACACGCAATCGAACCCGAAGTAATTTTTGCCGATGAGTGTGCGGAAAAACTCCTGCTTTTCCTTGGTGTACCACTTTGGATATTGCTTTGCCTTTGCGGAAATCAGCCCTTCCGTCACGGGAGCGCCGAAAACTCCCTTCATATATACTGTGTTGTATTCCTCTGCTATATCCCACAGAGTATCGCAAAATAAATTGTTATCCATATTACATTTCCTTTCTTTTGTGGACGCGAGTTCGTTTTTTAATGAGGAATGATGAATGATAAATGATGAATGATGGTTGCTTTTTGCACAGTTGTGCAAAAAGCTTCCGAAATTCCTCATTTAGCGATGCGGAGCGTCGCGTCGCATTCCCGGGGTTCCCCACAAAACCGCAGGTTTTGTGGGGTGGGTTTCTCATTCCTCATTCAAAACGGCAGTTCCGCTCTGCGCCATACGTATTCGTTAATGTCCTTAAAGCATATAAGTCCGTTTTCCTCTCCGGTCTTTTCCCCCTCAAGAGGACAAAGTATGCGCAACCTCCCTTTTAAAACGGGAGAATACACCCTGCGCTTTTCGTCTGTTACCACAAGCTGTATACTCAACTTCCCTGCCTTTGTAAGGGCTAAAGGCAGGCGGTAGAGTATAAGTCCGTCCCTGCAATCGAGGGCTTCCGTCACTGACATTCCCCCGCGTTTTCTTTGCTCCTCCGTGCAAAAACGCAGATAATATCTGTAATTTCCCGTTAGCACCTCATCAAGGAAAAACGCAAGGCAGGTCTGCCCGTCTTCACCACAGAACCCTGCAAAGAGAGTGTCCGCTTCCATTCCGTCTTTTTTCGCTTTAATGTTTATTATCCTCATTGCGTTCCTTTCCGAACATTTGTTCTTTTGAATACAGTATACCACGAAAAGGCTGATTTGTCAAATTTTTCCAAATATGTTTTTTCCTGTTTTGTGTGGGGCATCGGACGCGCCGAAGAGTTTGACGGAGTAAAATGTACCATTGACATTTCCTCTTGGGTTTTGTATAATGAATATATATATCTATTAAGGAAGCAAACACATTGAAAAAAATATTTCTTTGTTTATTTTTAATATCCGCCATGCTGCTTTGCTCTTTTTCCGTGTTTGGGGAGGAAAGCGGTGAAGTATCCGATATAATCGCTCCCGAAAGCGGCGAGCCGGTCATTTACGAAAGCTGCAAGGCGGTAATATACAACCCCCAGACGGGCACCTTCGTTTACGATCACAAGGGAGATTCCCGTACCGAGGCGGCGACCAGCGCAAAAATGACAGCGCTGATACTTATCTACGATGAGTTTTCCACCCGCCTCGATGACGTGATAACCGTAAAGGCGGAGCATCTCAAAAATATCGGCGCCGCTACCAACCCCGCCACGCCGATGATCGGAATTAAGGCAGGCAACAGCTTTAAGATCGAGGAGCTTATAAAAGCCGCCTGCGTTTCCTGGGCAAACGATGCGGTCAACCCCCTTATCCACGCATACTGCGACGAAACCGGCACGGAATACGATGATTTTGCCGATAAAATGACAGAATACGCCGAAAGCATCGGCTGTTCCGACACACGCTACAAAGAGCCTCTCGGCAGAGGGGATATGGGCAACACCACAACAGCGCGGGACGTAGCCCTTATCTGCGCCCAGTTTTACAACAGGTACGATCTGTTTATTTCCTCCGCCGCAGGGTATTACGTTTTGCAGGGAAGCACCATTCACACCCGTAACTACCTGCTTTCCGAGCGTATTATGCCCGGCAACTATCTGCGCGGCGCAAGAGGATTCTTCGCAGGGCAGGCCTTTGCCAGCGGAAACTACTGTATCGCCACCAGCGTTGAGGACGGCCCTCTTACGTATATAGTAGTGGTGCTTGACGGATGTATGTATCTTTACGACGAAGAAGGCGTTCGCTATTTCGACGAAGGCAAAAATCCGTATACGGACGTAAAAAACTTGGTAGAATGGGCAAAAAGCAGGTTTTCATACATAAACCTCTGCCTTGAAGGAGATGCGGTTGACGAAATCCTCCTGGAGCAAGGCAAAAACACCGACCATCTTGTGGTCTGTACCAAAAACAAGATACAGACTATCGGCAGAATTGAAGAAGACCTGTCCGGGTTGGAAGTAAAAATCACCTACGATACGGAAAGGGTGTATACCGTAACCGATAAAAACGGCAAATCGCAATACGCGATAAAGGCACCCGTTACGAAAGGAGAAACATTGGGAATGGCAGAATTTATACTTAACGGAACGTTGATCGGCTCCACACCTCTTTTGGCGGCGGACAACGTGGATACCGACACAGTAATAAAATTCTTTGAAACCGTAGAAAGCATGCTGTTCAGCAGCACCGCAAAGACGGTTCTTACCGTTGTGGGCGTTTTGATCGGACTTTACGTGCTCTACTGTCTGGCGGCTTTCACCGTAAGAGTGGTAAAAAAAGTTAAAAAAGACGTTACCGATACCAAAAACGAGCAAAAGCTGAAAGAGCTTAAAGCACGCAGGGAGAAAAAGGAATAAGAGCATATATTAATAAATTGTGAACATTTTATTAATTTTTTGCATAACTATTGCATAATTCAAGGGATTGTGCTATGATACCAAAGTGCCCGCTTGCGCACCGCGTGTAAGACGGGTAAATACAAAAAAGTAAAAAACAAGCCATAAATTCACGGCTTTTCGGAGGAATTATAGATATGAACGCACTTATATGGATTCTCGGCGGTATTTCTCTTGCAGCTGCAATCGCAGTTATTGTACTTATCGCATTTTTCAATAACGGCAAAAAGGGTATGTCCGGCGTTATCACCGGCGGCAACAGCGGCTCTTATTATGAGCGCAACAAGTCCACTTCCAAGGAAGGTTTTATAAACAAGCTTACTATCGCCGCTTGCATCGTTTTTGCTGTTTCCGTTCTGGCTCTCTTCTTCGCTCAGTACGATCCCGCAGACGAAACCTCCAAGAACGAAACTTCCAAGAACAACACTTCCAAGACCGAGGTTTCCGACACTTCCGTTGTTGACGAATCCGAAAACGTTTCCGAAACCGAGCAGGAAGCTTCCGACGCAGTTTCCGAAGACGCTGTTTCCGAAACCGTTTCCGAATAATCACTACACAAATACAACCTTCCCAATCCGGGAAGGTTTTTTGTTTACATTTTTACTGTTGACTATAAAGTTTCTATAATATATTATATAGTTAGAAAATCAATGTTTCACGTGAAACAGTGTTTGCGCGAAGCGTAAACAATGATGAATGATAAATGAGAAATGATGAATTATGGTTGATTTTTGTTCTGCGAACAAAAATCTTCCGAAATTCCTCATTTAGCGATGCTATGCATCGCGTCGCATTCCTCATTCCTCATTTCCTACGTTTCACGTGAAACAATTCATGGAGATTATATGAAAAAACTTTTAGCCATACTTTTATCCTGCCTGCTGCTGGTTTCCTGCGGAGGCGGAGAAGAAATTTCCCAAAGCGAGGTATCCGAGGAGATTTCCCAAACGGTAGACAAAGATCCTCTGCCCGAAGATCCCCTTTCCGTATTGCCGGACGGACAATTCGGCGGCGCAGAAACGGTGATCTGGACGACTGACCCCGCCGTAGCAGACCCTGCATACGCATACGATACCGCTTTAAAGAAAATTATGCAGGAGCGCATAGACGCTATCGAAAACAAGTTCGATACAAAAATAGTTATCCTTAAGAAGACGGAAGCGGAGATCAAAAACACGCTGAACAGCGGCGAGAACTGCCCTGATATCGTCTTTATGCCCTCAAAGACCGGGTCCGCTCTGGCGGTTAACGGCAAGCTGGCAAATATGTGGTCCCTGCCGTATTTTTCCGAGGCGACACGAGCTCTGGACGGCGAAGCCGAACAGCAGACCATAAACAACTCTCTGTTTATGCTTACCGCACCCTTTAACCACACACAGCAAAATTCTCTCGTTGTCTATACCAACCGCGACCTTATAGAGTCCAAAGGCATGCGGGACCCCGCCTTTGCCGTGGACGAAGGGACTTGGACGGCAGACAAGATGATGGAATATATAAACGCCGTTTCCACCGTGGCAGGAAAGCCTACGGGGGACGTGGAAACCGACATTTTCGGTTATACCGCTTTGGGTCTGGACTCAAAAAGCCTTATAAACGCTTTCTGGAACGGTTCGGGTATAGAATACTTTGGAAAAACCATGGGCAAGCCCTTGAAAGCGGAATTTGATTACGAATTTGGCAAAAAAGCCACTGCCGCCGCGAAAATGCTGTTTGACAGCAGCACCAAGCTTACGGATTCCGATTCTGTTGACGCGGAAAAAGCCTTTCTTGACGGCAGGGTCGTGTTTTGCGTGACCTATTTTAATAAATTCCTCGGAGAGAACGCTATCGAGGGCTTCGATTGGGAGATACTCCCTATGCCGAAGGTGAGCGCAGAGCAGGAGGAATACTATTCTCCCCTTACAGAGGCTTTGTGTGTAGCCGTCCCCTCCGCCAACGATGACAGCTACAGCGCAGGACTGGTGCTTTCCGCCTGGATACTTTCCTCTACCGAGATCGAGCCCACGATCTTACGCTACTATATCACCCACAATTCCTCGGACAACGCCAACACCGTGATGATGTATGAGGTGTTCAACACAACCCATTATCCCCTTACCGAGCTTTATTCTTCCGTATATAATATAAACAGCGTGGGCAGAGAGTTGATCGCCACATCCGTGACGGACAACATTGATCTTGGCACCTATATCCGATGGCAGGATCCGCAAATGGAACAAACGGTTGAAAAGTTCAAATAACTATTGCATTTATCGGCATAATATGGTAAAATAACTAATTGAAAAGAAATAAATTTATGAGGTGAATAAAATGACCAACGTAAATAAGAAATCCGTAGAGGATATCAGCGTTCAGGGCAAAAAGGTCCTCGTTCGCTGTGATTTCAACGTACCCCTTAAGGACGGCGTTATTACCGACGATAACCGTATTCAGGGTGCGCTTCCCACTATCAAGTATCTCCTTGCAAACGGCGCGGCTGTAATTCTTTGCTCTCACCTTGGCAGACCCAAGGGCGAATTCAATATGAAGTATACCCTCGCTCCCGTTGCTAAGCGCCTTTCCGAGTGCTTGGGACAGGAAGTTGCTCTCGCAAGCGACGTTGTAGGCGAAGATGCTTGCGCAAAGGCTGCAGCTCTCAAGTCCGGCGAGTGCATGCTGCTTGAGAATGTTCGTTTCCACGCAGAAGAGGAAAAGAATAACCCCGAATTTGCCAAGAAGCTGGCTGATCTGGCAGATATCTATGTAAACGATGCATTCGGTACCGCACACAGAGCACACGCTTCCACCGCAGGCGTAGCTGATTACCTCCCTGCAGTTTGCGGATACCTTATCAATAAAGAGATCACCATTATGGGTAAGGCTCTTGCCGATCCCGACAGACCCTTGGTTGCTATTCTCGGCGGCGCAAAGGTTTCCGATAAGCTTAACGTTATAAACAACCTGCTCGAGAAGGTTGATACCCTCATCATCGGCGGCGGTATGGCATATACCTTCCTCAAGGCTCAGGGCAAGGGTATCGGTAAATCCCTGCTTGACGAAAGCAAGCTCGATTACTGCGTAGAAATGATGAAAAAGGCTGAGGAAAAGGGCGTAAAGCTTCTCCTCCCCGTTGACACCGTTTGTGCAAAGTCCTTCCCCGATCCTATCGATGCAGAGATCGAAACCGTAACCGTTTCTTCCGATGCTATCCCCGAGGATATGCAGGGCTTGGATATCGGTCCCGCAACCAGAGAGCTGTTCGCTAACGCTGTTATGAGCGCAAAGACCGTTATCTGGAACGGACCTATGGGCGTATTCGAAAACCCCACTCTCGCAGTTGGTACCAAGGCTGTTGCTCAGGCACTTGCTGATTCCGACGCTATCACTATCGTAGGCGGCGGCGACTCTGCGGCTGCTTGCCAGACTCTCGGCTTCGGCGATAAGATCACCCACATTTCCACCGGCGGCGGAGCTTCTCTGGAGTTCCTTGAAGGCTTGGAGCTTCCCGGCATAGCTTGCTTGAACGACAGATAAAACTATGAACGAGGAACGATGAACGAGGAACTAATGGTTGATTTTTGCCCAAAGGGGCAAAAATCTTCCGAAGTTCATAGTTCATAGTTTATAGTTCATCGTTAATTTTTGAAGTATAATAATTTAGGAGTATTTACAATGAACAAAGCTACCCGTAAAGCTGTTATCGCAGGAAACTGGAAAATGAACAAAACTCCTGCAGAAGCAGTTGAACTTATAAACGCTATCAAGGCAGAGATCGAAGGCAAGGACGTTTCCGGTTGCGAAATCGTTACCTGCGTTCCTTACGTAGACCTCGTTCCCGTTATGGAGGCTGCAAAGGGCTCTCCCATCAAGGTTGGCGCAGAGAACGTGCATTTCGCAGCATCCGGCGCATACACCGGCGAAATTTCCGCTTCCATGCTCACCGCTATCGGTGTTGAATACGTTATTATCGGCCACTCCGAAAGAAGACAGTACTTCGGCGAAACCGACGTTACCGTAAACCTCCGCACCAAGGCTGCTCTCGAAGCAGGTCTTAAGGTTATCCTCTGCGTTGGCGAAACTCTCGAACAGCGCGAGCAGGGCATTACCGATGAAACCGTTTCTCTCCAGACCAAGGTTGCTCTCCTCGGCGTTACCGAAGAGCAGATGAAAAACGTTATCATCGCATACGAACCCGTTTGGGCGATCGGCACCGGCAAGACCGCTACCTCCGATCAGGCAGATGAGGTTTGCGGCGTGATCAGAAACGTTGTTGCTTCTCTCTATTCTTCCGCAGTTGCAGAGGCTACCACCATCCAGTACGGCGGATCCATGAACGCAAAGAACGCAGACGAGCTTCTCGGCAAGGTTAACGTTGACGGCGGACTTATCGGCGGAGCATCGCTGAAAGCACCCGACTTTTATTCAATTATTTCTGCAGCGCAGAAATAATGGCGCTCGTCTAAATAACACAGACCGAAAAACGCGACAGATAAAATAACGGTTTTCGTTCACCCGTAGGGACAGACGTCCCCGGCTGTCCGTAACAGAATAAAAATGCAGGAATCCGTTTTTGACGGATTCCTTCTTAATTTTTATCGCGTTTTTCTCTGCATCTTTACTTCGCTAGCTGTAGATTACTACAGCACGCTCGTAAAGGATGCATTCTGTGTCATTTATACATCGCTTGTTTGTGCTGACTTTGAGTTCTAAAGACGATAGTCTGACGGCGGGTTATTACAGACGGCGGTTTTTACGATAAGTTTTCATATGTGTAAATTTTTATGCATTAATATTGACATACATATATTTATAATGGTAAAATAAGGGCAAGGAGGGATAAACAATGAAAAAACAAGCAACAAAAATTATTTTCGCTTTTGTTCTTTTATCAGCTATGTTGGTTTCGGCGGCGTGCAGTGGGTCTTACGATGCGATGGACGGTTACTACACCAACGGAAGCCCGTTGGCAGGCGAAACGCTTGGTGAAAACGGCGAGACCTACACCGAAATTATTGAAAACAAGTTTGTTTTAACCACTGAACAGGACAGCAGTTATTTTTCCATTGATGCAAACACAGCGGCTTATCCCAATCTGCGCAGTCTTATCAAAAACGGATACAGTATTCCCAAGGATGCTGTGCGCGTAGAGGAAATGCTCAATTATTTTGATTACGATTACGCCACCCCCGAGGACGGTTCGGTGCTTGCGCTCACATCTTCGGTGTTTGATACACCCTACAACAGCCAAACCAAGCTTCTCACCATAGGCTTGGCGGCGCAGGCGGTGGAGTTCACCTCGGTTAAAAACAACCTTGTCTTTCTTATTGATGTAAGCGGCTCTATGTTTTCTGCCGATAAGCTGGGCTTGGTACAATCTGCGTTTATGATGCTTGCGGAAAACCTTAACCCCGAAGACCGTGTTTCCATAGTGACCTACGCAGGCAGCGAAGGGATTGCTTTGGAGGGCGCTTTCGGTTACGAAAAGCAAAAAATAACCGCAATTATCGAAGACCTTGCCGCAAGCGGAAGCACCGCAGGCAGTGAGGGAATAAAAACCGCCTATTCTCTTGCGGAAAAATATTTTATCGAAGGCGGCAACAACCGTGTGATTTTAGCTACCGACGGTGATTTTAACGTAGGTATCACGAACGTAGATGCGCTTAAAGAGCTTATATCCGAAAAAAGAGAATCCGGCGTGTATTTTTCGGTGTTCGGAGTAGGCAGAGGCAATCTTAAATCCGAAACCATGGAAACTCTCGCTCTCAACGGAAACGGTACCTACAGCTATATTGATTCCCAGACAGAAGCGCGCCGTGCGCTGGTCACACAGATCGGCGGCAGTATGGTCACCGTGGCGAAGGACGTAAAAGCCGGTATCACCTTTAATCCCGAATACGTGGAAAGTTACCGTCTGATAGGCTACGAAAACAAACTGCTTACCGAGGACCAGTTTAACGACGAATCCACAGATGCAGGGGAATTGGGCAGCGGTCACACCGTCACCGTGGTGTACGAGATAAAGCTGACAGAAAAAGCGCGGGAGGCGCAGGAAAATCTTGCCCAGGTGGTTATTAAATACAAGCCCACCGAAAACGTAAGCAGTGAAAATACCGACGAAACACTCACTCTGGATATAAAGACGTCGGCATACCACGAAACTCCCACCGAAACCGATTCCTTTGTGGCGGGCGTTGTGGAATTTGCGCTGTTGCTCCGCGAATCCGAATACAAGGGCGATGCGGATTTTGATAAGCTTATCGCCGGATTGGAGAAATTGGACCTTTCTCAAGACCCCTATAAAGAGGAGTTCCGTCAGCTTGTAAAGGATTACGTAACCAAAAAATCAACCGTATCGGAATAAAATCACCCCAAGAAGCCTTGCGGCTTCTCGGGGACCCCGAAAAAACACCCCGCGAAACTTCGTTTAGCGGGGACCCCGATAAATACAGGAATCCGTCAAAAAACGGATTCCTTCTTTTTTTATTGCGTTTTTAGCGCAGACTTTTGGCTTTATGGACGGTGGTCTGTGCAAACAGTTTGCGGACAGTCGGGGACGCCTGTCCCTACAATTATCGAACAGACGGTAGTTTTGGCGTGTTGTAGGGACAGGCGTCCTCGAAGGCACCCCAAAAACGCATGGCGTTTTCGGGGAACCCCGCCGACTGTCCGCATTAAATAAAATTGTTTTTTGCTCCGCAAAAAACTTACCGTTACGTTGCTTTAGCAACATATCACGCGCTTGAAAAGCGCATATCACGAACACGGAGTGTTCATATCACTCGCCGAACAAACCTGTGAGGCGAATATAACTGAAAAAGCAGATTGCATTTGCAATCTGCTTTTTCTTGGCAGCGGTACTAGGATTCGAACCCAGACATACAGAGTCAGAGTCTGCTGTGCTACCTTTACACAATACCGCTATATTTCCGTGCCCGAGTATTGTATCACACTCGGGCAGGGTTTGTCAATACTTATTTTGCAAAAATTATATTTTCCGTGGGGTGCTTCTTGCGGGGTCCCCGAAAAAGCGTTTTTCGTGATACGTAACGGATGCCGCCTTTACTTTTCAAAAAACCTTTTTTGGGGAGATTTATATTTTTATTACTCGTCTGGTTTGGATCGCTCTTTCAATAAGTCCTTCCACATCCAGCTTTTTTTCTTCTTCCTCTATTTGCTCCAGCGTGGGGCGGGTGAGGGGATGCTTGGGTGTGAATACGGTACAGCAATCCTCATAAGGGAGGATCGACGTTTCAAAAGTGCCGATCTTGCGGGCGATATCGGTTATCTCCACCTTATCCATACCGATGCAGGGACGGAGCACGGGGAGGGTGGGCACGGCGTTGGTAACGGCGAGGGCTTCCAAGGTCTGGGAAGCTACCTGACCGAGAGATTCACCCGTAATAAGCGCCTGCTGACCGAATTCGTGAGCGATACGATCGGAAATGCGCATCATAAAACGGCGGAGAAGGAGAGTAAGCATACGGTCCTCGCAGTTTTTCATTATCTCTTCCTGAATTTCCGTAACGCTTATGGCGTTTAAAAACATACTGCCCGTGTAATCCTTTATCCGTCTTGCAAGGGAGGTAACCTTTTCCATAGCCAGATCCGAGGTGTAGGGCGGGGAATCGAAATACAGCCCGTCCACGGTTACGCCTCGTTTTGCGATCATATATCCGGCAACGGGGCTGTCAATACCGCCGGAAAGCAACAGCAGGGCTCTTCCGCTGCTGCCCGTAGGCATACCGCCTGCGCCGCGGGTGCCGTTGCCGTGAACGTATGCGGCGGTATCGCGTATTTCCGCGGTTACGATAACCTCGGGGTTGTTAACGTCAACCTTAATGCCCCCGACCTCTTCCAAAATCACCTCGCCGCAAAGGGCGGAAATTTCGGGAGATTTTAAGGGGAATTTTTTATCGCTTCGCTTTGCGTTGCACTTAAAGGTCTTTTTACCGCCCACCAGCTCGTATGCGTGCTCACGCACCGCCTCAAGCACGTGGTTTATATCCTTTTCGCACTTATATCCTCTGCAAACGGACACCACGCCGAAAACGGTAAGCATTTTTTCGAATGCGGTGTCTATATCCCCATCGTCGGAGGGGGTAATGCACATGGTGGACTGGGAATATTCGAGGGTAAACTCACCCTCAACCTCCTTTAACTTTCTGCGCACGTTTTTTTCAACAAGAGCTACGAAGGTGGAACGGTTGAGTCCCTTAAGCACCAGCTCGCCGTATTTAAGTAAAATTATCTCTTTCATTTTAAAAGCCTTTCTCCGCCCTGCAAAAGAGCGTCCTTTAAGGTGAGTATTTCTTCATTCGTGGTCTTGGGGGAAACGCTTATGCGCAGAGCATAGATAATATCCTCCTGCTTTACGCCGTATGCCTCCAGCACCGTGTTACCCTTCGCCCGCGTTGAGCAAGCGGAGGAAGCGGAGCAATACACTCCCGCAGATGATAGGAAGTTGATCAGCGTTTCGCTTCTTATGCCGCGGGCTATGCAGGAGATTATATGGTTACATCTGCTCTCCGGCAGGTTGAATTCAAGGTAGGGCACCTCTTTTAAAGCGGAAAGGGTGTTTTCGTACACCCGGGGAAGCTTTTCGGCGTTATATGTCTTAACCGCCTCAGCGAAGGATAGTATACCGTTTATGTTCTCAGTCCCGCTTCTGAACCCTTTTTCCTGGCCGCCGCCTACTACGAGAGGCTTTATTTTTGCGTTTTTCTTTATAACCAAAGCTCCCGTTCCCTTAAAACCGCCGATCTTGTGGGCGGAAACGGAGATACTGTCGCACAGGCGGTAATCGGAAGCGCGGTCGCACTTCATAAAGCCCTGCACCGCATCTAAATGCAGGTGCGCGCCGCAGCCGCTTACGTCTATTATCTTTTTTATCTTTTTAATATCGTATTTTGCGCCCGTTTCGTTGTTTACGGACATAAAGGAGGCAAGGGCTACGGGGACGGAGAAGGCTTCCCGCAATTCTTTTTCATCGTGAACACCGTTTTTGGTGGAAACACGTATTACCTCCCAACCCTCCTGCTCCAAAGCCTTTATGGGCTCGGCGACGGAAGGGTGCTGGCTGTCATCGGTTACAATGCGATTAGAAACCCGCTTTTTTGCCTTGCACACGCCGAATATCGCGGTGTTGTTGGATTCGGTGGCGCCGGAGGTAAAGTAAACCTCCTCTGCCGTACAGCCAAGGGCTTTTGCCGCAACCGCGCGGGCGTCCTCCAAAGCCTTGCGGGCTTCTATTCCGTACCCGTGAGGGCTGGAGGGATTACCGCAAAACAAAAAGCTTTTTTCTATTATTTCTTTTTCCGTAGGGTGTGTCGCCGCGTAATCGAAATATACAGCCATAAAGTTTAAGTCCTTAAAAAATAATAACAGTTTATTATACAACGAATAATATAAAATGTCAAACACAACTATGAACTGCGGCTGTTTTTGCGGTGAAAACATTTGCTTTACAGCGGAACAGTTATTCTTGACAAACCGAAAAAAACATATATAATAATTATATTACATATTAAAGGAGAAATCTTACGAATGAACACGTTACTTGGTATTATATATTTCTTGTCTTCCGCGCTGTTCGGTCTGGGTTGCACCGGTGCGCAGATCATGATCGTTCTTTCCATCGTAAAATCCGTAAAGGTAAACAAGGCGTTAAAGCTTGAGCCCGAAAACACCGCGCTTGCAGAGGATGCAAAAAAGTGCAAGAAAACTATGTTTATTTGGATCGCAATCGCTGTAGCCTGCATTACTATGGTGCTGGTAACCTATTTTGCGTACATAATCCTTCTTGCAATATTCAACGCCGCAGGAATGTAAAAAACAAAAATAAATATTTAAAAAGGAGATTTTCATTATGCCCGCAGCAGCAGCATCTATCGGCGGATTACTCGTAGTTTATCTCGCCGCTTTGCTTGTTATCGGTGTTCTTCAGACCGTAGCAACCGTACTTCTCATTATGTCTATCGTTAAAAGCGTAAAGAGCAACAAGGCTTTAAAGCTTGACCCCGAAAACGAGGAGCTCAAGAAAAAAGCAAAGAAGGCAAAGACCGGCATTATCGTATGGTCTATCGTTCTGTTCGTTTGCGCAGTACTCGTCGGCGTAGCTTACGGTATCTATATGTTCTTACTTATGGGAATGACCGGAGTTTAAACGTTACACCCTTTGGGCGGCCTTCTTTATTTAGGGCCGCCCTGCTAAGTTTGCCCCAAGGGGCAAGTGAAGTTTACTTTTAATCCAGGAGTATTAAGTATGAAAGCTCTGAAGAAAATCGCGCTTTTCGCGCTTTGCATTACCTTATGTATATCTATGGCATCCTGCACGCTGTTGTTCAGCGTTTTAAAAGATACAGAGCATACACCCGGTCCGGGCCCCGATTCTGAAGAATCCTATAATTTTACAATAATTCCGGGCGACAACAGCGATTTCAAGGTGGAATACAATCCCACCCCCGAGCCTGAACCCGAGCCCGATGATGTCGCCATTCAGATAGAAAAGCTGCAAAGCAATCCTGTAGATCTGGGCTATGCTACTTTCTATAGTTATAACCACCTTCCCGACGTGCAATATGAGCTTCTCGCAGAAACGGACGGAAACTTTGCCGTGTGGATCGACGAGCTGTACGCAGGCAACTACGTGGAGCTTTATATCTGCGATCATTACGGAAACACACTTGAATATAAATACGTGGATTCCAACGGGGAATACGCATTTTTCAACGGTGTTGAGGGCACGCAGTATATCATACGGGTGGGAGCAGAGCCCGGCGTAAGCTTCCAAATCAACTTCGGGTATCCAAAGGCAGCGGTAAACGTAAGCGACTTTACCACCGTTTCGGACAGAACCCAGTTTCCCAAGCAAAAAAATATATATACCTTCGTTCCCACATACGACGGAGTGTACAGATTCGAATTCGGTGAGATCATGAGCGGAAACGCACTTGAAGCAGTCATCACCAACCGTCTGGGCGAAACAGTGGCAAGCGATTATTATATCGAAAACGGTGAAGGTGTTACCGCAACCTTAAAAGCAGGGGAGGAATACACCATATCCGTAATGCAGGTTGCCGGCACAGACCACTACGCGGAATACGTAATGTATATCGGCAATCAAAAGCCCACGGTGGATATCAGCGGCGCAAGCAATGTGACGGACAGCACCGAATACACAGATCAAACCAACGTATACACCTACACAGCCGATAAAAGCGGTACGTATACCTTTAATTTTTCGGAAATCACAAAGGGAGCGGTTTTAGAGTCGGTCATCACAAACCGTCTGGGTGAAACGGTAGTAAGCGATTATTATATCGAAAACGGCGAAACGCTTGAAGTTACCCTCAACGAAGGACAAACCTATACCGTAACCGTAAAACAGGTTAAGGGATATACGGATTATACTTTAACAATAAACTGAACACGCTTTAAAAGCTCCCCGCTCGATGCGGGGAGTTTTTTAACGAGGAACGAGGAAACCAACTCGGAATGAGGAACGAGAAGCACCCCTAAAATGCAAGCATTTTTGGGGACCCCGCAACGAGGAACTATGCACCCTGCGGGTGCGTGATATGTGCCTGCGGCACGTGATATGCCGCTTTCGCGGCGTGATATGCGTCCTTCGGACGCGTGATATGTTGCTGACGCAACGTTTCGGTAAGTTTTTTGCGGAGCAAAAAACCGTGTAATTGTTTTTGATACGTTCCGTCTGTAGAACTAAAAGTCTGATTGAAGCGGGGAGCTGTATAAACAAAGCAGAAAATGCTTTTTACGAGCGGGGAGCTGTAGTATTCTACTGCCCCCCGACCTTCGGGGTCCCTGCGAACGCGAACAGCATTCGTGGGGTGAAGGGGTGAAAACATTTAGAAACGCAAAATAAAAAGAAATCTGTTTACAGATTTCTACCTAAATAAAAACAACAATGCGAGAGAAAAAACAAGCCTCTCGCATTTGTTATTACGGTATATTATTCTTGCGTTTCGTTCGGCGAAGTTTAGACAGCTCTAATTATGAACAAATTGTAAACATTCGAATATTTATACACATTTCACCTTTACATATTGCCTATTTTGGAGTATACTTGACATATCGAGTGTTACTCGGTTTATATAGATTTATTTTATATATAAAATCAGGATTTTTGGGCTTTTATTTCCCAAAGTGCCTTTTATTATTACAATTTAATATTTTTATATTCTCCGAGGGAATACTTGTTTACTATATATGGAGGAAAATCTATGCAGTACATTATTCCCACGATTGTTGGCGTGCTTGCACTTGCTATCGGTATGCTGTTGGGTGTATTTATGCGCAAAAAGATTGCGGAAAGCAAGATAGGCTCTGCAGAGGAAGAAGCATCCCGTATCAGATTAGATGCGAAAAGAGATGCGGAAACGCTCAAAAAAGAAGCTATCGTATCCGCAAACGAAGAAGCTTTGCGCATTAAGACCGAAACGGAAAAAGAATGCAAGGAACGCCGCAACGAAGTACAGCGCCAGGAAAGACGCATACAGCAAAAAGAAGATAATCTGGACAGAAAGTCCGATAACCTTGATAAAAAGGACGAGCTGTTAAACAAAAAGATCAAAGACAACGAGCAAAAAGCAGAAAAGCTTGATGCACTCCGCGCAGAGCAGGAAGAACTGCTCCAGAAGATAAGCCAGATGTCCGTTGAAGAAGCCCGTGACAGCCTGCTTAAGCGTGTCGAGGACGATGCAAGACACGATATGGCTGTCCGCCTTAACGAGCTTGAAGCGGAATACAAGGAAACCGCCGAGGAAAAGGCAAGAGATATCGTTTCTCTCGCAATCCAGCGCTGTGCCGCAGATTCCGTGGCAGAGGCTACCGTTTCCGTTGTAGACCTGCCCAGCGACGAAATGAAGGGCAGAATTATCGGCAGAGAAGGCAGAAACATCCGCGCTATCGAAACCCTTACGGGCGTAGACCTTATTATCGACGATACTCCCGAGGCGATCACCATCTCCACCTTCGACCCCGTTCGCAGAGAGGTTGCACGCCTTGCACTTGAAAAGCTTATATCCGACGGACGTATCCATCCTTCCCGTATCGAGGAAATGGTGGAAAAAGCCCGCAAAGAGGTTGAAGCGGTCATTAAGAAGGAAGGCGAGCAGGCGGTTATCGAAACCGGTATCCACGGTCTTAACCACGAGCTTGTCCGTATTCTCGGCAGACTCCGCTTCCGTACAAGCTATGGTCAGAACGTGCTCCGCCATTCCGTAGAGGTGGCGCATATCGCAGGTATGATCGCAAGCGAGCTGGGTATCGATCCCGTTCTTGCCCGCAGAGCAGGCTTGCTCCATGATATCGGTAAAGCTATGACACACGAGATCGACGGAAGCCACGTTCAGATCGGTGTGGATATTGCAAGAAAATATAAAGAATCCAAAGAAGTCGTACACGCTATCGAAGCTCACCACGGCGACGTGGAAGCAAAGACAGTTATCGCAGTTATCGTTCAGGCGGCAGACGCTGTAAGCGCAGCCCGTCCCGGTGCGAGAAGAGAAAATCTGGAAAGCTACATAAAGCGTCTGCAAAAGCTTGAAGAGATCGCAACCTCCTTTAACGGCACCGAAAAAGCCTTTGCTATTCAGGCAGGCAGAGAAGTGCGCATAATGGTCAAGCCCGAGGCTGTCAGCGATGACGATATGGTATTCCTTGCAAGAGATATTGCAAAGAAGATCGAAAGCGAGCTGGAGTATCCCGGACAGATCAAAGTAAACTTGATAAGGGAAACCAGAAGCTTCGACTACGCGAAATAGGGCGACTGTTCAGCCGGCGCAGAACGCGCAAAACGGTGTATAAAACGCAGTATGCGAAAACCGTGAATTACACAAACAAAAATAGCGGAAGAAAACGGCGCTTCAACGCCGTTTTCACTGTATTTAGATGTTTTGCGCTATAAACGAACCCGCACGTTGTTTCACACCGCGCGTCCTCGCCTTGCAGTAGGTTACTACAGCGGCGGCTCGGTTCGTTCATTCTGCATCCACCTGATTTCAGCCGCCGATTACTACGGCAATTATCAAACAGTCAGAAAGAAAAACTTATGAACATACTCTGTTTAGGCGATATCCAGTTCCCTTCGGGAACAAAATACGTTTGCCAAAATTTATCCAAAATAATCAGAGAACACAATATTGATCTCACGGTGATAAACGGAGAAAACACCTCCGATTATTCCACCTTGGATACGGGCGCCTGCGAGGACCTGTTTGCCTGCGGGGCAGACGTGATCACCGGCGGAAACCACACCCTGCAACGGGCGGAGGTTTACGAATATCTTGATAACAACTGTGAAAAATGTATTCGTCCCGTCAACCTGCCATCTTCCGCCCCCGGCAGAGGATATACCATAATAAAAGTAGGCAACGGAAAGCGGGTTTTGGTTATCAACGCTATGGGGCAGATAACTATGGACCCTTGCGACAGCCCTTTTCACACTGTGGACAAGGTGCTTGAGAAGGAAAAGGGGCGTTACGATATCGCCGTGTGCGATTTCCACGGGGAAGCCACCAGCGAGAAAAATGCCTTTGGGTATTATTTCAACGGGAAGATCCAATGCATCTTCGGCACTCACACCCACGTTGCCACGGCGGACGAACGGCTGCTGGATAAAGGCAGCGGTTATATTACCGATGTGGGTATGTGCGGGGTGAGGGACAGTATCATCGGCGCGGATATCGATACCGCTTTAATAAAATTCGTCCACCGCACCTTTACCAAAAAGACCCGTCCCACGGGAGAAATGATGATAAACGGCGTGGTCTTTACTATTGACGATAACACAAATTACTGCACAAATATAAAAAGAATCAATTACTGAAAGGAAAAACCAAAATGAAAAAGATTTTTGCAGCCGTAATGGCTCTCCTTATGCTTGTTGCGCTCTCCTCCTGCACCACTCTGGATGCTCAGGGTAACCAGGTAGACTCCACCGGTCAGCTTATAATGACAGTAGGTATGCTTGTGGTTATGGTAGCGGTGTTCTATTTTATGATCATCCGTCCCCAAAAGAAGCAGGAAAAAGAAACCGCAAAAATGCTGGATGGCCTTACCCCCGGCGATACTATTTCCACCGTTGGCGGAATCATCGGCGTAGTGCTTAAGGTTAAGGACGATATGGTCCTCATCGAAACCGGCGCAGACCGTACCCGTATCCAGATCGCAAAGTGGGCAGTACGCAAGGTGGAGGAAAAGGCAAATGACTAAAACTCTCCTTCGTAAATACGCACGCCTTGCCGTTCGCACAGGCGCGAACGTTCAAAAGGGACAGTACGTTGTAGTCCGCGCATCCGTAGAGATGCACGAATTCGCAGGTCTGGTAGTAGAGGAAGCCTACAAAGCAGGGGCAAAGGAAGTCCGTGTTGACTGGCGTTATTCCTACACCACCAAGATGGCGTACAGACATCAGTCCTTAAAGACTCTCTGTAACGTTCACGATTGGCAGGAAGCAAAGCAGGCGTTCGACTGCAAAACTCTCCCCGCATATATCAACATTATCTCCGACGGACCCGATGCTTTGAAGGGCGTAAACGGAGAAAAGATGCAGAAATCCTCTGTGGCAACTCACCAAAAAATGAAAAAATATCTTGATGAGATGGATAATAATTACCAGTGGACCATCGTTGCCGCCGCAGGCAAGGATTGGGCAAAGAAGGTATTCCCCGGTGAGCGCACCTCCACCGCAGTTGAAAAGCTGTGGAAGACCATCCTCTCCACCGTATATATTACCGATGCGTCCAGCGACCCTGAAAAAGCATGGGCAGAGCACAACGCAGATTTTATGGATAAATGCGCCCGCCTTAACGATGCAAAATTCGATTATCTTGAATACAAATCCGCAAACGGCACGGATTTCCGTTGCTGGCTGAACAACAATATCCTCTGGCTGGGCGGCGGCGAAACCACCAAGGGCGTTTACTATAACCCCAATATGCCTACCGAGGAGATCTTCACAACCCCCATCGCAGGCAAGTGCGAAGGTAAGCTGGTTTCCACAAAGCCTCTTTCCGTAAGAGGAAATCTGGTAGAAAACTTTACCTTCACTTTTGTTGACGGTAAGGTGACCGAAGTAACCGCCGAAAAGGGCGAGGACGTGCTTAAACAGCTTATCGCTTCCGACGAGGGAGCAAAAATGCTGGGCGAATTGGCACTCGTTCCCCACAACAGTCCCATAAGCAACTCGGGTATTCTTTTCTATAACACCTTGTTTGATGAAAATGCTGCTTGCCACGTTGCGATCGGCAGAGGATTCGGCAACTTGGTTGTAGGCTATGAGGATATGACCCGCGAACAGCTAAAGGAGCAGGGCGTAAACGAGAGTATGATCCACGTTGACTTTATGATCGGCTGCGAGGACCTGTCTATAGTAGGATATAAGGACGGCAAGGCAACACCTATATTCACTAACGGTAATTGGGACGAAGATTTCGTAAAATAAATCACCCCAAGAAGTCTGCGACAAGTCGGAGGCCAAGCGGTCTTAGGAAGACAATC
>JAZNZY010000022.1:0-76447 GCA_045595165.1 Eubacteriales bacterium
CATTCGTTTCAGATTACAAATTGCAGGAGGTAATATGCGTATGATCAAGAGAGACGTTTTCGAATATTTCAAGAAGGAGCCCGACGTGATGCAGGTGAAGGACGTGGTGCGGTTGCTCCACTGCAGCAAGAACACCGTGTACAAGCTGATCCACGAAGGGCGCATCGACAGCATCAAGATCGGTCGGAACATTCTGATTCCCAAGACCGCGCTGGTGGAAATGATGGTGAACGAACGGTATTATCAAATAATTTATCCCTATAACCCCGATTCTCTCTGGACTATGAAGGAGCGTTCGCGTATCATTGCTTCGAATAAGAAGTCTATCACAAAGGAGGCAAAGGCGTGAATGAAGATTATCAATAACCGAAACTTTAACTATCACGCCATCCATTTGTGCTCCGCACAAATGCAAAGTAAGAAAGGAGATAAAGCATGAAAAGAATCACAGGACGGCTTGCCGAGGACAAGGGCAAATACTATGCGGTGATCAATCTACCGAGCGTCGACGGCAAGCGCAAAACGAAGTGGCACACGCTGAACCTTGAAGCCAAGAAGGGCAACAAAAAAGAGGCGCAGTACCGCCTCAATCAAATTCTTGATAAGTATAACGCGGGTGATGTGCATCTCGCAGAGACGATGACACACGCAGACCGTGAGCGCAACCGACTTGCCAACACTAAGATGCTCGACTACCTCGACGAATGGCTGGAAGGGCATCAGCACGACATCGAGCGGGAGACCTATCACCAGTACAAGCGCTATATCGACGGGCGCATCCGCGAGTTCTTCACGCCCCTCGATCTCACCGTCAAGGATCTGTCGGGGGATGAGATCAACGAGTTTTACACCTACCTTCGAAACGCAGGGCTGAAGGGCTCCACCGGTCAACGCTACCACGGTGTGCTCCATAAGGCGTTCAAGGATGCGGTGAAGCGGCGGATCATACCAAGCAACCCCGTTGACCAAGCCAACCGACCGAGGAAGGAGCAGTTCATCGCCGCCTACTACAACGCCGAGGAGGTGAAGCAACTGCTCGAGCTGGTCAAGGATGATGAGATCTATATCCCGATCCTGCTTGCCGCTTACTACGGACTCAGACGTAGCGAGGTAATTGGACTGAAGTGGTCTGCCATCGACTTCACCGAGAACACTCTGACCGTCCGCCACACCGTTCACTCCACCGAGGAGGGCATCGTTGCCAAGGATAGACTGAAAACAAAATCCTCCTACCGCACGTTGACGCTCGAGCCCTTCGTCAGAGGCGAACTGCTAAAACACCGCGAGAAGCAGGAGCAGATGAAAAAGGTGATGCGCTCGGCGTACTCTAAGGAATACACCGACTACGTCTGCGTGGACGCGCTCGGCAAGCTCTACGATCCCGACTTCGTCACCGGACACTTTGGACAACTTCTGAAGAAGCATAACCTGAAGAAGATCCGCTTCCACGACCTTCGCCACTCCTGCGCCTCGGTGCTACTCGCACAAGGCGTGCCCATGAAGCAGATCCAGGAATGGCTCGGACATAGCGATATGAGTACCACGGCGAATATCTATAGCCACCTTGACGCGGTAACAAAAGCAGACACGGGTGCTGCGATGAGTAAAGCGTTGGGGTGAGAATGGCATAACGAAAGGGGTGAACGGTTTGTTCACCCCTTTTCAATGTAAATGAAATCCCCGCCATAGTGGCGGGGTTCAATATAGGTTTACCGATGAACAGAAATGATGTAAAGAAAAAATGCAGTTTAAGGGCAGTTCGTGCCAATGGCTCCCTCCGGGAGGGAGCTGTCACCGAAGGTGACTGAAGGAGCCATCGGGCGGGAAACACTCAATAAAAGATATTTACGGAACCCCCCTAATGAGAAGGACAACGCTCTAAAATTCCTTTCATCGCGTGCTCCTTCCGTCTTTTTGCTTCGCAAAAATCCACCTCCCTCCCGCAGGGAGGCGATGAAACGTCCCTAAACCCGTTTACGGGTAGCAAGTAACTGATGCGTGGCTGGCAGGCCAATCTAAAGCGCACTTGTGCGCGGCCAGTAGTATTAGGGCTACGCCCGAAAATGAAATACCCCCCGCTATGCGGGGGGATATTTATTTCGAACTCTCTTGTGTGGTTGCAGACGAGATGATACCTACTCAGTTTATTTGCGTACCTACCCATATCTATCCGTCCCTAAAAACAGGGTGTTTTTGACCAGCCTTGCATTTGCCTTGCACTGCCTTGCAAAAAACTGATAGGCAACCGAAAGACTGCAAAAGGCACTTTTCTCAAAAGTGGGGAATGAAAGTCAAAAATCAGGCAAAATTAAAAGAAAAAGAGACCAAAATCGTGGAATTTGGGCTCAATGTGGCGGAGAGAGTGGGATTCGAACCCACGTGAGATTGCTCTCAAACTGATTTCGAGTCAGCCCCGTTATGACCACTTCGATATCTCTCCGTATTTGGTTGTGTTTGAATTTTGCACGGCTTTTGCAAGGCCAAAGTTAAAATGCATTCATCCAAAATTCAAGAAAAATGAAGCATTTGCGAGATAATCGGAGAAAACGCGAGGTTTTGCGTTCTCATGAGTGACGAGGGCGGCTACCTTTCGAGAACCACCCCAAAAAACTTGCGTTTTTCGGGGACCCCGAGTGATGCACCTCGCTGCTTTGAGCACTCTTGTCCATATCAAATTGCTTGGTATATGTTAGCATAACCGGAAAGAATTTGCAAGAGTTTTTTGCAAAAACCCCTTTTCTTTTTGCTTTTGATATGGTAAAATAGCGATACTGAGGTGAATTATGGTGAAAGCGATCGAAGTTCTTGAAAAATTGAATTACTATTCCGGCGCCACGCTTGATCAAACCGTAGATACCATTAAAGCGGGGTATGACGAAAAGGAAACGAAAAAGGTTGCCTTTTGTTTTACCGCTACGGCGGATGTTATCAAGGCCGCGCAGGACTGGGGAGCAGACGTGCTTGTTACCCACGAGCCTACGTACCACGATCATTATGATAATTTCCGTGAGAGCGAGGTTGCGAACAGTAAGAAGCGTCTTTTGGAATCCACGGGAATGACGGTATACCGTTGGCACGATCATCCTCACGCGGCACTTCCTGATGTTATCCACGCAGGATTTTTGGAAGCATCTGCTTTAAGCGGCACTTTGGAGGGAAGATTCTTTATTCTTGACACTCCTATGACATCTGTTGAGATCGCAAAGCAGATAGAAGAAAACTGCGGTATCCGCCACGCACGCATTATCGGCGCGGCGAACACGAAATCCAAAAAGATAGCGATGTGCCTCGGCGCTTGCGGAGATATGGTGTTCGATATTATCCGCGATACTGATTGCGAAGTAGTGATCGCAGGAGAGATATGTGAATGGCGTGAAGGGTGCTACACCCGTGATGCCGCACAGCTGGGATTTAATAAATCCATTATCCTTTTGGGGCATTGCGCCAGCGAGCGGGACGGAATGAAGCATCTCACGGAAATTTGGAACACTATGTGCCCCGACGTACCGGGACGGTACTTCGAAACGGGTGAGCTTTATACTTATACGGAGGATAAATAATGAAAAAAACGTTATCTTTTTGCATAGCTTTGATACTCACGCTCTTGTGCGTGATTCCGGTTTCCGCATCTCATACAAATCCTTGCACGGGTAATCACAGCTATACCGGCACCGGTACTGCTACTACTCCCACGGGTGCGTTTTCTTTTGATCCGGAAATTCAGGAATATTGGACAAAGAGCGGAGAAGTCATTGTACTTACAATGACGATTAACGATGTTAACAGTGCGTTGCAGAGCGTAGGCGGTGTTGTCGTTTCCTTTAAATTACAGTATAATTCCGAAGCGGTTACTTTTATCGACCCTTCTGATAAAACCGCAGGATACGATCTTTTGACCGTTGTTCCCGGCGGAAACACAGATGCGGCAAAAGCGGACTGGAGCAAGGGAACAGAGGTATCTGCTGTAAGCAGCCGCGGTGAAGATCTTATAAACTTTATGGCTGAATCGGAAGCAGGTATAAAGGGTAAAAACGATTACGCTATCACCGGCGGCGGTCAGCTCAAGGTACAGCTTAAGTTCACCGTAAATTCCGGCTGGACAGGAGATATAACCTTCAAAACCAAGCTCGTCGAGATCACCGGCAACAACAACCCCATTCCCAAAGGATACAGCGGCGCAGGTTTTACCCGCAATGTTAAGAGCTATACACAGCTTTTGGCAAATTCTTCTCTTGCAGGAGATTGGACTACTATAAAGGAGCCCACCTGCTCTTCCACGGGACTTGCAGAGCTTCGTTGCAAGATCTGTAATGAGATCTCAGGCATAAAAGAGCTTCCCGTATCCGATCATAAGCCCGGACCTCTTGTAGAAAAGGTAAAGCAGACCTGCACTACCGACGGTGTGTGGGAATCCAAGTGTACCGGATGTAACAAGGTTTACGAAACCAAAACCGAAAAAGCTACGGGACACAAAGCAGGCGAATTTGTAGTAAAAACTCCCGCAACCTGTACTAAGGACGGAGTTATGGAGTCCAAGTGTACAGTATGTAACACCGTAATTGAAACCAAGACTATAAAAGCCACCGGTCATACAGCAGGCGAGCTTAAAAAAGTGAAAGATATGACCTGCACTCAGGACGAGGTTTGGGAATCCAGATGTACCGAATGTGATGCGGTAGTGGAAACCAAGACGGAGAAAGCACCCGGCCATAAGTACGGCGAATGGGCAGAGCATAAAGCACCCACTATGGTTGAGGAGGGCGAGGAACGCCGAGTTTGTTCCGAATGTAACGAACACGAATCCCGTGCTACCGCAAAGCTTCCCTTTGAAGGACTCCGCGGCGACGTTGAGCGCACCGGCGAGATCGACGAGGCAGACGCAACGGCTGTTAAGGAAATGTTTACCGGCGACAGAGAATATGATGCAATGGACGAGTTGTTTGCCGACGGTAACGAAAACGGCAAACTGGATCTCGGCGATTACATATTCGTGCTCAGACAGATGAATAAGAAATAAAACAACATTTTACCCCGAAAGATTAAAGCCTTTCGGGGTATATTTTTGTGCGACCTGTTCCAAAATATACCCGAGGTGATATATTTTGACAGAAACGAACAACGCGGGAGAAGACCGCGCACCGGATCAGGAGAGCATAACCACCGAAAGCGGAATACACGCTCTCATAATTGCGGGGCAGATAGAAGGTCATTTTACTGCGGGAGCTCAGGCAAAAAGTACCAGATACGAGCAATGCATTCCCACGTTGGTAGCGGTGGAGGAATCCGAAAACATAGGGGGACTCTTGTTGCTTATCAACACTATCGGCGGGGACGTGGAAGCGGGACTCGCCATTGCGGAGCTTATTGCCGGAATGAAAAAGCCCACCGTTTCCATCGTTCTCGGAGGCGGACACTCTATCGGCGTTCCTCTTGCGGTAAGCGCAAAAAAATCCTTTATCGTACCGTCGGCGACAATGACGTTGCATCCCGTAAGGATAAACGGTCTTGTTATCGGCGTGCCCCAGACCTACAGCTATTTTGAAAAAATGCAAAACCGCATTGTGGATTTTATCGTGCGGAATTCAAAAGCGGACGGTGACGAATTGCGTAAGCTTATGTGCCGTACCGATGAGCTTACCACGGATATTGGTACCGTGCTGGAGGGAAGCGAGGCTGTAGAGAAGGGGATTATCGACTGCGTGGGCGGTTTGGGAGATGCGGTGGCGGCTCTTAAACAAATGATGCGGGAAAAGGGAAAATATCAATAAAAATCGCAAAAAATGTATTGACAAACTCTCCTTCTTGTGTTAATATAGCAAGTGCCGCGTGTATGGGGTTTTTGAAGTTGCGCAGTTTTGCGCACACCTGCTAAGCAGCGAGTCTAAAAAGAAAGAGAGGTGCTGCACCAATGTTTGCAATAGTAGAAACAGGAGGAAAGCAGTACAAAGTCAGCGAAGGCGACGTTATCTACGTTGAAAAGCTTGACGTTAACGAAGGCGAAACTTACACCTTCGAAAAGGTATTGGCAATTTCCACCGCAGAAGGCTTTGTTGTTGGAAACCCCGTTGTTTCCGCAAAGGTAGAGGCTAATGTGGTTAAGAACGGCAAGGGCAAGAAGATCCACGTACTCCGTTACAAGGCAAAGAAGAACGAGAAGAAGCATATCGGTCACAGACAGCCTTACACCAAGCTTCAGATCACTTCCATCAACGCTTAAGATGATTAAAGTACAGGTAAGCTTTGCAGGTAAAGATTGTTCCCTGCGTGTTTCCGGTCATTCCGGTTACGCGGAAGCAGGAAGTGATATCGTTTGTGCCGCTATCAGCTCAATGGTTATGCTCACCCTTAATACGGTGACAGAACGGTTTGGCTGTAAAGCGAATATCAAAACGGACGAAAGCAAAGCTGCGATCGACGCGAAGGTGGTCAATTATACACCTGCAGCGGAAGGTATCATCAAGCAATTCGCACGGGAAGCGTGGGAGATATCCCAGGAGTATCCCGAAAACGTAACGGTTATTGCCGATTTTTTGAAAGGAGAAATTCACAATGCTTAGATTGACTATACAGTTTTTTGCACATAAAAAGGGCGTTGGTTCTACCAAGAACGGCCGCGATTCCGAGTCCAAGCGTCTTGGCGCAAAGCGTGCTGACGGTCAGTTCGTAGTTGCAGGCAACATTCTCGTTCGCCAGCGCGGAACTAAGATCCATCCCGGTAACAACGTCGGCAGAGGTTCTGACGATACTCTGTTCGCACTTGCAGACGGCGTAGTTAAGTTCGAGCCTATGGCAGGCGGCAGAAAGAAAGTAAGCGTTAACGTTGTAAACGCTGACTAACTATTTGCTTTTCACGGAGCTTACGGGTACTTGCGTACCCGAAGCTCCGTTTTGTTTAGTTTTAGGAAAGAGGTGACGGAAGTGTTTATAGATAAAGTCGATATTTACGTAAAGGCAGGTAACGGAGGCCACGGCTGTGTTTCCTTCCGCCGTGAAAAATACGTTGCCAAGGGCGGTCCCGACGGCGGCGACGGCGGCAAGGGCGGGGACGTTATATTCGTGGTTGACGAAGGCGCAAATACCCTGCTTGCCTTTAAAAACAAGAGAAAATATATTGCCGAAAACGGCAAAGACGGGCAGAACAAAAAGTTTTTCGGTGCTTCCGGCGCAGATCTTTACATTCCCGTTCCCAGAGGCACGGTTATCCGCGATAAAGATACCGGCAGAATTATTAAGGATATGTCGGATGATCAGCCTTTTGTATTTTTGAAGGGCGGCAAGGGCGGATGGGGAAACACCCATTTTGCCACCGCAACCAGACAGGTTCCCCATTTTGCCAAAAGCGGCATAACGGGTGGGGAAGCCAACCTGACTCTTGAATTAAAAACCATTGCCGATGTGGGCTTGGCAGGATATCCCAACGTAGGTAAATCTACTTTCCTTTCCGTGGTATCCGCAGCTCGTCCCAAGATCGCAAATTATCATTTCACCACGCTTCAGCCTAACCTGGGCGTTGTGGATAATCACGGGGATACCTTTGTTATTGCCGATATCCCCGGACTTATAGAAGGCGCAGGCGAGGGCAGAGGTCTGGGGCACGACTTTTTGCGCCATATCGACCGTTGCCGTCTTATACTTCATATTTTTGATATATCTGCCTCCGAGCGTGAAGACCCGCTGGAGGATATAAAGCGTATAAACAGCGAGCTGGAGATATTCTCTCCCGAGCTTGCAACCCGTCCTCAGATCCTCGCCGCAAACAAGTGCGACGTAGGCTATGACGAGGAAATCCTTGAGAGGATAAAGGAGTACGCCGAAGAAAACGGCTACTCTCTGTATCTTATTTCCGCAGCTACCCGTGAAGGTGTAAAGGATCTGCTTAACGGTATCAGCGCCGCCTTGCGTGAGCTTCCTCCCATAAAGGTTTACGAAGCGGACGAAATGCCTGAGGAGATCGCGCCCGAGGGAAGACACACCGAGGTTACCAGGGACGGCGACGTTTTCGTGGTTACCGGCGAGTGGCTTAAAAAGGTTTGCGGAAGCGTTAATTTTGATGATTACGAATCTCTCGCATACTTCCAGCGCGTGCTTCGCAACGGCGGAGTTATAGATGCATTGGAAAAAGCAGGCGTGCAAGAGGGAGATACCGTGGATATTTACGGTATCGAATTCGATTTCGTGTATTAAAAAACAGTTTCTATCAGTTTTTCGCAGCATAAGGGCGAGTATACCCATTTGTCTATATGGCAGATATCGGGATATTCATAGCGGCTTTCGCTTTTGGATTGCTCTCCCACGTCTACTATCACCAGCTTTATCTTCATTCTTTCGGGAATTATACTTTTTATGTATACTGCGGCGTACATTCCGGGGCATACGTTCTCACGGTATTCCGCAAGCCCCGCCAGATTTGGAGTAAGCTCAACGAAAACACCGTAATTTTCAACACTTCTTATAATTCCTGCGGCAGTTTGGCCTACGGAAAAGCTGCGGGCGTTTTCTTCCCACGTTCCCAACAGCTCCTTGTGGGTAATTGAAACGTATCCGTTTTCGTCTATCCCGCTTCGTACCACAGCTTTTATGCGCTGTCCTATACGAAATCTGTCCGAAGGATGGGATATTCGGGATACGGACATACAATCGATAGACATAAGAGATATTATCCCGCAGCCGATATCCACAAACCCGCCGTAGCTTTCAAAATGAGTCATTCTTGCGTTTATAATATCACCGGGGGTAAGCTTTTCCACGTATTCCGCCATACATTCCTCCTGCGCCAAGCGACGCGAGAGCATAACGCGGAATTTGCCATCGGACAGGGGAAGCATATGGGTTACCTTGAAGCACACGGGCTTTCCCACGCGGGACAAAACGGCAATATCTTTTATCTTTCCGCATTTGGAATAACCGCATTCACTTTTGGGAATTATACCCGTGCAAAAGCCCAGATCAACGTAAAGGTCCATATTTTCATCGCACAGCACGCATCTTGCTTCAAGTATTATTTCATCGTTAAATGCGCGTGCGAGAGTTTCATAGTTTTTAAGTAATGCAAGGTTACGGGGTGTATTCAACAGCATACCCTCGGGCAAATATTCATTTCGCTTCATTTTTCGTTAAATTCCTTTCGGTTTTTATATTTACATTTTATGAAGCGGAAAATACATATATTCGGAGGAAAATAAATTGATTGAAAAGCTTAAGGATATAGAGCGTAAATTTAACGAGATCGAAGAAAAGCTTTCCGATCCCGAAATAATCTCCAATATGGAGGAATATAAAAAATATACCAAGGAATACAAAAATCTTTCTCCCGTGGTAGAAAAATACCGTGAATACGTTTCCTACGTAAGGGACAAAGAGGATGGGGAAGAAGTCCTTGCCGAAGGCGACGAGGATATGCGTGAGCTGGCGGAGGAACAGATAAAGACCGCCAAGGAGCAAATGGACATTTGCTTTGAGGAACTGCGCATACTTCTGCTTCCCAAGGATCCCAACGATGATAAAAACGTTATTATCGAGATCCGCGGCGGCGCAGGCGGTGACGAGGCGGCGCTTTTTGCGGGCAATCTTTACCGTATGTATAATATGTATGCGGAGCAGGCAGGCTTTAAATGCGAGCTTCTTTACGCAAACGAAACCGAGCTCGGCGGTATGAAGGAGGTTTCCTTTACCGTAAGCGGCGAGGGGGCGTATTCCAGATTTAAGTTTGAATCCGGTGTTCACCGCGTTCAGCGTGTGCCGGATACAGAGTCTCAGGGCAGAATTCAGACCTCCACCGCAACAGTAGCCGTGCTTCCCGAAGTAGAGGAATGTGATTTTGAGCTTAATATGGACGAGCTTGAAATTACCACCCACCGTTCTGCAGGCGCAGGCGGACAGCACGTTAACAAAACGGAAAGTGCCATCCGTATAATCCACAAGCCTACGGGCACGGTAGTTGACTGCCAGGACGAAAGAAGCCAGGGCAAGAACAAGGAAAAGGCTTTGAAGGTAATGAAGAGCCGTCTTGCGGATATGGAAAAACGCAAGAGAGATTCCGCCCTTGCGTCCGAAAGAAGAAGTCAGGTAGGTACGGGCGACCGAAGCGAGCGTATCCGAACCTATAACTTCCCTCAGGGCAGAGTTACCGACCACCGTATCGGTCTTACCCTTTATTCTCTCGAAAACTTTATGAACGGCAGAATAGACGAAATGATAGATGCCCTCATAACCGCAGACAGAGCGGAAAAATTAAAAGCAGAAATATAAGAATCACCCCAAGAAAACTGCGACTTCTTGGGGACCCCGACAAAAACACGGAGAGCATTTACGCTCTCCGTTTTGTAATTATTCGGTTATTTCTTCGGGAATTTCTTGTTCCTTTGCGGGGACCAATTCTCTGTAAAAGCTTGCCAAAGCGGCGTTCTGATAAGGTGTAAGCCAAATGGAGCCGACTCCCAGAGAGAGTATCGTAAGCAATATCCAGCCGATAAAGCTGAACTGCAGGCAGAAGAGCCGCCAGCGGTTGCCGTACATCATTTCCTTTGACATCTTCAGCGCTTCTTTTCCGGAAACGGACGGGTTATCCGCAAGGATAAATGGCACCATTGCGTAGTTATATGCAACGATTATTCCGGGAACGATAAACAGCATATATCCGATACTTTCAAACAGAAAACGAAGCAAATATGCAATGATTATGGATTTTGCCTTGCGGAATTGGGAAAACAGGTTTTTAAACGCAGGCTCATCGTCATCTATAAGCTTAAGATTAAACGAGCAATATCCCGCCTGAATTATGCTGGAAAACATTCCGTATATGCTTCCTATCACGTAAGCAATAGCAAATACAACGGCAAAAAACAAAAGGGCAATTAATATTATTTTTATGATCGATTCGTTGCTTCCCCACGTTATTTCTCCGCTTCCTGAGTCTGACGACACAGGAAAAGAAAAACTGAAGCTTGTTCCGCCCATTATGGCGGTAGCAACGAGTCCTGCCGCTATGGCGAGTCCCCATCTTCCGGTTAAAGCATCCCGTGCGATCTGTCTGTGTTCGCGTGCAGTCATTGTATTCATCTCCTTTTTGTTACTTATATTGTAATACGTTTTGCTTACAATGTCAAGAAAAATAAATGTTGAATATAAGTGTATATTGTGGTATACTTTCCGTATCAAAAAAAGGTAATTATAGGTATGAAAAGAAGTTTGACTTGTATTTTATGTGTTTTTGCGCTGTTACTAAGTGTTTTTTCTTGCTTTTCAGAGTTTCCCGTTTATGCGGAGCAGGAAGACAGCATCGTAGTAATCGCCGCCAGCGATTTCCAGGGCGAAACCGATGAAGAAAGCGCCAATACACTGCGCGCTTTGCTTAATTCCGTTAAAGCAGGCGGATACGAAAACCCCTTCGGTTTTCTCTTCGGGGGAGATTACGATCTTCAGCACGAGGATAAGACCGAGAAAATAACTCTTTTAAAAAATACGGTTTCCGAAGTATATCCCGCCATTTCCGAGGATAATATGGTGCTCGTTCAGGGTAATCACGATCCTGCTTCTTCCGTAGGCTTAAGTCCCTCGGGCAATAACGATACCGAGCATTACGGCGTATACGTTTTGCATGAAGACGAGTATATGTACAGCAACAACAGTCTGCCTACCATAAAAGAAACTGCTCAGAAATTGGACGAATATTTGATCGAAAAGGCAAATGCAGGCTATACTGCACCCGTATTCGTGATATCCCACCTTCCTTTGCATTACTCAGTCAGAACCAAAAACGTAGGCGATGCCCAGTATGCCAAGCGAATTTTTGACGTGCTCAACAAACACGGCGAAAGCGGACTTAATATTATATTCCTGTACGGTCACAACCATTCCGACCATTACGATGATTATCTGGGCGGATGTGCGGTCTATCTCCAAAAGGGGGACAGAATATATATAAGCAAGGAAGGCAAGGCTTTAAAACAGCCCGATGAATACGTTCTTAATTTTACATATCTCAATGCAGGATACGTGGGAAGCGTTTACTGCCTCGGCGATACGCCTACTATGACCGTGTTCGAGATAAATGGTGATGTGGTTAAAATAGAGCGTTACAGTATGCAGGGCAAGCATCTCCTCAAAGCCAAAGGCTCCTGGTCCGCAGAATTTGCAGACAACGCCGAAACCTACGGAACGGATAATGAGTATCTTGATTTAAGCTATACTTCTCCCATGTATGCGGGTAATATAGCTACAGACGAGAACGTGTCCGAAGAAAGTATCGATATTTCCGATATAAGCTCAGGCAAAAGCGCACCTCAAGATGGCGGCAATGCGTGGATATGGATATCCGTGTCCGCAGCAGGTGCAGTATTGCTTGCAGTTATCGTTACAGTTATCGTGAAAAGAAAAAAGTAAAATGAAAAAACAGCCGTTTTAACGGCTGTTTTTTTGTTGTCGGGGTCCCCGAGAAGCCGCAAGGCTTCTTGGGGTGATTGTCGGGGTCCCCGAGAAGCCGCAGGGCTTCTTGGGGTGATTATGTGCAATTATTTATTTTTCTTTACTCTGTAGATTATTGCTGCAATAAGTGCCGCAACAGATACCGCAACTCCCGTAATGTATATCCAATCGGTATTCATCGGTGTTTTGTCGGGCTTTTGTGTGCTTTGAGGCTGTGAAGCTTCGTTGCCTGCCTCGGTTTTTTCGCTTTCGTCGGGCTTTTCGGTATTGCTGATATCGCCTGCGAAAGCCTGAATTTCGTCAATGAATATCCAGTTTGTCTTGTGCTCGAAGTGATAGGTTATGTATCTTATCTCCGCGTTTACTTCCGCAATCGCCTTAACAACCTCACCGTCAACAGGTGTGACCACTTCGTATTCCGCGCCGATGGGATCAGACCAATTCTCGCCGTCGGCAGATACGGTTACGTAAACGTGATTGGGAAGTGATATACCTGCGGAATTCAGATTACTGCAGGAAACGGTTGCGTTAACGATAGAATAAACCTCGCCGAGATCAAGTACAACGGTGGAGATCTTGTTGTTGGCGGCGGTATATTCGGAGGTAACGTTAAGTGCTACGAACTCGATATCCGAATAATCCGCAGACTGGGCAAAAACTCCGTTGGTAAGAGAATCACCGTTTTCGTCGGGATAATAGGTTTTTCCGTCGGCATCGGTATAAATGCCGTTTACAGTGTAGGATGCTCCCAAGGCTACGTTTTCTGTTTCTGCGGAAACGCTTAATGCAAAGAGAGATACAAGCAAAAGAGCAATGCTTACAGATAAAAGCTTTTTCATATTTCGTTCTCCTTTTTATTCGGTTGCAGTTTGTGTATAAAGGTTAAATAATCCAAGGAAGTGTCTTCTTACCATCAGGTAATCCGTAGCGGTAACGGAAGGCATACCGGATACACGGGCAGACTCGTATTGAATGTCGGTATATTCTATGGTCATCATAACGATACGCCGCGTTATAAGATAGTCCGTAGCGGATATCGTTCCGCTTCCGTCGCAATCTCCCATAACTATTACCGTTGCGGTTTGAATGATGTTTCCGTCCCTGTCTTTAAGAGAAACCGTTGTGCCGGTTCCCACATAAGAATCATTGGAACTTTCTATAACGATATACTGAGCCTCGTTTTCAAACATATTCAAAAGCTCTTCTGCCGTTGTCATTTCCGTTACACCCAGAATATATCCTTCGGAAACGGAGATTCCTTCTTTGGGCAACAAATCCTGGGGAAGCGGAGGCAGGGGCTTGGGAAGCACGTTAAGCACGAAGGTTGCTGTCTTTCCTCCCGCATAAACCGTAATGGATGTGTTTCCTTCCTTCAATGCGGTTATAACGCCGTTTTCGTCTACGGTTGCTATATTTTCGTCGGAAACGGTGAATGTCACTTCAACGTCCTCGGGGTCAACCGTCCAGGTTATGGTAAACGTTTCCTCCTCGGTTATGGTAGCGTGATCCGCACCCAGCGCCAAGGACGAAGCGTACTTACCCAGCACCTTCACCCACTCGGCAGATACGTATCCGCTTGCTTCGGTGCCGTTATTAAGCACGCCCATAACCGCATACCAGCCGTTTTGCGCTTCGCCGTATACCGTAATTTCCGTGCCGTTTGTAAACTTGCCAATGGATTTGAAATCTGTTCCGGGGCCTTCTCTTAAATTAAGAGAGCTGCTGCCTGTATTCGTTATTCCGATATATTTCGTGCCTGTAAAGCCGCTTTCCGTAACGGTTATGTTCAGGGTTGCGGATAATTCGCCTGCTTTTGCAGTGATAACCGCCGTTCCCTCGGCGATTGCGGCAACTACGCCGTTTTCGCTTACCGTTACGATATTTGCATCACTGCTTTCAAAGGTTACCGTGCTTTCGGAAGGGCTTACCGTCCAGGAGAGATTAAGTGTATCGCCTACAGTCAGAATGGAATCCGACGTATTGAACGCAAGACTTTCCACCTGCTCGTTAAGTATCTTTACGAAATCGCCGTAAACGTACCCCTCCAATCCCTCGCACTGTCCCGATGTCACCAGAACGCTGTACCAGTTGTTGGGAGTGGGTTCGCCGTATATTACCAGCGTATCGTCCTGCATCAAAAATCCGTGGGATGCATAGGAGGTATCGGGTCCCTGACGGAGATTTACCAGATTACCCATTACGGTTCCGTCGTATTTTATTCCCGTGTAAACAAGCTTTACTACGGTTACCGTGCAGGTAGCCGTAAGCTCGCCTACGGTGGCGGTTATGGTACATTCGCCTTCGCCCATAGCGGTTACCTTGCCTCTTATTACCTTTGCCACAAGGTCATTGGAGGAGGACCACTTCACCTGGGGCTCCGTAGCGTCCTCGGGCGTTACAGCTGCCGTTAAGGTGAAGGTATCGTTTATATTCAATGATAATTCGCTTTGATTAAGAGATATACTTTCTGCGGGGATATACACACCGGGGGTAACGGTTACCTTGACGGATGTATACACACCGTCTGTGGAAACGGCGTACACTGTACATTCGCCTTCGCTCACACCGATTATCTTGCCGGCGTTTACGGTGGCGACGGAGGGGTTATCTGATATCCATCTTACCGTGGTGGAGGTGGAGCTTTTGCCGTCCTCGGCAAGAACTTCCGCGTTTACGTTAGCGGAGGTGTATTGGGCAACGCTTATCTCGGTCTGATCCAGCGTAATAGATACCGCATCTTTAAGATATGTATAAGTTATCGCCTGACCGTAGCTGATTCCGGAAGCAAGCACGTATCCGGTTTTTACCAACACCTCTGTTCCGATAAGTACTTTTGCTCTTACCTTCATCCAGGTGTTTCCGTCTTCGGTCTGGAACTTTTCGCCGATACCGATAATACAATGACGGGAGGGAAGCGTGCCGATCTTTTCGCTTTCGGTGCTTGCCTCGGTATACATGGGAATATCACCCACGCAAACGTATTCCGCGTATGCGGTTTCAGGCTCATAGGTTGCTATGTAACAGCAGGCGTGCCAGCCTGTAGAGCTGGTAACTGTTATCATACACTCGCCGTCGGAAACGGGGGTTATGAGTCCCGTTTCGTCTACGGTTGCTACATCGGGGTTATTGGAGGAGTATGTAAGGGTATCCTCTGCGCCAAAGGGCTGTATTACCGTTACGGGGAGCTGCCATTGTTCGTTTAAGGGGAGAAATTTTCTTGTTTTTGTAACTATTACTACCTGATCCTCGGGGTAGCTCATAGCATCGTATTTGGTAAGATTATATAACTCGATGCAGTTAATTATCTTTTTGGTATATTCCATATCAGAAGCGTAGCCGTCTTCGATAATGTTCCACGCCGCCGCAACGTAATCGTATTCATAAGGAATATCATCATAACGGGAAGAACCCGTAAGCAATGCGCTGTGGTCTGCCAGAGATTCATACCAGGTTGAATATGCTCTCCATACGCGCTGTACGTTGGAGGATACGTATTCCTTGGTATTTGCTGTAACGTACGCCGCATATGAGGGATATACTACACCCTTATTGCTGTCGTATACCATTCCCGTCCAGGACGAATATGCTTTTATACCGAAAAGGTTTTTCGCCATTTTCGCCATAGTGGACGTGCCCCATCCTGCTTCCAGTATGGATTGCGCCACCGTGAGAGAAGCCAGAATTCCGCTTGTGAGCATATCCTCCGTAGCGGCGGCGCCGATAACTTCCATGTATTCTTCCTGCGCCTGAGTAAGGGCAAGGGATTCTATATTATTAAAACTTCCGATACTTGCAAAGGCTATGGCAAGGCACAACAGCAAGCACAGGAATTTTTTAAAACGTCTTGTCATTCTAAAACCTCCGAAGATTTGGACAATATCACTAATACATTATATACATTTACATAATGTTTGTCAATAACACCGTATTAAAAAAGCCGAAGAGCGGATACTCTTCGGCAGGTAATATTTAGCGTTTTATTGCTTTCCGATGATCTTTACGTTTTCAGGCTGTGCTTCGGTCTGTTCGCATACGATCTCAAGTATCATTGCGGTTTCTGAGGCGTTGAGTCCGCCCGTACCCACTATCACCGTACAGTTATCGCCGGAAACGATAGCGACACATTCCTCAAATCCCTTTGCTTTAATAAGGGTTTCTATATTTGCTTCGGCATTCATATCCTCAACAATGCGGGCAATAGCGTTAAGCGCGTCTTCCTTGGTATCGGGCAGAGCATCGGGATTGTTTGCCAACCGGTTCAGAACTTCCATGGATTCATCTCTGGTCTGCTCGCGGTTAAGTATGGCGGATGCAAAGAAATCCTCTTCTTTTTGCGTTGCGTCGGTATCGGCATCCTCGTTTTCTTCCTTGTCCCCGTCCGCCAGCGTGCCGTCGGCGAGTACGGCGTTGCCCAAGGTCTTGTTGCTTTCGTTGCCCACCGTATTCGCATCATCGGGTGCAGTCAGCACGCTTGATACAACGATAGCGGCAGCTACCAACGCCAAGCATCCCGCTATCACGAAATTTTTGGTGGTCAGTAGCTTTTTCCATTCGTATTCCTTGATCTTTTTCCATAGGGTAAATTCTTTCATTGTTGCCTCCGTTAATGTATATGTATTTTGTTATTTAGGTTTCCACCGAAATTCTGTGGGCGGATATTCCGTATACCGCCTGAAGCAGACGTACTATTTTATATTCGGTTTCTGCCGAAATATTTTTTGCCACTACGGCAATACCGCTTACCGTGGGGGGAGTTTCGGATATTATTATGGGATACCCTTCTCCGTTCAGTATATATTCTTTTCCCGCGTTGCTGGATAAAAGCGTTCCCGAATTATCGTATGCGCGGTCGAGGGTCTGGTCGGATGCGTACAGATATTCATAGCCGCTTTCAAGAGTTATCATTACCTTGCAATCCGAAACGCCCTCCAGCTCCTTTATAAGCTTTCGGGTCTGCTCCTCCAGCTCTGTTCTGTACTCCTCCGAATCGGGAAAGACCTGCGATGTGTCTGCCGTTTTACCGCTCGGCAAAAGCATAAGCAATGCGCCCGCAATGAGAGCGAGAAACAATAGTCCCGTTCCTTTGGTTTTAAAAAGTCTTGCAAACAGATTTTCTTTATCCGTCGGATATCACCTCGGCAATTCCGGAAAGCATTTCGCGTGCTTTGGGAACATCGTTTTTGTCTACGGAAACAACTATATCTCCTATAACCGTTTCCGTGTCCGTTACTGCTATTTCTATGCTCACCTGCCTGCAGATTATTCCTTCTTCCCCAAGATATGTACATATATATTCTCTTATTTGTTCTTCGGTTTTTTCTTTTAAATATCCGTTTCCGTCGGGCAAGGACACATTTTCCGATATTTCGGGAATATTTCCTTTTTCAAAATCCGTGAACAACTGTCTTATGGGGACTATTGTTACATATATGCAAATTATTCCGCAAAGAAGCTTGATATGCTTTTCGCCCACGCCGCCTGCCGCCAGCAGGTTGATTATTCCGCCTGCAAGGGACACCGTGAATATTATAAACACCCATTCCTTCATGCCTTCGCTCCCGCACATACAAATACGGTAATGGCAAGCAAGCCTACCAGGGAAGCTCCCAGCATCACCGCCAATAGCACTCCGAATATACCGTTTATATCGTATAAAAGCCGCGATTCCTTTTCGCATCCTATCATTTTTGCCGCAGAAGCGCAAAAAAGCAATCCCAGCTTATACAACACCACTACCGCAACGGGAGGCAGGACTATGGTAAGCAAAGCGGTTATTCCTCCCAGTCCGATAACTGATTTTGCCTTTGCCACCGCCGCAAGAACCGTTCGTGACGCTTCGCCCACCATATTTCCGATAACGGGGATAAACACGCCCGAAGCAAATCTTACCGTCCTTGAAGCATATGAATCTCCGGCGGCGGATATTACCGTCTGTACCGATACCGCGAACCCCAATATGGAAAATACAAAGGCGGTAAGGGATGCGGAAAGGTTTTTAATACCGCTTGCTATAGGCTGAACAGAACCGCAACCGGGTATGGCGGCTGTAAGTGAAAGCACCAGACATATGTTTATAAGAGGAGTAAGGAGCGTGTTGCATATTACCGTAACCACGGTACAAAACAGATCTACCGACGTTGCCGATGCAACCGCCGCGCCGGCACTTCCTCCGTAAACGTACATCGTGGTCATAACGGGAAGCAGAGTAAGCAGGTATTGGGAAAACCTTAAAGTTGCTTGCTGTACGAAGACGGTTACGCTGTTTACCGCCGAAAACGCCGCCGCGGACAAAGCGAGTATGCTTACGTATTCTCCCATATTTCCCATAGACGGAAAAGAGCTTTTGAAGCTGTTGATCACTCCGGCGCATACGCAGATCGCCAGAATTCCTCCGCAATGCTCGATAATCCCTTTTCCCGATTCCGAAAAAGCGGAAAATATAAGAGAAAGTGCGTGGTTCAAAAGATTAGCGGGAATTTGCTTTTCCGTTTCTCCGCCCGCATCGGAAATAACGGTTTCGGCATCAATTTGGGCACTGCAGCGCAGTGGAAAGGAAAAAACAATAAACACAGCGATCAAAAGCAATAAAGTTTTTTTCATCCCGCAAGTTCTCCCGCAATGGTTACGATATCCGTAATAAGGGGCATAGCAAGCAATAGTATGTTTATCTTTGCCGCCAGCTCCACCTTTGAAGCGAATGCGGATTCTCCGCAATCTCTGCATATTTCCGCAGTTATCTGACTTACCACGGCTATTCCCAAGGCTTTTATCATTAAAGTTATTCCGCCTGCCGCCAAAGGGTCCATCTTTTTCAGAAAATCGATAACGGGAGAAGCGGAGGTCACAGCGTATCCGATAATAACTATTCCCGATGCGGCGGCGCAAAAGGGGGCGACCGCAGGCTTTAATTCGCGGATAACCGTTACGGACACCAGTGAGATGAGTGCAAGTCCGCACAGCGCCATAATATTCACAGCCCGAAAATGCCTCGTATGGAGGAAAACAGCTCGCTTATCTCACCTATAAGCATAATCATTACCGTAATCACTCCCGCAATACTCACGAACGTGGCTTGCTCGTCCTTGCCGCTCTTCTGCAATATCTGGCAGGCGATGCTTGCCAGAAGCCCCACACCCGCTATTTTTATTATCAGGGTAACACTCATATTCCCAAAATCCTCTCTGTCAGAACATCAGTATTACTGCTACCGCACCTGCCAAGGAAAACAGAGCCTGTATACTTTTGCTTTTTTGTTGTTCCGTCTGCTTGAATTCTTCATATATACGCTCCAGAATTCCTATAGTGTTTTCCAACTTTTCGCATTGGTTTTCTCTGTCCGATCTTCCCAAAGCGTAAGCCATCTCCCGTAAAGGGGGCAAGGCATCGTGAGGCAATACCAACCCATCCAGCGCATATACCAGACCGCGTTTTTTCAGTTGTGAAATAAAATCCGTCATACAGTTTTCGTTACATTCGAAGGATTCGTATATATCGGGCAGGGGAGTGAGAGATAAGGATATTCCGTCTTTTATATGCCTTAACAGCTTTAATACTTCGGAAAGCTGTTTCACTGCCGTTCTGTCCTGCTCGGTTACTTTTCGCCCCATAAAATAGAAGGATACGGATATAACGGCAGCGCCGATAATAGCTTTCATAATACCTCCATGTCGTACCCGTATACTCCGTTTGTGCGGCGTACAGATACCAAAATGCCAAAGCAACCGTTGGATATAAGAGTATTGATATGGGGCTTTTGCTCCAGCTCCCTGCGGTTTTCCGCGTGGCAGGAGCATATTAAATAAACCCCCGTTCCCGTGGAATGAATAAGAGCCTCGGTATCGGAAGCGGTTATTTCGTCGCAAACAATAACCTCGGGGGACATAGTGCGGGTAAGTATTTCCGCGGCGACGGATTTCGGGCATCCCGAAAATATATCCGCAAGCCCCGTGTCTGTATTGGGGAGTATAATTTCTCCCCGTTCATCCGCAATTCCCACCTTGACAGGGCGTATTCCTTCGCCTCTTGCCAGCATTAGTGCTATAGACCGAAGCAAGGTGGTTTTCCCCATTCCCGGCGGGGAATATATAAGCGTGCCCCTCAGCCCGCTTTGCTTGTAGATATCTATCATTTTTCTTCCGTAATGATCTATGTTTCGGTGTACTCTCAATGAAACGGAGGTTATTTCTCTTATTTTCTTCATTTGCCCGTTTTCGGTAACACTGTCACCGCATACACCCGCCCTGCCGTAGGGAATGGGTATGAATCCGCGGCGGATGGTATCGTCATAGGAATACATCGACCCCTTGCAAAGGAGAAAAACGCATTCCTCCAATTCCGTCGGTGTAACCGTAAGTGCTTTTTCTATACGGCATATCCGTCCGTTTTCATCGGGAAACAGGCTTTTCCCTCCGGCGAAAACAGAAAAAACGCCGTTTTTTCTTAAACGTATCTCGTCTGTTATCTTCTTTGTTTCGGCGGGCATACTCTCCACCGCTTTTTTTAATCTTGGCGGCAGGAAAGCGGCTATGTGCTGTATGCTTTCCATAGCTTACTCACCGCCAGATACAGACCGGCTGCCACACCGAGGTATACCGCCGTTACGCACACCGCCCCCGGATATATTCCGCTAACGTAGGGCAATATTCCCTTTGCGGCTATGCCGCCTATTCCGCAGCAAAGCAGGGGAACTGTTATTCCGGATGCGATTTTCGGCGCGGAGCCCGCTTTTTTCTTCATACGGTAGGCGCACATTACGTAGGAAAACACGTTGGATACTACCAACAGCCAAAGATATCCCTCCGCACCCGTTCTGGATATGAGAAAAACGACTGCAAGTATTCTTAACGCCGAATTGATAAGCCCTGTCAGAAAGGTCCACATTTGCTCGCCGATACTTTTAAGCATACCGTCGGTAATAGTTTCTATGTACATCATAGGAGTGACTGCCGCAAGGATCCGTATTGCGCGTGAAGCCTCGTCGGTGTGATAAAATGCTTTTGAAAACGTATCGGGAAACAGAAAGAACAGTCCTCCCGCCGCTATGGAAAACATCCAGCCGTAGGTGAGAATTTTTGATGTCCGTTCCTTTAAGGCATCGCTGTTTTTCAAAGCCTTGAGCCGCGATATCTCGGGAACCGTTACGGAGATCAAAGCGGATAAAAATGAAAAAGGGAAAAACAGTAACGGTATCGCCATTCCCCGTATAATTCCGAAATCTGCCAGCGCGCTTTCACGGTTTCCGCCGTAAAGCATAAGCATTTTCGGTATAAGTACGCTTTCGCAGGTGTGCAAAAGCCCCGTCATACAAGCGCTGGCGGCAATGGGGAAGCATACGCTCTTTATGCTTTTATCAAATTCTTTTTTGTATTCCCGCGGTATTGTTTCCTTTTGGTTTTTATGGGCGTACATTATGCCCAATATGGCTGTCGATGCCATTTCCCCCAATGTTATACCTGCCACCGTTCCCACGCAAAGAGAAACGGGATCGCTTTTTCCCTTCATAAGAGTGCTGAGTAATATAACAGTAACGGATATTTTTATGCTTTGCTCCAGAAGTGATGCAATAGACGGCTTTACAGGCTGTGTTACCGCAAAAAACCACCCCTTTAAGCAAGCGGCAACCGCCATAAAAGGCATAGAGAGGGAGAGTATCCTTAACGGTAGTGCTGTGCGTATGTCGCCTATAAACCGCGATGCTGTGATCGATGCACCCGCAAACATTACTATTCCTGCGGGTATACTTATGAAAAGGGACAGACGTATCGCCCTGCGGAGCAATAGAACCGCTCCGCCTTTCCCTGCGGTTATCAGCTTTTCCGATGCAAGTCCCGAAACGGTTACGGTAAGCCCTGCGGTGGCAAGGGTTGTAAACAGCCCGTACACCGACATTATCAGTTGGTACAGTCCCATACCTTCTGTCCCGATGCGGGAGGTGAGGTACAGACGGAACAGCATCCCCAAAAATTTAACGGTAAGAGAAAATGCGGTGATCGCCAAAGCGCTTTCCAAAATACTGTTTTTTTTTCGCAAAGTGCTTTTCCTCCTTCCGTTAACAAATATTATGCTTTAGTTAACAATTTAATTCTTGAATTGTGTGCGGGTTTGTAGTATAATCCTCGTAATTAACCAAAGGAGCCAAAAAATGAAGAAAATCCTTGCAATTATAATTATTTCTCTTTTACTTTTATCACTCGCTTCCGTGCCCGTGCTGGCGTATACTTTGGATGACGGCGCAGGCAACGTTACGGAAAACGGCGAAGATCCGGATGAAAAGCTGGAAGTAAAAGGGGACTATATTAACCTTACCGGCGGTATTCATACCTTAAGCGGAAATATCGGCGGAGATCTGCTTGGATTTTTTGCATCTCTTACCGTAAAAGATGCGGTTATCGGCGGCAGTATGCGCTTTGTTTCCATGGAAACCGTTATCGAAAACGTTACCTGCCGTAACCTTACTTTCGCAGGTGCGGAGGCAACGATAGGCAAAAACGTTAACGCAGGCGCAATTATTGCATATACCAACGGCACCTTTGTGTTTGAAGGCACTTGCGATACTCTTACCGTATACGCGGATAAGGTTATTATAAAAGGCAATATAAACAGCAATGCCGAAATATATGCGGACGAGGTAAGCTTCGCTTCGGATTGCGCCGTAAACAACGTGGTAGTGGAATCGGTGGCGGCGCCTTATCTTAACGATACAGATGGATATTCCGATGCTTTGAATCACTTTGAAACTCTCACTTGGGATAAAGTCAACGTATGGATGAATGTTCTTGAAAAGCTTCCGGCGGTTATTTTGTATGCGTTATCGGGCGCGCTCATCATTCAGCTTGTATTCGGCAAGGCGACCCGCCGTACCGCAGATGCGCTTAGAGTACACCCCGTGCGCTTTTCTATGTCCGGCATAATGCTGCTTCTTTCCGTACCCGGATTTGCGGTGTTTATGCTAATGCTCAGCACCGATATTGCCATGGCAATTCTGCTTTTATATTTTGCCATGATCACCGTTTCCCAGCTTTTTGCGGGATGTATTCTGGGCGCCAGGCTTTTCCCCACGATGAACCGCTTTATCTCTTCCGTTATTGCAACAACGACTCTTTCAATACTTTGCGCCCTTCCCTATGTGGGCGGAGTAGCTACCGTCGCCTCGTTGATTATCGCTTTCGGCTGCTTTGGAATCACGGTATTCCAAAAACGCACCTTTAAAAATCAGGAAGAGGCTCAGCAGGAATAAATAACTCCAAGAAGAAAAGGCAAGCAGTTGAATACTGCTTGCCTTTAAATTTTGTTTTTCTTATTTTACCGCATTGGTGATAATTTTCTTTATTATTTCTGCGGTCTTTTCCATATCGTCTGCGCAGGCAAATTCAAATCTGCCGTGGAAGTTACCGCCTCCTGTGCAGATATTGGGGCAGGGCAGACCTTCAAAGGAAAGCCGCGCGCCGTCCGTGCCTCCGCGTATTGCGATGATTTCCGGCTCAACTCCGCATTCCCGCATTGCCTTTTCGGCATCCTCTATAATATGGAAGTGAGGGAGTATCATTTCCTTCATATTGCGGTAGCTGTCGGTTATATCCACCTTTACGGAATTTTCGTACTTTACGTTCATATATTCCGCCGCGGAGGTCATTAAAGCCTTCTTTTGCTCCAGCTTTTGGGCATCGTGATCGCGGATAATAAAATCCATCACCGTTTTCTCCACGTCGCCGCGGATATCGTTAAGATGAATAAATCCTTCGTAGCCTTCGGTGTTTTCGGGTCTGTCAAAAACGGGGAGCAGAGAATGATATTCCATTGCTACCAAAATAGAATTTATCATTTTTCCCTTTGCGCTGCCGGGGTGAATGTTTCTTCCCGTAACCGTTACCGTGGCGTGGGATGCGTTGAAGCATTCGTATTCTATCTCGCCCAAAGCGCCGCCGTCTACGGTGTACGCCCAATCCGCGCCGAAGCCTTTAACGTCAAACAGATCCGCGCCTGCGCCTATCTCCTCATCGGGCGTGAAGGCGATACGGATCTTGCCGTGCTCTTCGCCGCTTGAAATAAGCATTTCCAATGCTGTGAGAATGTCTGCAATTCCCGCTTTATCGTCCGCGCCCAAAAGGGTGTTTCCGTCGGTTACAATAAGGTTTTTTCCCTTGTAGCCTTCAAGGAATGGGAATTCGGATATCTTCATAACCGTATCCTCATTAAGAGGAATATCCTTTCCGTCGTAGCCTTCGATAACACGGGGTTTAACGGGGTGATCCGGCGCATCGGGAGAAGTGTCCAGATGGGCGATAAAGCCTATTACGGGTGCGGCCTTTTTTGTGTTTGCTTCCAGAGTTGCGTAAACGTAGCAGTTTTTATCCACGGTTACGTCGGTAAGCCCCATTTCACGCATTTCATCGGCAAGAGCGTATGCCAAAGCAAACTGCTTTTCGGTAGAAGGGCATTTTCCTGCCGTTTCATCGGATGCGGTGGGGAAGGTAACGTATTTAAGTAATCTTTCGTATGCTTTCATATTTTTACTCCTTTGGGGTATAAGTACCCAGATATATCCGTTTTATCCGTATATAGTCATTAGCGTCAATAACGCCGTTTTGATTAACGTCTGCCACGTCTTTTTGCGTTGTGTTCGCATTGTATGTTCCCAAAACTATTCGTCTGCATATAAGGTAATCCGAAGTATCCACTTTGCCGTTTCCGTTTATATCTCCCGTTACTGCGGTTTTTGAATATTTGCTCTGAATAAAATCTCCCAAAGCCTTTGCGTACAGGGTGTATCCTTTTGTGTTGGGGTGGGTTCCGTCGGTATTTATAAGGGAATAAAGGTCTTTGCCTGCAAATTCTGCGGCGAGGTCAAAATAATATACTCCGTATTCCCGTGCAACCTCTGCCATTATATCTGTATATTTGGAAACAAGTGCGTTTATGCCGCCGTCCTCCACGTAATCCTCACCGGGGTGTAAAGGATTTGCGTTGAAATATTCTTCAATTACGGGATTCGGAGAAAACAGTATAACGTCGCTTCCCGCTTCCTTGAGCGAGTTTACATAATACACAAGATTTTCTCTGTATCTTTCCAAAGAAACCCGGGATGCTTTTCTGTCTATCTTCACCGCGTCGTTATATGCAAAGCAAATAAGAGTTATATCAGGCTCTTTCGCCAGCACGTCTGTTTTAAATCTTTCCAAAGATGTTTCGGTGGTGGTACCGCCCACACCTGCGTTGATAAAGGAAGCGCCGAACCGTGCGGAAAGCTGTTTTTCCCATACACCGCTTGCTGTAAGACTATCCCCGAAGCATACCACCGTCTTGCCCGATATGGGCGATACCACGTCTGTGTAAACAAATATAACCACGGGGGAATAATGCATTTTTCCGTTTATGCAAGCGCCCACGCAGACACGGTACGCACCGTATCCCGTTTTGTCCATAACGGATTTTTCCAAGGTAAAGGATGTATTTTCGGTTTTAACTGCATCGTATGCAAGAGGGCCCGAATCGCTGTTTTGAATATATCTTACGTTAACCGTATAATATTCGGCGCTTTCTATCTTGTCCCAGTATATCTGTATATCTCCGTTAACCGTCTGTCCGTCCCCAATTCCTTTTATCACGGGGCTTTGCGCCGATACGGGCGGGCAAAAGGAAAAAACGAGCAATAAACACAGTACCGCACATATAGCTTTCTTCACGTCTGTTTCACCTCGCTTGATTCATTTTATCATACTTTTGGTTTCATTTCAACAGGGCGGTAAAAAATATAAACTCTGTGTTTACACAAGCGGTTCACTAAACCCACCGTTGATTTTTCTTTTGCTTAAGGGTATAATATAGGCGTATTTTTCCGCAAAGCCCCTGTTTTTCGCAACTGTGCGGTTATTGAAAACCGCGTAGGTGCGTGGTATCATATATTTGCGCGCTTAAAAAGTTTTAAAGGAGTATTTTTATGGCAAACAACGGCATGAAGGATTTCGGAAAAAGACTTGCGGAAATGCGCCGCAAAAATAATATGACCCAAAACGAGTTGGCAGAAAAGCTTTCCATAACTCCCCAGGCTATATCCAAATGGGAAAGGGAGGAAGGTCTGCCCGATGTAACTCTGTTCCCTCAGATAGCGTCCGCTTTAGGCGTTTCCGTAGGTGTTTTGTTCGGCGAAAAAACGGAAGCGGAAAACGAGGTAAGCGAATATTACGAAGGACTTGCCCTTGTAGGTGTATCCGGTAATCTTGCCTGCTATTCGGATAAAAAGGTGGAGCACAGTGACGATACCCGTGTGCGCTTTGCCGATGGAAGCTATGCGGATTTTTCGGAAAACACGGTGGTAAATTGCGGTGCGGGAGAAATACGCATTATCGAACAGGAGGAAAAGCCCGTCCGTGAATACGATGATGGCGGGGAAACCTCCATTGATAAGGAATTCACCCCCTTTTCCTCTCTGGAAATATCAAATAACTACCCCTGCAATATAGAGTTACGCCCTTCCGCTGACGGCTCTTACAGTATGCACGCAGAGGGAAGCAAAAGGTTCATTTCTCTTATCGAAACCTCCTTTACTGCAGAGGGCGCTTTGCGCGTGCACATTAAAAGCGCAAACGGCGCAAACGTCCGCAACGAGAGCAATCTGCTTATCATTTACGCGGGCTTTGAAAAAGGAGAAGGCTTAAGCTGTCATATAAACGGCTCCGGCTCTTTGAAAACCGATTTTACCTTTGAAAGAGGTACTATGCATATAAACGGCTCGGGCGATATAAGCATAGGTGATTTGGGAGAATGGCTCAGCGTGGTAATAAACGGATCCGGCGACGTTAACGCAGGTAATGTGCAAACCAATACCGTGCTTCAGATAAACGGATCGGGTGATATAACCTGCGGAAGCTTTGGCGAAATGCTTTCTGCCCAGATAAACGGTTCGGGAGATATTTCGGGTGCACGTGCAGGTACGGCAAATCTGCGTATTGCAGGCAGCGGAGATATAAATATAAACGAACTGACCCGCGCTTTAGGCGCAAATATTACGGGAAGCGGAGATATAACCTGCGGAGGAAGCATAGCTATGCTGGAGCTTTGCATAACCGGCGCAGGCGAATTACACGGAGAAAATCTCACGGCAAAAGAAGCGGATATAACCTTAAAGGGTTCTTCGTCAGCTTCCGTGGGCAGAATTACGGAAAAATCGGTAGAGCGAGTGGCAAAAACCGCGACCTTAAACGTGTTAAAAAGAGGATAGTATTCTAAGAAGCATCTGTGTTTATTTTTGGCGCAGATGCTTTTTACTATTGAAAAATCTCTCAATATTTGTCATAATGTATTAAAAGCATAAAAGGCGGTATTATTAATATGAAGATGATTAAAGGTACTTGGTTCGAGTTCAGGCACCATAACGTCAAAGAAGGGAAATATTGGAATCCCGTTTGCCGCAAATTTACGGAAGAGCAGTGGCGGGCAAAAATAAAAGAAATGCACGATGTGGGAATGGAATACCTTGTGCTTTTGTGTTCCTCGCTTGTATATACGGATTATGCGGAAGCATATTTTGAAACGGATATTTATTCCTTCCCCGATGATATGGTGTGCAAGAACCCTTTAGAGGTCTTGCTTGATGAATGCGATAAATGGGATATGAAGGTATTTATGTCCTGCGGGTACTACGGACCCTGCACCAACGCATATAAAAATATGGTTTCACCTGATGTAACCTCCCTTGCTTTTAAGGCGATGAAGCAGCTTTGGGGACAATTCGGCAATCACAAAAGCTTTTACGGCTGGTATTATCCCGATGAAACGGGGGCGGACGGATACTTCTGCGAAGAGTTTATTACTTATGTAAATACGTACGGGGAATATATACGCAAAATTGCTCCCGGCACAAAAACTCTTATCGCCCCTTACGGAACGCGGAAGATAGTTGCGGACGAAAAATATATAGACCAGCTTAAACGTATGAACGTGGATTTTATAGCGTATCAGGACGAGGTGGGAGTACGAAAATCCACCCCCGAGGAAACGGGCGCGTATTACAGATCTCTCCGTGAAGCTCACGATAAAGCGGGGAAAAGCGCAATCTGGGCAGACGTGGAGTTGTTCGATTTCGAAGGGGACGTGTACCGAAGCGCTCTCCTCCCGTCGGATATGGAGCGGGTAAAAAAGCAGCTTGAAGCGGTTTCACCTTACGTTGATGTTATACTGTGTTACCAGTATCTGGGTATGATGAATGCCCCCTCGTCCACCGCATACTGCGGACATCCCGATTCGATAAAATTTTACGAGGATTACCGAAGCTTTATCAAAAATGCAGAAAATCAATAAAAAGGCTTCATTTTTCATTTATCTATTGCAATATTTTACTTAATTTGCTATAATTATACCAAATATGAAAGGCGGTATTATAAATATGAAGACAATAAAAGGCACTTGGTTTGAATTCAAGCATCACAATATACCCGAAGGAAAGTATTGGAACCCTATCTGCCGTAAGTTTACAGACGAGCAGTGGCGTGCAAAGGTAAGAGAAATGCACAATATGGGTATGGAATACGTTGTACTTATGTGCTCCTCTCTCGTTTACGAGGACAGCGCGGAAGCATATTTCAAAACCGATATTTATCCTTTCCCCGAGGATATGGTTTGCAAAGACCCCATCGGCGTCCTTCTGGATGAATGCGATAAATGGGATATGAAGGTTTTCGTTTCCTGCGGCTTCTACGGCGTATGGACCCACACCTTCGATAATATGACTTCTCCCGAAGTAACCGCACGCGCTTTCAAGGCTATGGATGAACTTTGGGCACAGTACGGAAACCACAAGAGCTTTTACGGCTGGTACTTCCCCGACGAAACCTGCATCAGCGGTCACTTTCTTGAGGAATTCATTACTTACGTTAACGCATACAGCGCACATGCTCACGAGATCTCTCCCCGCGCAAAGACTATGATCGCCCCCTACGGCACCAACATCCTTGTTGCTGACGAGCAGTACGTTGATCAGCTTAAGCGTATGGACGTTGATATCGTTGCATATCAGGACGAGATCGGCGTTCGCAAGTCCACACCCGAACAGACCGGCGCATATTACAAGGCTCTCCGTGCCGCGCATGACGCAGCAGGCAGAAGCGCACTCTGGGCAGATATGGAAGTGTTCGAATTTGAAGAGAACGTATATACCAGCGCACTTATTCCCGCCGCTATGGAGCGCGTGGAAAGACAGCTGGAGGCTATCTCTCCTTACGTTGACGTAGTACTTTGTTATCAGTATCTGGGTATGTTCAACGAGCCTTCTACCATCGCATACTGCGGACATCCCGATTCTATAAGATATTTCGAAGAATATCAGGCATTCAGAAAGAAGTATGAAAATAATGAAGACTAAAATATTTGCGCTCGTACTCGTCACGGTACTTTTGCTCTCGGCGTGTGTTTCCGGTGGCGGAGATGTAAGCAATATTCCCGATAATTCGGTTCCTTCCGCAGAAAACAGCGTTCCCGTGACGGATAACAGCACTCCTGCAGTCGAGAACAGCACTCCTGCAGACGAAACAAGCGCTCCCGATGAAGACAGTTTACCCGATGAAAACAGCGTTCCTGCAGAAGAAAGCGAACCCGAAAATAACAGCGGTATCTACTCCGGTCAGAGTACGGATACCCACGGTATGGACAGAAAGAAGCTTGAAGATTTTCTTGAGGATTCTCTGTTCGTAGGGGACTCCGTAACCGATGGCTTTAAGCTTTACGTTAATAACTACGGAGATATGCCTTACGTTAACTTTTTCTCGGGCTCGTCCTATGGTTATCAGTCTGCCTGCAAGGATAAGGCTTCTACAAGCGTTCATCCCAAAATAGGCGGCGAAGCTAAGTATATCTGGGAAGCTGTTGAGTACTATGAGGCAAAGCGTGTATTTATCTGCTTTGGACTTAACGATTTCGGCTATATTAGCGACAGCAAGCTTACCACCTGCCTTGAAACGATCTGCAATAATATAAGCGAAGTTTCTCCCGAAACCGAGGTTGTATTCCTTTCCTGCGGCTTTTTCACCAAGAATGGACAGACTACAAGCTACGGATTTTCGAATGATCAGGTGCGCGCCAAGAACGAGGTTGTGCTCAACTTCTGCGATGAAAACGGTTACGATTTTATCGATGTTTCTTGGGCATATGCAGATGCGAACGGTAATCTTAAGAGCGAGTATTCCTATGACGATTACTGCCATTTAAGTTACGATAAATACAATTTCTGGGAAGATATTCTTATGGCGTACGCCGCAGATAAGCTTCTTAATCAATACGAAAATATCGATACAATGCTCAAATGATAAGAATTTACGATATATCCCTGCCGCAAGGCGGGGATTTGCCTTCCTATATATTTAATAAATTCGGCTCAAGTGTTCCCTTTTCCCTTTACCGCCGCAGTATCGACGCCCGCAGAGGCAGACCGTTGAGAATGGTGTATACGGTTGACATAATGCCTGTAAATGAGGCTGATGCTCTCCGCCGTCTTAAAGGGGAAAAGTACGAGATACTGTCCGAAGAGGGGTACGTCTGTCCGTGTAAGGCTTATTACACTTTGCGTCCCGTGGTCGTAGGCTTCGGTCCTGCGGGAATGTTTGCCTCCCTCTTGCTTGCAAAAGCGGGAGCAAGACCTATAGTTCTCGAGCGTGGCAAGGCTGTGGACGAGCGTGTTAAAAGCGTGGAGCTTTTTTGGAACACGGGAATTCTGGATACCGAAAGCAACGTGCAGTTCGGTGAAGGAGGAGCGGGCAGCTTTTCCGACGGAAAGCTTAACACTCTTGTTAAAGATAAAAATTACCGGGGAAGATTTGTGCTTTCCACCTTTGTTTCCCACGGCGCACCCGAGGATATAATGTACGATGCTAAGCCCCATATCGGTACCGACTTGCTTCGGGGTTGTGTAAAGGGCATACGTGAAGAGATAATCTCTCTCGGCGGGGAAGTTTTGTTCGGTGCAAAAATGACGGATATAGTCATAAACAAAAACCGCGTTTCCGCCGTTAAATATTCTGTTTGCGGAGAAGAGCATACTATAAAAACCGATACCGTGTTTTTAGGAATAGGCCATTCCGCCAGAGATACCTTCCGTATGCTTTCCGAAAAGGATATAAATATGGAAGCAAAGCCCTTTTCTGTGGGAGTGCGTATCGAGCATCCGCGGGAAATGATAGATTACTCCCAATATCGGGAGCACGCTTCCATTTTGCCCGCCGCATCCTATAAGCTGTCCCACCATACGGATTCGGGCAGGGGAGTATATACCTTTTGTATGTGCCCCGGCGGGTACGTGGTAAACGCTTCCAGCGAGGAAAACCGACTCGTTACCAACGGTATGAGCTACCGCGCAAGAGATGGGGTCAATTCAAATTCTGCGGTTTTGGTAGGGCTTTCTCCCGCGGATTTCGGAACGGAACTTTTCGACGGGATGTATTTCCAGCAAGCACTGGAGGAAAAAGCGTTTTTGTTGGGCGGAAAGGACTTTAAAGCGCCTTGTCAGTCTGTTGCGGATTTTCTCGGCAAAGGAAAAGAGTCGGTTTCCGTTTCTCCTACCTTTTCAAACGGCGTGCGTGAAACAGAGATAAGCAAATTATTTCCCGAATATATTACTTCCTCTCTCCGTCAGGGGATAACGGCGTTCGGCAAAAAAATATCGGGGTTTGATACCTGCGGTGTTATCACAGGTGTAGAAAGCCGTTCCACTTGCCCCATAAGAATTACAAGAGATGAAAACTGTATGGCGTCTGTCGGTGGGTTGTATCCTATCGGAGAAGGCGCGGGCTATGCAGGCGGTATAATGTCCGCCGCAATGGATGGAATGAAAGCCGTGGAAAAATATTGCGAAGAGTAAGAGAAAAGCACCGTTCAACAGACGGTGCTTTTTCAGCCCGGCTTGGGGTTCAAATTTAAGCAAAGAGAGGGATTCGCTCTCGGGGTTCGACGCCCTCTCGGTCAGGGTTGGCTCTGACAGCCCACCGAGCTGTCATTCACTACCAACCCGTTCGAATCCCACTGCTACAAAAACAAAAAAGCAGGCATTTAGCCTGCTTTCTTGTTTTGGCGGAAAGAGAGGGATTCGAACCCTCGGAACGGTATTAGCGTTCACACGATTTCCAGTCGTGCGCCTTAGACCAGCTCAGCCATCTTTCCATATTCATTTTACACGTCGATTTCGCTCGTGCTTTGCAATTATATCACACGATTTCGCGGTTGTCAACAGTTATTTTCCTTATTTTTTGCCATAATGTTGAGTTAATATTGTAAAAATTAATAAAAGTACTTGATTTTATGCTATGCTACGTATATAATAAGCTAACAAAACATATAGTTTTGAAACAAATTAAGGAGAAAATTATGAAAAAGTCCATTATCGCATCCCTTTTAAGCATTGCACTTGTACTTGTAATGGTTATCGCTCTCGTTCCCACAGTTGCTTCCGCAGCATCTAACGCCAACGCAGAGTACGAACTCCCTTACAATATCGTGGCGCCCGTTCCTGATGGTGTTGTGAACTCCAACGAGTATTCCTTGTTCCCCTTCAACTCCGTTAATTACACCGACGGCGAATTTGTTGATCAGTTTGACAAAGATCATTCCATCCAGGCAGATTTTTATGCTTGCTGGGATAACGATGCTATGTACCTTGCTTGGGTAGTTAAATCCGAGCTCGACGCATACTCTTCTCCCGTTTACGGCGCAGATGCGCTGGGCAATATGTGGCAGCACTGCTGCATCCAGCTTATGTACACTCCCTACCATCCCACCCAGGCAGAGGAGATCGCCCCTGAGACTTATACCGGCGATTACCTTGAACTCGGCGTAACCATGCACAATGGCGAAACCCCTATCAAGTGCGTATGGAACGCTTCCGGCGCACAGGCAGGTATCGGTTCTGCCGACTGGGATTTCGCAGGTAACATCGTAGAAACCGCAGACGGAATCGAAGTTACATACGAAATCAGATTCCCTTGGAAGGCTTCCGGTCTTAACTCCGTTGGTAACGGTACCGTTATCGGTCTCAGCTACGTTGTTGCTGACCAGGTACAGTTTGACGTTAATAATTTCGATGCTCCTCAGAACAATATGGCAGAGTGGCAGGATTGTATCCTCGGCGGCAAGGCTCCCAAGAATCTCGCTATTGTAACTCTCGCCGGCAAGGAAGATGATACTCAGATTGAAGTATCTAACGATGGCTTCCAGGGCGAAGAAAGTGTCGACATTCCCGATGCTCCCCCCGCAATTGATGAAACCGCTATTCCCGAGGACGCAACCGCAGTTCTTTCCAAGCCTACCTTCAACACCGCTATCACCGCAGGCTCCGCTACCGTTATTACCGATATCCAGAACGTTAATAACTACAACGTTAAGTGGGCAGCTACTGCTCACCTCAGACCTACCGATGCAGCAGGCGTATACGAAGTAGTGGAAATCGTATGGGGCGGCGGAAATGAGATCACCTTTGCTAACGAAGTTCAGGAAGGCGATATTGCTCTCGCAGTTCACGGCGATGACAGCACCGATCCCAACTCCGAATCCTGCCAGAAGAGAGAAGCTCTCCGTGCTCTCGTAGCAGGCGACCTTGTAACCTTCCTCGGCTACGATTTTGAAACCAAGCTTTTCGCTACCAACGCAGTAGTTTACTACGGCAACACTGTTACCGAAGATGAATCCTCCGAAGAACCCTCTGAAGAGCCCTCTGAAGAACCTTCTGAAGAGCCCTCCAAGGAAGAATCCAAGGAAGACGAATCCACTCCCGCAGGTAACACCTCCGTTTCCGAAAAGGAAGAAGGCGGCAACACCGGTCTTATCATCGGCATCGTTATCGCAGTTGTAGTTATCGCAGTTGTTGTGGTAGTTGTTATCGTTCTTAAGAAGAAAAAGGCGTAAGTCTTAAAAATTAAAGTTCATATATAATATATTGACTTTTCCGTCGGGGGTATGTATAATATCCCCGACGGTATTTTTTTGGGTCTGCATCCAAATGTGAACACCGTGTATTTTTGGGAGGTATTTTTATGAAAGTCAAAAAAGCGGTCATACCTGCGGCAGGCTTGGGTACAAGAATGCTTCCCATATCCAAAAGCGTTCCAAAGGAAATGCTGGCTATTGTGGATAAGCCTGCAATACAGTATTTGGTGGAGGAAGCTGTAAACAGCGGTATTACGGATATCCTTATTATCTCCAACCGCGGCAAGGAATCCCTTGAAAACCATTTCGATTACAGCCCCGAGTATTCCGAATCTCTCCGCCGTGCGGGCAGAAACGATGATCTTTTAATGCTTAACGCCATTACCGAAATGGCAAACGTAAGCTATATACGCCAGAACAACGCCCGCGGCTTGGGACACGCAGTAAGCCTTGCCCGTTCCTTTGTGGGCAACGAGCCTTTTGCCGTAATGTACGGGGACGATATTATTTTTTCTCAAACTCCGGTAACAAAACAACTTACCGATCTTTACGAGGAATTCGGTATTGCCGTGGCAGGAGTTCGCCACGTTGACGCGGAGAGTATATCCAAATACTGTTCCATCAAAGCCGAGGAGATTCGTGAAAACGTGTATCATTGCACAGATATGATCGAAAAACCCCGTCCCGATCAGGTGTTTACCGATCTTGCCATTCTGGGCAGAGTAGTGCTTACACCCGAGATTTTCGATATTCTGGATAAAACCCCTCCCGGTGCCAAGGGAGAAATACAGCTTACCGACGCAATGGCGGTGCTTGCCCGCACCAAGGGTATGAAGGCCTGCGTTTTTGAGGGCGAGCGTTTTGACGTAGGCAATAAATTAAGCTATATAGAGTCCAACGTTTATATGGGACTCCGCCATCCCGAAACCAAGGAAGGCTTCAGGGAATATATATTAAAGATCGCAAAGGAGCTTGAAAATGACACGTCCCGATAAGATCAATTATTATCTTGATATAGCACAGACTGTATCCCAGCGGGGAACCTGCCTTCGCCGCAAGTTCGGCGCGATCATAGTTAAAAACGACAGTATCGTTTCCACGGGCTATGCGGGAGCACCCCGCGGAAGACAAAACTGCTGCGACAGAGGCACCTGCCTCCGCGAGGAAATGGCTATTCCCAGAGGGGAAAGATACGAGCTTTGCCGTTCCGTACACGCAGAGGCAAACGCAATAATCGCCGCCTCCCGCGAGGAAATGCTGGATGCGGATCTTTATCTCGCCTGCACCGATCCCAAAACGGGCGCATCTATCGGCGGAACCACAAGCTGTCAAATGTGCAAAAGAATGGTAATAAACGCAGGAATAAAGCGTGTTATCGTCCGCGAAACCGCTTCTACATACTCCATCTATGACGTGCAGGATTGGATAACCAACGATGACAGTCTGGGACAGAAAGGCTATTAATGAAAAAAATACTTGCATTTACACTTGTAATATTAACTCTCGTTCTCTGCGCCTGCACGGAAGGTGAGGAGCCCTTAAGAGGATACGAGGTATCCATAACCGAATTCGGTTTTACCGATCCCGAAACGGGCGTTGAATACGAAATGTTTTCAAACCCCATTTCTGTATATGCTCTTGAGAGGGACGAGCCTCTCTGCAACGACGGCGATACACAGTATTATTCCGTAAAATGGGAAGACAGCACCAAATATCTGTGCGATAAGGACGGTGTCGTCTACAAGGCGGTAGGCGTTCCCGATCTTACTATTGACGTTTTCGATCCCGTTGCCGCTTTCGTATACTACGGCTCTGCGTATCTTACCACTCTTTACTGTGAGGAAAAATACCGCGATCCCGAGATAAGCTATCCCGATGACACCGAGTTTCAGGATGACAGCGATCTGGTATATGCTATCCGCGATGCTATTTTGAACGAATCCGAAACACAGCTTCCCTTGGAGCTTGACGATGATAATACCTTTACTTTCCGTATGCTCAGCGCAAATTATCCGGGATTGTATTATGTGGTAGTCTTCACCGTAGATACTGAAGGTAATTGCTATCTTTACGACAGAGCTACCCGCAAAGCGGTGTATGCACCTCAGGACGTAATAGACAGGTTTATCGGCGATGAGTATTAATAAAATACTGCCGCTTACAAAAGATAAAATACCCGCAGCCGCGGTGTTGGAAAAGGAATGTCTGGATACCGCTTGGTCGGAAAATGCTATATCCGAATTTCTCCTTTCCGATACTGCGGTGTATCTTTATTGCGAAACCGACGGTGTTTTAAGCGGCATTCTTTCTGCAACTCTGCTATTTGGAGAAGCGGAAATAGAAAATATTGCGGTTTCAAAAAGCTTTCGCCGTAAAGGTATAGGAAAAGCATTGGTAGACAAATTAAAATCAAAGTGCGAAAAGGTATTTTTACTGGTAAAAGAGGATAATTACGGAGCGATAAGCTTTTATAATTCATTGGGATTTAAAAAAACAGGCATCCGCCGCAGATATTATCACGGCAAGGATGCTTACGTTATGGAATTGAAGGTGTAATTTAATGAAAATTCTGGGTATAGAAAGCTCCTGCGATGAAACTGCCGCTTCCGTGGTGGAGGACGGCAGACACGTGCTTTCAAATATAGTGGCATCTCAGGCGGAGGTTCACGCCCTTTACGGCGGTGTAGTTCCCGAAATAGCCTCCCGCGCCCATTGCGAAGCCCTTACGGGGGTAGTAAAGGAAGCGTTGGAAAAGGCGGAATGTACCCTTAACGATATTGATGCTATTGCGGTGACCTATGCCCCCGGTCTTATCGGTGCTTTGCTTACGGGACTTTCATTTGCAAAGGGGTTAAGCTATTCCTGCGGAAAGCCTCTTGTTCCCGTACATCACATAAGAGGACACGTTGCGGCAAATTATATTGCCCATCCCGACCTTAAGCCCCCGTTTATCGCATTGGTGGTTTCGGGCGGACATACCTCTCTTTTGAAGGTGGACGATTATACTTCATATAAGAGCATCGGACAGACCAGAGATGACGCGGCGGGAGAGGCTTTTGACAAAGCCGCCCGTATGCTGGGATTACCTTATCCCGGCGGTGCGGCGATGGACAGATTGGCTTCCATCGGCAACAAAAACGCTATGAAATTTACCATAAGCCACGTAGAAAACTGTCCTTATGATTTTTCCTTCTCCGGCTTAAAGACCGCTGTTATAAATCAGGTACACACTATGCAGCAAAAGGGAATAGAGCTTACGGATGAATTCAAAGCAGACCTTGCGGCATCCTTTACCGAAACTCTGGTAAAGAGCATATGTCTGCGTGTGGATGCATTGTATTCGCAGGTCGGCAATCTTCCTCTCGTTCTTGCAGGAGGCGTTGCCGCCAATTCACACCTGCGCGCAGGGCTTAAGGAATTGACCGACCGCAAGGGAGTTTCTCTGTATCTGCCGCCCCTTTCTCTGTGCGGAGATAACGCGGCGATGATCGCTTCTCAGGGCTATTTTGAGTACGTTTCGGGCTCTGTTGCGGACCTTGAACTTAACGCTTTTGCAACCAAAACCGTGTAATGTATTATACATAATGTTTTCCACAATTGGTGGAAAAGTATGTGGATTACCCACATTAAAATGTTCTAAAACCTAAAAAATCCCCGAATTATCGTGTTGGCGCCCTTTAAAAATGTGGAAAACTATGTGGATAATGTGGATTTCATAATTTTTATTATGTAAATAAATAACGGGTTATGTAAACCTGTCCGTGCATAATCGGGGTGAATATTCACCGTATACAGTATAAAAATAACTACCCCAATAAAAAACACGTCCCAAACGGGACGTGTAAATTTAATTTTTCTTGCGCTTTACACCGTTGAAATTTTCGGTGGTGCCGCCCGTCAAAAAGCGGATTGAGCGCTCTACGGAATCCTTGCTGTTGCCCCAGGGCTGATCATCAAAGCGGTAATCGAACTTGCGGCAAAACCAGGATACGTCATCCTTCAAAGTGCCCAGATAACCTCTCACCAGCTTGTCCGCATCCTCAAAAAGATTTGCGTAAACCTTTTTGGGAAGATTGGATGAAGCGTATGTCAGTAATCTGCGGTAGTGGGGAAGACATATAACGGATGCGGAATTGAATTTATTTCTGAAATCCTCTTCCGTGTGGTAAAGATATACCGCGGTTGCGATCATTTTGGAAAACTTCTCTTCTATACGGTCGCAAACGTAACAGCTTTCTTCCAATTCACCTATGCGTTTTACGGGCTTAGCGGATGCATCCTTGGCAAGAAATCCTCCGGGAGCAAGTTCTTTTTTAAGAGTTTCAAGATGGCTTTCCAAGGTAAGTGCCATACCCAAGCGGTTTTTCATTGTAAACATACGGCGGTAGTGATTTCCGCAAAAGCCTTTTTCATTTGTCTTTTTGCGTATATCGGGCTCCATCATGGATGCGCCGAGAATAAGATCCAATTCCGTTTCCTCCAGCTCTTCGAACAGCATACAGAACGGACAGTTTCCCTCACATTTCTCAAATGCTTCGTTAACGGGAATGGTATATATATGTTCGTGCAAAAGTATCACCTCTCAAAGTCTATTATACATTAGCTTTTAAAGTTTTGCAATACAAAGGTTTTGTTATGGATATAATTTTCGAAAATGATAAAGTAATAATAAAAAACCTGCCCCATTTTTCTTTGGATCAGACCTTTGATTGCGGTCAATGCTTTCGCTTTAACCGCGGTTCCGATGGAATCTGGCAGGGAGTAGCGTTTGGTAAGTATCTTTCCGGTTATACCGATGGAGAGGATACCGTTATCTTTTGCGGAAAAGAAGAGTATTTTGAGGTATGGGAAGGCTTTTTCGATTTAAAAAGAGATTATTCCCTTGTGTGCGCTTCCTTTTCCCACGATGCGCAGGTATCTGATGCATCGGAAATAGGAAAAGGTATACGAATTCTTAAGCAGGATAAATGGGAAACCCTTATTTCCTTTATAATTTCCCAAAATAACAATATTCCACGTATCAAAAAGATAATAGAAGCCTTGTGCGAATCCTTGGGCGACCCCTTGGGAAACGGATTGTATTCATTCCCCACGCCCGAAAAAATTCTTGCCGCAGGGGAAGAGGGGCTTGCTCCCATCAAAGCGGGCTTCCGTGTGAAATACATACTTGATGCGGCTCACCGCGTTCACAGCGGCGATATCGATCTTGAACACATAGCGTCCCTTTCTTACGAAGAGGCGGAAGCCGAGCTTATGAAGATAAAAGGCGTGGGCAAAAAGGTTGCATCCTGCGTGCTCCTTTTCGGCTATGGATTTTTGTCCGCTTTCCCCATAGACGTTTGGGTAAAACGGATATTGGAAAAATATTACGACGAATCCTTTGATCCTTCATCTCTGGGAGAATATGCGGGAATAGCCCAGCAATATTTGTTTTACAGAGAAAGATTCGTTATATCAAACCAAAATTAAAGACCTGCCCTAAAAAGGCAGGTCCTTAACACCTCTGTCAGCAAGAGGCTTTCGCGGGGGTTAACCGCAGCAGCAACAGATGATGATCGCGATAAGAATAATGATCCAGCAGCAGTTACCGCCGTTGTTTCCAAAAAATTGATCAAAACAAGCCATCGGGCATCCTCCCTTCCTATTTGCATAGTATGTGTTATTTTGAAAATGTGTTACCCGGCTTTTTGCCGTCCTATATTACAGTTGTATGCGAGGTAGTTAAAAAATGATAATTCTTGCTTCGAAATCTCCCAGACGAAGAGAAATACTTGATACTCTGGAATTTGAATACCGTTGTGTCCCTGCGGAAACCGATGAAACTCCCGTGGAGGGAATGTCCCCGGCGGATACAGTTATGCTGTTTTCGGAGCGCAAGGCGTTCGCTGTAAAGGATGAAGCCGAATACGGCGATATAGTTTTGGGAATGGATACTATGGTGTGCGTCGACGGGGAGCTTTTGGGTAAGCCCAAGGACGAAGAGGATGCTTTCCGTATGCTTAAAATGTTAAGCGGCAGAAAACACAACGTTATTACGGGATATACGGTTATTTGCGGCAATAAATGGGAAAGCGGATGTGTTTCCACGGACGTGTATTTCCGCCCACTTACCGATTCCGAAATACGTTGGTATATCTCCACGAAAGAGCCGATGGATAAAGCAGGCAGTTACGGTATCCAGGGCAAGGGAAGCCTTTTTGTTGAAGCTGTGGAGGGAGATTTCTTTTCGGTTATCGGATTTCCTGTGTGCACCGTGTTCAATGTTATCAAAAAGTTGAAAAAGCGTTAACAAATATTACGTTGGTAATTGACTTTACTGTAAAAACTGTGTATAATTGATATGAAATTTCAATATAAGGAGACGACATTTTATGAAATTCACCAAAAACGCAGTAGCGCTTCTTTTGGCGCTTGTTATGGTCGGCTCTATGGCATCCGTTCTGGCTTTTGCAGGCTACGGCTTGGAAGCTACTTCGGAAGCATACGAGGTAGACGATAATGTTTTCCACACCGGCTATGAGATCACCAGCGGTGAAAACGGCAACACCGTTACCGCGCAGGCTCTTGAGTTTGACCCTGCAGACGGCTACGTTCCCGTTGTATTCGCTGCAAACGCAGGTTGGACTTCCCAGCTTCACAATAGTACAAAACTTAATGGACACTTTGACAGGGCTTCCATTGAGCGTTGGGGATATGAGCCCGTTGCTGCTATCAACGGTTCTTTCTTCAGCCTTGCCAACGGTTTCCTTAACGCTATCAATATTACTGACGGCAGAATTACCTGCGCTCACGTTGGTTATACCGGCGAATTGGTAACCTTTGACAGCAAGGGTGCTATGCAGGTCGTTAAGAGCAGCCTTGATTATAAGCTTTATGCTGACGGTAACGAGCTTAAGAATGCTCTTACATATATCAATAAAGTAGACGGCGGCACCGCAAACGATAAGGTTTATTACTGGGATTCCGCTTGCGGCACCATCTCCGATTCCGCCGAATATGAAAAAGGCGTTGAAGTACTTTGTAATAAAGTATTGGGCACCGAGCTTTCCGTCGGCGGCACCCTGGTAGGTGAGGTTGTTTCCGTAGGTACGGATACTTACGGTACCGGCATCGGCACTAATCAGTTTGTTCTTTACTGCAAAAACGGTTCTCCTTTTGCAGAATCTCTTAAGAATCTTAAAGCAGGCTCCGAAGTGCAGATAACCGTTAACGAATCTATCGAAGAATCCAGAGAAGTTATGGAAAACTGCTCTTCCGCTATCGAAAATATCGGTTGGCTGGTAAAGGACGGCGTTGACCAGACTCAGATTCAGAGCACTATCGGTACTCACTCCGTTACCACTCAGGCACGTTGGACCGCATTCGGCACCAAGCCCGATGGATCTTACGTATTCTTCACCACCGAGGGTGGCTCTACCGGCGCAGACGGCTCTGTAACTCTCCGCGACGTTGCAAAGGCAATGATGGAACTTGGCTGCAATAATGTTATCCGTATGGACGGCGGCGGATCTTCTGCTATGTACCTTGCAGATGCAGGCAACGGCGAGCCCGGCTACGTTCAGTATTCTTCCCGTTCTGTTTCCGACTGTATACTGGTAGTTAAGGTTGCTTCCATGCTTCCTTCCGAAGAGCTTGTAGCAGCACTTGATGCGGCTATAGCAAAGGGCGAAGAAGCAGAAGAATCCGCAAACATCACTCTCGCTCTTGAGGCTGCAAAGGCTGTCCGCGCAGACGAAAGATCCACCGAAGGCGACTACAAGCGCGCTATAATGAAGATCTCTGCTGCACTTGCAGGCAAGCAGGAGCTTCAGGCTCTTGTTGCAAAGGCAGCAAACGTTAAATTTACCGAATACTCTCAGTTCGTTCTTGATCACCTCCGCGCTGCATACGACGTAGCAAGCTCTGTTATAGCAAATAAAGAAGCTACCGCAGACGAGATCAAGAATGCATACAATGAACTTCTGTACTGGTATTCTCTTTCCGGCGACCAGTCTGTAAACATTGCATACGGAAAGGATTACACCACGTCTCAGCTGTTCCAACAGGGCGGTGCAGCATCCGGTTGGGGTTGGGATGAAAATGCACCTATTTCTTATCCCGATGAATACGGCAAATCTCTTACCGATGGCGTTATCGCCGATTCCGGGGCTGCTTATTCTGACGTAGCTTGGGTAGGCTTTAATCACAACACTCCTGACTATAAAGAAAACGGATATAGCTGGATCACAGTTGATCTTGGCTCTGTTCAGGCTATAAACAAGGCTGTTCTTCACGTTGGTACTGTTGCTCTCGGCAGCGGTATCAGTGCTGACGGTCTGAAGGTTGAATTCTTTGTTTCCGACGATGAACAGAACTGGACTTCTATCGGCTCTGCAACTGCTGAAAATATTGCCACTTCCTCTGTTGAAGCTGTTGCTGTTACCGCAAATGCATCCGGACGTTATGTTCAGGCTCGTTTTACACGCAGTGGTTGGATGTTCGTATCCGAGCTTGAAGTGTGTGTCGATTTAGAGGCTATCGACGAAGGCTTGTATCTTACCGCATTCAACAAATCCATTCTTGCAGACGAAACATCTATCTTCACCTCCGGCACCATTACCGCAGCATCTCACAACCCCAAGTGGACTCAGAACATCTGGCTTGAGTGGAACGAAACGCTTGAAGCATACGTTGTAACCAAGAATGTTTTTGCAAACGGTTCCTTCAGCGATTACACCCTTAAGGAAGGCGAGATCATCATCGCTGTTCACCACGATTCCAATGTTGCTGTTATGAACCAGAACCTTGCAAAAGCTGCAAAGGTTGGCGATATTTTGGTGCTTAACGGTATTGACATTGAAAATCTCACCACCGATATCGGCGCATATTTCTATTTCGCACCCGGTTATTATCCCGGCGATGTTGATATGGACGGAGCGATCACCGCAACCGATTATTTTATAATCAGACGTGCAGTTCTCGGTATGATCGATCTTGATGATTATCAGACAGATCTTGCAGACGTAAACGGTAACGGCAAGATCGATGCAAGAGATTATTATCTCGTTAAGCGTGCTTTCCTTTCCGAAGATAATTCCATTCTCGGTTGGAAATAAGAAATAAACCTATAATTTTACCGCGCCCATCAGGGTGCGGTATTTTTTCATTTTGCTTTCCGTATAATTACGGGAGGTGATAAATACAAAATGCTTTCCGCAGTTGCTTTTTTCTTTTCCCGTATCGTATGTATGTTTTTGCGCGTATCCGGCGGTAATAATTTTCCCCCGCCCTTAAGCGCGAAGGAAGAAAAATACTATTTTTCTTTGGCAAGAAAAGGGGATATGTCTGCACGTAATACATTGATCGAGCACAATCTCCGTCTTGTCGCACATATTGTTAAAAAATACTATTCGTCCTATCCCGATCAGGATGATCTGGTTTCTATCGGTACCATTGGGCTGATAAAGGCTATAGACACCTTTGATATCAAAAACGGCACCCGCTTTGCCACTTATGCGGGGAAGTGTTTGCAGAATGAAATACTTATGTATTTTCGTTCCCGCAAAAAGCTTTCCTGCGAGGTGAGTATCGAAGAACCGGTAGATGTGGATAAAGACGGAAATCCTCTCACGTATATGGATATAATCAGCACGGATGAGGATATGGTGGATGAGATAGATACCCGTATCCGTTCCTCGGCGGCATACAAAGCGATCAATACCGTGCTTACTCCCAGAGAGCGTACCATAATCCTTCTCCGTTACGGTCTTACCGAGGAGGGCAAGGTATATCCTCAACGTGAAGTGGCGGAGAAAATGGGCATATCCCGTTCATACGTTTCACGCCTTGAAAAGGGTGCTTTGGAAAAGCTGTGCGGCTATATGGAAAAACGCAGACTTTAATTATTTTTAACCAAACGGATTTCAAAAAACGCTTGAAAAGACGGTGTTTGTATAGTATAATCAAATTAAGAGTGAAAACATCAAAAATTTCATCTTTGAATATGATTCTTTGGCAAATGAAAGGACGTTACATATGAAAAAAAGACTGTTTGCGTGTATTTTGCTTTTGGTTATGTCCGTAGGCGTTCTCGCCGCATGTAACCAAGGCGATAAAGACGATCTTTCCCTGGACGTTTCGGAGGGTGATACCTTTTTCGGCTTTGATTTGCCCGAGGATATAGATAAATTCAAGGGTACTACCGTAAAAGTGCTCAGCACCGCTACCAATGACGATTGGTCTTATCAGATACAGCCCTCCTCCAACCCCAACTTTTCCGCAGACACCGCTTCCGCTATCGTTACCGCTGCGGCAGAACGTACCAGATTGGTTGAAGAAAAGCTGGGCATAACCATCGAAGAGCAGGTGGTGTACACCTCCAACCGTTACGGCGGCGAAATGTACCAGCGCATTTTATCCGATCTTACCGTCGGCGGCGGAGATTACCTCTTCTGTATGCCCGCATCAACTGAGGCGGCTATGCTGTCTACAGAAGGCGTGCTGAGAGATCTTACCACCGTAGAAACCTTGGATATCACCAACGAATGGTGGTCCCAATCCTTTAACGAAAAGGTCGCTATTGCAGGAAGTGTATATTTCACCATCGGCGATATCGGATATGTAAATAAAAACGCCACACTTTTCGTAGCGTTCAACAAGAATATGGTAGAGGAAAAACATCTTCTTGATGATTACGGTTATTCCTCTCTTTACGAAATGGTGGACGACGGCGCGTGGACGCAGGACGTACTTTACTCTATGTCCAAGGCGGTTTATCAGGATCTTAACGAAAACAACAAGTCCGACGTGGGCGACATTCTGGGCTTTGCCCAGCAAGACGGTGTTATAGCCTGCCTGCTCTCCGGCGCAGGGGAAACCATTGCCACTCCCGATGCGGACGGATATCCCGCTCTCACCATCAACAACGAGCGTGCCATCTCCCTTATTTCCGATGCGCAGGACTTTTTGCAGGATAATTCCAGCGGTTTTATTTCCGCAAGCGATTATTTCAACGTTTCCAATGTGCCTGTATCCGACGTAATCGTTCCCGAATTCAAAGCAGACCGCCTGCTGTTCCTTATGGAAGCGGTACTTAATCTCCCTCTCCTCCGTGATATGGAAAGTGATTTCGGAGTACTTCCCACTCCCAAATATGATAAGGAGCAGGAAGGATACTATTCCCGTATCGGCGGTTGGTCCTGCGATACTATTTGTATTCCCGTTTTTGTCAAAGACAAAAATCTTGAGCTTGCCGGATATGTTCTGGATGCTCTGGGCGCGGCTTCCCGTGCAAATCTTAACCGTGTGTACTACGAGCAGACTCTCCAGTACCAGATCTCCCGCGATGACGAATCTATGCGTATGCTGGATATAATCTTCGAGTCCCGTATTCCCGATATGTGCGAGATCTACCGCTGGGGCACTATGTACGATACTGTTACCAAAATGTATAAAGCAGGTAAGGATACTTTCGTTTCCGCTTATGAAAAAGCAGAGCCCGGCACCCTTGCCGAAATGGAAGAAACAATAGAAATATTTAAGTCTCTCCAAGAGAGTAACTGAAAGGATAAATAATTATGGAAAAAAGATTTTCTATCGGTGTAATGACCGATTCCTTCAAGAAACCCTTTTTTGAAGCACTTGACAAAGCAGTAGAGGTTGGCGCTCAGGGCATACAGCTTTACGTTGTTGAGGGCGAAATGTCCTACAAGACCTTTGACGATGCAAAGATAAAGGCTGTTAACGATGCTCTTGCGGCACACAACCTTGTTGTTTCCGCAGTTTGCGGCGACTTTGGCGGTCACGGCTTCGCTACCGAAGAGGAAAACGCTTGGAAGATCCCTGCTTCCAAGGAGGTTGCTTCCCTTGCAAAGAAGCTGGGCAGCTCCGTTGTTACCACTCATATCGGCTGTGTTCCCGAAGATAAAGATTCCGAGGAATATATCCGTATGAAGAACGCATGCAAGGATATGGGCGATTACGCCGCATCTATCGGCGTAACCTTCGCTATCGAAACCGGTCCCGAAAAGGCAACCGTTCTTGCAGATTTCATCCGTGATGTTGACAGCAAGGGTATCGGTGTAAACCTGGACCCTGCAAACCTTATAATGGTTACCGGCGATGATCCCGTTCAGGCAGTATACACTCTTAAGGATTTCATCGTACATACCCACGCAAAAGACGGTATTATGATCAAGCAGACCGATCCCAAGATCATCTACACCTTCTTTGCAGAAGGCGGTATTGAGGATATGCGTATGTCCGATTACTTCCTTGAGCTTCCTTTGGGCGAAGGTAAGGTGGATTTCGATGCATATCTTAACGCTCTTACCGATATCGGCTTCAAGGGCTTCCTCACTATCGAGCGCGAATGCGGCGCAGATCCTTACGCAGATATTCTTAAAGCGGCAGACTTCCTCAGAAGCAAAATATAAAAACGAGGTGTAAAAAATGGCAAAAAAGATAGGTTTTATTGATTATTATCTTGATGAATGGCACGCACTCAATTATCCCCAGTTTATTAAAGATGCTACCGACGGAGAATTCGAAGTAGCTTACGCTTATGCTGAAATGGATAAGCCCGGCGGAATGACTACCGATCAGTGGTGCGAAAAGTACGGCGTACAGCGTCTTGACAGTATCGACGAGGTCGTTGAAAAGAGCGATTGCATTATCGTGCTTTCTCCCGATAACCCCGAGCGCCATTGGGATCTTTGCCAAAAGCCTCTCCGCAGCGGTAAGCGTGTATACGTAGACAAGACCTTTGCTTTGGAAAAATCCACCGCAGAAGCTCTTGTAAAGCTTGCAGAAGATAATAATACTCCCTTCTTCTCCACTTCCGCTCTCCGCTTTGCAGACGAGCTGAAGGATATCGACAGAGAGGGCATTTGCTTTATCAACTCCCGCGGACCCGGTAACTTTGATACTTATTCTATCCACCAGATCGAGCCTATCGTTGTTCTTATGGGTAGCAAGGCAAAGAGAATTATGTCTGTCGGTAACGGTAAGTACGAGAGTATGGTTATCGAATTCGAGGGCAACAGAAGCATCGTTATGTCCCATTACGGCTGGACCAACGTAGATTTCAGTATGCTGGTTAACTATGAAGACGGCAGAACCGTTTCCGTTCCTCAGATGAGCAATACCTTCCCCAACTTTATTAAGGCTATGTGCGATTTCTTCCGTACCGGCGAAATCAAAGCCGCTCACGACGAAACCGTAGCTATAATGGGTATTATCGAAGCAGGAAATAAAGCGCTTGCTAATCCTAACACCTGGATCGAAATCTAACTATTGGGAACTGTCTAAACTTCGCACAACGAAAAACGCGACAGTTGAAATATTGGTTTTCGAAAACCGTAGGGATAGACGTCCTCGTCTGTCCGCATCCAAATAAAAATGTAGGAATCCGTTTTTGCGGATTCCTTCTTTATTTTATCGCGTTTTTCTAACCGCTTTTACTTCGCTAGTCGTAGATTACTACGCCACGCTCGTAAAAGACGTTTTCTGCTTTGTTTATACAGTTCCTTGCTTCAGCGATACTCTTGCAACTACAGACGGTAGATTTCGAAAATGACTATTACGGTTTTTTGCTCTGCAAAAAACTTCCATAGTTCCTAGTTCATAGTTCATCGTTCCTAGTTCCTAGTTCCTAGTTCATAGTTCATAGTTCCTAGTTTATAGTTCCTTCGTGAATGCCGTACGCTGTCATGGTATTTTCCATAAGCATTGCTCTGGTCATGGGGCCCACACCGCCGGGAACGGGTGTGATATGGCTTGCCTTTTCATAGCAGGAATTATAATCGCAGTCGCCGCACAGCTTGCCTTCGGCGTTTCTGTTCATACCCACGTCAACCACAACGGCGCCGTCTTTAATCATATCGCCTTTAATGAAATCGGCTCTGCCCACTGCGGAAACGAGAATGTCCGCGCTCTTTGTTACTTCTGCCAGATTCTTTGTCTTGGAATGGCACACCGTAACGGTTCCGTTGCGATCAAGAAGCATCATCGCCGCAGGTTTGCCTACTATGTTGCTTCTGCCCACTACCACACAGTTTTTGCCTGCTATATCGATAGAATACTCGTCTAAAATTCTGATCACGCCGGCGGGCGTACAGGGGAGCAGGGAGGGGGTGCCTCTGAACAGCTTTCCTGCGGAAACGGGGTGGAAGCAATCCACGTCCTTATCGGGAGCGATACGCTCCAGCACCGCGCCTGCATCTATATGCTTGGGCACGGGCAACTGGCAAAGAATTCCGTCCACGGTATCGTCAGCGTTCAGCTTATCTATAAGTGCAATAAGCTCTTCCTGGGTGGTTTGTGCGGGGAGAGTATGTCCGATAGACAAAAAACCAACCTCTTCACAATCCTTTTTCTTGTTGCGCACGTATACGGCGGAGGCGGGGTCTTCGCCTACCAGTATTACCGCCAGAGCGGGAATACGCTTGCTTTCTTTTTTCAAAAGGTCTACTTTTTCCTTTACTTCGCATTTAACCTTTGCGGCTACGGCTTTTCCGTCAAGTATTATCGCCATCGTGGGTCTCCTCGCTTTCAGGGATGGTTTCCGGTTCATTACATTCTTCTGCGGGAACAGAATTGTTTTCCGCGCCTGCAAAAGCCTCACGGTAGCTGTCAAGCTCCGTGTTTTCCTTTTTGCTTTTTACATAAAGCAATATAAGTCCGATTATACCTGCGATACAGGTCATAAATCCGATAACACTGTTAAGCTTTATTGTTTCAAAAATATACAGCGAATCGGTACGCAGCAGTTCTATAAATCCTCTGCCCAAGCCGTACCAGGTAACGTACATAAGAAACGCCTGACCGTTAAACTTTTTCTTTTTGTAAAGCAGGTTGATTATCACAAATCCCAGAATATTCCAAAGAGATTCGTAAAGAAAGGTGGGATGTACGAAATCCACCGATATTTTGGTCTTTACTCCGTCTATTATTTCGGTGCGGTATGCGCCTTCAAGCTGCATACGCCAGGGGAGGGAACCGATGTTTTCCGACCATCCGTAAGCTTCGCCGTTAAAGAAATTTCCCCATCTGCCCATTATCTGACCGATCATTACTGCAGGTGCAACCGCATCCAGCATACGCAGTATCATAATTTTCCTTAACTTGCAGTATACGATAACCGTCAATGCGCCGAAAATTATGGCTCCGTAAATAGCTATACCGCCGTTCCAGATACTTATTACGCTCAACAAAGAATCGTATTTTTCGGGGTTGGTAATAACGTATAAAAGTCTTGCGCCCACAATGGCAATGGGAACGGTGAACAGCGCCAGATTATAGCAATCGTCTTCACGGATATGCTCAAACTTCGTGGCGCGCCACAGAAAATAGCTGAATGCCAGAACAATACCCAAAGCTATAATAACACCATACCAGTATACGGTTATACCGTCGCCTATAGGAATGGTAAAAGCGGCGCGGTTAAGCTCAAACTGTTCTATTCCCAAGCCGGGAAAAGCAATGGTTGTCTTCATAAGCAAAAACTTCCTTTCGTCTATTCTTCTTCGGGGAGTACGATGGATAAACAGCTTTTTTCCATATCGTACCCGCAAAGGAAACGTGTTTTCACGTCATCGTAGCTTGTGTTTCCGATCACGGAAGCGTAATCCAGCATATCGCATCCCTCCAGTGCCGCAGAAGCAAGTCTGTTTGCGGTTTCGGAGGTGGAATTAAAGCTGAGGCACTCCGTGGCGTAAATAACCTTTTTTGCGCGGATAAACTCTTCCTCGGTAAAGAATACCTCTTTCCGTTTTTTGATCTCTTCTTTTACAGCCTCCGCCACCGCGTCGGGATCGTCTGCCACTCCCTCGATAGAGATATACGACCAATCGCGGGAATTATAATAGCTGTATGAAAAGCGATCGGATATAAGTCCGCTTTCGTAGTTATTGCAGTAAAACTCTCCCGAGGAGCCAAAAAGCAACTGAAGTATTATAGCGTGCTCCGCGCTGCGTTTAAGGTCATCGTCATCCTTTTGAGGAACACTTTCTTTTATGCCCAAGGCGAATTGAGGCATACCGATCTTTAACTTGGTAACCACTCTTTTTTCGTTAACCTCGCCGGGCTCGTAAATATCGGGCAGGGAAATGCTTATTTCGGGATAAGTTCCCATACATTCGTCGCAAACCCTTTTTACTTCCTCGGGGTCAACTCTTCCGCAAATGCAAAGCACGGTGTTGGAGGGGTGGTAAAACACTCTGTGAATATCGTAAAGCGTTTCGGGCGTTATTTCCGCAATAGATTCCACCGTACCCGCAATATCCTTGCGTACGGGATTGTTAACGTACATTCCCTCCAGCATACCAAGCAGTGCCCGCCAGTCCGCGTCGTCTTCGTACATTTTTATTTCCTGACCGATAATTCCTTGCTCCTTTTGTACGCTTTCTTTTGTGAAATGAGGAGTAAAAACCATCCGGAGAAGAGTCTTTAAGTTAATATAAAAATTCTCCGTGCAGGAAAAAATGTATTCGGTGCGCTCAAAGGATGTAAATGCGTTTGCATCGCCGCCGTTTTTGGAATAGGTTTCAAAAGCATCCGTTCCGTCGGGGTTTTCAAAAAGCTTGTGCTCAAGAAAATGAGCCGTTCCGTCGGGCACGGTTACAATTCCGTCCTTAGTAGGCAGGCGGTTATCGCAGGAGCCGTATTTAACAGCCACAGCCGCAAAGGCGGTTTCGTGGTTTTTGGGGCAAACGTACACGGGCAGTCCCGAAGAATGCACGAAGTGGTAATATTTTTCACCCAAAAGGGCGTTTTCCCTTATTATCATTCCTCGTTACCCCCTTTCAGAAAATACACCGTATCTGCGGTTATATTTTTCGCGCAGGAAACAACGTCGTCCCGTGTTATACCGTCCATCATTTTTTCCGCATCCCACGGGGAAATATCCACTCCCGCAATAAAACGGGAAAGATAAAAGCTGTTCATAGCCCGAACGGTATCGGTAACGCTTCTGAAATTACTTTTAATATTCTTTACCGCGGTGGTAAACTCGGTATCGGAAAATGCGCCGTTTTTCATATCCTCAAGCTGTTCCGTTACAGCGCCGTACACCTTGTCCTTATCGCGGGCGTTAATACCTGCGGTGATAATAAGTATTCCCTTTATGGACTGAGGGACGGGAGAGCAGTAATAGCACAGGGACATCTTCTCCCTCACGTTCATAAACAGCTTGCTTGTGGGGGAAGCGGCAAAAATTTCATCAAACACCAAAAACTTAAGCCAGTCTTTTTCGCCCAGAGAAATTCCCGTGCGGTATCCGATACAAAGCTTGCTCTGGCTTATTTTCATTTTCTCGGTATATGATCTGATCACGTCCGCTTTTTTAATGATCTCGGTCTTGGGCACCTCGCTTCTTCCATCGGAAAAGGGGAGATACTCTTTTATATAGCCTTCAACCTCCCGTTCATCAATATTTCCGGTGAAAACTATGTGAACGGGTGCGGAGGAAAGCATTTTTTTGTAAAACTCAAAAAGGTTTTTGCCGTTTATTTTCTTTACGTCCTCTTCCTTTCCGTCGGAAGAAACGGAATACGCCTCGTTTTTGCACATCATCTCAATACAGCGGGAAACCGCGTAAGAGGATTTGTTATCTGTACGGGAACGTATAATATCTATCTGGTTTTTCTTTTCGCTTTCCACGTATTCGGGGTTAAATCCGCCGTCAACAACAAGGGGGCAGAATATAAGCTGGTGCAAAAGCTCAAAAAGCTTTGGCGTAATATCCTCGTTACCCAGTGTATACGCCTTATTTATTCCCGAAACCGAGAAGGTAATGCTTATACATTCTCCCAGCACTCGGTTGTACGCCTCTGCGGAAGCGGCATAAAGCTCCTCTTGGGCAATGGCAAGACTGCGCATATCGGGAAACTTTACCGTACCGCGGTTGATAACTGCAGTAAGCAAAGCAGAAAAAGCCGCGTTTTCCCGTGTGAGGGGTAAAAGAAAATTAACGGTAAGAAGATCGTATTTTGATTTATCCGTTTTTATGGCGGTAAAGGTTACGCCGTCGGAAATAGTATTAAAGTATTTTTCCATTTATTAAAGTATTTTTGCTCCGCTGTCAGTATCAAGATAAAGGGTTGCGTTATCGTGGCGGCGAAGTATGGAAGCAGGGCATGCTTCGGTTATCTCGCCTTTTACGGTGTTGTATACCGCATTCGCCTTTGAGGGGGCGGGAACAACACAGAATATCGCCTCGGGTGCAACCAGAGTGGGGATAGTAAGTGTCATAGCGTGGGTGGGAACAAGGTCGATGGAAGCAAAGCATCCGTCGTTGACCTGTTGCATACGGCACACGTTATCCAATTCCACGGGTTTTACCGCATATTTATCGTTAAAATCCGCAACGTGGGGATCGTTAAAAGCGATATGTCCGTTTTCGCCGATACCCATACATATAACGTCACAGGGATGCTCAGAAAGCAATTTTGCATATCTTTCTGCTTCAGCGTAAGGATCGGTTGCGGTAATGTCGATATAATTTACGGAAGCAAAGGGCACTTTGCCGAAGATCGCATTATTAAGAAAGTTTCCGAATCCCTGGGGCGCGTCCTTGTCAAGACCTATATATTCGTCCATATGGAAAGCGTGAATTTTGGTCCAGTCTATCTCTTTATCGTTTATAAGAGCGGCAAGAAATTCATTCTGGCTGGGTGCGGCGGCAAAGATCATATTAATTTCGCCTTTTTTTGCTATTTGCGCCTTTATTTCTGCGGCGGCTTCCGCCGCGGCGCATACGCCCATTTCCTGCCTGGATTCGTATATTTTGTATGTAAGCTTGTCTGCTTTTCCTGCTTTAACCATTTCTGATTTCCTTTCCGCGTACGTAAACTGCGTATACATTTATATCATCGTCAAATACGGCAATATCCGCATCTTTTCCTGCTTCCAAGGTGCCTTTGTTTTGGAGTCCTGCGAAGCGTGCGGGGGTTGCCGTCATCATCTTTACTGCATCGTGCAAGGGCACGCCTGCCTGCTTATATACCGTTCGCACCAGTCTGTCCGCCGTGGCGATACTGCCTGCAAAGGCTTGTCTGTCCGGCATTTTTGCAACGCCGTCCTCTATAAATACCTCATATCCGTTTTCCAGAGAGCCCAGTATGGTAGTGCCCGAGGTCTGTCCCGCGCCTCGCATGGAATCGGTTACAAGGCACATTTTATCTGCGCCCTTTATGCGGTAGAGAGAGCCCAGTATGCAGGGAGGAAGATGGCATCCGTCGGCAATGACTTCTACACGCATATCGTCGATAATATATCCGCTTTCGATCATACCGGGTATACGGAAACCTCCCCTTCTTACCATAGAGGACATTCCCGAATAAAAGTGGGTCATCAGAGTGTAGCCGTTTTCATAACCTTCAACCACAGTATCGTATTCCGCATCGGAATGTCCCATAGAAGCGAGTATACCGTGTTTTTTCAGCTCATTGCCCAATTCCATAGCTCCTTCAAGCTCGGGAGCGACAGTCCAGCGTTTTATAATTCCCTTTCCTGCTTCCAGAATCGGCATATAGTGGTCGGCGGCAGGCTTTTTCAAAAATCTCTCGTCCTGCGCACCCTTTTGAGTGGGGGAGAAATAAGGCCCTTCAAGGTGGATACCGCAAAGATCGCTTCCGTTGTTTTCGGTTTTACTTGCGGTGCGGAAGGTTTCAAATGTGCGGAACAGCTCTTCGTCGGGGCAGGTGAGGGTAGTGGGAAGCATAGCTGTCGTGCCGTGGCTTCCGTGCAGACGGGCGGCGTTAAGGTATGCCTCCACCGTTCCGTCCATAAAATCGCTTCCTCCGCCTCCGTGCAAATGTATATCTACAAATCCGGGGGAAATATATTTATCGCCGTAATCGGTTAAATCATAACCTTCATCGCAGGTGCGCTTTCCTGCGGAAATAACCTTTCCGCTCTCAAAGCACACTTCGCCTTTTTCGATAATTCCGTTTTCGGTTATCAGTTTTCCGGCTATCTTCCTTACCATTTTCTACTCCTCCAAAAGGCATACCGCGTGGGCGCATATACCTTCTTTTGCTCCCGTAAATCCCATCCCCTCTTCGGTGGTGGCTTTTACGTTTATTCTGTCTGTTTCCGTGCCCAGCGCTTTTGCAATGTTTTCCCTCATATTCTCTATGTAGGGAGAAAGCTTGGGCACCTGAGCAATTACCGTGCAATCAAGATTACCTAAAACGTAACCCTGCTTATCCATTTCGCTCTTTACCTTTTCAAGAAGCAGTAATGAACAAATATTTTTGTATTTTCCGTCGGTATCGGGAAAATGATACCCTATATCTCTTAACGCCATAGCGCCCAAGATACTGTCGCACACGGCGTGAATAAGCACGTCCGCATCGGAATGTCCCGCAAGACCGTATTCATAGGGTATTTCCACACCGCCCAAAACAAGCTTTCTTTCCGGTGCAAAACGGTGTGCATCGTAGCCGTGTCCGATCCTCATAAGGCTATTTTCCTTCCTTTTCTCTTTCTGCAAGGAATATGCGCGCTTTCGCTCTGCGTATATCCTCTGCGGTGGTGAGCTTATCGTTATTATCGCCGATATTTATATATTTCACCTTAAATCCCGCCGCTTCCGCCAGGGTGGTGTCGTCTGTAGCGGAAAGCTTGTTTTTCTTTCCCACAGCGGATGCAACGAGATAAATATCCTTTTTGAACACCTGAGGTGTCTGCACCGCTATAAGTCTGTCCCTTTGGGGAGTGTACTGGGCGGCGCCGTTTTCATCGGTATATTTAATGGTGTCCGCCACCGCCTTGCAAGCGCAGGATGCGCCTGTTTCGTAAACAGCGTTCACTACCTCATCTATATTTTCGGCTGTAATAAAGGGACGTGCGCAATCGTGAATACACACTATATCCGTGTTGCCTGCGGCAAGAACGCCGTTAAGTACGGATTCCGTCCTCGTTTTTCCGCCGGGAGCATAGCGTATTTCTTTTTTTGTGTATTTGCTTGAAATAGGCAAAAGTCGGGCGTTATCACGGCAGACAACCACTATATCGGTTACCGTTTTGCTTTTTTCAAACGCATCCAGAACCATAGAAAAAACGGTGTTTTTTCCCAGCTTTATAAGGGGCTTTTCCACCCCGCCCATTCTTTGTCCCGTTCCTGCGGCGACAATGACCGCGGTTACCCGTCTTTTTGCTTTTTTATTATTTTCCACGAATAATATCACCTTTTTTTAATCCCTCTGCTTTAAGATAAAACTCCATCTTTGCATGAGGTGTGCTTTCTATAGGGTTGCCTTCAATATCGAAAAGCTCGCCTATAACCGCATCGCTTCCCACCTTGCCGGGGGAAAGTATCTGCACGCTTTCGCCTACAGACATCTTGTTTCTCTGCAAACAAAGCGCCAGACCTTTTTCCGCATCGTATTCGCTTACGGTGCAAAGGTATGCTCTGTCCCGCAGATATTCATTGTTGTTTACTATATTTGCGTTTTCCTGAGGGGAGTTAAAGTAAAATCCCGTGCAGTATTCTCTGTGGGATACGCTTTCCACCTCGGTAAGATAATCTTTGTTAAAGGGCTTGCCCGCAAAATGATCGTCCAGCGCCATACGGTATGCGTTGGTTACCGCGGCGGTGTAATACGCGCTCTTCATTCTGCCTTCTATCTTCAGGCTGTCTATACCCGCATCAATAAGTTCGGGAATGTGCTCTATCATACACATATCCTTGGAGGAAAAAACGTATGTGCCGGTATCGTCCTGCACTGCTTCGATCTTATCGCATTCCCGTTTTTCCTCGTACATATAGTACTTCCATCTGCAGGGCTGAGCACAGCTTCCGTCGTTGGCGTTTCTGTTAATGTAGTAATGGGAAAGCAGACATCTGCCCGAATAAGAAACACACATAGCGCCGTGTACGAAGCATTCTATCTCCAGCTCGGGAGGTGTGTTTTCCCGCACTGCCTTAATGTTTTCCAAGGTAAGTTCGCGGGCAAGAACGATTCTCTTTACCCCTGCGCTGTGCCAGAAGCGGCAAGCGGCGGAATTCACCGTGGATGCCTGGGTGGAAAGGTGTATCTCCCCATCGGGATTTATCTCTTTAATTTTGCAAATAACGCCGGGGTCGGAAACTATATATGCATCCGGTCCTATTTCTTGAAGCACTCGCAGATAATCCTCCAGCACGGGAAGATCGTTATCTCTGGGCATGGTGTTAAGGGTGATATATACTTTTTTGCCCAAGGAATGAGCGTATTTCACACCTTCGTCAAGCTGTTCGGGAGTGAAATTGCCTGCCTGGGAGCGCATACCGAATTTATCCAGCGCGCAGTACACCGCATCCGCGCCGTAAAGCAAAGCGTAATACAGCTTTTCGGGATTGCCCGCAGGGGAAAGTATTTCGGGCTTTTTATTCTTGTTCATCGTAATATTTATTAACCTCTTCAGCTTTCAGCTTGTTTGCGTTGTGTCCCGCGTTTGTCTGTGCGTAATAGGTCTTGCCCGTTACGTCGGAAACGAAGTAGTACGCATTTATCTCTTTTCCGTTTGCATCTACGGGACGTGCGGGGTAAATTGCCGCTTCCAATGCATCCAGACCGGGACAGCATATAGCGCCGGGTGTAAGACCGGGGTAAAGATAAGTGTTGTAAGGGTTATCCGTGTTCAGATCGTCTACGGTAAGGTCTTCCTTTCTTGCATCCAGGAAATACTGTATCGTCGCATCGGATTCAAGATAAGGGTAGGTGTTTGAATGGTTAAGACGGTTGTGGAACACGTAGGAAATGGGCTCGTAGTCGATAATGTGTCTTGCCTCCATCTGTACGAGAGATGCAAGGGTGACGATATCGTCAAATGTCATGCCCATAGCTTCTACGTCCGCTTTGTATTCTTCATCGTAAAAACGCCAGAAACGGTTGTTGAAGTTGTTGAGCAGTCGGTTTATAACCAGATATTCTGCGGTATCGGTATAAAACTCGTAGGTATCGGGGAAGAGATATCCTTCAAGTCTGTATACTCTGTTCTCGCTGTAGCCCATTTCGTCAAGAAGCTGTACGAATTCGTGCTTATAGGGATAATTGTTTATAGCTTCAACGTAATTTTCTCTCGTGCCTATACCCTTGGATACCAGCAGGTCTATTATCTGATCAACGGTAAATCCCTCGGGAATGGTGACCCATACTGCGGTACGCTCGACACGAACGGTGGTAAGGCGGTAAAGAATGTTGGAGAAATTAAGGCTATCGGGTATGGTGTATTCACCCTCGATCAGCTTCACGTCGGTACCGTCCCCGTATACGGAGCAGTACAGCTTGAACAGCCAGGGATATTTAATTACTCCCTGATCTTTAAGATCGTTTATTACGTCATCGACCGTGGTGTCTGCGGAAACGGTAATATTGGCTTCTGTTTCGGTGCTTACTAAAGCGAACATATCGTTTATTCCGGTTACTGCAAAATAACTGCAATACACTGCGGCTACAAGCACAAACGCAAGATACAGTAACGCCTTGGGAAGAAAGCTCATATTGCCGATTCTGGTGAGAAAATCGGAAAAGCTGAATTTTCCCTTCTTTTTCTTTTCCTTGTTGGCAACGAAATGCTTGTCTTTTTGGTTTTTGAATTTTGAAAGATCCGCTTTATCCGAAAAATGACTGTTCATTACAGCTTCTTCCGTCTTTGGCTTTTCCTCCTGCTTTTCTTCGGGCGCTTTCTTTGGCTGCTCTTTGGGAGCAGGTTTGGGCTGTGCAGGTTTGGGCTCTGCCTTGGGAGCAGCTTTGGGCTGTGCAGCCTTGGGCTGAACTTTCACCGCTTCCTTTTCGGGAGCAGGAGCTTCGTTCTTTTTGCGGTATTCCTCTATTATCTTGAGTATATCGTCAGTATTGCTGTTTTTGTTGTTATCCATATTTATCCTCCTACATAAAGGCGGTGAGTGCGACGAATACAGCGATCAATGCCAAAAACGCCGGCGAAAAGAATACTTTTAACAGATTATCCTTACTTCTTGCAGGCAAGCCGCTTATGGGAGGCTTTTCTGCGTAATCGGAATATACCTGATCAAGTCTTGAAAGCAAAAGAATGATCGACAGTGCGAATAATACGATGAGCAAAAAACCCATAAATATCTCGCCGCTTTTCTGAATGGTTATCCTTAAGAAGCTGTCGCTTCCGTAAAGAGAAAGTAAATTTGAAAGCACGTGAAGCAGTACGGATGCCAGCAGTGACCGTGTTACCACCGCCACCATTCCCAGCACAAGTCCCGCAAACAGGTATAACACGAAGTTATCGAAGGAAAAATGCATAAATGCAAAGCACAGAGCTGAAACGATAACTGCGTTTACCGAACCGTAGGGACGGTATTCCGAAAGCACGATTCCGCGGTAAAACAGCTCCTCGGTTACGGCGGGGATTATAACGTATGCAATAATAATTCCCGAACCGCTGTAAGAAGCGGTGTCGCTTACCACAGAATCCACCATACCCTCGGTGGAATACATTTCGTCAAATAAAACGTACTGTCCGTATTTTATAAGCAGAGTACCGCACAAAAGCACCAATGCGGACACTATAACGAATATTATATGGTTGGGGCGGACTATATGGAAGAACGGGTCTGTTTCCAACCGTCTTCCTTTGAGCAGGTAATAGAATATACACGGAAGTATAAAAACGATCAACTGCAGTATGGAGATAGTCAGTAAAGGGTTTTCGTTTTCTCCCATATTGCCTATCACGAATTTTCCGCATAAACGCAGTATAAGCATTACTGCGGCGGCAAGACATGGTACTGTTACCGCAGGTGTTTTTAAATGGTTTTTAATATCCGGCACGTCCGCACCTCCTTTTTAAAAAGTATTTTCGTTTTTATCTGCCGCAGGTAGCCTTTTTAAGCTCTGCCGCTTTTTCGTTACCGTAAAGGTATTCCACGATCTTCAATCCGAATTCATAAGAAACGCCCATACCCTGCGCGGTTATTATGTTTCCGTCCTGCACAACGGGTTCGGTTGCAAGAGCTTTACAGAACAGCATATCCTCCATACCGGGATAGCATACTGCGGTTTTATCCTTCAAAAGTCCCATTCTGCCAAGCACTGTGGGTGCGGCGCATATAGCGCATATGAGTTTACCCTTTTCATATGCGTTTTTTACCGCATCCTTTACGGTTTCGCTGGCAAAAAGATTTTCCGTTCCCTTTCCTCCACCGGGTAAAATAAGCCCGTCGCAGTCTGAAAGGTCGGCTTCCTTCGCCGGAAGGTCCGCTTGTATTTTTATATCGTGAGCGCCGCAAACGGTGTGGCTTTCGCTTATGGAAACCGTCTTTATATCCGCGCCTGCTCTTATAATAAGATCAAGAGGAGCTAAAGCCTCGGTTTCTTCAAATCCGTCTGCCAAAAACATATATATTTTCATTTTTTACTCCTTAAAATACGATATAAGAAACCGTCAGAGGCGGTAAATCTATATCAAACGTTCCGTTTTGCACGGTTATATCCCTTTGCAGATCACCGCTTGAACGGTAATCCCCGTCGGGAATACGGGCAGTTATGCAAGCCGAGGTTGCTTTGGAAGATGCGTTGATCAGTAATAACAGCTTTTTGCCGTCCTTACGCTGCCACAATTCGGAAAAGGTTGCGGTGTGGGCAAGCAAGCCTCCGTAAGCCTCGTGCATTATTTTATTTGTTTTGATAATTTGCTTATCTTTGATCTTCGGGGAGCGCGTAAGCTTTCCGTCATAGAAGAACGATCCCAGTTTAACACGGGCGTTCACGCACTTTTTGTAAAAATCCTTGTGTATAAGGGCATTATAGGTTTCGGGCAATATCCAGCCCATCTGCTCGCCGTATGTCAAAGATTGGGCGGCAAGAATGTTTTGTCCCACAGCATCGGGGGCATATATATAGTTTCGTCCGAATACTGCCACATATCCGTTATATATTACCATAAATGCGGGAACCTGATCGTTTTTTATCCATATCCAGGAGAGATATGCCTGTATATCCTTCATATACGGATCGGACGTGCATTCGGTGGTAAGACAGCCGTTTTCGGGCATAGTCCGTCTTGCGTGGTCCAGCAGGTTGCGGTAGCTTTCTATCCACCAGGTTCCGCCGCCGGCACGGTGGGCGTGGCTTCGGTCCTCGCAGGGATAAGGCTGTGCCGCACCGATCTGGTCGATATAAATAGCATCAACACCGAAATCGTTAAACAGCGTGTGTATAATTTCTTTTTGCTTTTCCTGCCACAGCGCGGTAGAAGGGCACATTATGGCAAGCTCTATATTCGAGGTGGGGTAAACCTCCAAAAAGGGTTTATCTCCTTGTTTTTTGGTACAATTCGGGCGGGCGACGGACGTAAACTGCCAGTCCTCCTTGCCTTTATCGTGAGTATCCCACAATCTTCCGTTGATATACGGCATAACACGGATGCCTGCTTCCTGCAGTCTACGCATAGCGGGAACAAATGCGTCCTTGGCAGGGAAATAGTGGGGATAGTTTGTATCGTAAGGAATCTGAAACCAATCGTAAATGTGGGTGGGGCTGTACAGACCTAAATCTTCGCTTGCTTCAAGCAGTTCGTCCGCAAAGGTTTCGTCCCATTTCATACGCTTGCGCCACCAATGGGGGTTTGTTCTCAGCCATTCGGGCATATCCACGCGCTTTCCGTCCTTTGTTTCGGGCTTCCAGGAGGCGTGATCTTCAAAAAACGCTTTGTATATAAGCGCCGCGTCATACCAGTCGCCGTCAAACAGCTCCCATACGGCTTCTCCCTCCAACACCTGACTGTTGCAGGGGGCATCTATATCTCTGAGGGGCATAGTTGCCTTTATTAGGGCAACCTTTTCGCCTTCGCACTTTTTGTAAAACAGCTTTTTGTATGCGGGGGCGGGGTCGTGAAGTCCGTAATATATTCCTCTTCCGGCACCCTCGTGCCATAAAGCCATATACTGCATTGAAGCGCCGTAAGAGGGGTAGTTTTGCTTTGTTTCAAAGGTGCGTACGGAATGGTATACCTCACCGCATCCGTAAGGGAAAAACACCTTGGTTTTGTTGCAGGCGCTAAAGGAGAGGGCGGGGTAATCACATTCGTACAAGGTGTACTCCGTGTTTTCGCTGTGGAGCCGCACCGTCCAGCTTATACGGTGTGCGCCCGTTACGGCGGAAAGAATTACCGTTACACCGTGCAGGTCTGCGTGGTCGGAAAACGTAAGGGTGTGAACCTTTGCACTTGTGCGTGCATCAACGAAATTCCAACCGCTTTCGGAATTTGCACAGATATAATTTTCCTCGCCTTGCCGGCGGGCAGTAAGGGTAAACAAAGAGCCTGCGCCCTTTTGCAAAAATCTTCTGCCGCTTTTTTTATCGGTCACAGCGCGCAAACGTATGCCGTCTTTGTCAAGCTGTAAAGATACCTGCAGATCCCCTGCGGAAATGAGATGGGTTTTCATACCTACTCCTTCGTGTTAAGCAGTTCGGAAACCTTTCGTATAACCTCTTCGTGAATATCCTCGCGGGCGCGTAAGGAAACCCCGTCGGACACGTCTATTCTGTCCCAGCCGTATTTTTCGGATACGTACAAAGCGGCTTCATAGCTTTTATATAAATGCTCCGAATCCTTTTCGTGAATATCCTTTATAGCGCCCGTTTCGTCGCATCGCTTTTGTATAAGGGAAAACGAAACCTCGGGAGGCTGGCAAAGATATATTACTTTATCGGGTGTGGGAAGTCCCAACTTTTTCCATTCGTAATCAAACAGCCATTGCAGATATTCGTCCCGTTCTTCCTTGGGTATCTTACTGCACTGGTGCACGGCGTTTGCCGTGGTATATCTGTTTGCTATAATTATTTTACCCTCATCGTAATCCTTTTTCCAATCCATAATGAAGGAAAGGTATCTGTCTGCGGCGAAAAACGCAGATGCAGCGTAGCCGTTTACATCCTCGGGCTTTTCGCCGAATTCGCCTGCAAGATATTTGTTTACGAAAAAGGAATAGGTATCGTCATAAGTGGGGAAGGTTACGTAACGGTAAGGGATACCTTGCTTTTCCAGATAATCGGTAAGCAGATGTGTCTGTGTGTTTTTTCCCGAACCGTCCAGCCCGTCAAAGGCGATAAGCATTTTTTTCATTTAAGAGTACTGAACCTTTCTTTTACTTCTTTTGCCTTTCCGCAGGTCATACTGCCCTCGGGGCATCTGCCTTTAAGGCAGGGAGGTCCCGCGTGGGTAAACAAAAGGGGATATGTGTTTCTGGCAAGACGGAGCATTTCCGTGGCAAGCTGTCTTATCTCCCATTGTGCGCGGTTACAGCAGCGAAGCGAGAAGAAGTTGTAAAGGCTTCTCACGTTCATTGTCATAATTATCTTGGTGTCGCAGGCGTTGGGAAGCACTCCGCGGGCGTCCTCAAACGCTTGCTTGGAGGCAACCTTTTGGGCTTGCTTTTCGTCCATACCTTCCGCGATCAGTCTTTTAACGTGCTTTTCGGTAAGTATTTCTGCCAAGCGGATATAGTGCTGTCTGTCTTCCTCCATGGCTTTAAGGAATTCTTCCTTTGCTTCTTCACATTCTTCTATTGCGGGAGGTATGATATAGGTGAACTGCTCCTTGTTAACGTATCTCTGGCTTTGTACCGAGAAGGACGCAATTCTGTGGCGGGTGATCTGTGCAAGAACAGCGCGGGAAACACCCTCGATACCGAAGGTGATAGACACGTGCTCAAAGGGGGATGCGTGTCCCAGATCTCCCAGCATAGTAAGAAACCTTTCGGTTTTTTCGGGAGTAAGACCGTCCCACAAGTCGGATATCTCCGCTGATGAATAACAAAGTTTTGCCGCTGAGGCAATCAGTTTTTCGCCATCCGGCGTGCAGGAAAGTATCTCGACCTTCATATAGTGTTCCTCCAAATATTTTTATTCATAATAGTATAACATATTATGGAAGTGAAATCAATAATAATATATTAAATAATAATATACAATATATAAATACACCGCGGTAATTCCTTTTCGGGAAACACCGCGGTGTCTTAATTTTTAGGGGTATCTTTTTTGGGGTCCCCAAAAATCCGCAGGATTTTAGGGGTATCTTTTTTTGGGGTCCCCAAAAATCCGCAGGATTTTAGGGGGGTATCATTATTTTTTGAATTTGGAAAAGAAACTTTGCTTTTTGGGTGTGTTTTTGTTGCCCATAGCTTTGTCAAACTGCTTAAGCAGTTCCTTTTGCTTGGAATTAAGGGATTTGGGCACTTCTACGGTTACGGTAACGTAAATGTTGCCTCTGCCCTTTCCGTTTACGTTGGGAATACCCTTTCCCCGCAGGGAGAATACGCTTCCCGTCTGGGTTCCTTCGGGAATGGAAAACTCGCTTTCGCCCTCAAGAGTGGGTACCGTAAGCTTTGCGCCCAGTACCGCCTCGGCATAAGACACGGGCATTTCGTAATGTATGTCGTCCCCGTTTCTCACAAACAGCTTGTGAGGCTTTATCTTTACTTCAACGTAAAGATCTCCTGCGGAACCGCCGTTTACGCCGTGGTTGCCTTGACCGCGGAGTATTACTCTCTGTTCATCGTCTATTCCCGCAGGTATGTTTACGCTCAGCTTTTTCTTTATGCGGTTTACGCCGCTTCCTTTACATTCGTTGCAGGGGTCTTTAACGATTTTACCCGTTCCTTTACAAGCGGAGCAGGGACGTTGGGACTGCATAGAACCGAAGGGGGTGCGCTGAACTGTCCTTACCGTGCCCGTGCCGTTACAGGTTTTGCAGGTTTCTACCCCGCCTGCTCCGTTGGCACCGCTTCCTTTACAGTGGGAGCAGGTTTCCACACGGGTGAATTCGATATCCTTGGTGCATCCGAACGCTGCTTCCTCAAAGGTTAAGGTGATATAAGTTTCTATATCCGCGCCTCTTTTGGGCGCGTTGGGACGGGACTGCCGTCTTCCGCCGCCGAACAGATCGCCAAACAGATCGCCCAGATCAAAGGCATCTCCGCCGAAACCACCGCTAAATCCGCTAAATCCGCCGCCGAAACCGCCTGCACCGAAGTTGGGGTCGGTTCCTGCGTGGCCGTACTGGTCGTAACGAGCCTTGGTTTCGCTATCGGAAAGAACAGAATATGCTTCGTTTATTTCTTTGAATTTGGCTTCTGCTGTGGCATCTCCCGGATTTGCATCGGGATGATATTTCTTTGCAAGATTACGGTATGCTTTTTTTATATCTGCGTCGGATGCGGATTTATCCACACCCAGCACCTCGTAATAATCTCTTTTTTCTGCCATAATATACTCCGCCGAAAGCGGACACTGTATCAGCGTCCGCTTTCGTATTGTAAAAACTTATTTATCGGTGAATTCTGCGTCGTAAACGCCGTCATCGTTTGCGCCGGGATTCTGGTTGCCGCCGTCCTGCTGTCCGCCGGGCTGACCGCCCTGCTGCTGATACAGCTTTTCGGAGATAGCGTAGAACGCCTTGGAAAGCTCTTCGCTGTCCTGCTTGATAGCATCGGTGTTGCCGGTCTTTACAGTTTCCTTAAGCTTTTCGATAGCATCGAGAACAGGCTTCTTATCGCCTTCGCTTACCTTGTCGCCAAGCTCGGAAAGTGCCTTTTCGGACTGGAATATAAGTGCCTCCGCGTTGTTCTTAACTTCAACTGCTTCGCGGGCTTTCTTGTCTTCCTCTGCGTGCATTTCTGCATCCTTAACGGCCTTTTCAATGTCTTCCTTGCTCATGTTGGAGGAGGACTGAATGGTAATGTGCTGTTCCTTGCCGGTGCCCTTATCCTTTGCGCTTACGTTAACGATACCGTTAGCGTCGATATCAAAGGTAACCTCGATCTGGGGAACTCCTCTGGGTGCGGGCATAATTCCGTCAAGAGCAAATCTGCCCAGAGTGGTATTGTAAGCCGCCATATCGCGCTCGCCCTGAAGAACGTGGATCTCAACAGAGGTCTGTCCGTCAGCCGCAGTGGAGAATACCTGGCTCTTCTGTACGGGAATGGTGGTGTTTCTGTCTATAAGTCTGGTAAATACTCCGCCCAGAGTTTCGATACCGAGAGAAAGGGGAGTAACGTCAAGGAGAAGAAGGTCCTTAACCTCGCCGCCGAGAACGCCTGCCTGAACAGCCGCGCCGATAGCAACGCATTCATCAGGGTTGATACCCTTGAAGGGCTCTTTGCCGATATAATTCTTAACTGCTTCCGCAACTGCGGGAATACGGGTGGAACCGCCTACCAAAAGCACCTTGTCAACCTGAGAGGGCTGAAGACCTGCGTCTGCAATAGCCTTTCTCATAGGAATGAGGGTTTTTTCTACAAGATCTGCGGTGAGCTCATCAAACTTTGCTCTGGAAAGATTAGCTTCGAAGTGCTTGGGACCGGTAGCATCTGCAGTGATGTAGGGAAGGTTGATATTGGTGGAAAGCATACCGGAAAGCTCGATCTTTGCCTTTTCTGCAGCTTCTTTAATACGCTGCATAGCCATTTTATCGTTCTTGAGGTCTACTCCGTTTTCTTTTCTGAATTCGTTTACGATCCAATCGATAATCTTCTGGTCGAAATCGTCGCCGCCCAGTCTGGTGTCGCCGTTGGTTGCGAGAACTTCGAATACGCCGTCGGAAATCTCAAGGATAGATACGTCAAATGTACCGCCGCCCAGGTCGTAGATGAGAACCTTCTGGTTAAGCTCCTTATCAACGCCGTATGCAAGAGCTGCTGCGGTGGGCTCGTTGATTATACGGAGAACCTCAAGACCTGCGATTTTACCTGCATCCTTGGTAGCCTGACGCTGTGCGTCGGAGAAGTATGCGGGGACGGTGATAACAGCCTTGTCTACCTTCTGTCCCAGGTATGCTTCCGCATCAGCCTTAAGCTTCTGCAGAGTCATAGCGGAGATCTCCTGAGGAGTGTACTGTTTGCCGTCAATGCTTACCTTGTAGTTGGTACCCATTTCGCGCTTGATGGAAACGATAGTTCTATCGGGATTGGTGATCGCCTGTCTTTTAGCAACCTGACCAACCATTCTTTCGCCGGTCTTGGAAAAAGCCACTACGGAAGGGGTGGTTCTGCTGCCCTCTGCGTTTGCGATAACTATAGGTTCGCCGCCCTCGAAAACGGCTACGCAAGAGTTGGTTGTACCGAGGTCTATACCGATGATTTTAGACATAATTTTGTTTCCTCCATTTTATATAAAAGATTTGTTTTTTAGTGTGTTTTTTAGTTTGCTACCTTAACCATGGCGTGTCTTAATACCTTGTCGCCAAGCTTGTAGCCTTTTACAAAGGTCTGCACTACGGTGTTTTCCCCTTTTTCGGGATCGTCCTCGTGCATTACTGCGTTGTGCAGGTTGGGATCGAACCGCTCTCCGTCAGATTCAAAGGACTTTATATTCATTTTATCCAGAATATCCATTAATTGTTTGTAAAGCGCGGATATGTTAGCATCCTCGGGATCGTAGGAAAGGGCTCTTTCAAAGTTATCTGCAAGAGGTAAAAATCCCAGAGCGGCAACTGAGAATGCGTAAGAAGTGCTTTCTTCCTTTTCCTTTGCGGTGCGGCGTCTGTAATTTTCGTATTCAGCCATTATGCGCAAATATTTATCGTTAAGCTCCGCGAGGGCTTTGTTTGCTTCGGCAAGCTGGTCCGAAAGCTCTTCGGCGTTTACCTCTTCCTGTACCTGCTCGGTTACGGGCTCTTCCGCCTCATTCAGGTTTTTTTCTGTATTCTTGCTCATTTTCGTTTTCTCCTTCAAATTGCTTGCCTACGTTGTTTACGAAATACTGAAGCGAGGCAATAACCTTTTTGTAATTCATTCGTTTGGGACCCATTACGCCGATAGCGCCTACGGTTTTTCCGTTTATTATTATGGGCTGGAGTACAATTCCCGCATCGGGAAGGTCGGAGCCTTCTCCCGCATCGCCGAAATGTACCGTAAGTCCTTTTTCGTCTGCGCTGTGGCTCATTATCTTTTCCGCGAAATCCTTGCGGTCCTCAAACAGAGCGATAGCATCCTTTGCTTTTTCCACGTCGCTGAACTCGGGGTAGGAGAGAAGCTTTGTAACTCCGTCGATATGCACCTTCTCGCTGTCGGTGGAATTAAGCATATCGTATATTACGCGGAGCACCGTGGCGGCTATTGCCGAATGGACGCCCAACCGTTCCTCAAACTCTAAAACAGATTGCAGGGTTACGTCCTCACTGCACACGCCGGACATCGTTGCGTTAAGTGCCTCTGCCACGGCTTTCAGCATTTCGGGATCCACCGCCATACGCACCTTAACGTGGCGGTTTCTTATGCTTCCGTCGGTACATATCATTATCAATAAAAAGCTGTGCTCGTCGATATACAGCGTTTCAAATCGCTGAGCGTTTCTGCCGGAATGACGTATTACGGAAAAGGATGTGTAATTCGTCATTTCGCTTATGGCGTGGCTTGCGCTTTCCATAAGTCTTTCAATTTCGCTTACCTTGTAATTGAACACCTCGTTAAGCACCTTGAGTTCCTCAAGAGACAGAAGGTATTGCTCCATCAGACCGTTAACGTAGGTTCTGTATCCCTCCGCCGTGGGCACTCTTCCCGCAGAGGCGTGGGGCTGTTCAAGATACCCCATACGCTCCAATTCGCTCATTTCGTTACGAATGGTGGCGGATGATACCTGCAGGTCCGCTGTGCCGGTAAGCAGCTTGCTTCCCACGGGCTCACCCGTGCGGATGTAAGAATCTATTACCGATTTAAGAATTTTCTTTTTTCTTTCGGAAAGTTCCATCTGCTGCCTCCTATGTTTTTAGCACTTGTTCCCTACGAGTGCTAATATACCACCCTTTTGCACCTTTGTCAATAGGTTTTTAAAAAGTTTTGCTAAAAAATAAAGGGTATTTTTAAGGGTTTGTTTGGCAAAATGCAAAAAAGAGTGCTATTTTATGTTGTTTTAAAGGGAGAGGAGCGTTCACCCCTCTCCCTTAAAGCGTTTTTAGCTTTCCTGTTTTTTCTTTTTATTCATTATCAAAGCAAATGTGCCTGCGCCTGCGCTTATAATGCCAATGGAATTAAGCAAGGGGATTATAAGCATATCTCCCATTTCGGGCGTTTTTCCGTCGTCCCGCAGCACGGATACTTCGTCAATAAACATCCAGCCTACATTTGCAACGCTTTCCGGCTCGCCGACGATAAATAAAGGATTTTTAATAACGAACTTAACGTATCTTGCTTTTACACCGGTGTTAAGTCTGCAGTTTATGACTCCTGCTTTTATAATTCCCGCATCATTGGATTCGCCGGACATAACCTTGCCCGCAACGGTATAATTTTCCCCGTCCTCGGAAACAAAGAATTCTGCGTATTCGGGTGCGTATACGTTGGCGTCGGTTTCGGATGCGTAATACAGATCAAAGCCGGTGATGTCTGTTTTTATTTCACCAAGATCAACGGTAACGGAAAAGCAACCGTTTTGGTCAATGGATGTGGCGGGAATGCCCACGTAGGTTCCGGATTTGTGGTAGGATTCTCCCACCTTCGTGCCGTGTACCCCGTCGGTAAGCATTTTGCCGTCGTCGGCATACGACCCGCTGGGATTAGCGGACAGAGTGTAGCTCATACCCAAAGAAACGTTTACCAGCGCCGCATATACGGGAAGAGCCAAAGATAATGCGAAAATAAGAATGAACGAAATGGCAATAATTGTTTTTTTCATTTTATATATTACCCCCTTTACCGTAATTATCTGCAATATTGACAAAATTATGCCGAAATGCTAAAATCTTATAGAGGTGGTAAAAGGATGAGTCTGTACGTCTTCGCTCTGGACGGTAAAAACGGTCTTCCGGATAAAGAGCTTTTGAATTTGCTTTGCGCCCGAATAGGCTTTAATAAAATTATTTCCCCGCCCGAGTGCACGTGTGCGGGCAAGGAAGTTTCTCTTTGCCTTAATATTCCTTTCCAAATACTTGAAAGCCTTTCGGAAATATCACCCGATGAAAGCGAGAGAGCGTTTTCACTGCGTATAAAAAAGGAAAAAGATATTCTTTTGCAAAAAGAGGAACACAGTATTCTTTTGCTTCCGTTAAATACCGCCAAAGCCTTCTGCGGTTTAAAGACTGTCCCTTGTGCGGGATATTCCGAGGTTTTTGAATAACGATGGGGAATAATATATGAAAAAAGAAAAGAAAACGTCAATTAAAAAACATATTTATTCGTTGTTGACAATATTTTCTGTTTTTTTGGTTTTCGTTATAGTTTTAGGAGTACCGTTATTGCACAGTTATACAGAAGTATGCTTCTCAAGCGAGAAGCAACAGCTATACACAGCTACAGGAAAATGTACGGGAAATTATGAGGAACCTATAATGCGGTTTCGCGGAAAGTTTTCCCATGGCTCCGTGTATAGGGACATATTAGTAATTGACGGAGTCAGATATGTTGTTTCCAAGGTTGATCTATCTATTTCATCACACGAGTATGAGGATTTGGTAAAGAGCTGCAAAATCTATGGAGTAACGGTAGATTATAACGTTTGTTGCTTGGGTGAACGTCATGTGAATTCAGTGGTTTCTCTTGAAAACGGCACCTCGTTTTCGATAACCGAAGAAAGGAAAGCACATCTTTTGGATAACTTGAAAGGTGTTGATATAGCTTGCTCGATTTTCCTTTTTGTTATGCTTGTTCTTTTGAGCTTTGCGAGTTGGTCTCACATAAAAGGAATTTACACTAAATTCAAGAAAAAACGTTCCAAAGCAAAACGTAAAGAGGAAAGAGAAAAGACATTTTCCGAACAAGATACAGAATAAAAAACAAGAGTGGACTTTTTCGAGTCCACTCTTTTTGCGTTTATTTTACACTTAACACAGCCCACGATAAAGAAAGTGCTTATTTATTGTTCCGCAGAACTTTCCGAATTATGTACCTTTGTGTATACGTCCACTAACTCGCCGTAGTTATATAGAGTAACGGTATCGCCTTCAAAAACAAATTCATAGTAGAGATCCACCTCGGGCAGTGCATTCTTTCCGTCAAACAACGCAGTATTTTCACTGATAAAATCTGCACCGCCGTGAAAGAAGTGCTTGCCGTCCTTTGATTTTTTGTCGAAGCCGAAGTTTCCGTCATTGTGATATTGTATTTCCAAATATTCGGTTTCGCTTGCATAGGTTTCGGTCTTGTACGTTTCAAGCAACCAATTGTGATGCTCGATATACTTACCGATAGAATATATGGAAACAATTGAAACAACAAGAATGATCAGAACAATTAGGCTTACGGTTATTGCTATTGTCTTGGTTTTGCGTGTCATACTTGTCCTCCATTATAATTTAATAACGTTTAATTACGTATTTATATCTTTTCAAGTATCCACATGTGGGAGGTATACTCAAGTGTTTCGGGGCAATGTACGCCGAATCCCATAAGCTGGCTTCCCGTGTAGATATCGCCGGTAAGGGCATCGCGGTAGGCGGCGTTTTCGTCCAGACCCTTAAGGCGAACTCTGCGGTTGTTTCCGTACATTCTCACGTGGGTGAGCACGTATCCCGCAACGCAAAGCTTTTTATCTTCGGAAACGGTGCACCAAGCGCAGTGATCGGTATCGTAAGGACCTGCCAGACGGTAATATTTTCCGCTGTTCATCATACCGCCGTACTGCTTGTAAAGAGCAACTGTCTTTTTAACCAGCTCCTGCTCCTCTTCGGAGAGGGCGGTGGGATCAAGCTCGTATCCGTAAGAACCGGTAAAGGCAACGGTAAATCTTGTCATAAAGGGGGTAACGTGTCCCGTCTGATGGTTGGGGGATGCGGAAACGTGGGCAGACATTGCGGACATGGGATATACCAGAGAAGTGCCGTGCTGTATCTTTAATCTTTCGATCGCATCGGAGTTATCGCTGGTCCATACCTGAGGCATATAGTACAGCAGACCCGCATCAAAGCGTCCGCCGCCGCCGGAACAGGATTCAAACAATACGTCGGGGAAATCGGTTACAAGTCTTTCCAGCAGCTCGTATAAGCCAAGGTAATATCTGTGGGTTACTTCTCCCTGATGCTCTGCGCCCAGTACGGGACTGCCTATTTCCGTCATATTGCGGTTGAAATCCCACTTAACGTATGCGATCATTCCCGTGCGCAGTATTGCCGCAATGGATTCGTACAGATAATCTCTCACTTCCTTGCGGGTAAGGTCGAGTATAAGCTGCCAGCGTCCCTGGGAACGGGGACGGTTTTCAATATGTATGCACCAATCGGGGTGGGCACGGTAAAGGTCGCTGTCGGGAGAGATCATTTCGGGCTCAAACCAAATGCCCAGATCAATTCCTTTTTCTTTTAAGGGCTTGTAAACGCCTTCAAGTCCGCCCGGGAATTTCTTGGGGTTGATAGTCCAGTCGCCGAGTGAACAGTTATCGCTGTTTCTCACGCCGAACCAGCCGTCATCGATAACCAACAGTTCAATGCCCAGATCTGCGGAGCATTCGCCGATCTTAACCAATCTGTCCGCATCAAAGCCGAAATAACAGGCTTCCCAACTGTTAAGAAGTACGGGACGGCGCATATCGCGGAATTTTCCGCGGCAAAGTCTTCTTGCAAACAGCTCGTGGTAGTTGTGAGAAAGCTTGGTGAAACCCAACGCGGAATAAGTAAGCGCCGCTTCGGGGGTTACGAAGGTTTCGCCTGCTTCAAGAGGCCAATCGAATCCGTCGGGATTAATACCTATAATATGGCGGGCTGTCTGGTACTGGTTTCCCGCAATTTCGGATGCGAAATCGCCGGAATAAACCAAAACCGTTCCGTAACAATCGCCGTTATCCTCGGTGGTATCGTGGGAAGCGATTATCATAAAGGGGTTGTGAACGTGTCCCGAAGCACCTCTGCGGGATGCCATTCTGTATTCTCCTCTTGCCAGAGGAAATCTTTCGATATTTCTCTCACGGCAATGGGTTCCGTGGTTGGAGATAACGTCAAACTCCATATGGTCGAAATCTATACAAGCACTTGCCGCTTTAAGTATACTGCATTTTGCGCTTCCGCCGTTGGTTATCTCCGCACGGCGGGTGATAATATCCGTATCCGAAAAGACGGTGTAAAACAGCTTTACTTCAATTCCGCTTACCTTATCTTTAAGAGTTACGGTGAGGGTTTCCGCCTCGCTATCGTCCTCGCAGTAAACGGCGGGCAGACCTGCGGGCATAGGCTTGCCGGCAGTCACCTTGTGGTTTACATAATTAAGGTCTACTATGCGGGATCCGTCGCTGTTCTTTATCTCCAGCGCAGGGGAGCGCATATCGCCTCTGCCCCAGCAGGGGTATTCAAAGGGGATATCGTCAAGGCTGAATCCTTCACCCGTTTCCATACGGGGAGAGAATGCGGCCCTTCCCTGTGTGCGGAAAAAATATGAGTGGTCGCCTTCGCCCAGCAAAGCGCCGTAGTACAGATGCACGAGATATCCGTCCCGTACTGCCATAACGTAGCTGGTGTTTTTTGTGTTCAACTGAATAATTCCGTTTTTCTCATCGTGAATTACAGCCATAAAAATGTCCTCCGTTTTTATGTGAGAATGAGTAAAGCAACTCTGAAATATATAAGCAATGAAATTGCATCTACAATGGTGGTTATAAAGGGGCTTGCCATTACCGCGGGGTCAAGCTTGCAAACCTTTGCCAGCAGGGGAAGGGTGCATCCTACCAGCTTTGCCACGATAACCGTAGCCGCAAGGGCGATACATACCACCGCCGCCGCATCAAGAGGCACTGCGTTTCTGAAGATAAGGTTATCTATCAATATTATTTTTACAAATCCGACAACCGCAAGAGTTATCGCGCACAGCACGGAAACCCTCGTTTCCTTCCAGATGATCCGAATTATATCGGATAATTCCAGTTCTCCCATAGCAAGTCCGCGTATTACTGTTACCGAAGACTGACCTCCTGCGTTACCTCCCGTGCCCATAAGCATGGGGATGAATGCGGTAAGTGCCACAACTCCCAACGCCGCCAGATCTTCCTCAAATGCAGTTATTATCTGCCCTGTAAATGTGGCGGATATCATAAGCAGTATAAGCCAGGGAATACGCTTTTTCCATATTTCCCATACGCCGGTTTTGAGATAAGGCTTGTCGGATGGCAGCATAGCCGTCATCTTTTCAATATCCTCGGTAGCTTCTTCCTGCAAAACGTCTACCGCGTCATCAATGGTGATGATACCGATAAGTCTTTCCTCGCTGTCCGTTACGGGAAGGGCAAGAATATCGTATTTTATCATTTCGTTGGACGCTTTTTCTTTATCGTCATTGGCGTGAACGAATATGACGTTGGTTTCCATAATGTCGCCGATCAGATCTTCTGTTTCCGCCAGTAACAAGGCTTTTGCGGTAACAAAGCCTATCAGCTTTTTGTTTTCGTCGGTTACGTAGCAGGTGTAAATAGTTTCCTTGTCCACACCCGTTCTGCGAATACGGGTAAGCGCTTCGCCTACCGTAAAGTCTGCTTCAAACCTTACGTATTCGGTTGTCATAATACTGCCGGCGCTTTCTTCGGGATACTTGAGCAGCTCGTTTATGGTACGCCTCGTTTCGCTGTCCGTATTGCGGAGAATACGCTTTACCACGTTTGCGGGCATTTCTTCAATAATATCCACAACGTCATCGGTGTAAAGCTCGCTTATGATTTCTCCCAGCTCTGCGTCCGAAAAGCTTTGTATCAGCGCTTCCTGCTGGTCGGTATCCATTTCAACGAATACCTCTGCCGCCGTTTCCTTCGGAAGCAACCGATATACAAGCACCGTTTCTTTATCGCTCATACCGTCTATGGCGTATGCGATATCCTGTGGCTGTGCTTCGGAAAAAAGCTCCTTTATTTCGCGGTAACGTTTTTCCTCAAGCAGGGCTTCGATCTCTTCTTTTTCGAAGAGTGCGCGGGTTACGTTCTCTTCCATTTTACCATACCTCCCAAAATGAATTTTTCGGAGTGCGGTTTTTGGGGAAAGCCTCCCGTGTTACATATTTATATTAAATAAAAACGCGGAAAAGACTCTTCGGTCTCCTTTTCCCAAACTGCCGTTACTGCCCGAATCCATCTTTTCCACCTCTTTCCGTTTCTAAACATTTATACAATTATTTTATAACGCATCCCACCAAAAGTCAATACAAAAATATATTGAAAAGCTTTTGCGCATTTGTTATAATCAATGCAACGGAGGTGTTTTGTTATGGTGCATTTCGGCAACGATTGGGATGATGTCCTTGCAGGCGAATTTGAGAAAGAATATTATCTTAAATTAAGAGAGTTTTTGAAATCCGAATATATAGGTAAGAACTACCCCGTGTATCCGCCGATGAACGATATTTTCAATGCGCTTAAGCGTACTGCGTACAGCGACGTAAAGGTGGTCATTATCGGGCAGGACCCGTACCACGGACCGGGACAAGCCCACGGGCTGTGTTTTTCCGTGCAAAAGGGAGTGGATATCCCTCCGTCACTTAAAAACATATACAAGGAATTGAGCGATGACATCGGTTTTATTCCCCCTTCCCATGGCTGCCTTTACGATTGGGCGGATAACGGCGTGCTGCTTCTCAACAGCGTGCTTACCGTTCGTGGCGGTGCCCCCGGAAGTCATCGCGGCAAGGGTTGGGAGATATTTACCGACCGTGTTATATCCGTTCTCAACCGCCGCGAAAAACCTATTGTTTTTATGCTCTGGGGAAATTATGCAAAAGAGAAGGGAAGACTGGTCACAGCGCCTCAACACCACGTGCTTACGGCGGCGCACCCCAGCCCCCTTTCCGCTTATAACGGCTTCTTCGGATGCAGACATTTTTCCAAAGCAAGTGCGCTTTTGGGTGAAACTGTTAATTTTGCAATAAAAGATTAAAAATCTGTGTCATTTTCTTGACAAAATGACAAACGCGTGTTATTATAATGTATAACTAAATTTATCTCCTGCCAAATGGGGGAGAAAATAATTCAAAAAGGAGAAAAAACAAATGAAAAAAGCATTATCTCTTGTGCTTACCATGTGCATGGTTCTTTCCTTGTTTGCAACGTTTGTAATTTCTGCTTCTGCAGAAGCAACCAACGTAGCACTCAACAAAGAATACACCATCTCCGGTTGCGGAACTACCTATGCGCAGTACACCGCTTCTCTTACCGATGGCGCAGCACAGCCAAACCTTACCTATGACGGCAACTGGTTCACCTTCTACTGCAACGGCGAAGACCAGTCTGTTATCAACGCACCCGATCATGTTGGTTATGTTATAATTGACCTTGAAGGTCTCTATGACATCACTTCCGTTAAAGCAAACTGCTATGATAACAAGGGCGCTTCCGGTATTCTCGGTCCCAAGGCTATCAATGTTTATCTTTCTGCAGACGGTGAAAATTGGAGCGACGCAAAGTCCGCAACAGTTCCCACTCTTGAAGCAGGTTCCAACTTTACTGCAGAGGTTGCTGTTTCCGGCAAGGCTCAGTTCGTTAAGTTTGAAATGGAGATCAACGGCGTATTCGGCTTTGTTAACGAAGTTGAAGTTTACGGCACCGAAGCTTCTGCAGTTGTAGAAGATAAGGTTATCAACCTTCTCGCTCAGCCCGGCACTATAACCGAAACCAATTGTGAAGCAAACGATATCTCTTACGATTGGAAGGAAACCGGTGTTGAAATCAAGTGCCTCGGCACTATGTGGCCCAGCATCACCATGAAGTTTGACGCTCCCGTTACTATCGACGTAGCTAAGACTTATCTCGAGATCGAAGCAACCGTAACCGGCGGTAACGGAACTTCTATCCGTCTCCTCGGTCCCGTTGACGATGCAGGCGCAGTAGAAACCGACGATATCTACCTCCAGCACTTTGATACCGATATAACTCCCGACGGCGGCGGAGATGCTCCCGCAGGCAGCACCATCTCCTATAAGCTCCCCGTTTCTGAACTTGCTTACTGCATTTATGACGGCGATCACGCTTATGCAGGCAAGAACCCCATCACCGAATCTGAAATTTCCTTCACCGGACTTCACATCTTCGCAAGCGGTAAGGATTGTGTAGTTAACATCACCAAGCTTAACCTTATCGTTCCCGGCGAAGCTTCTGTTCCCGTTATCAAGGAAGAGATCACCGTAGACGGCGACCTTACCGATACCGGCTGGGCAAAGAACGGCTGGACCAACGTATCCGGCGAAAACGGCACATGGCAGCATCAGTCCGATTACGATTTCGACAAGGCA